>CABZJN010000001.1 GCA_902526085.1 uncultured Pelagibacteraceae bacterium
TGATGGTGGAAAATTTAATGAAAAAAGTTCTGCAAAAAAACAGATTAATAAATTAATTGTCGATGGAGCAAAGATAATTGATGTAGGTGGTGAGTCTACAAGACCAGGCTCCAAAGAAATTCACCAAACAAAGGAATGGCTGAGAGTAAATAAAGTTATGAGTTATTTAAAATCTAAAAAATTTTTTGTTTCTTTAGATACTAGAAAAAGTTTTGTTATGAAAAAAGCTTTAAAATATAAAATAGACCTAATTAATGATGTATCTGGCCTTAGTTATGATATGGAGACAATTAATTTTTTAAAAAAAACGAAATTACCATTCGTACTACACCATATGAAAGGTAACACAGAAACAATGCAAAAAAATCCGAGGTATAATAATGTTTTGTTGGATATTTATGATTATTTCGAAAATAAGCTTAGATTAATTAGAAAAAGCGGAATTAAACATAATCACATTATTTTAGATCCCGGAGTAGGATTTGGTAAAAATATGAAACATAATATTACCCTAATAAATAATGTTTCTATTTTTCATTCTTTTGGATTACCAGTAATGTTGGGAATTTCCAGAAAGAGATTTATAAAAGATATATCTGGAAATAATGATAGCAAAGAAAGAATAGGTGGAACAGTGTCTTCAGGTATTTTTAGCATGTTACAAGGAGTTCAAATACTTAGAATTCATGATGTTAATGAAGTTAACCAAGGAATTAAAGTTTTTAAAAAACTCAATTTTAATCAATGAAAAAAAAATATTTTGGTACAGATGGAATAAGAGGAAAGGTAAACGGAAATAAAATAAATGGTGACATGTTTTTTAAATTTGGTTTAGCTGTTGGTACATATTTTAATAATAAAAAAAAAACTAAACAGATAGCAATAATTGCAAAAGATACTAGGTTATCAGGATATGCACTAGAACCAGCATTAGTGTCTGGTTTAACATCATCTGGAATGCACGTTTTCACTTTTGGCCCATTACCAACAAATGGTCTTGCAATGCTTACAAAAAAAATGAAAGCTAATATGGGAATCATGATCACTGCGTCTCACAACCATTTTTATGATAATGGTTTAAAATTGTTTGGACCAAATGGTTTAAAATTATCTGATTATATAGAAAAAAAAATAGAAAAACTTATCGACTCAAACATAACAAAAAAATTGTCGAAACCTGAAATATTAGGTAGGGTTAAAAGATTAGAAAATGGCCCAGATAAATATCTCAAAATTTTAAAAACAAATTTTCCTAAACAATTTAATCTAAGAGGATTAAGAATTACAATAGATTGTGCTAATGGAGCAGCATATAAAGTAGGACCTCAATTGTTTAGATCATTGGGTGCCACAGTTCATGAAATTGGAACTTCGCCAAATGGATTTAATATAAATAAAAAATGTGGGTCTACATTTCCAAATAAAATTAAATATCATACAAAAAAAAATAAATCCCATATTGGAATTTCTTTAGATGGTGATGCAGATAGAATTATTATTTGTGATGAAAAAGGTAATATTATTGATGGAGATAAAATAATAGCTATGTTAGCAACAAGATGGAAAAGAAAAAAAATTTTAAAAGGTGGTGTTGTAGGTACCTTAATGTCAAACTATGGATTGCAAAAATATTTTTCTAAAAATAAGATAAAATTTTTAAGATCTAAAGTTGGTGATAGATACGTAAAAGAAGTAATGCAGAAGAGTAAATTTAATTTAGGGGGAGAACAATCTGGGCATATTATTCTTGGTAAATTTGCGACTACAGGTGATGGTTTATTGGTTGCATTAGAAATTTTATTTTCTATGAGAAAAGGTAAAAAAGCGAGCGAAATATTTGAAAATTTTACACCTACTCCTCAATTGTTAGAAAATGTTGAAGTAAAAGATAAATCAATAATTAATAATCTTAAGTGCAAAAATGCAATTAAGAAAGCAAAAAGTTTAATAAAAGGAAAAGGCAGAATGTTAGTAAGAAAATCTGGAACACAACCAGTAGTGAGAATAATGTGTGAAACTGAAGATAAAACTATGCTTTTAAAATGTGTTAATATTGTAAAAAAATCAATTATCTAACTTGAAAATAAAATCTAAAATTTTAATTATCGCTGGCTCAGACTCTTCTGGAGGTGCAGGCATACAAGCAGACATTAAAACTATTACATCGCTTGGTTCATATGCTATGACTGCTGTAACTGCTATAACATCACAAAATACAACAGGTGTTAAATCAATTATTCCAGTAAATAGTAAAGAAATTTCTAATCAAATTGAATTTACAGCAAAAGATATAAAACCAGACGCTGTTAAAATAGGAATGCTTCATTCAAAAGAAGTTATAAATTCAGTAATAAAATCATTAAAAAAGATAAAAGCAAAAAAAATAATATTAGACCCTGTTATGGTGGCAAAGGGCGGAAAAAAATTAATTAATGAACCAGCTATTAAAATTTTAAAAAATAAACTTTTATCTAAAGCAGATTTGATTACGCCAAACATACCTGAAGCTGAAGTTTTAACTAATTCAAAAATATCAACTATACAGGATGTAATTTTAGCAGGTAATCATTTAATTGAATTGGGTGCAAAAAATATCCTTATTAAAGGAGGTCATTTAAATTATAAAAATATTCTAGATGTATTTATTAATAAAAAAGAAATCACAATCTTTAAAAATAAGAAAATAAATACAAAAAATAGCCATGGCACTGGCTGCACTCTTTCAAGCGCTGTAACTACATACTATTCATGTGGAAAAACTTTAAAGAAATCTTGTGAAATGGCAATAAAATATGTAAATCATTCATTAAGAACACAACCAAACTTAGGGAAAGGTCACGGTCCTGTTAACCATTTAAATAGTATACAAATTAAAAAAATTTTTAGATGAAAAATGTAGTTGTAGTCGGTTCACAATGGGGAGATGAAGGAAAAGGTAAAATTGTTGATTGGCTCTCTAGCGAGGCTGATATAATTGTAAGATTTCAAGGTGGACATAATGCTGGGCATACTCTTGTTATAGATAGTGTGGTTTATAAGTTAAGACTGTTGCCATCAGGAATAGTTAGAAAAAATAAAATATCTATAATTGGAAATGGAGTAGTGGTTGATCCATTGGCACTATTAGAAGAGATAAATGAAATTAAATCCAAAGGCGTAGAAGTTAACCCTGATAATTTAATTTTATCTGAAGCAGCAACTCTTATTTTACCATTTCATAAAGAAATGGATGACATTAGAGAAGATGCTGCAGGAAAATCAAAAATAGGAACTACAAGAAGAGGAATTGGACCAGCGTATGAAGATAAGATTGGTAGAAGATCAATAAGAGTAATGGATCTTGCATCAGAAAATAATTTGGATAAAAGACTAGACGTAGTATTAAGTCATCATAATGCTATAAGAAAAGGCTTAGGAAAAACTGAATTTAAAAAAGAGCAATTAAAAAAAAATCTTTTAAATATTGCACCACAAATACTAAAATTTTCACAGCCAGTATGGAAAAAAATAAATGAATTTAAATCTCAAAACAAAAAAATATTATTTGAAGGTGCTCAAGGAGTTCTTTTAGACGTTGACCATGGGACTTATCCATTTGTAACCTCTTCTAATACCGTCGCTTCATCTGCGGCGACTGGCTCAGGCTGTGGTGTAAATTCCATTAACTATGTTTTAGGTATTACAAAAGCATACACCACAAGAGTTGGAGAGGGCCCTTTTCCAACTGAGCTAACAGATAAAATAGGTGACTTACTTGGAACAAGAGGAAAAGAATTTGGAACCGTCACAAGTCGAAAAAGAAGATGTGGTTGGTTTGATGGAGTGCTTGTAAGACAAACTTTAAAAATTTCTGGAATTGATGGAATTGCCTTAACTAAACTAGATGTGCTAGACGAACTAGATGAAATTAAAATGTGTATCGCTTATGAGATAAATGGTGAAAAATATGATTACCTTCCAGCTTCAGTTGATGACCAATTTATGGCTAAGCCAATATATCAATCTTTTAAAGGTTGGAAATCTTCAACAGTAGGTATAAAAAAATTTGAGGAATTACCGGAAAATGCGAAAATTTACATAAAAGAATTAGAAAAGTTTGTAGAGACCAGAATTTCCAGTATTTCCACTAGTCCAGAAAGAAATGATACAATCTTAATTCAAGATCCTTTTAATCTTTAATTTGCTGGCAATAAGTTTTTTGATTTAGCAGAGTTAAGCATATGCTTTTGAAGCTTTTCAAAAGCTTTATTTTCTATTTGTCTTACTCTTTCTCTACTTATCTTATACTTTTTACTTAGCTCATCTAAAGTTATGGGATCATCGGTTAATCTTCTTGAGTATAAAATCTTCTTTTCTCTTTCATTTAGAATTTTAATTGAATCTTGAAGTAAATCTTTTCTTTGTTCCATTTCATCACTTTGAGAGATTTTTAATTCATGATCCATTTCATTATCAACAACCCAGTCTTGCCACTCATCTCCATCTTCACCTATTGGAGCATTTAAAGATTGTTCTTTCCCTGAAAGTCTTCTATTCATTGAAACAACTTCACTTTCACTTACTGAAAGTCTCTTAGCAATATCTTGAACATGTTCTTTTCTTAGATCTCCCTCAGACCTAGGAGCTATTTGATTTTTAATTTTTTTTAGATTAAAAAAAAGTTTTTTCTGTGCTGTTGTTGTTCCTATTTTTACTAAACTCCATGATCTTAATATATATTCTTGTATTGAAGCTCTGATCCACCACATTGCATAAGTTGCAAGTCTAAAACCTTTTTCTGGCTCAAACTTTTTTACTGCCTGCATTAATCCTACATTTCCTTCTGATATCATCTCGTTAAGAGGTAAACCATAACCTTTGTAACCCATTGCTATCTTTGCAACTAGTCTCAAATGGCTAGTTACAAGTTTTTCTGCCGATTTAACATTTCCAGTTGATTGCCAATTTTTAGCTAACATATACTCTTCTTCAGCTGCAAGCATAGGAAACTTCTTTATCTGCGCAAGATAAGCTGCTAATCCACCTTCGTTCGAAAGCACTGGTAAGTTGTAAGCATTTTTACTCATACGAAGTATTTATTTAATAAATAATTAAATTATTACAATCCTTTTATTACTTGGTTTTTCTTAGTTTTTTTAAAATTTGTTCTAAATCTGAAGGTAATTTTGACGTAAATTCAAGTCTTGCATTACTCTTTGGGTGATTAAAGCCAATAGTTTTTGCATGTAAAAATTGTCTATTAAGTGCAATTATACTCTTTTCAAGTTTACTATCAATATTAACAAATTTTTTGAATTTTTTTTTGTATTTCTTGTCACCTAAAATATTATTACCTTTGTAAGATAAGTGAACTCTTATTTGATGTGTTCTTCCTGTTTCCAGTTTGCATTCAACGAGACTAAATGTTGGAATTTTATCATTCTCAAATATTTCTAAAGTTTTATAATTTGTTATAGCGGTTTTGCCTTTCTTGGTTGAAACTTCCATCATTTGTCTGTTTCTTGAACTTCTTGTAATAAATGTTTCAATTTTTCCATTTTGAGGTCTTATTTTACCCCAGACTAAAGCTTGATAAACTCTTGTAATAGAATGATCTGAAAATTGTTTTGATAAATTCTCGTGCGAAACATTATTTTTGGCGATAACTATTAATCCAGATGTATCTTTATCTATTCTGTGAACAATTCCAGGCCTTAGTTCGTTTCCAATATTTGATAAATTTTTATTATCATAATTAATCAATGCATTTACAATTGTGTTGTTATAATTTCCTGGTCCCGGATGCATGGAAATTCCTGCAGATTTATTGATGACTATCAAGTCTTTATCTTCGTAAACAATATTAAGAATATATTTAAATGGTTCAAGAGTCTCTTTTTTTGGCTCTGAAATCTCGAAATAAATTTCATCATTCAATTTTATTTTCTTTGAGGGATCTTTAACAATAATATCGTTAATTTTTAACTTATTTTCTAAAATTAAACTTTTTACTCTTGATCTACTTAATTTATTGTCCTGATTGGATAATAGAATATCTATTCTTAAATTATTTTCTTTATTTTTGACTTTTATATTAATAATATTTTTCATATTGATATAAATATACAATATGCGCTTGTAGCTCAACTGGATAGAGCGCCAGATTTCGGCTCTGGAGGTTCAGGGTTCGACTCCTTGCGGGCGCACCATTATTCACCCATGTTAATTAAAGTACCTTTATCTTTCGCTGCATTGAAAGAATAATAAAACAAAGCAATTGAAAGAGAAAAATAAAAAGCGTTCCACATTAATGCGTAGTATACATTTTCAATATTAACTGATTGATTTATCAAAATATTTCTAGCTTCTTCAAATATGTATACTAATGGAAGCACATAGGCAACTTTTTGAAATATTTCTGGAAGAGTTTCTATCGGGTAATATATACATCCAAAGGGTGCAAGTAAAAACATTGTTGACCATGCTATATTTTCAAATGACGGTCCAAATCTAAGCAAACCAGAGGAAACTAAAATACCAAGTGTAATTCCAAAAATATATAGACTTAAAAAAAGAAAAAATAAAAAAATTCCTAAATCTAAAATTGAAATTCCAAACAACGGAGAAGTTAGCAAGATCGCTGGAACCAAGCCAATTAGAGATCTAATTAATGCAGTTATAACAAGTGAAGTTAAAATCTCACCAATTCTCATCGGTGCTATGAAAAGATTAGTAAAATTTCTACTCCAGATCTCTTCTAAAAAAAGCATATTGAAACCAATACTTGTTCTAAACAAAAAATCATAAAGTATTGCACATGTAAGGATTACTCCAACTGCATTATTGTAATATGTTGTATGTGTAGCAAAAAAATTAGATATAAATCCCCATAATGTAATTTGAATTGATGGCCAGTAAACTAAATCTAATATTCTAGGAAATGATCTAGTGATTAGATAAAAATGCCTTAAAAATAAACCGTAAATCCTAGTTAAACTCACTTTTACTCCTTGATAGTTTTAAAAAAACTTCCTCTAAATTTGTTCTTCCATGTTTTGCAATTAAATCTTCAGGTTTACCTTGATCTATTATTTCTCCATTTTTCATCATTAATACTGATTTGCATAAACGTGTGACTTCATTCATATTATGAGAAGCCAAAAGTATCGAAATTTTTTTTTCTTTTTTATAGTCCTCTAAAAATGTTCTAACAAAATCTCCTACTTCTGGGTCTAAAGATGCAGTTGGTTCGTCAAGTAGCAGAACTTTTGGTTCATTTACTAGGGCTTTGGCTAAACTTACTCTATTTTTTTGACCTGATGAAAGTTCCCCTGTAATACTATTTAATAATTCACCTATTCTTAGCTTTTCCGACAAATACTCAATTCGTTCCTTAATATTTACAACTTTATAAAGTTTAGAATAAACATATAAATTTTGTTTCACAGTAAGTTTTTTGGGCAGTTCAATATATGGGGATATAAAATTAATCATTTCAAGAATTTGAATTCTATTTTCTTCAAGTTTAAGATTATTGATAAATATTTGACCACTTGTTGGTTTAAGCAAGCCTAGCAACATTCCAATAGTTGTTGTTTTTCCAGATCCATTTGGACCAAGCAAACCTAAAATTTCATCTTCCTCAACATTAAATGATATTCCTTTTACGGCTTCTTTTTTACCATAATTTTTTTTTATGTTTTGAACTTCAATTAAATTTTTCATTTTTTTGATGCTCTTAAAATTCTGTCATTAATGGCTTCACCAATATTAATATTTGGAATTTTTTCAATAGCAATTTTTTTGTACCCATTTTTTTTTATTATTCTTAATGTCTTATATAAATTTTTTGCAGCTTGCTTTAAATTACTTGTCTTACTTATATAAAAATAGTTTTTGTTTAATTTTTTTCTTTTTTTTATCAATATATATGCCTCATTTTGATAATTTTTTTTGGCATTTAGTCTCACAGGTATTCCAGGTGAATAATGCAATTTACTAGTACCAGGAACTTTTATTTTAATTTTTTTTTTATTCTTATTTTTTAATGGGTTAATTATTTTATAGATTAATTTACTATTTGTTCCTCCTAATCTTAAAATATGAGGTTTTCCGATAAGGTTTATAATCGTTGATTCTAAACCTATTTTCGAAGAACCACCATCTAAGATAAACTTTAATTTAGAGCCAAATTCATCAACTACATCCTGTTTTGAAACAGGACTTATACTTGTTGAAATATTTGCGCTAGGTGCTGCAAGTGGATAATTAATTTTTTTTAATAGCTTTCTAGTTAAAGGATGGCTTGGAAATCTTATTGCTACTGAATCTGAATTATTTGTAATGATTTTTGAAATCTTACTTTTCTTTTTTAATTTTAAAACAAATGATATCGGTCCTGGACAAAATTTTTTATAAAGTTTAATAAAAGTGTTATCAATTTCACAATCTTTTTTTAAGGTATTAATGCTATAATAGTGAGCAATTAAAGGATTGCTTCTAGGTCTTTTTTTTAATTTATATACTCTTGAAACTGCTTTATCCGAATACGCATTTCCCGCCAGTCCATAGACTGTCTCGGTAGGGATCGCTATACATTCATTATTATTTAAGTATTTTATTGCTTTTTTAATATTTGAATCATTCTTTTTCATATAATATTACCAACTAATATATGAATGAAAAAAATTTGCCAGATGATATTGCGTCAAAATCTTTAAATGAGCTTACTGATTTAGCAGACCAAATTATCAAAAATTTGGAAAATGAAAATAATCTAGAAAATACATCTGAAGACTATGCAAATTTATTAAAAATTAATAGATTAATAGAAAAAAAATTCCAAAAAAATTTTAAAGAAATATCGGATAAAACAAATTTTAAAATTAAAGACATAAAATCAAATAAAAATGCAAAAAAAGTTAAATAAAATAGTTAATAGAACTAACAACTATCTTTATAAATATTTTTCCAAACAAAAAAAAACTGAGCTTATCAAACCAATGCTTTATGGACTTTTACCTGGAGGTAAAAAAGTAAGATCAAAAATACTCTTTGATATTGGGTCTATATTCAACTTAGATAAAAAAAATATTTTGCATGTTGCAGCAGCGGTTGAGTGTATACATGCTTATTCATTAATACATGATGATTTACCATGCATGGACAATGATAATTTGAGAAGAGGAAAATTGACAACACACAAAAAGTTTAGTGAGTCAACAGCAATTCTTGCTGGTAATTCTCTACTTACTATTGCATTTCAAATTCTTAGTGAAAAAAGATTAAGTTTAGATGAAAAAAAAAAAATAAAACTAATAAACTTGATTTCTGAAAGTTCGGGACATACAGGAATTGCTGGGGGGCAGTTTTTAGACTTAAGTTATGAAAAAATTAAAAAAACTAAAAAACAAATTATAGACATGCAAATTAAAAAAACTGGTAAACTATTTAGTTTCTGTTGTGTTGCTCCAATTATAATGTCTGGTAAAACAAAATACCTGAATAAGTTTAATAAAATAGGCAACGAAATTGGATTATTATTTCAAATTGCTGATGACTTGATAGATTTAAAAGGTAAAACATCTAATGTAGGAAAAAAAACTAAAAAAGATTTAAAAATGGGAAAAGCTACTTTAATAAGTTTACTAGGCACTAATAATACTATTAAATATGCAAATAACTTAAAATTAAAAATATTTAATAGTTTAAAAATTTTTGGAAAAAAAGGCGAAGATTTAAGAGAAACAATAAATTATATTTTAAATAGAACAAAGTGAGTAATAATTATAAATTTCTAGATAATATCAATTTCCCTGATGATATAAGAAAATTATCACAATCTGATATTAAAATTTTGGCAAAAGAAGTTCGACAAGAGTTAATTGATGTTGTTTCTGAAACAGGAGGACATTTAGGTGCTGGACTAGGAGTTGTAGAATTGACTGTTGTCTTACACTATATATTTAACACTCCTCATGATAAATTAATTTGGGATGTAGGGCATCAAACTTATCCGCATAAAATATTAACTGGTAGAAAAAAACAAATAAGAACTCTTAGAAAAGGTGAAGGATTATCTGGTTTTACAAAAAGATCAGAAAGTGAATATGATCCATTTGGTGCTGCTCATAGTTCAACTTCTATTTCTTCTGCATTAGGAATAGCGGTAGCTAATAAGTTATCAAATAAATCAGGTAATGTAATTGCAGTCATAGGCGATGGAGCTATAAGTGCTGGTATGGCTTATGAAGCTATGAATAATGCAGGTGGAAGCAAAACAAAGATGATTGTTGTTTTAAATGATAACGATATGTCAATTTCAAAACCTGTTGGTGCTATGAGAAAATATCTAGCAAAAATTTTATCTGGAAAAGTTTACTTTAGTTTTAGAGAAACATTAAAATTAATTATATCTGCTTTTTCAAAAAGATTTAAAAATCAAGCTGGAAAAGCTGAAGATTTTTTAAGATCTGCAGTAACTGGTGGAACACTGTTTAATTCTATGGGATTTTATTATATTGGACCAATAGATGGGCACGATATTGATTCAATGGTTTCAGTATTTAATAATGCAAAAGATATTAATTATGATGGACCAATTTTAATCCATGTTAAAACTGAAAAAGGAAAAGGTTATTCTTTTGCTGAAAAATCAGAAGATAAATTTCATGGTGTTTCAAAATTTAATATCAAAACAGGAGAGCAAGAAAAGTCTAAATCTAATACTCCTTCTTATACCAAAGTATTCGCTAATACATTAATCAAACATGCAGAAAAAGATAGTAAGGTCGTTGGCATAACTGCAGCAATGCCTTCAGGAACAGGGATGGATTTATTTAGAAATAAATTTCCAGAAAGAATGTTTGATGTTGGGATAGCTGAGCAGCATGCGGTTACTTTTGCCGCGGGTATGGCTACCGAAGGGTATAAACCTTACGCTGCAATTTACTCAACGTTTCTTCAAAGAGCTTACGATCAAGTCGTCCACGATGTTGCCATACAATCTTTGCCTGTTAGATTTGCAATCGACAGAGCGGGGTTAGTTGGTGCTGATGGCCCAACACATGCTGGATCTTTTGATATAACATACCTTTCGACATTACCAAATTTTGTAGTAATGGCTGCAAGTGATGAAGCTGAGCTTGTAAGAATGATAAATACATCAATGGATATAAATGATAGACCATCAGCTTTTAGATATCCAAGAGGTAATGGTGTGGGCGTTCAATTACCTGAAATAACTGAGAAAATTGAGTTGGGTAAAGCAAAAATAATCAAAGAAGGAAAAAAAGTTGCAATCTTAAATTTTGGAGCAAGATTACAGGAGTGTATTTTGGCTTCTGAAAATTTAACAAAAAAAGGAATTGACATCTCTATTATTGATGCAAGATTTGCAAAACCGTTAGATGAAAACCTAATATGGCAAATCGCAACAGAACATGAGGTTTTAATTACAATAGAAGAGGGTTCAATTGGGGGATTTGGATCTCACGTGAGCCAATTTTTAAGTGAAAAAAATTTACTAGACAGTGATCTTAAATTTAGATCAATGATATTACCTGATAGATTTATTGATCATGATAAACCAGAGCTAATGTATAAGTTTGCTAATTTAGACTCTATTGGTATTGAAAATAAAATATTAGATACTTTAAATTCAAAAGTTTTAATTAAAAAATCTAATTAAATTTTATTTTGTGCTGTATTCATTAAATAGTGATCAAGAATAACACAATGCATCATCGCCTCTCCTATTGCAACTGCTCTAATTCCAACACATGGGTCGTGCCTTCCTTTCACAGATATTGTCGTATTCCGACCAAATCTGTCTATTGTTTTCCTAGACGACAAAATAGATGATGTAGGTTTTACTGCAAATGAAACAATTATTTCTTGTCCAGTTGATATTCCTCCAAGAATTCCTCCTGCATTATTTGATCTAAAACTAGTTTTACCTTTTTTTTTCAAAATTTCATCAGAGTTTTCTTCACCAGTTAACATTGCAGAGTTCATTCCTGATCCAATATTTACCCCCTTTACAGCATTAATACTCATCATTGCTGCCGCAATATCCATATCTAATTTTGAGTATATTGGTGCCCCAAGTCCTAAAGGAACCCCTCTTACTCTAACTTCAATAATTGCTCCACAGGATGATCCAGCTTTTCTTATCCCAAGTAAATATTTTTCCCAAAGTTTAATCACGGTTTTGTCAGGACAAAAAAATGGGTTACTAGAAATTGTTTTGTCTTTCCATTTCTTTAAGTCACATCCTAATATTCCTAATTGCGTAACAGCACCAACTGCTTGATACTTCTTACCAATTTTATGTTTCAAAACAACTTTTGCAATAGCACCTGCCGCAACTCTTGCAGCGGTCTCACGAGCAGATTGTCTTCCACCACCTCTGTAATCCCGGATCCCATATTTTTTAAAATAAGTATAGTCTGCATGGCCTGGCCTAAATTTATTCTTTATTGTCTCGTAATCCCTAGATCTCATGTCTTTATTATAAATAATAAGAGAAATTGGAGTTCCAGTTGTTCTACCCTCAAAAACCCCAGATAAAATATTAATTTTATCATCTTCTTTTCTTTGAGTTGTAAATTTAGATTGTCCTGGTTTTCTTTTATTAAGCTCTTTTTGTATATCGCTGTCTTTTATTGGGATATTTGGAGGGCAGCCGTCAACAACACATCCAATAGCTGGACCATGCGACTCTCCCCAGGTAGTAAATCTAAATAACTTTCCAAAAGTATTAAATGACATTATTTTAATATATAAATTATTTTTTTAAATTTATGAACGAAAAAAACTCACTTGGACTAAATCTTTGCTTTAAAGATCATAATAACCCAATAAAACTTTTTAAGGAATGGTTCAATAAGGCAAAAAAAACTGAAATTAATGATCCAAACGCATTTGCAGTTGGAACTGTAAACAAAAATGGGTTTCCAACAGTAAGAATGGTGCTTCTCAAAGATTTTGATAAAAATGGATTTGTTTTCTATACAAATCTTAATAGTGATAAAAGCAAGGCTATCAAAAATTCCTCAAAAATTTCTATGTGCTTCCACTGGAAAAGTTTAAAAAGACAAATTAGAATAATTGGTATTGCTACCAAGGTAACAAAAAAAGAGGCTGATGCTTATTATAATTCAAGAGCCTATGGAAGCAGAATTGGTGCTTGGGCCTCAAAGCAAAGTTCTATTTTAAAAAAAAGACAGGATTTATATAAGTCTATTGAGGAATTTAAGAAAAAATTCCCAAATGAAAAAAAGATACCACGACCTGAATATTGGTCTGGTTGGAGAATCAAACCAAAAGAAATTGAATTTTGGTTAGATGGACAGAATCGAATTCATGAAAGATTAAAATATATTAAAAAAAAATATTGGAAAAAAGTATTATTAAGTCCCTAAAAATTTCTTTCAATACTAAAAGATGTTAAGTTTTTTAATATATTTTTTTCTTCAGACTCTTCAAATACACTCAAAGAATTAGAAGCTAAATTTATATAATGTTCTGCTTTTCTATAACACTCATTAATAATATTATTTTTTTTTATTAGATATAGCACATGTTCTAAGTTTTGTTTTTCACGAATGTCTTTTTCAAAAAAAGATTTTAATTTTTCTTTTTCAAACTTATCAACTTTTTGATAAAGTAAAATTATTGGCAAAGTCACTTTACCCTCGTAAAAGTCATTGCCAATCTTTTTTCCAAATAATTTTAATTCAGAATTGTAGTCTAATGTGTCATCTGCTATTTGGAATGTAAGGCCTAAGTTTTTTCCATAAAATTCTAATGCATTTTTATATTTTAAGTCTTTTTCAGCAATTATTGCTCCAACTTTAGTTGCTGCCGCAAACAAAGAGGCAGTTTTTGAAGAAATAATATTAAGATATGTTTCTTCTAATATATCTATTTCTTTATTGTGTTGTAATTGTAGAACTTCACCTTGTGCAATTTCAGACGATGTAGTCGCTAAAAGTTTTAATAGTTCTAAATTACCGTCCTCTACCATCATTTCAAAACATTTACTAAGTAAATAATCACCTACCAAAATAGAGGAATGATTCCCCCAGACTGTGTTCAGTGTTCTTTTTCCTCTTCTCAGATCAGCACTATCTATTACATCGTCATGCATTAAGGTTGCTGCATGTATAAGCTCTACACAAGCTGCGAGATTTACATCTCTTAATCCTTTTTGATATTCACATATTTTAGCACTTTGTAAGGTCAAAAGTGCTCTTAGTCTTTTACCACCAGTTTTTAAATGATACTTGGTCATCTTTTGAACTAAGTCAACCTTACTTGCTAGTCTGGAATTAATTTTTTCTTCAACTAGAATCAATTTATCATCAACAGAATTTTTTAAATCTTCATAAGAATTATTAATTTGTTTTTTTAGCCGTATTACAGATCCCATATATTAAAACTATTATATTCAATTTATTAATATACTTATCAATTGACGCACCTTATTCTTTAATTATAACTAGGGTTTATAATATATTAAAAAAATTTATAAGAATTCTAATGTTCTCATTTTTTAAAAAAAAAAAGATAATAAGTCACCTAAGATTATCAGGAGTTATAGGAAATGTTGGAAGGTTCAGACAAGGAATAGAATATTCAAGTGAGGAGGAAATAATAAAAAAGGCTTTTTCAGTAAAGAAAGCTTTAGCCGTTGCAATTACAATTAATTCACCAGGTGGATCTCCAGTACAGTCACATTTGATTTATAAACTAATAAAAGAACAATCTAAGAAAACAAAAAAAAAAGTAATTGTTTTTGCTGAAGATGTAGCAGCATCTGGTGGATATCTTATTTCATGTGCAGGTGACGAGATTTATGCTAACTCAAGTTCAATAATAGGATCTATCGGAGTTATTTCTGCATCATTTGGTTTTAAAAATTTAATTGAAAAAATTGGGATTGAAAGAAGAGTTTACACTGCTGGAAAAAATAAAAGTACTTTAGATCCTTTTTTGGATGAAAAAGAAGATGATATTAATCGTTTAAAAAATATTCAATTAGAAATACATCAAGATTTTATTGATGTTGTTGAGGAAAGTAGAAAAGAAAAACTAAACAAAAACTCTGGTATTGAACTTTTCTCTGGGGAATTTTGGGCAGGAAAAAAAGCAAAAGAATTAGGTTTAATAGATGGACTAGGAAATGCAGAGCAAATATTAAGAGAGAAATATGGTGAAGAAATAGAAATCAAGAAATTTGGAAAAAGTAAAGGGTGGTTATCAAAAAAGCTATCATCTTCTGAAAATTATACTGATAAAGTAATCAGTCTATTGGAAGAAAGATCAATCTGGCAAAGGTATGGTCTCTAAAATAAAAAAAAAAACTTTATCTTTTCAAGATACAATCTTTAAGTTACAAAAGTTCTGGTCCAAAAAAGGTTGTGTAATATTACAGCCATATGATCTAGAGGTAGGAGCTGGGACATTCCATCCAGCCACCACTCTAAGATCACTTGGCCTAAAACCATGGAAAACTGCATATGTTCAACCATCACGCAGACCCACTGATGGAAGATATGGTGATAATCCTAATAGATTGCAACACTACTATCAATTTCAAGTTTTAATTAAACCTTCACCAAAAGAAATAAAAAAGATGTATTTAAATAGTTTGTCATCAATAGGCATTAATTATGAGGAACACGATATAAGGTTTGTTGAAGATGACTGGGAAAGTCCAACATTAGGAGCGGCAGGTCTTGGCTGGGAAGTTTGGTGTGATGGTATGGAAGTTACACAATTTACATATTTTCAACAAATGGCAGGAGTTGAATGTAAACCTGTATCTGTTGAAATTACATATGGACTAGAGAGATTGTGCATGTTTATTCAAAATAAAAAAAGTGTTTTTGACTTAATATGGAATGATGAAGGAATTACTTATAAAGATGTTTTTCATCAATCAGAGAAAGAATTTTCAGCATACAATTTTGAATATGCCAATACTGATAATTTATTTAAAATATTTGAAATGCTTGAAGAAGAAACAAAATTATTAGTTGAAAAAAAAATTTCTCTTCCAGCTTATGATCAATGTTTGAAATGTAGTCATGTCTTCAATATTTTAGATGCAAGAGGGGTGATTAGTGTAGCACAAAGGGCTGAATATATTGCAAGAATCAGGGAACTAACTAAATCAATTGGGAAAATTTGGATTGAAAGCCAAAGTTAATGTCAGAATTATTTGTAGAGCTATTTAGTGAGGAAATTCCTGCAAGACTTCAAATTAACGCAAGGAATGAATTAAAAAAAAATATTAAAAATTTTTTTCTTGAAAATCAAATTAAATTCAACGAAAATTTTAATGTCTATTCAACTCCAAATAGACTAGTTCTGCATGTTGATAAAATCCCTAATGAAATAAAATTAAGTTCAGAGGAAATCAGAGGCCCAAATGTTAATGCTCCTGAAAAAGCATTAGAGGGATTTATTAGATCAAACAACACAATATTAGAGAAAATATTTAAAAAAAATACTGAAAAAGGTGAATTCTATTTTTTTAAAAAAGAGTCTAGAAAAATAAAGGTTTCAGATTTACTAGAAAAAAATTTAAGTGAAATCTTAGCAAAAATAGCTTGGAATAAATCAATGAAATGGTCAAATTATGATCTTTATTGGGGAAGACCTCTTAAATCAATTTTAGCAATATTTAATAAAAAACCTCTAAATTTTGTTTTTAACCACATTAACAGCTCTAACAAAACTTTTATAAATAAATCACTTGAAGAAGGTGTAGAAATTTTCAATGACTTTAATTCGTATTTAAAATTTTTTAAACAAAAAGGTATTTTAATTGATCAAGATTTGAGAAAAAAAATAATACAGAATAAAATTAATCAAATAATTGCCAAAAAAAATTTAAAAATCGAACCGAATAATAGACTTATTAATGAAATAGTAAATATAGTTGAAAAGCCAGTGGTAATTGTTTGTGATTTTGACAATAAATTTTTGAATATCCCTAGTGAAATATTGATTACTACAATGCAGAGTCATCAAAAATATTTACCAACTTTTGATAAAAAAAATAATCTTACAAATAATTTTTTTGTTGTTTCAGATATAAAAGATACTAAAGGGTTTGTTAAATTAGGAAATGAGAGAGTGATTGAAGCAAGATTAAGCGATGCTGAGTTTTTTTGGGAAAAAAATAAAACCCAAAATTTAGTTAAACAAGTAGATAAATTAAAAAATATAAATTATTTTCAAGGTTTAGGGTCCTACTTTGACAAAATTCAACGTATGAGGAAATTATCATCATTAATTTCTGATGATTTTTTAATTAGCAAAGATAAAATTGAAATAGCCTCATCAATTTGTAAAGTTGATTTAATGTCTGATCTTGTTGGAGAGTTTCCAGAACTCCAAGGTATTGTTGGAGGTCATTTTGCAAAGTTTCAAGGATTTGATAAAGAAGTTTGTCTTGCTGTATCTGAACAATATTTACCTAATGGGATGGAAAGTAAATTACCAAAAAAAATGTACAGTGTTGCTTTATCTTTAAGTGATAAAATTGACTCATTAGTAGGTTTTTTTGGAATTAATCTAAAACCTACAAGTTCAAAAGACCCATATGCAATAAGAAGAATGGCTATAAGTCTTGTCAGATTAATTGTTGAAAATGAAATTAAAATCAAACTAAAAGATTTAATAGTTTACACCTGTTCAGTATATAGAGATCAGGGCTACGCATTTGATACCAAAAAGATACAAAACGAATTAAATGATTTCATAATTGAAAGATTAAAAAATTATTTAAAAGAAAAAAAAGTAAGACAAGATTTAATTGAAAGCTCAACATTTTTGGTGGGATTGGACGATTTGTTAAAGGTTTATAAAAAAACTCTATGTTTAAATAAAAATATTAAGAAAGAAATCGGTTTTGAAACTATTGCAGTATACAAAAGATCTTCAAATATATTAAACACTGAAGAAAAAATATCTATTGAAACTCTTGGTTTTGCAGATCCAGGTTTATTTAAAAACGATTATGAGAAAAAATTATATAAAAAAATAAATGATATAAGGCAATATTTTTTGAGTGCTGGAAAAGATGAAAATTACGAGGAAAGTCTAAAAATTTTATCAAGCATTAAGAATGAGGTAAACGACTTTTTTGATAATGTTATTGTTAATGATGAAGATATAATAATTAAAAAAAATAGATTAGAATTATTAAATATGTTGTGCAAGACTTTCGATAACTATTTTAATTTTTCAAAGATAGAAGCCTAGCATGAAAAAATTTATATTTAATTTTAAGTCAAATAAAATAAAAAAAATTAAAATTCCAAAAAATATTCTGGGTGGCAAAGGTGCAAATCTTTCTGAGATGGGAAGAATGGGGCTACCTGTACCTCCCGGTTTTACAATATCTACTGAGGTGTGCGATTTATTTTATAAAAACAAAAAAAAATTAAATAAAAAAATACTGAATGAAATAAATAAAGAATTAAAATTAATTGAAAAAGACTCAGGAAAAAAATTTGGAGATATAAAAAATCCTCTTCTAGTTTCTGTAAGATCTGGAGCTAGGGTTTCTATGCCTGGTATGATGGATACAATTTTAAATCTAGGTTTAAATGATAATACGGTAATAGCACTTGCAAAAAAAACTTTAAATTTAAGATTTGCAAATGATAGTTATAGGCGTTTTATTCAAATGTATTCTAATGTTGTATTGGGTATCGAAGGTTATCACTTTGAGGATTTAATTGAGAACTATAAGTTAACAAAAGGAGTATTGCTTGACACAGAATTAGATGAGCATGACTGGGAAGCTTTAATAAAAGATTTTAAAAACATTGTAAAAGAAAAAACAAAAAAGGATTTTCCACAAAACGTCAAAGAACAACTAGTTGGAGCAATTAGTGCTGTTTTTTTATCTTGGGAAAGTCACAGAGCAAAAGTCTATAGAAAATTAAATCAAATACCTTCTAATTGGGGTACAGCAGTTAATGTGCAATCAATGGTTTTTGGAAATATGGGCAATGATTGTGCAACTGGTGTAGTGTTTACTAGAAATCCATCGGATGGATCAAAAAATATTTACGGAGAATATTTGATAAATGCGCAAGGAGAGGATGTTGTTGCTGGAACCAGAACTCCACAACATATTACAAAAAAAGCTAGAGTTGAATCAAAAGAAACTCTTAAGTCAATGGAGGAGGCAATGCCAGTGACATACAAGCAACTAAAGAATATTTTAACTAAATTAGAAAAACATTACAAAGATATGCAGGATGTTGAGTTTACTGTTGAAAACACAAAACTTTGGATGCTTCAAACACGTTCTGGTAAACGTACAGCCAAGTCTGCTGTTAAAATAGCAGTAGATATGGTTAAAGAAAAATTGATTACTAAAAAAGATGCAATATTGCGAATAGAACCAAGTTCTTTAGACAGTTTGCTTCATCCAACTTTAGATGAAAAAGCAAACTTAGAAGTAATCGGGTCAGGCTTACCTGCATCACCAGGTGCAGCAAGTGGAAAAGTTGTTTTCACTTCTGAGGAGGCTGAAAGACTAAATAGTATGATGCAAAGTACAATATTAGTTCGAGTAGAAACTTCACCAGAAGATATACATGGTATGCATGCAGCAAAAGGAATACTTACTTCAAGAGGAGGTATGACAAGTCATGCTGCAGTAGTTGCTAGAGGGATGGGAAGACCGTGTGTCTCTGGATCTAGTGAAATAGAAATTGATTATGAAAATAAATTATTCAAAACAAACAACAAAGTAATTAAAGAGGGTGAAATAATTACAATTGATGGTTCGACAGGCAGAATAATTATTGGCGAGATAAAAACAGTTAAACCAGAAATATCAGGCGATTTCTCAAAAATAATGAGTTGGTCTGATGATTTTAGAAAATTAAAAATTAGAACTAATTCTGAGACACCATTGGATAGTAAAACTGCTAGGGAATTTGGTGCAGAGGGAATTGGTTTATGTAGAACTGAGCATATGTTTTTTGACGAAGAAAGAATTTTATCAGTAAGAGAAATGATATTATCAAAAACAATAGAAGATCGATCTAATGCACTGAAAAAGCTATTGCCACATCAAAAAAAAGATTTTATTCAAATATTTAAGATAATGAAAGGTTTACCAGTTACAGTAAGGTTGCTTGACCCACCGCTTCATGAATTTTTGCCAAAAAGTAATAATGAAATTAATGATGTCGCAGTTTCACTAAATATTAGCATAAAAGAACTTGAAGTTAGAATTTCAGAACTTCATGAACAAAACCCAATGCTAGGTCATAGAGGTTGTAGATTGGCAATTTCATTCCCTGAAATTTACGAGATGCAGTGTACTGCAATTTTTGAAGCTTTAGTGGAATGTAAAAAACAAAATATTCAATCAACTATGCCTGAAATCATGATACCTTTAGTTTCAACAGAAGCAGAAATTAAAATCATGAAAGATTTAGTCATCAGGGTTGCTAAAAAAGTTCAAGATGAGAATAAAATTAAAATTAATTTTTTAGTTGGAACAATGATTGAATTGCCAAGAGCAGCAATTAAGGCTAAAGATATTGCTAAACATGCTGAATTTTTTAGTTTTGGAACTAATGATTTAACTCAAACTACATTTGGTATTAGCAGGGATGATAGTGGTAAATTTCTCAGCGATTATATTGAGAACAAAATTTTTGAAATTGATCCTTTTGTATCAATTGATGATGGGGTTGGAGACTTAATAAAAATTGCAACTGATAAAGGCAGAAAACAAAACAAAAAAATTAAACTTGGAATTTGTGGTGAGCATGGTGGGGATCCTAGAAGTATAGAATTTTGTGCAAAAACTGGATTAGATTATGTTTCTTGTTCACCTTACAGAGTTCCAGTAGCAAGATTAGCGGCAGCGCAAGCTCAAATAAAAAAAAATTAAATCTCTAATTTTAAGTCCAAAGCTTGAATACTATGTGTTAATTCACCTACTGATATTCTATCAACGTTTGTTGCAGCTAGATTTTTCACATTTTTTAATGTTATTCCTCCAGAGGCTTCAGTCTCATATTTCCTTTTTGCATATTTAATAGCCACCCCTAGAGTTTTCGGACTCATATTATCAAATAGAACTGTATTAAAATTAAGTCCGTTAATTCTTTTAAATTGCTTCAACGTATCTACCTCGACAGTAATTTTTCTTTTTTTTTTGTTTTTAATTGCTTTTTTCACTATTTCTTCAAATTTCTTTGATGAGGCCAGATGATTGTCTTTTATTAAAAATTCATCGCTCAAATTAAATCTGTGATTAGTTCCACCTCCTAGTTTTACCGCATATTTTTGAATAACTCTTAGATTAGGAATTGTTTTTCTAGTGCAACAAATTTTTGTTTTCTTTCCTGCCTTTTCTACAAATTTATTGGTTTTAGTAGCAATGCCAGAGATATGAGAGAGAAAATTTAGAGCAACCCTTTCTCCAATTAATATATTTTTAATTTTACCTTCAATTACAGCAATTACAGACCCTTTACTAATTTTTGAGCCTTCTTTTTTTTTTACATGAAATTTAATATTTTTGTCTAATAAATTAAATGTTTGTTTAGCAAATTCTAATCCACCTATAATACCTTCTTCATTACTTAATAATTTAACTTTTGAAATTGAATTATTATTTAATAGATTTGTTGTAATATCCCCTGAGGGGTATAGATCCTCATTAAGAGCTAGCTTGCAAGTTGATCGGATAAAATTTTTACTTAGTTGAATTTTTGGCACAGAATTTATCTGCCTATTTCAGCCATTCTCTCTACTGATTTCCTAGCTCTATCGATTGTTTCGTGATCCATTATTAATTCGTTGGTTTCATTTTCTAAACAATCAAGTATTTTTGGCAGTGTAATTCTTTTCATATGAGGACATAAGTTACAAGGTCTAATAAATTCTACACTAGGATTATCAATTTGAACATTGTCACTCATTGAGCATTCTGTCACCATCATAACTTTTTCAGGTTGATTATCTTTTACATATTTAATCATTCCACTTGTTGAGCCTGCAAAATCACTTGCTTTTATTACATCAGGAGGACATTCAGGATGAGCAATAATTTTAATTCCTGGATTATTTTTTCTTATTTCATTAATCTCTTCATCATTAAATTGCTCATGAACCTCACACGTCCCTTTCCATGAAATAATTTCTACGTCAGTCTGAGAAGCAACATATTTTGCTAAATAATCATCTGGTAAGAAAATTACTTTTTTAACACCTAAAGAGTTTACAATTTTAACAGCATTTGCTGATGTACAGCAAACGTCAGTTTCAGCCTTAACATCTGCAGAAGTGTTAACGTATGAAACTACAGGAACACCAGGATATTGTTTTTTTAGGTTTTTTACATCTTCGCCAGTTATAGATGAAGATAAAGAGCAACCAGCTTTCATATCTGGTAGCAAAACTTTTTTATCGGGGCTCATCAATTTGGCAGTCTCTGCCATAAAATGTACACCACACATAACAATTATATCAGCCTCTGTTTTTGCAGCTTCAATTGCTAAGGCTAACGAGTCTGCTGAAAAATCAGATATACCATGATATATTTCAGGAGTTTGGTAATTATGAGCAAGAATTACTGCGTTTTTCTCTTTTTTAAGTTTATTTATTTTATAAATGTAAGGTGCATGAGTGGCCCACTCTATTTCAGGAATAGATTTTGAAACCTTTTGATAAATAGGATCTGTTGCAATTTTAACTTGAGTTGTGAATTCCATAATAAAAACTTATCAACTTGAAATGGAATTGTCATTCATTTAATCTGACGCATGATTTGCGGCCATGCTGAAATTGGTAGACAGGCACGGTTGAGGGCCGTGTGAGCCTAGCTCATGAGAGTTCGATTCTCTCTGGCCGCACCATTAATTAATATTTTATATAAAAAAAAGGGGCGTTCTGTTGCCAGGTGCCCCAAACCCCGTAACTTAATTAGTAAGCTAATTAAGCTGCAAGTGCGTAACTTTCGTTAGCATTTATTATTTAGCCCATTACGGCGGTACAATACCGAACGAAAGAACAACTTTTAGACACCCGTCGATCCTAATTCACCCCCTTAAGTTGTAAATGGTGGAGGTGGTGGGTACTGCCCCCACGTCCGTAATGGTTATTACGAAATTCGTTTATCGTCATAGTTGGAAAACCAACACTATTAATATAAAACCAAATACAAGAGATTCAATAAATTATTCATGAAACTTACAAAAGAGCAAATAAACGACATAAAAGATCAACAATCTCAAGAGAATGTTACTAAAAGAGTTACTGCCCCTGAATTAGAAAAAGTATTATATGAAGCGATGCCAGCTTTAGATCATGGCTTTATAAGAGTTATTGACTACATGGGAGATGATAGCTCAATTGTTCAATCTGCAAGAGTTTCTTATGGTAAAGGAACTAAACAGGTTTCAACAGATAGTGGATTAATAAAATATTTAATGCGTCATTGGCACAGCACTCCATTCGAAATGTGTGAAATTAAATACCATGTAAAATTACCAATATTTATAGCAAGACAATGGATTAGACATCGTACAGCAAATGTAAATGAATACTCTGCAAGATATTCAATTTTGGATAAAGAATTTTATTTACCTGATCCACAAAATTTAGCAGCCCAATCAATTGCAAATAGACAAGGACGAGGTGATGTAATTGAGGGAGTGCAGGCAAAAGAAGTTTTAGAACTTTTAAAAAATGATGCTGAAAGAACATATAATAATTATGAAACTATGCTTAATCAAAAATTTGATGGTTCTACTATTGATGAAAATAAAAAAGGGTTGGCTAGAGAGTTAGCTAGAATGAATTTAACTTTAAATACATATACACAGTGGTACTGGAAAACGGACTTATTAAATCTAATGAATTTTTTAAGATTACGTGCTGATCATCATGCTCAATATGAAATTAGAGTTTATGCAGATATTATGTTAGATACATTAAAAAGATGGGTTCCAATTACATATGATGCCTTTATGGATTATAGAGTGGGTGGTACGGAAGTTTCTGCAAAAGGAAAAATTATCATGCAAAAATTAATTAAAGGTGAAGAAATAAATCTAGAACAATCTGGACTTTCAAAAAGAGAGTGGAATGAACTTATGGAAGCTTTTGAAATTACAAATAAGATTGTTTAATTTCCTCAGCAAATTTTAAATAGATTTTTGTAATTTCGTGATTTGGGTCTTTCTCAACTATAGGAATTCCCATATCTCCATATTTCCCAACATCAGAGTTTATTGGTATTTGTCCTAAAAATTTCTTCTCAAATTCTTTTGCAGTTCTCTCAACACCATTTTCTCCAAAAATTGCATATTTTTTTCCATCATCTCCTATAAAATGACTCATATTGTCAATTAATCCAATAATTTTTACTTTTAATTTTTCAAACATTCTAATTCCTCTTTTCACATCTTGAAGAGCTATCTCCTGAGGAGTTGATACTATGATAGCTCCATCTACACTAATTTCTTGTGCAAAAGTTAGTTGGGTATCACCTGTGCCTGGAGGCATATCTACAATTATAAAATCTAAGTCTTTCCAACCAACTTTTTGAGTAAAGGTTTTTATAGCACTTGTCACCATTGGTCCTCTCCAGATCATTGGTGTTTGCTCATCTGTCAGAAACCCAATAGACATACATTGAATATCATACTTTACGATTGGTTTTAAAGTTTGACCGTCGCTATCTGGCTTTTCATTTATAGAGAATAGTTTTGGTAAAGATGGTCCATAAATGTCAGCATCTAAAATTCCGACTTTGCATCCAATTTTTTTTAAGGCTAAAGCTAAATTTGTAGCAAAAGTGGATTTCCCAACACCACCTTTTGCACTGGATATTGCAATTGTAAATTTAGTTCCTAGAATTGGGTTTCTTTTGAAGGTTTTTGGCTCTGTTTTTGCCTTCATTGTGTCACTAAGACCTACTTTTTTATCATCCATAAAAATACACTTACCTTGTTTTTGAGTATAAAGACACTATATAGAATGTCATAATGACGATTTACAAAAATCAAAGTCCGTGGGGTAGCCCTCCAGGTAGTGGAGGCGGAAGCGGAAATGGTGGAGGTTTCAGAAGAGGCCCAACACCCCCTAATTTAGATGAAGCAATAAAAAAATTGCAGGATACTATAAATAAGTTTACCGGAGGCAGTGCAGGTGGAAAAAAACCAATTTTACTTGGTTTAATAATTTTAGTAGTAATATGGGCATTAAGTGGTTTGTATAGAGTTTTACCTGACGAGCAGGGTGTGGTCTTAAGATTTGGTAAATTTGTAAATACTACTCAGCCAGGATTGAATTACCATTTACCATTTCCAATTGAGAGTGTGTTAACTCCAAAAGTTACCAAAGTAAACAGAATGGATATCGGTTTTAGATCAGAAAGAGATAGCGGGTTTGGTCAAGGTGGTGGAGTAGCTGATGTACCCGAGGAAAGCTTAATGCTAACAGGTGATGAAAATATTGTTAACATAGACTTTTCAGTATTTTGGGTAATTAAAGATGCTGGAAACTTCCTCTTTAAAATTCAAGATCCAGAGGGAACTGTAAAAGCTGCAGCAGAAACCGCTATGAGAGAAGTCATAGCAAGATCAAACATACAACCGATTTTGACTGAAGGAAGAGCAGTAATTGAGAGAGATACTCAAGATATTATTCAAGGAATACTTGATGAATATGAAAGTGGTGTACAAATTACACAAGTACAAACACAAAAAGCAGACCCACCAGATCAAGTAATTGATGCATTTAGAGATGTACAAGCTGCAAGAGCTGATATGGAGAGATCAAAAAACGAAGCAGAGGCTTATGCTAACGATGTAATTCCAAGAGCTCGAGGAGAAGCTGCCAAAATTTTACAAGCTGCTGAAGCTTATAAAAAAGAGGTTGTTGCAAAAGCAGAGGGTGAAGCTAGCAGGTTTTTATCAATTTATACTGAGTACGCTAAAGCTAAAGAGGTAACTCAAGAAAGAATGTATTTAGAGACAATGGAGCAGGTTCTTGCTGATATTAATAAAATAATAATTGATAAAGATTCAGGATCTGGCGTTGTGCCGTATCTACCATTACAAGAATTAAAATCAGGGACAAACTAATGAAAGCTGGAAAATTTATATTACCCATTATAGTTTTGATTGGAGCAACTCTGTTCTTTTCAATATTTATAGTTAAAGAAGTAAACCAAGCTATAGTTCTACAATTTGGTGATCCGAAAAGAATAATTTTAAAGCCAGGTCTAAACTTTAAGCTACCTTTTATCCAAAACGTAGTGTTTTTAGATAAAAGAGTTTTAAATTTAGATACTCCACCTGAAGAGGTTATCGCATCTGATCAAAAACGTCTAATAGTTGATGCATTTGCAAGATTTCAAATAATTGATCCATTAAAATTTTATATATCCGTAGGAAATGAAAGAGTTGCGAGATCAAGATTAGCAACAATTATTAATTCAAGAATAAGAAATGTATTAGGTCAACAAAAACTGCAAACATTATTATCTGAGGATAGATCAAAGCAAATGGCTTTAATTCAACAAGGTGTTAATAATGAAGCTGAAAATTTTGGTATTAAGATAGTTGATGTAAGAATTAAAAGAGCTGATTTACCTCAAGCAAATAGTGATGCAATCTTTAGAAGAATGCAAACTGAAAGAGAAAGAGAGGCTAAAGAATTTAG
Organism: uncultured Pelagibacteraceae bacterium; assembly: GCA_902526085.1. GTDB lineage: Bacteria > Pseudomonadota > Alphaproteobacteria > Pelagibacterales > Pelagibacteraceae > Pelagibacter. Next base: position 26,707 of record CABZJN010000001.1, read on the forward strand.
AGCAAAAGGTGCTGAAATGGCAGTTACTATAACATCAACGGCAGATAAAGAGGTTACAGTTATTCTAGCTGACGCTCAAAAAAAATCAGAAATTATGAAAGGGGAAGGTGATGGCCAAAAAAATAAAATTTTCGCTGATGCATTTGGACAAGACCCTGAATTTTTTGGATTTTACAGAGCAATGCAAGCTTACCAAAATGCTTTAATCGGTGGAGAAACATCAATGATATTATCTCCTGATAGTGAATTTTTTAAGTTTTTTGGAAATAAAGAAAAATAACAATTTTATTTAACATGAGAGAATTGATCATAGCATTTGGTCTCTTCTTATTTATCGAAGGTATTTTATATGCCTTATTTCCATCAAAAATGAAAAATATGTTAAAAAAACTTGATGCAATTGCTGACAAGCAATTAAGAGCAGGTGGGCTAGCGTTTGCAATTACAGGATTTATAATTATTTGGTATTCAAAGTCATGAAAAATATATACAAAATTTTATCAATATTAATTGTTTCAATAAGTTATTTTTCAATTTCTAAAGCTCAGGAAATTCCGTCATCATTTGCAGATTTAGCAGAAAAATTAATGCCATCGGTTGTAAATATTTCAACAACTACGACTGTTACAACTAGATCAAACCCTTTGCCATTTGAATTTCCTCCAGGCTCACCATTTGAAGATATGTTTGGATCTCCTCAACAAAGACAAACTAGTGCGCTAGGATCAGGTTTTATAATTAGCGAAGAAGGAATTGTAATAACAAACAATCATGTTATTCAAGGAGCATCAGATATATTTGTTAGAGTTAATGGAGACGAAGATTATAAAGCCGAAGTAATCGGTGCTGATGCAGGCATGGACATTGCCGTATTAAAAATAGAGTCTGAAGAAAAATTTAAACCTGTAAAATTTGGAAACTCAGACAAATCTAGAATTGGTGATTGGGTTATTGCAATTGGCAATCCATTTGGTCTTGGAGGTACAGTGACAGCGGGAATAATTTCTGCTAGAAATAGAAGTATAGGGTTATCACGATATGAAGATTATATTCAAACTGATGCTTCAATAAATCAAGGAAATTCAGGAGGCCCACTTTTTAATATGAAAGGTGATGTTATTGGTATTAATACAGCTATACTTGGACAATCTGGCTCAATCGGAATAGGTTTTGCGATACCATCTAATAGTGCTCAAAAAGTAATCGATCAATTAATTGAATTTGGAGAAACAAAAAGAGGATGGCTTGGAGTTAGAATTCAAGTAGTTGACCAAGGAATAGCAGATGCAGAAAAGTTAGATAAACCTAGAGGTGCTCTAGTTGCAAGTGTTGCGGATAACAGTCCATCTGATAAAGGAGGAATTAAACCTGGCGATATAATTTTAGAGTTTGATGGAAAACCTATTAATGAAATGAAGGAACTTCCTAAAATAGTTGCTGAAACAGATGTTGGAAAAAAAGTAATTGTTAAAGTTTGGAGAAATAAAAGAGAAATTACAAAAGAAATAATTCTTGGAAGATTAGAAACATCCGAAGACTTTAAAGCACAAAAACCTGTAATAGAAAAACCAAAGGTGAGGAGAATTGAAGGTTTAAAAATCGATGTTCGTTTATTAAGTAAAGATGATATTGAGGTAAGAAATCTTCCAAAAGGAACAAGTGGAGTAGTAATTACAAAAATAGATAAAGATAGTCCCATTAATTATCTCCAAGTAAATAATGTTATTGTAGAGGCGAATAGAAAAAAAATTAATACAATAGGTGATCTTGATAATGTGGTAAAATTGAAATTACGAAGTGATGAGAATAACTTATTAATTGCAATATATAATAACCAAAATCAAAGAACATATGTTGGTGTAAAACTAAAATAACCTGATGGACCTTAAGTCCAAAATAATATTAATTTCAGGTCCCACAGCATCAGGCAAATCAAAATTTGCATTAAAAATTGCTAAAAAATTAAATGGTGAAATAATTAATGCGGATAGTATGCAGGTTTATAAAGAGTTAAAGATATTGACTGCTCGACCTTCAAAAATTGATTTAAAAAAAATAGAACATCATTTATATGGTTTTAGAACGGTTAAAAAAGATTTTTCTTCTGGCGAATGGTTAAAGTTAGCAAAAAAAAATATAAAAAAAATTAGAGATAAAAATAAAACACCAGTTTTAGTTGGTGGCACCGGACTTTATTTCAAGGCCCTGACAGATGGCTTAGTTAAAATTCCAAATATACCAATTTCTATTCGTAATAAAGTAAGACGAATGCAAAATAATTTAGGTCAAAAAAAATTTTATTTTAAACTTTTAAAAAATGACTCATCAGTAAAAAACAGGATCGATCCTACAGATGTTCAAAGATCTATTAGAGCTTACGAAGTTATTTCATTTACAAATAAATCAATTTTTGAATGGTATAAAAATACAAAACCATCTTTTAGTAATGATCAATTTATTAAAATTTATATTGATTATCCCAGAGATGAATTAGTTAGTAAAATTTCTAAAAGAGTAGATCAAATGATGAAAAATGGAGCTATTCAAGAAGTTAAGGATTTTTTAAAGCTTAACTTGAGGAGTGATAGTAACATTTTCAAAGTTATAGGAGTAAGAGAGATTAGAGATTTTATTAATAAAAAATCTTCACTAAATGACTTAAAACAAAATATTGTTATAAAAACTAGACAATACGCTAAAAGACAAAGAACTTGGTCCAGAGGTCAAATGAGTGATTGGCAAAAGTTTAATGCCGAAGCTCTCTCAAAATTCATAAAAAAATTATAATTTATCTTCACAATAACTTGACCAATGAGCACAACTTCAGCTAGATTGTCTGGATGTCAAAATTATATTCAGGAGCTGAGATAGTATTTAAATGTTTAAAAGATCAAAATGTTAGTCACATATTTGGTTATCCTGGTGGAGCAGTTCTTCCAATTTATGATGAATTAAAAAAATTTAATTCTGTAAAACATATTCTTGTAAGACATGAACAGGGTGCAGGACATGCAGCCGAAGGTTATGCAAGATCAACTGGAAAACCAGGTGTATTATTAGTAACCTCAGGTCCTGGAGCTACAAATGCTGTTACAGCCTTAACAGATGCTTATATGGATTCTGTACCATTAGTTTGTATTACAGGACAAGTCCCAACACACTTAATTGGTACAGATGCTTTTCAAGAATGTGATACAACAGGGATAACTAGACCCTGTACTAAACATAACTGGCTAGTAAAAGATGTTAAAGATTTAGCAGAAATAATGCATAAAGCTTTTGAAGTTGCAACAACAGGAAGACCAGGACCAGTTTTAGTCGATATACCTAAAGATATACAATTTCAAAAAGCAAAATATAAATCTTATAAAAAAGCAAAAAAATTAAATGGTAAATCCCATGATAATTTTTCACAAAAAAATATTGATGACTTAATTGAATTAATTAGTAAAGCAAAAAGACCAATTTTTTATACTGGAGGTGGAGTAATAAACTCAGGCACAAAAGCAAGTGACCTTTTAAGAGAACTTGTATATGCAACAGGTTTTCCAATAACTTCAACTTTGCAGGGTCTGGGTTGTTTTCCTGCTGACGACAATCAATTTTTAGGTATGTTAGGTATGCATGGTACCTATGAAGCAAACAATGCTATGTATGGTTGTGACTTAATGATAAATGTTGGTGCGAGGTTTGACGATAGAATTACTGGTAAAATTGACGAGTTCTCTCCCAAATCTAAAAAAGTTCATATTGATATAGATCCATCATCTATAAATAAAAATGTAAAAGTTGATCTAGCAATTGTTGGGGATATTAAATCAGTTTTAACGACAACACTAAAAACTTTTAAAAAATCAAAAAAAAATTTTTCTAAATCAAACAAACATCAAATATCTAATTGGTGGGAACAAATTCAGAAATGGAGATCTAAAAGATCGTTAGATTATATTGGTAGTGAACAGACAATAAAACCACAGTATGCAATAGAAAGATTGTACGAGCTGACTAAAGATAAAGATACATATATTACAACTGAAGTAGGCCAGCATCAAATGTGGGCTGCTCAACACTATAAGTTCAATAAACCAAATAGATGGATGACCTCTGGAGGTCTTGGCACGATGGGTTATGGCTTACCTGCAGCTGTTGGAGTTCAGATTGCACACCCTAAAAAATTAGTTATTGATATTGCTGGCGAAGCCTCTGTTTTAATGACTATGCAAGAAATGTCTACAGCAGTACAATATAATTTACCCATAAAAATATTTATTTTAAATAATGAATACATGGGGATGGTAAGACAGTGGCAGGAATTACTTCATGATAAAAATTATTCTGAAAGTTACACTGCTGCATTGCCAGATTTTGTTAAAATGGCTGAAGCTTATGGGTGTGTCGGCATAAGAGCAAAAACACCTGAAGAATTAGATGATAAGATCATTGAAATGTTGAACACTAATCGACCAGTTATATTCGATTGCCTTGTAGATAAACAAGAAAACTGTTTTCCAATGATACCTTCTGGAAAACCTCATAATCAAATGTTACTTGGTCCTAAAGATCAAAAAGAAAAAAAGATATCTGGAAAGGGTAGAACACTCGTTTAATGGCTAACTCAAGGTCAGCATATAGTTTTGCAGGAAAAAAACAGAAATCTGATACTCATATTATAGTTGTATGGGTAGATAATGAAGCTGGTGTTTTAGCTCGTGTAGTTGGTTTATTTTCTGGAAGAGGTTACAACATAGAGTCTCTTGCAGTAGCCGAGGTTGATCATAAGCAAAACATTTCAAGAATAACAATTGTAACTACTGGTACGCCTCAAGTAGTAGATCAGATTAAACTTCAATTAAAAAAATTAGTTCCAGTACATAAAGTGGCAGATTTTAAGAGAGAAGACAAAAATGTTATTTTTAAAGAAATGGCATTGTTCAAGTTTGTTGCAAACAACAATAAATTAAATAAAGCTTTTGAGGCTTGTAAAAATTTTAATCCAGTAATATTAGATAAAACAAATAAATCGAATGTTATACAAATTACAGCTTTAAGAAGAGAAATAGATAGTATGTCAAAAAATTTAAAAAAATTCGGTTTAGTAAGTGTTTCAAGAACAGGAGCAGTAGCTATGACGAGAGGATCAGAAATATTTAAATAAATTAAAAATTAAAGGAGAGAAATTATGAAAATGTTTTATGAAAAAGATACTAATGTAGATTTAATAAAAGATAAGAAAGTAGCAATTTTTGGTTACGGAAGCCAAGGACATGCACATGCGCTCAATCTAAGAGATAGTGGTGTTAAAGAAGTTGTGGTAGCTTTAAGAGAAGGTTCATCAAGTGTTGAAAAAGCTGAGTCTAAAAATTTAAGAGTAATGAATTTATCTGATGCTGCAGAATGGGCAGATGTGGTTATGATATTGACTCCAGACGAATTACAAGCATCAATATACAAAAATCATATAGAGCAACGTGTTAAGGAAGGAACATCAATTGCGTTTGCTCATGGTTTAAATATTCACTATGATCTAATTAAAGCAAGAAAAGATTTAGATGTATTTATGGTTGCACCAAAGGGACCTGGACATTTAGTAAGAAGTGAATATGAAAAAGGTGGTGGTGTACCTTGCTTATTTGCTGTTCACCAAGATGGTTCTGGTAAAGCAAGGGATTTAGCAATGTCATATGCGTCAGCTGTTGGTGGAGGTAGATCTGGAATTATTGAAACAACATTTAAAGATGAAGTTGAAACTGATCTATTTGGAGAACAAACAGTACTTTGTGGTGGGCTTGTTGAATTAATTAAAAATGGATATGAAACTTTAGTTGAAGCTGGATATGAACCAGAAATGGCTTATTTTGAAACTGTTCACGAAGTAAAACTGATTGTGGATTTAATATATGAAGGTGGAATCGCTAATATGAATTATTCAATTTCAAATACAGCAGAGTATGGTGAGTATCAGTCAGGTCCAAGAATAATTAAAAAAGATGAAACCAAGCAAAGAATGAGAGAAGTTTTAGCAGAAATTCAATCTGGTAAATTTACAAAAGAATGGATGGAAGAATGCAAAAATGGTCAAAAAAACTTTCTTGCAACTAGGGCTAAATTAGCAGAACACTCGGTTGAAAAAGTTGGTGCTGAACTTCGGGCTATGATGCCTTGGATTTCAAAAAAGAAACTAGTTGATAGCGATAAGAAGTAGATAATCTATTGTTTATTTGGCCTGTAACAGCCATTTTATTTTGCAATCTGAGCGTGAGCATGTATGATATATATGCTTATAATAATTAAATGACTGACAATAACAGAGTATATATTTTTGATACTACAATGCGTGATGGAGAGCAGTCTCCTGGTGCATCAATGAGTTTGGAAGAAAAAATCCAAATAGCTAGAGTATTTGACGAACTTGGAATAGATATTATTGAAGCTGGATTTCCAATTGCATCTCCAGGAGATTTTGAAGCTGTAACTGAAGTCAGTAAAATATTAAAAAAATCAATACCTGCAGGTTTAGCAAGACATTCTAAAAAAGACATTGATAGATGCTATGAGGCTCTTAAACATGCACCTAGATTTAGAATTCATACTTTTATTTCCACAAGTCCTTTACATATGAAGCACAAGCTTAATAAATCACCAGAAGAAGTGTATGAAGCAATAAAACAAAATGTAACTTATGCAAGAAATTTTACCGATGATGTGGAATGGTCTTGCGAGGATGGCACCAGAACAGATATGGATTACATGTGTAAGACAGTAGAACTAGCGATTAAATGTGGTGCTAAAACTATTAATATTCCTGATACTGTTGGCTATACTATACCATCTGAATTTACAAAAATTATTGAAACTTTGTTGAATAAAGTTCCAAACATAGATAAAGCAATTCTTTCAACGCATTGTCATAATGATTTAGGTTTGGCAGTCGCTAACTCTTTGGCAGGTGTCCAAGCAGGAGCTAGACAAATTGAATGCACTATAAATGGTCTAGGAGAAAGAGCTGGAAATGCAGCTCTTGAAGAAGTTGTGATGGCTATGAAAACAAGACCTGATTTAATGCCTTATGAAACTGGAATTGATACTACTCTTCTAAGCAAAGCATCTAAGATAGTATCAAATGCCACAGGTTTTCCTGTCCAATATAATAAAGCTATTGTTGGAAAAAATGCTTTTGCTCATGAAGCAGGGATTCATCAGGATGGTATGTTAAAAAATAGACAAACTTATGAAATCATGACGCCAGAGAGTGTGGGTGTTAAACAAACATCTCTTGTTATGGGTAAACATTCAGGAAGACATGCATTTAAAGATAAATTAACTAGCTTAGGATATCCAGATCTGACTGATGATGTTGTTGATAATGCATTTGCAAAATTTAAAATCTTAGCAGATAAAAAGAAACATGTTTATGATGAAGATATAATTGCTTTAATAGATGATAGCTTAATAACAGACAACAAAGTAAGTGCTATAAATTTAAAATCTTTGAAAGTATTTGCTGGTACAGGAGAACCTCAAAGAGCAGAAATGACATTAGACGTTTTTGGTGAAGTTAAAAAAGCATCAGAAACAGGCGATGGACCAGTTGATGCAATTTTTAAATGTATAAAAAAACTTTATCCGCATGAGGTAAATTTACAACTTTACCAAGTACATGCTGTTACAGAGGGAACAGATGCTCAAGCCACAGTAAGTGTTAAAATTGAAGAAAACGGAAAAACAACTGTAGGACAAGCTGCGGATACTGATACATTAGTTGCCTCTGCAAATGCTTATATAAATTCACTTAATAAAATGATCATAAAAAGAGATAAAACAGCACCGGGGACAAATATAGAAAATCAAAATTTTGAAAATCAAAAGATGAAAGGTATATAAAATGGCTATGTTCACCAACTTAAAGAAATTATGGAGTCAAGATATGGCAATAGATCTTGGTACAGCAAACACACTTGTAGTGTTAAAGGGTAAAGGCGTAGTTCTCAATGAACCATCAGTAGTTGCAGTTGTTGACAATAAAGGAAAAAAATCAGTTTTAGCTGTTGGAGATGAAGCAAAGACTATGCTTGGAAGAACACCAGGAAATATTCAAGCAATCAGACCTTTAAGAGATGGTGTTATTGCAGACTTCGTTGTCACTGAGGAGATGATTAAACACTTTATTAAAAAAGTTCATAAAAAAACATTAGCTAATCCAAGAATTTTAATTTGTGTGCCAACTGGTTCAACACCAGTTGAAAGAAAAGCAATTCAAGATAGCGCTCTTGCAGCGGGTGCTCGTAAAGTTAACCTAATTGAGGAACCAATAGCTGCAGCAGTTGGAGCCGGACTGCCAATATCTGAGGCAACTGGATCAATGGTTGTTGATATAGGTGGAGGCACAACTGAAATTGCAGTTTTATCTTTAGGTGGCGTTGTATATTCAGAGTCATTAAGAGTAGCAGGTGATGCAATGGATAATTCTTTAAAAGAATATATGAGAGAAGAGTATAATCTAATGATTGGTGACAGTACTGCAGAAAAAATCAAAAAAGATATTGGCACAGCTATTCCAACAAATAATAATACATATGCAGTTAAAGGTAGAGATTTGAGATCAGGAACACCAAAAGAGGTAAATATTTCAGAAGAAGATACTGCTGAGGCACTAAACCCAATTTTAAAAGATATAGTGTCTGCAATAAAAAAAGCTTTAGAGAATACTCCACCTGAGTTATCTGCTGATTTAGTTGATATGGGCTTAACTTTGACCGGTGGAGGTTCTCTTTTGAACAATATAGATAAAAGATTTTCAAAAGAAACAGGTCTTCCAGTAAATGTTGCTGATGATCCTTTATCATGTGTTGCAATTGGGACTGGTAAAGCTTTAGATCAAGAGGAAACTTTTTCAACAGTCTTATCTGAGTATTAATTAAAATGTCTAAAGAAATGGGCAGAGATGATTTGGTTATATCTGCTCGTTCAATTTTTTTAAATAAAGGTAATAGACGAAAATTTTCACTTTTTACTTTAATTATAGTATCCGTTATTGTTTTATCATTAGAATTTTTTAAAATTGGACCTATTAATCAATTTAGGTCAGTAACCAAAGATGCTGTTTTTAAAACTTCATATATTATATCATTACCATTTTTATCGTTAAAAAATGTTTATTACGGTGTTAGTGATTTTTTAAAAATATATGAAGAAAATAAACAAATTAAGAATATGAATTCAAATATTGCAGAGTTAAAATATGAAAATCAGTTTCTAAAAGAAGAAAATATAAGACTTAATGCACTGATTGATGAAAAAACCCTTTTTTCGGATAATTATCATGTAACAAATATTTTACTAGATCAGCAAAGCCCATATTTAAGATCAATTGTGATTAACAAAGGCTTTAAACATAACATTAAAATAGGGTCAGCTGTAAGAAATGGATCATATTTGATTGGAAAAGTAGTTGAAGTTAATTACTTAACCTCCAGAGTTTTATTAATTAATGATCTAAATAGTAAGATACCAGTAATAATTGAACCCAATGGGATTAGTGCGATAGTCTCAGGGAATGGAAGTAAATTTAATGGTGATATTGAATATCTACCTGAAAAAAATCAAGTTGAAGAGGGTCATGTTGTTTATACTTCAGGAGCTGATGGGATAATTTCCTCTGGAATACCCATAGGCAAAATAACTATTAAAAATTCAAAAAAATTTGTGAAATTTTTCGCAGATTTTGATCAAATTAAATATGTTAAGGTTTATTTTAAAAAGTGAGTTTATTTGCTAACAGAATTTATTCTAAGACTATTACAAGTTTACCCACTTTAATTTTATTTTTAGTCGTAATTTTAGGTTTAAACATTAATATTATTTTTAAAAATTATAATTTTATCATAAACTTTAGCTACATAATTGTATTCTTCTGGAGTTTAAAAAAACCAGAGCATCTAGGTTATGGATTAATTTTTTTTGCAGGGATTATAAATGATGTAGTTCAAGGTTTGCCGATTGGAATATCTTCCCTAGATTATTTATTATTATCTGCGATAGGAGCATTTATAAGAAATAGATCGATCATATACAATTTAATTTATGATTGGATATCATTTTTTATAGCAATTTTAATTGTAGGATCAGTAAACTACATTATATTAATTACAATATTTAAAATTCCAATTGTCTATGAAAGTTTAATATTAGGTTTATTTGTTACATTTTTAATTTACCCTATATTTTTCAAAATATTTGTTTGGATAGATAATATGGTGCTAGTTAAACAGTATGATAAAAAAAACAGGTAATTTAAATAAAAATAAAATTATAAGTAGAAGACTTTTTGTTTTAATTGGTTTAAAAATTGGGTTAATTGGGATTGTTACTTCAAGATTATATAATCTTCAAATTTCTGAAAAGCAAAAATATGAAGTTTTATCTGATAAAAATAGAATTAGAGAATGGAAAACTCCACCTCAAAGAGGAATAATAACTGATTACTTTAATAATGTTATTGCAGATAATCAAAGAGTTTATCAAGTTCATTTATCTCTTGAAGAAGTTTCCAATTTTAATAATTCAATTTTTAAACTTAAAAATATTATAAGTCTTAAAGAGGATGAAATAAAAAAAATATATGAGAAGAAAGAAAAGTCTAAGCCGTGGGATACTTTAATAATTTCTGAAAATTTATCATGGAAAGAATTTTCTAAATTAAATTTGTACTTGCATGAATTAGATGGAGCAAAGCCAGTTTTGTCTACTTCAAGATATTACCCTTATTCTGATGATTTAGTACATGTTGTTGGTTATGTTGGTGATGCAACAAGTCAAGATATTCAAAATAAAAAAAAAATTGAGCAAAACTTTGTACCAGGTTTAAAAGTAGGAAAAATTGGTATTGAAAATTCAAAAGATGCTGACCTAATAGGAAATCATGGAACTAAAAGATATGAAGTAAATGCATCAGGAAAAAAAATAAGTGAAATTAGTTATAAGCAAGAAACTCAAGGTGAAAATTTAAGAACGACCATAGACTTAGAAATTCAGCAATTGGCTCAAGAATTATTAAAAAATCAGGCAGGTTCAATATGTGTTATGGATATATACACAGGTGAAGTAATTACCATGGCATCGTCCCCAACCTACGATCCAAATAAGTTTACGCATGGAATAAGCACTAAAGATTGGAATGAAATTAAAAATAATAAGTTAAGACCTTTACTAAATAAATCATTAGCCGGATTATATTCTCCTGGATCAACTATAAAACCCTTGGTTGCACTTGCTGCATTAGAATATGGAATAATAGACACAAAGTTTAAAGTAAACTGTAAAGGTCATGAACATCCATATGAATTGTATGGAGAAAAATATCATTGTTGGAAAAAAAATGGTCATGGATGGATGAGTATGAGAAATGCTATAAAACAGTCATGTGATATTTATTTTTATGAAGTCGCAAGGCTTTTAGGCGTTGATAAGCTCTCATTAATTGCAAAGAGATATGGCCTAGGTTCAAAAGTTTTAGAAGATTTTTTTTCAGAGGAAAAAAAAGGAATTGTCCCCTCAACGAAATGGAAAAAACAAGTATTAGAACAGTCTTGGTATCTTGGTGAAACTGTAATTACTGGAATAGGACAGGGCTACATTCAGACTACTCCACTTCAATTATGTTTGATGACAGCGCAGTTGGCTAATGGAGGCTTCAAAATTAAGCCAAATTTAATTTATGATAAAGAAATAGATTTAGATATTATTAAATCAAAATTTGAAAGTGAAAAAAATAAATCTGTAAGTCAAAATATTTTGAAAGATCACAAATTTAAATATTATGAAAGACTTTACAGAAATCCAAATAATTTAAAGTTAGTTTTGGATGCAATGTATGGATCAACCAATGAACAATTTGGAACCTCCTTCAGATCTAGACACACAGAGGATAAATATAAGTTTGCTGGAAAAACTGGAACTTCTCAAGTAAAAAGAATTACTGATCAAGACAGAGAGCTTGATTTAGACCTTGAGGAGATAGAATATAAAAGTAGAGACCATGCTTTATTTATTGCATTTGCACCTTATGATAAACCAAGATATTCACTGAGTATTTTGATAGAGCATGGAGGCTCTGGTAGTAAAGCAGCCGCCCCGTTAGCGAAAAAATTAATTAAAAAAATCTTAGACAGGCATGAATTGAGAGAAAAAATTAGAAAAGATTTAAAAAATATTGCATGATACTTTCAACGTCACTAAATTCTACAAACTATTCATTTATTGATAAGCTGAAAGCTGTTGATTACTTTTTAATAATAATTGTTTCTATAATAGGCTCAATGAGTGTTTTTTCAATTTATTCTACAGAAAGTGGTAACTTTTCTTTTTATACTAAAAATCATCTAACTAGATTTCTAGTATTTTTTTCTATGTTTTTAGTTCTGTCATTTGTAAGAGTTTCATTTTGGTTTAGACAGGCATATATTTTTTATATTATAGGAATTTTACTTCTATTACTTGTAATTTTTTTTGGAATTTCAGCATCAGGATCTAAACGATGGATAAATCTTTTCATAATGAACCTTCAACCTTCAGAACTAATGAAAATTTCAATAATAGTTTGTTTTGCAAGATACTACCATCGTATTCAAAGCTCAGATATTCAAAGTTATAAATATTTATTACAACCAATTATACTTTTGTTGATACCTTGCTATTTAGTTATAATTCAACCTGATTTAGGAACAGCAATTTTAATAGCAGGAAGTGGGTTGGCTATTATTTGGTTAGCAGGACTTAATTTAAAATATTTTATATATTCAGGATTAATATTATTAGTCTCATTACCTTTTGTAATTTCAATTTTAAAACCATATCAAAAATCAAGAATATTAACTTTTTTTAATCCAGACAGAGACCCTTTGGGTGCTGGTTATCAAATTATTCAATCTAAAATAGCAATTGGTTCAGGAGGATTGTTAGGCAAAGGTTTCTTGCAAGGTACACAAAGTTATCTTGAATTCTTACCTGAAAAACACACTGACTTTATTTTTACTCTTTTCTCTGAAGAATTTGGCTTTGTTGGTTCAATGATATTAATTTTATTATACGCTTTATTAATTTACAGAATTATTATGATTGGTTTTTTTAGTAGGTCTTTTTTTGCAAAACTATACTGTTTTGGCTTTGCATCTGCTTTATTCTTATACATTTTTGTAAATATAGCTATGGTGGTTGGGTTGTTGCCAATAGTTGGAGCACCACTTCCTATCATGTCATACGGAGGATCATCTATGTTATCAATAATGCTAGGTTTAAGTATCGTAATGAGCTGCAAAATTTACAGTCGAGATCCGATCGGTAGTTAAGATTTACTAAACATTTATCTACCGCGATCAAATAGCATCTATTATAATTTATCCCACCAACTATATTTTTTTTGTGTCAGAAAAAAATTTAAAAGTTGGTATAATAGGAGCAGGAATTCAAGGAGTATGTAATGCTCTTTTTCTTCAAAAAAAAGGCTATCAAGTAATTTTATTCGATAGAGATGAGCCTGGAAATGCAGCCTCTTATGGTAATGCAGGTCATTTTTCTCCTTATGCATCAGTCCCTTTAAACAGACCAGATATTGCAAGTGATGTTCCATCAATGCTTATGAGCTCAAGAGGACCTTTGGCAGTTAAATGGAATTATGTTCCAAAAATGATCCCTTGGTTTTCAAAATTTTTAATGAATTGTACTAATGATAAAATGATGCATACCGCAAAAAATATGCATCAAATTTTAGATCAATCATTATTGGCTTATGATGAACTATTTGAAGAGATAGATCTAGAGGGTTTAGTTGAAAATAATGGAATTTTATATGTCTGGAATGAAAAAAATTTAAAAAGTAGAGAATTAGAAATAAAAATTAGAGATGATCTAGGCGTTAAACAACAAGTTGTAAATAAAAAAGAAATACATGATTTGGAACCAAATTTAAAACCATTTTATCATGGAGGTGTCTTCTATGATTATGCAAGACATGCAAGAAATCCAAAAAAAATATTGATAAAGCTATTTGAAAATTTCATAAAAAAAGGTGGAAAGTTTTTAAAACTAAATATCCAAGATTTGAATTTTGATGAGGAAAAACCTGTTTTAAGATCTGAAACCCAGAGATTTGTTTTTGATAAATTAGTTATTGCATGTGGTGCGTTTTCAAAAAAACTTACTGATAAACTTCATGAAAATATTCCACTGGATACCGAAAGAGGGTATCATGTTCATTTTAAAGATTTTGATCATTTAATTTCTAGACCAGTGGTTTATTCTAACAGAGGGTTTGGAATGTCACCAATGGATCAAGGGTTAAGAGTAGTTGGTACTGTGGAGTTTGGCGGTCTAAAAAATGCTTTATCAAAATCTAGGATCAAAAACTTAATTCTAAATGCAAAGGATATGCTTGACGGCTTACCTGAGCATAAAGATGAGTGGTTAGGTTTTAGACCTACGTTGCCGGATTTTTTACCAATAATTGGACCATCAAAAAATTATAAAAATGTTTTTTACTCATTTGGCCATCATCATTTAGGATGGACTTTAGGTGCAATTTCTGGGAAAATAGTTTCTGGTATGATTGCAAATGAAAATACTAATATGGATTTAAAACCTTACAGTTCAGTTAGATTTGCCTAATAAAGTTTAATAGTGTGGAAATTAAACTTGAAGACAAATATAAACTAAGAAAAGGTACTAGATTTTTAACTGGTGCCCAAGCCCTTGTTCGAGTTCCAATTGTTCAAGCAAGACGCGATAAACAAAGAAACTTAAATACTGCATGTTATATCTCTGGTTATAGAGGATCTCCTCTAGGGGGCTACGATCAGCAAATTTTAAAAAATAAAAAATATTTGAATGAGAACAATATTTATTTTCAACCAGGAATAAACGAGGAACTTGCTGCAACTTCTTTATGGGGAACTCAGCAAGTTAATCTAAGACACCAGGATAAATATGATGGGGTTTTTGGCATATGGTATGGAAAAGGGCCAGGAGTAGATAGAGCAGGAGATGCATTAAAACATGTAAATCTGGCAGGTACCTCAAAGTTTGGAGGTGTGATTGCTTTAATGGGAGATGACCATATATGTGAGTCCTCAACAACCTCTCATCAAAGTGAATTTGCAATGATTGATGCGATGATACCTTTTTTTAATCCAAGTGGTGTTCAAGAAATACTAGATTATGGAATAATAGGAATAGAATTATCAAGAAAAAGTGGGTGTTGGGTAGGAATAAAGTGTGTTCATGATAACGTGAGTTCAGGAGCAACGGTTGACTTGGATGAAAACAGATTAAAACTTACTGATGTTTTAAGTGATAACTATCCGTCCGAAGGTTTAAATATAAGACTCAAAGACACTGCACAAGAAAAAGAATATCGGCTACACCACCATAAAATAAAATATGTAAAAGAATTTTGTAAAATAAATAATTTGAATAAAATTATTTTTGACTCAGAAAAGCCAAAAGTTGGAATAATAAGTACTGGAAAGTCTTTTTTAGATACAAAATTAGGGCTAGAAAAAATAGGAATAAATGAAGATGTTGCTAATCGAGTAGGAATTAAATTTCTTAAAATTGCTATGCCTTGGCCATTAGAGGAAACAATAATTGAAAAATTTTCTGAAAATTTAGAAAAAATCATTGTGGTTGAAGAAAAAAGATCGATCATTGAAACACAAGTCAAAGAAATATTATTTAATAAAAATTTAAATATTAAAGTAGTTGGAAAAAATGATGAAAATAATAATGACTTATTTGTTTCCTCTGGCGCTTTAGACCCTGGAGAAATTGGTTTAAAAATCTTTGAAATCATTAATTACCTTAACTTACCAAACGAAATATATAATATCTCAAAAAAATTAAAGTCTTTGAAAGAAAAAACTAATTCAAATATCTCTTTAAAAAGAGTCCCACATTTTTGCTCTGGGTGTCCTCATAATACTTCAACTAGAATACCAGAGGGGAGTAGAGCAATTACTGGTATCAGTTGCGCATACCTTGTAGAACATATGGAAAGAGATAATGAAGGCTTTTCACAAATGGGATCAGAAGGCGCAACTTGGGTAGGTGAATCTGTATTTAGTAATACAGATCATGTTTTTCAAAATATGGGAGATGGGACTTACATTCATTCAGGGATTCTCTCTATTAGACATGCAGTTGCAGCAAAAACTAAAATGACATTTAAGATTTTGTATAATGATGCTGTTGCTTTGACAGGAGGTCAAGCATTGGACGGATTACCAACAGTTGCTCAAATGTCTAAGCAACTTGAGGCAGAAGGTGTTGAAGAAATTGCAATAATCACAGATGAAATTGAAAAATATAGTGATATAGGAGGTTTTGCGAGAAATTCTAAAGTCTATGATAGAAAAAATATTATAGATGTTCAGATTGAATTGAGCAAAATAAATGGAACAACTGTAATAATTTATGATCAAACCTGTGCAGCCGAGAAAAGAAGGAGAAGAAAAAAAGGTATCTTAGAAGAGCCTAAGAAAAAAATTTTTATTAATAAAGACTTATGTGAAGGTTGTGGAGATTGTGGAATACAATCTAATTGTGTTTCAATTGCACCTATTGAAACTGAGTATGGAAGAAAAAGACAAATTGACCAATCTTCATGCAACAAAGATTACACTTGTGTTGATGGGTTTTGTCCCAGTTTTGTAAGTCTTGAGGGTGATATAAGACTTAAGAAAAATTATAACGATAATTTAATAAATAAAATCAATTCAAAGATAGACGACCCAATATTACCTCAAATTAATAAATCTTTCGGGATAATGATTGCTGGAATCGGTGGTACAGGAGTTGTTACAATTGGAGCTGTGCTTGCTACCGCTGCTCAAATAGATGGAAAAGGATCAGGGGTTTTAGATATGACTGGATTAGCTCAAAAAGGTGGAGCTGTAAAAAGTTTCTTGAGAATTTTTGAAAAACCAGAGGATGTTGGAGCAATAAGATTATCTTATGGTGATACTAACTTACTTCTGGGATTTGATTTACTTGTATCAAATGATTTAGAAATAATAAAAACCTTAGATAAAAAAATTTCGAAGTTGATAGTTAATACAGATGAGGTTATGCCTGGAGATTTTACAAGGGATAAAAATTTTTACTTACCTTTTGAAGAAATGAGAGATAATTTAATTAACATAGCAGGTCAAGAAAATATAAAGTTTATATCATCGAATAAAATTACATCTAAGATTTTAGGAAATTCAATTTTATCAAATATGTTTAATGTTGGGGTAGCATATCAATCAGGTTTAATTCCAATTTCAGCTTCATCAATTGAAAAAGCAATTGAGTTAAATGGTGCAAGTATAAAAGATAATATTGATTCATTCAGATTTGGAAGACATTATGAAAATTTAAAAGATGAAGTTTTAGATATAATTAAAGATGACCAAGAACTGCTAGAGAATTTTGAGGAAAAATATAAGAATAGATTTAAGTTTTTGGAAGATTATCAAAATATAAAATATGCTGAAAAATATGGAGATCTCGTAAGCTATGCAAGAAAGATAGATAAAAATATAGGAAACGGTAGTCAATTCTCAACTGCAGTTTTAAAAAATTATTTCAAATTAATGGCATACAAAGACGAGTATGAAGTATCGAGATTAATGACTAATAAAAAATTCGTAGACGATGTAAACAAAAACTTTGAAGGTAATTTTAATTATAATTTTTATTTAGCCCCTCCAATTTTTAGCAAAAAAAGTAAAGTTGATGGGAAATTGGTAAAAATTAAATTTGGAGGATGGTTATTTAGTGTGTTTAAACTGCTCTGTAAATTAAAATTTTTAAGAGGCACAAAGTTTGATCCATTTGGTTATTTAAATGAAAGAAAAAAGGAGAGAGAATTAATAAGAGATTATAAGCAAACAATTACTGGCATAGGAACAAAAATAAATAAATCAAACTACGAAACAGCAGTTAAAATAGCTTCAATACCTGATCAAATCAGAGGTTTTGGACATGTAAAGGAAAAGAATATAAAAGAAGCAATAAACTATAGGACAGATTTACTAAATTCTTTTCATGAAAACACTTAGCCCTTTATATTTAGCCTCTCTTTATTTGGTTTTAGCTTGTTTATTTTGGGCAGGCAACTTTATAGTAGGAAAAGCTGCAAGCATTATTGATATTCCTCCGATATCATTAAATTTTTATAGATGGTTTTTGGCTTGGTTAGTTTTGCTTCCATTCACTTATAAAGAATTATTAAATAACCAAAAAATTATATTAGATAATATTTTTTTATTTTCATTATTAGGAATTTTGGCTGTGACCGTTTTTAATTCAGCCCTTTTTTACTCTCTGAGACATACCCAAGTTATTACTGGTGTACTTATGATTTCAACAGTCCCAGTTATGATTATATTATTTTCATTCTTACTTAAAATTGAGAAAACAAATTCTTTTCAAATAATAGGAGTATTTCTCTCTCTTACAGGTGTTTTGTTTATAATAACAAAAGCAAATTTAAATAATTTATTAAATTTGTCATTTAACAAAGGAGACATTTTTGCATTAATTGCAATGTTTGCATGGTCTCTTTATTCAGCGCTTCTGAAAAAAAAGGAGTTCAATCTATCTCCAATTTCTCTTTTGCAGGTTGTTATTACATTTGGAGTTATTTTTCTTATTCCGATGTATTTTATTGATTATAGTTTGGGCAGTGTAATCAAATTACAATCTTCTTTTTATTTAGTTTTATTCTATGTTGTTTTTTTTCCTGGTTTAATCTCATTTCTGTTTTGGATAAAAGGTGTAAAACTTATTGGGGCTAATAGATCTGGAGTTTTTCTTCATTTGATGCCAATTCTAGGTGCAATAATGGCTATGATAATTTTTAAAGAAAAAATTTTATTTTATCATTTCTTAGGTGCAATTTTTATAATTGCTGGTATTACAATTTCGAATAAAAAAAATCAAAATGCTTAAGGTGGCTATTTTAGACGATTATCAAAACGTTGCTCAAGAATTTATAGATTTGAAAAATCTTTCATCAAAGTTTGATATTGAGATTTTCAGTGAACCTTTTGAGAACGAGGATGACGCCATAGAAAAACTACAAGAATTTGAAGCTCTGCTTATTATGAGAGAAAGAACATCAATTACTTCAAATCTTATTAAAAGTTTGAAAAAACTAAAATACATTTCTACAAGCGGAATGAGAAATAAAGCCATAGATCTTGAAGCAACAAAAAAAGCTAAAATTGTTGTTACAGGCACAGAAATCAATTCAAATCCAACAAGTGAATTAACATGGGCCTTAATTTTAGGACTAGCAAGAAATATTAAAGTGGAAGTTGATAATATGTACCAAGGCTATTGGCAGACAACAGTGGGAGTTGAATTAAAAGGAAAAATTCTTGGTCTTATTGGTTTAGGAAAAGTTGGATCTCAAGTTGCCAAAATTGGAAAAGCGTTTGGTATGCAAGTAATGGCATGGAGTGAAAATCTTAGTCTGGATAAATGTAAAGAGCTTGATGTTTTGCCTTCAAGCAAAGAAGATATTATCCAAAATTCTGATTTCATATCAATTCACGTACAAGGAGGAGATAGATATAAAGATTGTTTTAAACTTGCTGAGTTTGATAAAATGAAAAAAACAGCCTTTTTGATTAATACCTCAAGAGGTCCAATTGTAAATGAAGATGATTTGATTATAGCACTTTCAACTAATGTAATCGCTGGTGCTGGAATTGATGTTTATGATAAAGAGCCTTTGCCTGCTGGTCACAAACTAAGATTTATACCTAATGCACTTTTACTTCCACATGTAGGCTATGTTACAGCTGAAAATTATTCTATTTTTTACACACAAATGATTGAAAATTTAGAAGCTTGTGTTGCCGGTAAGCCTATAAGAGAAATAAAGTAAAGTGGAATTACCAGTTGTAAATCACCCAGATTATGCAGCAAAGATTGGTGATGACAATAAATTTCCAATTAAGAAGTTTAGCGAATTAGCAAGTTTTCTTAAAAAAGAAAAAGTAGTTAAGAAGTTTTATAAGCCTGAACCATGTTCAATAGATACACTAAAAGAAGTTCACTCTGAAAATTATATTTTAAAAATTAAAAATAAAACACTAGAGGAAAAATTAGTAAAAAAAATAGGATTTCCTCTAGTTGATAGTGTGGTCAGAAGATCTTTAGTTGCAACAGGCGGAACTGTATTAGCTTCTAAATTAGCAATTAATTATGGAATAGCTTGCAATACAGCTGGCGGAAGTCATCATGCTATCTATGACGAGGGAGCTGGTTTTTGTGTTTTTAACGATGTGGCTGTTGCTGCAAAATACCTATTGAATAGAGGACTAGCTAACAAAATTCTTATAGTTGATTTAGATGTTCATCAAGGTAACGGAAATTCAGAAATATTTAAAAATGAAAATAACGTTTTTACATTTAGTATGCACACAAAAGTAAATTATCCACCAATCAAATCAAAAAGTGATCTGGACATTGAACTTGAACAAAACATGGAAGATGATGAGTATTTAGATATTTTAAAACAAAATTTAATTTTTTTAAATGATTTTAATTTTGATTTTGTTTTTTATATCGCAGGAGTTGATATTCATTTAGATGATAGATTAGGTAAGCTTAAAATTACTGACAAAGGAATTTATAAAAGAGACGAGATGGTTATTAGAAACTTTTATAATAAAAGAATTCCTATTTGTGGAGTTTTAGGTGGTGGTTACAATAAAGACTTTAAAAAACTTATTGAATTACATGCAAGTTTACATAAAAATTGTGCTAAATATTTAAATGACAAAAAATAATCCAAATTTAACTAATCAACAAAATAAAGTATTATTTGAAGAAGCAACGGAACCTCCAGGTTCAAGCGAACTTAATTATGAAAAGAGAGAGGGTAGTTATCATTGTGCAAACTGCGGAGTAAAATTGTTTGACTCTAATACAAAGTATGAAAGTGGCTCTGGTTGGCCATCATTTTACGAGTCTCTACCTGGTGCATTTGAAACTACAACAGATTATCATATCGGATATGCCAGAACAGAGTACCATTGCAAGAATTGTGGAGGACACCACGGTCATATATTTGATGACGGTCCACAACCAACAGGAAAAAGATACTGCAATAATGGTGTTTGCTTGGTTTTTAAACCAAACAAATAATACAAACTTAAAATTATCTTGTTAAATTTTCTTGTCCAATATAGGTTTTTATATAAATACAAGTTATGAAAAAAATACTTTTGGTCTCATTTCTCGTTTTATTTACAAGTAATTTGAGCGCAGATGTATCCAATTATATTTCACAATATATATCTAATTTAATCCCTGGTGAGGGTGATACAGAGGTTAGTATTGATTTAAGAGAAAATAATAAACCCGATTATAGTATTCTTACAGTAAGAGAGATTGAAAAAACTGAAAATGGAAATTTTTTTTCTCAGTTATCTTTATTTAATACAGAAAAAGATAATGATGAAAGAATTGTAGCAAATATTGGCTTAGGTAAAAGATCATTAAGCCAAGACAATACGCTAATGACTGGTTTCAATGTTTTTCTCGATTATGATGATGCTGGAAACTTAAGATCTAGTTTTGGTATAGAAGCAAGAAGTGCAGTTTTAGAATTTATGTACAATTATTATTTTGGACTAGATGATGCGTCAGATGAAAAAGTTTTAGATGGATACGAATTAGGTTTGGCATCACAAATTCCTTATCTTCATTGGGCAGATGTATTTATCAATACTTATGAATGGGAAGGTGTTTCTAGAGACGATGTAAAAGGCACAAAAATTGGATCAGAATTATTATTAAGTTCAACATTAAATCTAGAAATTGCGTATGATGATAAAGACAAAAAGGGATTAGAAGATGAGTGGTATGCAAAAATAATGTTTGTTCATCCTCCAAGAAATAAAAATTCTTTACAAGATGGTTTCATAAGTGCAAATACATGGAGAGATCAAAAAGATATGTCTGGTCAATTGTTAACAAAAGTAAAACGTAATAATAAAATTTTTGTAGAATTTAACGGTAAATCAACAATATCGAGAGCTGATTAATGAAAATGACTTTTAGAATATTAATTTTTGTAAAAATCATAATGTTCTTTTCATTTTCAACTTTGCATGCTGCAAGCACAACTGGCCTTGCAAGTGTATACAAAGTAACAATGAAAAAAGTAGAGTTATGTACAGCGAGCACAAGTGTTTCAAGTTGTGTTGGTGCAGTCGTAATAGGAAATACCGAAAAAGTTGTGGATATTGCATCCGTAAATGCAGGTGCTGCAGCTGCTTCATATGGAGATCCAGCACTTTTACCTTTAGGAGAAACTTATACTCATATGAGAGTTACTATAGATAGAAAATTTACCATTCAAGCTGATTTAGAAGTTTCAGGTGTTACAGATAATTGCACGACGACTGCAGCACTCTCTGGCTCTGCTTATCCTGCAGGAGCTTTAAGTGATAATGAAAAATATGACACAACACCAATTCTTGCTGACGGGGGCACTGCTGCAGAAGCAGAATTATATTTAAAAAATGATCAAATGAAAGTTTGTGGAAATGCTGCTTGTACTGGAGTGGGTGATCCAAATACAATCACTTATGCTCAAGGTAGTGGATCGTCTACTTACCAAACTCAGCATGCAGATGGGAGCATCTCGGACGATCATGTAATGGTCTATACTCTTACATCGCCTTACACTGTGTCTTTAACCCCTCCAATTATAGATATTAGTTTTGGTACTTCAGCAGCAATCAAAGCAACAGATGTTGGTTCCAATTTTTGTATGTTTGACCCACAAGAACCAGTAGTTACAATAACTATTCAATAAAACTTCATAATCTTCATAATTTAATTTAGACTATATTTATGTATAGAAAGGTTGCTCATAAAATTATTCCAGCAAAAAAAAAGCTAAGAAAATTATCTAAAGATTTTAAACAAAATTTTAAAAATATTGAAAATTATATAAAAAAAGAGATTTATAAAATAAAGAGGTTAAAGAAATTATCTAAAAATATTATTCCTGAAATAACGTATAAAGAACTTTTATCACCTGATTTAAGAATAAATGATCAAATAAAAAAAAGAGGATGCATTATTATTAGAGATGTATTTGATCAAAAAAAAATAGGTAAACTTAACAATGATCTAGAAAAATATATTGAACATAATGGATATTACAATGATCAAAAAAAGAAAGAGGGTCTAGATAATTACTTTAGTGATTTAAAATCTGGTAAGCCTCAAATTTATGGATTGTATTGGTCAAAAGCTCAAATTAAAATCAGGCACTCCCACAAAATGGCCAAAATTAAAAAATTTTTAAATAATCTATGGGTTTTTAAAAATGAGGAATATGAGGTATTTGATCCAAATCGAGAACTTTCATACGCTGACAGGATCCGAAGAAGAGAACCAGGCGACAATAGTTTAGGTTTGTCACCACATTGCGATGCAGGGTCAGTTGAAAGATGGATCGATCCTTCTTATCAAAAAATTTATAATGATATATTTTCAGATAGATTTAAAAATTTTAATCCATTTGATGCAAAATATAGAGATAGAACAATTGAATTTGAGTCTCCAGCAGTTGCTCATGTTTTTAGAACTTTTCAAGGTTGGACAGCATTAACTGAACAGGGCCCTAAAGATGGAACATTACAATTAATTCCTATTTCAAAAGCTATGGCTTATGTTTTGACCAGAGCTCTGTTAGATGATGTTCCAGATAATGAGTTATGCGGATCGAAAGTTGGAAAAGCACTATCAGTTAATGAAAAATATCATAGCTTACTTTTGGAGGGATTAATATCAATACCTAAAATGTACCCTGGTGATACAATTTGGTGGCATCCAGATGTTATCCATGCAGTAGAAGACAAGCATTTAGGAAAAAATTTTTCTAATGTTATTTATGTTGGCGCAACCCCATATTGTAAAAAAAATTTAAATTATATTAACAAGCAATCAAAAAAGTTTTTAGAGGGAAAAAGTCCACCAGATTTTGCACCAGAAGATTTTGAGGTTAATTATAAAGGAAGGGTGACAGAAAAAGATCTAAGCGTTCTTGCAAAAAAACAATTAGGTTTAGTCGATTGGAATTAACTTACTTTAAAGATGCTTCTAGTTGACCATTTTTTTCAAGATCTCTTAACTCCTGGTAACCACCAATATGTTCATCATTAAAAAAAATTTGAGGTATTGTTCTCCTTCCATTAGCTTTTTTAATCATTTCATCCCTAAGTTCCGGTCCAGTAGAGACATCAATAACTTTGTACTCAAGATTATTTCTATTTAGTAATCTTTTTGCTGCATCACAAAAAGCACACATTGGGCCTGAATACATGGTAATATTTTTCATACTAAAGATATAATTATATTTTTATAATTTACCAGTTAAGAATTTCATTTTTCTTAATTTTTACTCTTATTTGTTTTCTTGAATATTCAAATTTTTTTCTATGCTTAATACTTTGCGAATTTACTCTTTTTCTCCATAACCTAAAAGAAGAGGGTTTTAGATTTCTTCTCATTATCTTAATTACATCAGACTCAGTTTTGCCTGTTTTTTTTTCTATTTCCTCGAATGTAATTCTGTCAGCCCAAGCAGCCCAGATAACCCAGTCTGGACTTCCTGGTTTTGGCTCAGGATTTTTGACTTTGGTTGTAGGCCTGTGACTTTTTTTCATAGATTTTTCAGCAAAACTTTAAATAAATTTTAATGCAAATTTCAATGCCTATGATATTATCACTTTTAGATAGTCCTATCTAGCCATCTTTAGCTCCCGGTTTTTTAGGACTATCCTTAGATGCTTCCATTAAACTACTTCCTTTTTCTTCAAATAATTCTTTTCATGTTTATTACTCCTGGAACACCAAGGATTGTAATCATTTCATATTCAATGAATTACGGAGTAAAAAAATGTGTATGGACAGCATTAGGAGATGTCACTGCAAATATAATTCAAGCAACTCTTGTTATATTTGTTATTGGTTCATTTATTTCAGATAATCCTAAGTTGCTTAATTCAATTAAGTGGGTTGGAATAATTTATATTTTATATCTTGCTTATGATATTTATAAATCTCGACCAAAAAGTATAAACTCTGATGAAAAATCAGAAAAAACTTTTTTATCTTTTTATAAAGATGGCTTTTTAGTTGCAGGAACAAGTCCTAAGGCTTGGATGTTTTTTCCGTTTATATTTCCACAATTTATTGATTTCAGTTCTAACTATGTTGCTCAATTTATTATTTTAATTACGACATATGTAATATTAGATTTTTTATCTTTAATCGGATACGCCATTCTGGCAAATAAAATGATTAAATGGGTTAAAACTAACGCAAAGGTCATAAACACAATTTCTGCGTGCGTTTTAGTTGTAATTGCATCAATAATTGCATTTATGCAACAATATTAGGTGTGAATGCGATACTACTGTTACTTGCAAAAAAATTAATTTCTTAGTTTAATAAGGTTTAAATTAATTAATAATAAAGAGGAGATAAATGAAAATTAAAAACATTATAATTACATTTGTTTCTGCAATAGCAATTTTATTTTCAACTTCAGTTGTTTCATTCGCAAAGGTTGTTGGTGATAAAATTATCTTAGGTGCTGCAATCTCTTTAACTGGAAAGTATTCATCTAATGGAGTTCATACTCAAAATGGTTATAATATGGCCGTTGACAGAATTAACGACATGGGTGGTATTAAAGTTGGAGGAAAAACTTACAAGTTTGATATTATCTATTACGATGATGAGTCAAATCCTAAAAGAGCAGCGCAACTTGCAGAAAGATTAATTTCACAAGATGGTGTTGAGTTTATGCTTGGACCCTACAGTTCAGGTTTAACAAAAGCGATTGCACCTGTTACAGAGAAATACGGTGTTCCAATGGTTGAGGCTAATGGTGCATCAAGATCTTTGTTCACTAAAGGTTATAAATATCTATTTGCAGTGCTTGCACCAGCAAACTTATATTTAGATGTTGCGATCGAAACAGCTGTAGAGTTAAACGGTGGAAAAGGTGTAAGAATTGCGCAAGCCTTTGAGCAAGACGCATTCTCACAAGACGTTAGATTAGGTATTTTAGATGCTGCAGAGAGGACTGGATCTAAAATTATAATCGATGATAAACTACCAAAAGAGCTTAATGACATGGCAGCTACTTTAGCAAAAGTTAAAGCTGTTAAACCAGATGTCTTAGTTGTATCTGGACACACAAAAGGTGCTTTAACTGCTATTAGACAAATTGCTGAAATGAAAGTTGATGTACCTATGCTTGCGATGACACACTGTGATGCTGCTAAATTATCTAAGCAACACGGAAAGAACTCACAATATGCTTTATGTGCATCTCAATGGCACAAAACATTAACTTATAAAGATGATTTCTTCAAAGACGGTATGACTTATGCTGCAGACTTTGAAAAATTATTTGGTTATGACCCACCATATCAATCAGCAGAGTCTTCAGCTGCTTTATTAGTTTTCAAAGATGCATTTGAAAGAGCAAATTCTTTTGATCAAAAGAAAGTAAGAGATGCACTTGCAGATACTAATATGCAAACATTCTATGGAAATATCAAATTTGCAGAAGGTGGTCAGAACGTTGACAAACCAATGGTATTATTCCAAGTTATGTGTGACGATGCAGGAAAATGTGAAAATAAAGTTGTAGCTCCATTAAAATGGGCTTCAGCAGAATTAATTCACCCAATTCCTAAGTGGTCTGAAAGATAATAAAAAATAACGTTAGCCCCCTAGCAATAGGGGGCTTTTTTTTATATAGCATTTAGAGTTTATGGATTTTTTAATTTTCCAAGTTCCGATGTTAACTTTACAAGCTGTACTAGATGGTTTGTTACTTGGAATTTTATTTGCGTTAATCGCTTATGGAATGGCTCTCCAATGGGGAGTTATGAATATAATTAATATTGCGCAAGGTGATTTAGTTATATTAGGAGGATATATTGCATACTTTATGTATCTGTATGGAATTCATCCCGCATGGGGAGTAATAGTTTCACCAATAATAATGTATTTTGTTGGAGTAGTAATTTATAAATTAGTGATAAATAAAGTAGTTGATAGAGATTTATTCATTTCGATTTTAGCAACTTTTGGAATAAGCATATTATTCATGCAATTAATGAACTTTGCATTTGGTGCGGATGTCGTCCTTGCAAATTCGGGATATGGAACAACAATGTTATTTGATAACTCAGTAACATTGCCGAATTCGAAAATATTCTCAGCATTTATAAGTATTGTATTTGCTATCGGATTAGTAGTTTATATGAAAAAATCTAAGCTTGGACGGGCTATTAGAGCTACAGCTCAAAACGCAAGAGCAGCCAAGATTTTAGGTGTAGATACTGAGAAAGTTTATGCTGCAACTTTTGGAATTAATGCTGCATTGTGTGGTGTTGCTGGTGCTTTAATTTCAATAACATTCACAATACACCCATACATGGGACTTCCTTACACAATTAGATCTTTCATGATTGTTATTGTTGCAGGCTTAGGAAATCTACCTGGTGTTGCTATGTCGGGTATGGGATTAGGTGTGTTTGAAGAATTTGCAGATTATATTTTAGGAACAGAATTTAGGATTGGTTCTGTGTTTTTACTGTTGGTTTTAATACTAGTCTATAGAAGATTTAAACTTTCAAGAAAAAGAGAATATTTAAAATGAGGAAAGTTAAGATTACCGATGACCAAGGGAATAATATCGAGGTAGATATTGACAAATTTAAAAAACATTTAGACGAGTTTCATGATAGTGGAACAACTATTCATGAGGAGAATGGATACTATTTTACAGTTAATCAATTATTTAGAAATAAAATAAAAAACTTATATGATCAAAAATAATTTAATTATTTATTTAGCAATTCTAATATTTGGATTAGCAGCACCATTTGTATTTCCTGCATTTAAGGTTCAGTTATCAATTCTTTGTATATTAATTATTCTTGCAATCACTTGGAATGTGCAAGGTGGGGAAATGGGTTATAACACTTTTGGAAATATTCTTTTCTATGGTTTGGGAATGTATTTGTGTGCTTCAGTACAGGTTGGAATGTTTTTTCCATTAGGAGAATGGACAGAAGGAGGAGGAGAAAAGACATTTGTTCATACTCCCGCACAATTCTTCCAAGGATTTGCATTTGGCTTAGCGGTTGCAGCTATAGTTCCAGCAATTGTTGCTGGTTTAATTGGTTATTCAATTTTAGGTTTGAGAGGACATTATTTTGCAATTTGTACTTTAGGATTAGGAGTTGCAGCTGGAGAAATTTCTGGTGGAATAGAAATAATTGGCGCTGGACAAGGATTCACAACTCCTCCATTTCCTAATGTTGATAGGTTAGAGGCAAGAGGAGAGTTTTTCTATTTTTGTAGTTTTATAGTTTTAATATTTACATTCCTTGCAGTTAAAGCAATTTACTCAACACGATTTAAATTAGTCCTCAATGCAATTAGGGACAATGAAGATAAAGCTGAGGCAATGGGTATCCAAACTATGAAATATAAAATTATTGGTTGGATGATATCAGCATTCTTTTGTGGATTAGCTGGAGGTATTATGGGAGGATTAGTTGGTTATATTGACTCCACAGATGTTGCATTTGATGGAAGAGAAATGGGAGTATTTATGGTTTTGATGGCTATATTAGGTGGTAAAGGAACTTTATGGGGACCTGTAATTGGTGCAACATTGTTTCATATATTTAAAGAGGGTTTTTGGACATTCTTCCTTGGATGGCAGTATGTTGCCCTTGGAGTTCTAATTGTAGTAATTGTAATTTATTTCCCTGAGGGAATCATGGGGTGGCTGAGAGAAAAGTATCCAGAGAGATTTGGTGAAGTCGTAGATGAGGCAGATCGGAAAGCGCAGGTTACACTTAAATGAGTATTCTAGAGGTAAATAACGTTAGTAAATCTTTTGGAGGTGTAAAAGCTAATGTAGATATTTCTATGTCTGTTGAAAAAGGTAAAATTGTTGGATTAATAGGTCCAAATGGATCTGGCAAAACAACATTATTTAATTCTATTGTTGGCACTTATCCAATAGACCAAGGTTCTATAAAATTTAATGGTAAAGAAGTTTCTGAGCTACCAGTTCCTATAATTGCTAAGCTTGGATTACTTAGAACTTTTCAACAGACAAGAATATATGGAAAATTAAATTGTGTAGATAATATGCTTATAAGTCATAAAGCGAGCGATGAAAGTTTGATTTCAATATTTTCTCAAATACCTCAAGACCTTGCAGATAAAGCTGAAAATTTATTAAATTTTGTAGGATTATATCAAAAAAGAAAATTAAGAGCAGGAGACTTATCATTTGGTCAACAGAAATTATTAGAACTTGCGATGGCATTAATGAATGAGCCTGAAATGCTTTTACTAGATGAACCGACTGCGGGAATTAATCCTACTTTGATAAATGGAATTATAGACAGACTAATTAAAGTTAATCAAGAATTTGGAATTACACTTCTAGTTATTGAACATAATATGAGAGTGATTATGCAACTTGCTGAGAGTATATTTTGTTTAGCACATGGCAAGATGCTTGCAAATGGTACGCCGGATGAAATTAGAAATGATAAGCGTGTAATAGATGCATATCTAGGAGCACAATAATGGCAAATCAATATGAAGTTTTAGGAAAGGCCCCTGTTGCAGAAGATTTACAAAAATTATCTACAGAAAATGTACATTTAACTATTAGAGGCTTATCTGCTGGATACGGAAAGATGGAAATACTTCACAATTTCGATTTATTCGTAAGTAAAGCACAATCTCTTTGTCTAATAGGGCCAAATGGAGCTGGAAAATCAACAATACTGCACTCAATCTATGGATTTACTAATATTTTCAAAGGAAAAATAGAAATTGACGGTAAAGAAATAACTAATCTTACTCCCGCCGAAAAACTTAAGTCAGAGGGAATAGCTTACATTCTTCAAGATAATTCAGTTTTCCCAGATATGACTGTGGAAGAGAACCTACTGATGGGAGGATATATTAAAGATAAAACCGAGGAGTCTTTTGAAGAGGCTGAGAGAGTTCTACAAAAGTATGAAAGATTAAGAAATAGAAGAAATCAACCAGCAAAAGTTTTGTCTGGGGGAGAGAGAAGGCTTTTGGAAATTTCTAGAGCTCTAGTAATGAAACCATCGATTTTACTTGTCGATGAGCCATCTATAGGGCTTGAGCCTAGATATATTCAAATGGTTTTTGAGATTTTAGACGATCTTCAGAAAAATGAAAAAAAAACAATCATATTAGTTGAGCAAAATGCGAAGAAAGGTTTAGAGTTTGCAGACATAGGTTATGTCTTAGTTTCAGGCGAGACAGCTATTGCAGGTAAAGGTGATGATCTTTTAAATAATCCAGATGTTGGCCGTCTTTTCCTGGGTGGTTAATGATTAACCCAAAATATTTTTTAAAAGGAGTTCTCTGTTCTAGAAAATTTGACAGTCCAGCAATTGCACTTGGAGCTAGCTTTATTGCAATAGGAGCATTACTAAAAAATTTAGGGTTTACAATTCAAGAAAGTATCTTCTCTACATTTTTAACTTACGCTTTGCCAGGATCATTGGTAATGGCAGAATCAATGTTGATTGGAGCTTCTTTAATTAACATTTTTTTAGCAGTATGGCTGGTTAATTCTAGACTTTATCCAATGACTGTCTCGATAATGCCTTTACTTAAACACGAAAGTCAACCACGCTGGAAATATTATTTATCTTGTCACTTTGTTGCTGTTTCTTCATGGTTAATTTTAAAGAGTAATTATGAGGAAATAGAGAAAAATTATAGAATTGATTTTTGGATTGGCATCGGGACCGCAACTTGGTTGATTGCCATTTTTTCAACAGTATTAGGATACTATGCTGCCGATTTTTTAAATAAAGATATGATAATTGGTTTAACAATTGTAAATCCAATTTATTTTATGTGTGCAATGATAGGTGTAATGAAAACAATTCAACTTTCATCAGCAATACTTTTAGGAGCAATTCTGGGACCAATTTTTTATTTTGTATCTCCTGAATGGAGTGTTTTAATAGGAGGAGTTGTCGCTGGAACAGTAGCTTATCTAATAGGAGAAAAATATGGCAACTAATATTATTTTAATAATTTTAGTAACTTCTTTTGCAACATATATATCAAGATTTCTCGGTGCTTTTACCTCAGAAAAAATTGCTGAAACTTCAAAAATTTATAAATGGTTTAATTGTGTTGCATATTCAACACTTGCAGCTTTAATTTCAAGAATGCTAATTTTTCCCTCAGGCGATCTCTCTGATGTGAATTATATTTTAAGGATAACAGTGATATTGTTATCAATATTAATTTTTTATGTAACAAAGAGAAATTTAGTTTATCCAACTGTATTATCTGCTATAATTTTGGCTACATTAAATAGTTTTGCAGTATGAAAAAGCTCATTTTTATTATATTTTTTTTAGTTTTTAGCACTCAAGTAAAAGCAGGATGCGATGATCCAATAACTGATGGTGTAGATTATACACAGTGCAAATTTTCAGATGGACAAGATTTACAAGGAAGCTATCTTCCAAATTCTAATCTTTCATTTGCAAGTTTTATTCAAGTAAATCTTGATAAAAGTATAATGATGAATTCAAACCTAGCTTTTGGTACATTTTCAGAGTCTTCTTTCATTAGAGCCAACTTGTATGAGTCAACATTAACTGGTGCAAACTTTGAACTGTCAAATTTTTCTAGTGCAAATCTTACAAGAGCAGATTTTATGGGAGCTACACTTATTGATGTAAATTTTCAAAATTCCAATTTGATGGAGGCAAATTTTACTTCATCAAATATATTAAACGCAAATTTTGAGGGTGCTAATTTAATAGGTGCTACATGGACTAATGGTGAAATATGTGGTCCAGACTCAATAGGTGTTTGCAACAAGTAATTTTATGAAAGATCTTTTAAAAATAAATGGATTTGAAATTTCGTATCACGAAAAATCTAATAGAATAATAAATATTAAAATCGAAGATGAAATTATAGATAGATTAGCATTTCCGTTTAAAAAATTTAATATTACAGCTCTTGAGTATAAACCATTTACAAGATTCACTATTGCTAAAAGTTTAGATGAGACAGCATCTAATAAATTAAGTAACTTCATTAATGAAATAATAAAAGATAGAGATACAGGTTGTTTTATTATTGGCCCAAAAAAAATTTCATCTAAAATTGATCAAACATTTCTGGTAAAACTTTCAACAGCCATTACTCATTTAATTGGCAATCCAAACCATGACTCCATGGCAGGTAAATATTATGCAAGATTTCATGTCAAACATGAAGATAATAGTGATTCATATCTGAGAAAAGCTTACACAAATATGGATTTGCATACAGATGGAACTTATGTTCGAGAAACAACAGATTGGATTTTAATGTCTAAACTCGAAGAAGAAAATGTAGCTGGTGGAGAAACTGCTTTACTGCATTTGGATGATTGGGAACACTTACCAGAACTTTCTGAAGATAAAATTGGTTTACAAAATTTTACTTGGGGATCACCTAAAAGTAAAAATATAGACTATAAAGTTGAACACCCTGTATTTTCAAAGGATGAAAACGGTAAACCAATTATTTCGTATATAGATCAATTTCCAGAACCTAAAAATATGGAGCAAGGTCTCTTTTTACAGAAATTATCTGATGCACTCGAGGGTAGCAAAAATAAAATTGTAACTTCCTTACCAGTTGGCAGTGCAGTTGTAGCAAATAATTATTTTTGGCTTCATGGAAGAAAGCCATTTATTGAAAATAAAAATTTATCAAGAGAATTATTAAGAATTAGAGGTTCCTTTTTTAATAATTAAGTATAGTAATTAAACTATGAAACTTGGTTTTATAGGAACAGGAAAAATTACTCATTCTGTTGTCACAGGAATTTGTTCATCTAAGATTAAGTTTAATAAAATATTAGTTTCCCCAAGAAACCTTGCAATCGCTAGAAAATTGGCCAAATATAACAAAAAGGTTAAAATAGCAAAGTCAAATGATGAAATTGTAAACTCTTGCAATTGGATATTTTTAGCAGTTACTCCAACAGTAGGTCAAAATCTTATAAAAAAACTAAAATTTAAATCTAATCAAACAGTAATAAGTTTCATATCAACTATTACATTACCACAATTAAAAAAAATGATTAAAGCTAAGGCAACAATAGTGAGAGCAATTCCTTTACCTCCAATATCTATAAAAAAAGGCCCTGTTCCAATTTTCCCTCCAAATAAAAAAATAAAAAGTTTTTTTAACAAATTAGGTACTACAGTTGAAATCAAAAATGAGAACCTTTCAAAAAATTTTTGGTCCATATCAGGTATGATGGCCCCATTCTATGAACTTTTAAATACTATGGCTAATTGGTTAGTAAAAAAAGGTGTGAAAAAGGAAAATGCTCAAAAATACATTACATCCTTATTCCTAGCTTTATCTGAGGATGCAGTTGTAAATTCAAAAAAAGATCTAAAATATTTAGTAAAAGAATCCCAAACTCCTAAAGGGCTTAACGAACAAGGAGTTAACGAACTTAGAAAATTAGGTTTTTATAAATCAACTGAAAAAACTTTAAACAGTATTCTTAAAAGACTAAATAAAATATAATCCTACAGTAGCTTATGTCTTACATTCTACAAATTGAAAATTTATCAAAATATTTTGGTGGACTAGCTGCAGTTTCAAACTGCTCATTAAAAATAAAAGAGGGTTCTATTACAGGAATTATTGGTCCAAATGGTTCAGGTAAGACAACTTTGTTTAATCTAATTGCTGGTAACTTAAAATCTTCTGAAGGAAATGTTTTATTCAATAATGAAAATATAACTGATGTACCATCCCATGAATTATTCTCAAAAGGTTTATTAAGAACTTTTCAAATAGCTCATGAGTTCTCAAATATGACAGTACTAGAAAATTTAATGATGGTCCCTGGAAATCAGTCAGGAGAAATTCTTTTAAATGCACTTTTAAAACCTAACTTAATAAAGCAAGAAGAAGATGAAATTAGAAAAAAAGCTTATGAAGTAACTGAATTTTTAAATTTAAAAAATTTAGCTAATGAGAGAGCTGGAAATTTGTCGGGTGGTCAAAAAAAACTACTTGAACTTGGAAGAACAATGATGGTCGATGCTAAACTTGTACTGTTAGATGAAGTAGGAGCAGGGGTGAATAGAACCTTATTAAAAGATTTAGGAACAGCCATACTCAGATTAAACAAGGAAAAAAACTACACTTTTTGCATGATTGAGCACGATATGGATTTTATTAGTAGAATGTGTGACCCAGTTATTGTTATGTCAGAAGGATCTGTTTTGTTTGAGGGAACATCAGATGAAGTAAAAAAAAACGATAAAGTAATTGATAGTTATTTGGGAAGGAAAAATTGAAAAATGGCCTTTTTTGAGGGAAATAACATGACTGGTGGCTATGGAGATGGTCCTGACATCATAAGTTCTTGCAGTATAAATGTGGATAAAGGTGAGATAGTTGCAATATTAGGTCCTAATGGTGCTGGTAAATCTACTGCTATGAAAGCAATGCTTGGACTACTAAAACTAAAGTCTGGAAATATTATTATTGATGGTGAGGATATCTCAAATTTATCTCCACAGGAACGAGTAAAAAAAGGAATTTCGTTTGTCCCCCAAACTAGAAACGTATTTGCAGAACTTACTGTTAAGGAAAATTTGGAAGTAGGCGCTTTTTTAAGAACAGATGAAATTAATAAGGTTATTGATGAAATTTATGATCTTTTTCCAATACTCAAAGAAAAGAAAGATCAAATCGTAGGACAATTATCAGGTGGTCAAAGACAGCAGGTAGCTTTAGGTAGAGCCTTAATGATAAAACCAACAGTACTAATGTTAGACGAACCAACTGCCGGAGTTTCACCAATCGTAATGGATGAATTATTTGAGCATATTCTAAGAGTTAAAGAGACCAAAGTAGGAATTATAATGGTTGAGCAAAATGCAAAACAAGCACTTAGTATTTCTGATAGAGGTTACGTATTAGTGACTGGTGAAAATAAATTTGAAGGTTCTGGAAATGAATTATTAAATGATCCAGAAGTACGAAGGTCTTTTTTAGGAGCATAATATGGATTTATTAAATGCAGTAATTGTATTACTTAATTATACGATTATCCCAGCTTTAACATATGGTTCACAATTAGCTCTTGGAGCAATATTTGTAACTTTGATTTATGGGATTTTACGATTTGCAAACTTTGCAACAGGAGACATGATGTCTTTTGGTACAATGTTTGCAGTACTTCTAACTTATTATTTTCAGTCTATAGGAATAAATTTTGGGTTTTTGCCAACTGCATTACTTACAATTCCATTCGCAATTATAATGATGATACTTTACATGTTATTGATTGATAAGACAGTTTTTAGTTATTATAGAATAAAGAAAAGTCCTCCTGTTCAACTAGCAATGGTAAGTGTTGGAGTGATGTTTGTAACTCAAGCAGTTATTAGAATAATTATTGGTCCAACAGATAGAAGATTTTTAGATGGTGAAAAATTTATAATTAAAGCATCTGAATTTAAAGAAATGACAGGTCTTGTTGAAGGCTTAACAATTAAATCAACTCAAATGATAACTATTATTGTAACAATAATTGTTGTTGCAATTATGTTTTGGTTTTTAAATAAAACCAAAACTGGAACAAGTATGAGAGCATACTCTGACAATGAGGATTTAGCTCTTCTCTCAGGAATAGATCCAAAAAAAGTTGTACTTATAACATGGATTATTGCAGGTATATTAGCCACAATTGGAGGGATTTTGTATGGTTTAGACAAGAGTTATAGACCATTTGTATATTTTAATAATATGCTGCCTATATTTGCTGCAGCTATAGTTGGGGGAATTGGAAATCCATACGGGGCATTTTTTGGTGGATATGTGATTGCATTTGCTGAAATTTTTGTAACTTATGCTTATAAACGGGTTTTAGTTTATCTATTACCAGAACCACTTGAACCCAATTCACTAATGCAACTATTATCAACTGATTACAAGTTTGCAATTTCATTTTCTATATTAGTAATTGTCTTAATATTTAGACCATCAGGAATATTTGAGGGTAAAAGGATATGAGAAATTATTACAACATAATTGTTGCATACTCAATAATGATGCTACTAATTATTTTAGTTGGAATATTTCAATCATGGTCAATTGCTCTTACAATATTTAATTATTGTATGATCTCAGCAGTAATGACAATGGGTGCAAACATACAGTGGGGTTATGCTGGACTTATCAACTTTGGAATAATGGGTTATACCGCGCTTGGAGGTTTAGCAGTTGTTTTGGTGTCTGTTGCTCCAGTCCCAGAGGCTTGGAGTGCCGGAGGTATAAATATGTTAGCATGCTTAGGTTTAATAATCTTAATGATTTTATTAGTAAGATATATTTTAAAAAATATACAAAAATCAAATAAAAGAAATTATTATGTAGCTGGTGTTATTATTATTGGATTAATATTAATTAAAATTATTTCAGGACCTGCTATAGAACAAATAGAGGCAATAGATCCAGCAAAGACAGGTTTTCTTGGTGGGCTTGGAATGCCAGTGTTATTTTCATGGATCGTTGGGGGATTATTTGCAGCTGGTTTAGCGTTTATTGTTGGTAAAGTTGCTCTAGGATTAAGAGCAGATTATTTAGCGATAGCTACATTATTAATTGCTGAGATTGTTGTATCAATAATTAAACATGAAGATTGGTTAGCGAGAGGTGTAAAAAATGTAATTGGATTAAAAAGGCCAGCTCCTTACGAAATAGACTTACAAACCTCATCTTGGTTTATTAATTTAGTTGAAAAATTTCATTCAAAAAAATTAGAATTGGTAAGTTCATTAACTGAAAGACAGGATTTGTTAAATCAATTAGTAATAGATGCATCTTCTGTTTATGTTAAACTATGCTTTGCTGGATTATTTTTAATTGTAGTAATTATTTTGTTAATCATAACTCAAAAGGCTCTTTATTCTCCATGGGGTAGAATGATGCGTGCAATAAGAGATAATGAAGAAGCAGCTAGTGCTATGGGAAAGAATGTTGTAAAACAACATTTATTCATTTTCATCCTTGGCTCAGCAATTGTAGGTATAGCAGGAGCAATGATGGTAACAAATGATGGTTTATTTACTCCAGGAAGCTATAGACCGATGAGATATACTTTTGTTATTTGGGTAATGGTTATTGTTGGGGGAACTGGTAACAACTTTGGAGCAATTCTCGGTGGATTTGTAGTATGGTTCTTGTGGGTAGAGGCAGCACCAATTGCTCTTTTCTTCATCAATTTATTCACAGCACATTTACCAGAAACAAATGAAATTAAAGTTCACCTGATTAACAGCGCACCTTATTTTAGGTTTTTATTAGTTGGAATAGGATTACTTTTCATAATGAGATTTAGACCTCAAGGATTAATTCCTGAAAAGATTATTAAACAGTAATTTTTTAAGTGAGCTATTTAATTTTAGGTTTTTTAACTGGATTAAGTTTGATCTTAGCCTTAGGAGCTCAAAATATTTTTGTTATTGAACAAGGTCTTAAAAAACAATTTATATTTATAGTTTGTTTAATATGTGCATTGTCTGATTTTCTCTTAATTTTTTTAGGAATATTTTTATTTAAATATTTTGAAAATTTTTTCTCACAATCAATTGAATTAATTCTTAATATTTTATTACTTTTATTCTTGGTCAATTTCATTTGGAAAAAAATAAAATTATTAAACAAGAAAATTTCAATTTACCAAACTCAAAATAAGGAAAATTTAGTTAATATAATTGTTAAAACCTTAGGTTTTACTTACCTTAATCCACATGTTTATTCAGACACAGTATTTTTTTTAGGAAATTTTTCGAAAAGTTTTTTATTAGGTCAGAAATACTTATTCGGGATCGGAGCATCATTATCATCAATCCTCTTTTTCTTTAGTTTAGGATATTTTTCTAAATACTTATCAAGTTATGTGGGTAGCGAAAAGCTATGGAAAATAATCAATTA
Organism: uncultured Pelagibacteraceae bacterium; assembly: GCA_902526085.1. GTDB lineage: Bacteria > Pseudomonadota > Alphaproteobacteria > Pelagibacterales > Pelagibacteraceae > Pelagibacter. Next base: position 64,858 of record CABZJN010000001.1, read on the forward strand.
TTCCATAATATTATTTATGTCTTTGCTATCGCTATATGTTTTCTTGAATATTATAAAATAAAAAACCTCAGCAGCCAGATTTATCTGCTGAGGTTTAATTTAACAAGTTTATCTTTGTTTTTTATCTTTGAACTTTCCACCTTTAATTTCTTTTTCAATAAAGGCACCCGATGCTTCCCCTACATCAGTTAATTCAACACTAGATGCTCCCTCATAGTTAACTGCTTTACCGCTAGCAAGTAAATCTAATGCTTTTTTCAATTCTCCTGGATAAATTTTTTCTCCTGGAGCATTTGCAACAGACATTACATTCGCTTGAACAGTAGCTCTATCAGCTTTTCCACCAGCTTGCATTGCAAGTACGATCAATGCTGCAGCATCATAAGACTCAGAAGTGTAAGGTCCAGATGAATCAATTCCTGCTCCACTAGCTACACCTTTAAATATTGTAGCACCTTTACCCATTGATCCTGGCAAAGATCCAAATGATTTGTTAAGATCATTTCCAAATCTGTCAGTTAAAGAGTCACCAATCATTCCATCTGATAAAACAAATACGTCAAACGCACCTGAGTCCAATGAACCATCAATGATACTTCCACCAGCTTGGTCTAAGTAACCTAACACAGCTAAAGCATCACCACCTGCTGCTGCTAATGTAGCAACTTCAGCACCATAATCACCTTTACCTTCTTCGTGAGCTGTAACAACTGTTACGTCTATTCCGTGAGCTTTAACAGCTGCAACATATACATCTGCCAAACCTTTACCGTAGTCGTTATTAGTATGTGTTACTGCAATACTTTTTACTTTTCTGTCTTTAGTAATATCTGCTAATACTTGACCACCTCTTGCATCAGATGGAGCAGTTCTAAAGAAATATCCATTATCTTTAAGATCAGTTAATCCTGGAGAAGTAGCTGACGGTGAAATCATAACTACACCATTTGGAACAGCAACGTTAGTTGCTATTGCTCCAGTAACACCAGAACAATCGGCACCCATAATTGCTACTACACCACCAGATATTAACCCTTCAGCAGCAGCTGTTGCAGCAGCTGAATCAACACAAGTTGAGTCTGCTCTTTCAACAGAAATTTTCTTTCCTCCAAGTAATGAGCCAGAGTCTGAAGCTTCTTTAAATGCAAGCTCTGCAGATGCAGCCATAGCTGGAGTTAGGGACTCAATAGGACCTGTAAATCCTAAAATAATACCCATTTTTATGCCATGTCCATCTGAATATGCTTTAGATGCAAAGCAAGAAACAAATACAAACATCGCTAATACTAGTTTTTTCATATATTCCCTCTAATTGTTAACAATTTATATAAATAAAATTAAATCCTATTAGTTTTAATTTTCAATGAGAAAATTATCTCATTTTTTGAGCAAAAAACACAGAAGTTATTACAATAATTCCTCCTATTAGAGTTATTAAAGATGGAATTTCTCCAAAAATAAAAAAAGTGAGGATTAAGCCAAATACAGGGAACAAAGCATAGAATGGTAATACCCTATCTAAAGGATAAAATTTATAAAGATAGAACATCATTAAGTGTCCGAGTAAAGAAATAATTGCTCCAGCATATAAAACTGTAAACCAACTCCCTAAACTAATATTTTTTATTGTTTGGAAAGTATTACCTTCAAATATTGCAGATAATATTATTAAAATTACAAACCCTGTAAAGCTCATTATAGTATTTGTAAATTTAACATCTAATTCTTTTAAATATCTAGAAAATACTTGGGATAGTCCGTAGAAAAAAGCCATACCACAAATAAGAAGTGACCCTATTATTTCCTCAACTACTTTTGGATCAAATGCAAGTATCACAATGCCAAAAAAAGATATTATAATTAATAGCCATTTTTTATAACTTATTTTTTCATTTAAAAATATTGAGCTTAATATAATCCCAAAGGGAATTGAAAGTTGAGCCCCAATTGTAATTGGTGCAAGTATACTTGATGCATTTATTGACAAATATAAAAACATATTTACTGCAACACCAAAGCATAATGAAAAACCAATTAAAGGAACAATATATTTTTTATCTATTATTTGAATTTTAAAAAATGGAATTAAACAAATAAAAACAACAGCCATTCTTAATGAGCCAAAAAGAATTGGTGGAATAGTATCGTTTAATCCAAGCTTACCAGTTGGATATGCACTTCCTAATAAAAATACAACAAATAAAATAAGTAAAGTATGTTTTGCAGACAAAAATTATCTTATAGAGAAAGGATCTAAAGTTGGTTCATCAGATGTGTAATACCAAGTTGTTTTAACTCTAGTATAGTCCTTTATTGAATCCATTCCTGCTTCCTTTCCATATCCACTATCTTTAATTCCACCAAAAGGTGCTGAAGGAGAAATTAATCGATAAGTATTTACAAACGTTATACCTGCTCTTATTGCATCAGAAACTCTAAGACCTCTCGAAAAGTCACTAGTATAAACTCCAGAAGATAATCCGTATTGATTATCGTTCATTTTCTCTATTACCTCTTTTTCTGTATCAAATTTCATAACTGATAAAACTGGTCCAAAAAGCTCATTTTCTGCGGTTGGAAGATTATGATTATCACATTCAATTATTGTAGGAGGAAAGTAGTATCCCTCATTTGAAAATGGATGCCTTTTACCACCACATTTTATTTTTCCACCCTGTTCAGTGGTTTTTTTTATGTTTTTTTCAATAATCTCTAACTGTTTATAATTACTCAAAGGTCCCATTTCTGTGTCTGGATCCATGGGAGCACCAATTTTTATTTTTTCAGCTCTTTTTGTGAGTTTGTCAAGGAACTCATCGTAAATTCCTTTTTGAAGATATAGCCTTGAACCTGCAATACAACTCTGTCCGCTAGCTCCAAATATTCCTGCAGTAATTCCATTAATAGCATTTTCTTGATGAGCATCATCAAATACTGCAACAGGACTTTTTCCTCCAAGTTCTAAGCTTACTTCTGATAAATTTTCTGCAGAATTTCTAATAATATGTCTTGCAGTTTCGGGTCCTCCAGTAAAAGCAACTTTTTCAACTAAATTATGTGTAGTTAAAGCTTTTCCACATGGGTCTCCAAAACCAGTGATAACATTTACTACTCCTCTAGGAATACCTGTTTCCTCTATCAATTTTGCAAATTCAAACATTACTGCTGGCGCAAGTTCAGAGGACTTAATAACCACAGTGTTTCCCATTGCTAAAGCAGGTGCAAGTTTTGTAGCTGTTAAAAACATTTGAGAATTCCATGGAACAATCGCAGCAATGACACCAATAGGTATTCTTGAAGTTATAGCTTGAATATTTGGTTTATCTATTGGTAGAACTGTACCTTCGACCTTGTCTGCCATACCAGCATAATAATCATAGTACTCAGCAATGTAATTTGCCTGCTTATTTGTTTCTCTAAAAAGTTTTCCTGTATCTATAGTTTCAATTTTTCCAAGCAATTCCGCATTGTCTCTAAGCTTATTACCAATAGCTCTTAGAAATTTTGCTCTTTCACGCGGCAGTATTTTAGGCCAATCACCCTCAAAAGCTTTTTGAGCTGATTGAACTGCTTTATCTACATCAGAAGCACTTGCCTCAGGAACAACTGCCCATGGCCTATTATCTTCTGGGTTTAAAGTTTCAAAAGTCTTTTTAGTGTCTGAGTCAACCCATTGTCCACCTATAAACATTTTGTATTTTTTTAATTCAGGCATTTTGTATATGATCTTTAATTGCATTATTTACATCATATGAGCATTCAATACTACATAGATGTTTACCTACAGGTATTATTTTTACTTCAGAGTTTTTAATTTGCTTACTTAGATTATTCGACATTTCTGGAGTTGACCCTACATCACCTTCTCCAGTCATCACAAGTGTTTTGACATTAATATTTTCAAATTTTTCGTTATCCTCGTGATTTACAAACAATGAGTATACTTTAATAAAGTTATCCATATTATTGTTACTAAGAATTGAGAATATTTTATCTGAAATTTGAGGATTTTTCTCAATAAAATCCTTATTAAACCATCTTTTGAGTGCGTCTTTTGTCAGTTTTTTATCTTTTTTTGTCTGTTCAAACCTTTCATTTACTATCTTCTGTTCATTATCAGATCTATTAAATATTGAGCACAACAATGTTAGGGATTTCAATCTATTACCAAATCTCGTTGCAAAGTTTCTTGCAATCAATGAGCCTATTGAAAATCCAACAAGGTGAATTTTATCAAATTTTAATTCATCAATAAGATCAATAATCTGATCTGAAAAATCATCAAAACTTATTTTCTCTTTATTTAAAGGAGTTCTACCGTGTCCAAGGATATCATAAATTAAAACCGTATTATCAAATTCATTAATTTGTGGATCCCATATATTATGATCAAGACCCACACCATGAATAAATACAATTGGAATTCCTTCTTTTTGATTTAGTTTATAAAATGTACCTTTAGAGGCTGTTGCATTGATCATTATTATTTTGGTTCAATGCCCATCTCCTTCATATCTTGGTACCTATCACCTGTTCTTGCATGAGCTCTACCTGTCGAAGCGCCACCAATTGCAATAACAATTTCATTATCAAATGGAGCATCATGAATTGTAAACTCATGTGTAAGATAATATGGTCTTAAACCAGAGTCGGTTTTGTGCATCATTGGGATAGATATTTTGGATCCAGCTGGACCTCTTGTATTCGTAAAACTTAAATAAGAAGTTCCTCCAACAGCGTCTCTGAATTTATTACCAAATCTTAATGTATGAATAAATGCTGATGCATGCTCTATTTCTCCATTCAGTCCAACTACACCTGCTTTCCCGTAAGCTAATATTTTATCAGGAGAGCCTATTTCTTTTATAAGTTCAGGAACCAATAAATCTCCAAGTTTAGGAGCTAGATCTAAAATAATGGGTTTTAAGTCTTCTACAAAACCTTTTCCATCCCAAGGATTTTTAAATACTGCAGCAACAGAAACCATCACAACTGGTTTTTTAGCTTCTTTTCCACCTTCAATAAAAGTCTTATCTACAAATTTAGTAAACTTACGTAATTCTAATTTCATTTTTTAATTCTATGTGTAAAGCTATCTCTCCTAAAACTGTATAACGCTTTTGGATCTACATCAACATCTATAACAACTGGTTTATTTACTTTTAATGCACTTTTTACTGCTTCATTAACTTCTGATAATTTTTTAACTTTAATTCCCTTAGCACCATACAGTTTAGCAACTTCATCAAAGGGAGGGCTTTGAATGTCAGCTCCTAGATATCTCTCACCATAAAAATCTTTTTGATAAGCTTTTTCTGCTCCCCAACTTTTGTTGTTCATCACTATTGTAATTGTGTTTATGCCATGTTCTACAGCTGTACTTAATTCTGAAATAGTCATTCCGAAACCACCATCACCCATTAAACTAACGACAGTTTTATTAGGTTTTGCAACCTTTATGCCTAAGCCACATGCAAACGAGAAGCCTACCAAACCAAAATCAAGGGGAGTGAAAAGCGCAGGAGGATTGTAATATTCTAAAGCATCTGTTGCTTGAAGGCAGAGTGTGCCAGCATCGAGTGTTATTGCAGTATTTTTCGGTAGTACTTTTCTTAATTCTTTGAATAGACCGTTTGGTTGGATTGGAAAATTTTTTGACTTTATATTATCTCTATTTTTAAGAAATTTTGATCTCTCTAACATAAAACTATTTGTCCACTCTTTGTAATTGAAAATTTTCTTTTGTTTTCTTAATTCAGCTAAAATTTGATCTGTCACCAGAGCAGCATCCCCATGAATACCTACATTAACTGGAAAGTATCTTCCTATCATTGTTTTTTCTAACTCAATTTGTACAATTTTCGCGTTTTTATTTATATTGTCATATGAATAGAAAGTGGAATTGAAACCAAGTCTTGTACCAATTGCAATAATTAGCTCTGCTTCTTTGACTAATCTTGATGCAACAATATTTCCTCTAGGTCCCATTTGTCCAGCATTTAACTTATGACTGAATGGAATCGCATCTCCGTGTCCTGCTGCAGTTACAATTGGAATATTTAAAAATTCAGCAAGCTTTGTTACAGACTTAAATTTTGAATTATATTTTATTCCTCCTCCTGCAACAATCACAGTTTTTTTTGAGTTGAGAATAAGTTTTACAGTTCTGTCAATTGAATCCTTTTTACTTTTTAAGTCACTTTCCGTTTTATAGGATTTTTTATTTTCATTAATATTAAACTTTGAGGTATCAGAAAGAATATTTCTTGGAAGGTTTATACAAACTGGTCCTCTTCGAGGTGACATTGCAAGATTAAAAGCATCTCTAAAAGCCATTGGTATATGACTTGCTTTTTTTACTGTCCAAGTTTTTTTTGTTATAGGATCAAAAAGTGATTGTTGATCAAGTCCTTGAAAGGCATCTTCCATCTTGTCTTTAGTAGAATATAAACCTGCAATAGATACCACAGGAGAAAATGCTGCTTTTGCTTGCGCTATGCCTGTAACGAGATTAGTTGCTCCGGGACCGTTTTGACCAGCAATTATTACACCTGGCTGATTAGAAGCTCTTGCATATCCATCTGCCATATGCGTTCCAGTTCTTTCGTCTCTTACACCGATAAATTTAATTTTTTTTTCATGATACAACGCATCAAACATTTCCATGGTTGCTGAACCAATTAAGCCAAAGACATGCTTAACTTTTTCTTTTTTTAGAGATTTCACTGCCGCTTGACCACCGGTCAAGGTATTCTTGGACTTAATCACGATACTTTTTTAACTTCAGTATCTAGATCATCTTTAAAGTTAGGCATTACTTTTTCAGTGAATAGTTTAATACTTTTCATGCAATCTTCGTGTTTAACACCCGGAAAGTTAGACCAGACTTGAAGATTTTGAAGATTAAGCTCTGATTTAAGTTCTTTAATCTTATCTGTTACATATTCAGGAGTACCAAATAACATATTTCGCTTATGTAAAAACTCGTAATTAAGAAGATCTAATTTACCCTTAGTTTCTGGAAGTTCTTCACCAGGATCCATGTGATTACCAAGACCTCTCCAATGACAAACCCATTTCATATAATTTACCATATGTTGTCCTGCTTTTTCTTTAGCCTCTTCCATAGTATCAGCAACAAACATATCTCTAACGAGAGTAACACCTTCACCTAAAGGAACATTTTTTTTAGTAACTTCCGATCTTTTATTTTTGTAAGCTTCAAATCTTATTTTCAATTCTTTAACCGTAGGTATCCACATAATTACATTTATGTTATTTTCTGCAGCCCACTCTATAGATCTTATACCATCAACAACTTGATGTATTGGAGGGTGTGGATTTTGATAAGGCTTTGGAAGAACACTAATTTTTTTCATTGTGTTATCTTCCATATTCATAAATTCTTCACTTGGCGGGCTCATGTCATGCTGCCAAACATAATTTGGTGAAGGGTAAGTATAAAATTCTCCATCATGATTAAAAAATTTTTCTGACCATGCTTTTTTCAAAATTTCTAATGTTTCAGCAAATAATCTAAAATTTTTTGCCTGATCTTTTAAATCAGCTTCTTTGTTTAAATTAATTGCCTCTCTCCCATAAACTCCTCTAGCAACACCAACTTCTACTCTTCCTTTTGAAAGTTGATCAAGTGTAGCAATATCTTCTGCTAATCTTATAGGATTATGAAAAGTTATTACATTTGCTGCTTGTCCTATTCTTATATTTTTTGTTCTTGCTGCAGCATCTGCTCCTAGCATTAGGGGATTGGTACACGATTCCATTCCTTCATGATTAAAATGGTGTTCAGTAAACCAAATTGAATTCCAACTGTTTTGATCACAATATTCGGTGATCTGTTTAGTTTCATCTAATAATTTATGATACGGTTTGTGTGTCCAATTTGTAGTATTACAAAAATAACCAAACTTCATTAAGCCTCCTTTAAAAATAAATTTAAAGACGACCGATCCCACTTTCGTATATGATTTTACGACGAGTTATGTATCGCTTTATGTAATAATATTATTCTTCTTACCTTTGATATTCAACGAATTTTTTAAGTGATTTATTAAGAAATTTATCATATCTGATACCACTTTTTGCTAATTTCTTGTTATTAAGAAATGAAAGATTCATTTTAAAGTCATATGAGGGTTCAAAAAAGAAAGGAACTGAAAGCCTTTTTTGCTTATTCCATAATACCCTATGATTAGTTGCTTTAAACTTGCCTTTGCTTAAATATTCTAGCGCTCTACCTGTATTCACTACCAAGGCATTTTTATTGAAAGGGACATTATACCATTTTTTTGTTTTTCGGTTTTGAACTTGCAAGCCACCTTTTTTGTTTTGATATAATACTGTGAAAATACCACTATCAACATGCGTCTCACATCCAAGTGCTACCCCATCTTCTTTAGATATTTCGATTGGTTTAGATTGATTAGAGTAATAATTAAATCTTAAAGTACTGAGTGTTTTAAGTCTTGAAAAAACTTTTTTAGATAAGTTAGTGTCTTTTTTATAAATTTTTATAATACTTTTAAAAAGAGTTTCGCTTAGATTAAATAAATTTTCATAATAATCAGCTAGTTTTTTGATAGATTGTTTGTTAAAAGATTTTTCTATGCTCAAATGCTCGATGTATTGAGTTCTAGTTTTTTTGGAAAAACCCTTTGTCACTTTCAAGTCACCTAAGTCTAATCCTTCTTTTCCATTAACATCATTTGGAAAATATCCTCGATAAATATTTTTGTTCTTTTTATTCCATTTCTTTGGAGCTAACTTAAATTTGTTGTTTTTATTTGATTTAAAAAAATTTTCTCCGATTTTGCATACTTTATTTATTTGTTTTAATTTAATTCCATGACCAATTATTTGAAAAAAACCAACCTCGACACAAGCTTTTTCAATTTCTCTTGTTATTTTTATTGTTGCTTTTGAATTGAAGTTTTTTTTTAGAATAGGATTAATATTTATTGTTGGAATATAATTTTTTCTTATCATCTATTTGTTGGTGTATCTGTAGCAATCATTTGTCCTCGTACTTTTTCTCTAAAATAAATATACGCACCAGCACCAATAATTATTGATGCTCCAAGAAAAGTTCTTGGTACTGGAATTGTTTCAAATAATATGTAACCAGCTACCATTGCAAACACTATGTATGAATACTCAAATAATGAAACAACTGATGGTGAGGCAATACTATAAGCAGTAAATACACAAAAAAACGAAATCGATGCAACTATTCCCATTATTAAAACATAAGGCCAAGCCTCCCCTGGATTAGTAAACCATTCTCTCACAATAAATTGCAAAGTTGGATCTGTAAAAGTATTAAATTTTCCATCACCACTAACAAAAAATATTACCAAACTCGCAAATAATGCAAAAATATAAAGCCATGTCATTTGAGTATAGATAGTATCTTTATCAGATGTATATTTTGTTATAGTCATCGAGATTGAATAGCAAAGCGCACATGCTACAGGTGCTAATTTAACGAAATTAAAATCATCTAAAGATGGATTTAAAACAATCAATACACCAATAAATCCAACTACTATTGCACTCCATCTTCTAATTCCAATTTTTTCCTTTAAGAAAAATTTAGCAAACATAGACATAAAGAACGGGCAGGAGAAAAATAGTGCACTTGTCATAGCAAGTGTCATAAAGGTCAGCGAAATATAAAAAAAACTAAAACCAAAGAAAAAACATACAACTCTTATTAGTGTTAATATTGGGTAATGTGTTTTTAAAGATATTGTTTTTTTAGTTATTAAAACAAAGGATAGCAAAAATACTGATTGTATAAGGGTTCTTCCAAAATAAAGCTCGAATAAAGCTATATCCTCAAAAATAAACTTAATTAGAGCATCTTGTATTGAAAAAAAAGCCATACCAGTCATTATAAAAAAAATACCTCTGGTATTTTGGTTTGTGTCCATGAGACACCTATATCAAATCAGTAGTGATAATAATATTAATTATTTAAAATTGCCTCTGAACCTTTTTCAGCAATCATTAGTGTAGGAGCATTTAGGTTTGCACTTGGAATTTCAGGTATCACTGATGCATCAATTACTCTTAAATTTCCAATCCCATTTACTTTCAAATTCTGGTCTACTACTGCCATACCATCAACTCCCATTTTGCATGTTCCACAAGGATGATAAGCAGTATCTGCTTTAGATCTAACATATTCATTTAATTCATCATCTGACTGTGCATCAAAACCTGGCCCAACTTCATCACCAGCATGCTCTGCTAAAGCTGGCTGTGATAGAATTTTTCTTGCAACATGAATACATTCTCTTGTTTGTTTAAGATCTTCTTCTTCTTTTAAATAGTTAAATAAAATTTTAGGATAATCGTATGGGTCTGAGGAATTAAGTGTTATTTCACCTCTACTTTTTGGATGATTTGGACTTGCATGTAATTGGTAACCATGCGAGTCAGGATCTTCTAGGCCATGATTTATCACAAATGATGGAAAAAAATGAAATTGAATATTAGCAACTTTTCTATCAGGCGATGATTTTGCAAAACCACCAGCCTCTAAAAATGATTTTGAGCAGGGTCCAGATTTAAACATAAACCATTGCATACCTGCTAAAATTTTAGGTATTAATTTTGTGTATGTGTAAAGTGTATTAGGAGTTTTACATTTTTGCTGTATGTAAGTTTCAAGATGATCTTGTAAATTTTTTCCAACCCCCTTTGAGTGATGAATAACTTTAATACCATTATCTCTAAGATGGGTTTCGTCACCAATACCAGATAACATTAATAATTGTGGAGAATTTATAGATCCTCCACTCAAAATTACTTCCTTATTTGCATAAATCTTTTCAACTTTGTTATTTATTTTTACTTGAAGACCAACTGCTTTTTTTCCTTCAAATAGTATCTTTTCAACAAATGAGTTTTTTAAAATATTTAAATTTTTTCTATTTTTTATAGGGTTTAAATAATACTTGGCAACTCCAGCTCTCTCACCTTGATGCATTGTTGTATCAAACATGCCAAAACCCTCTTGTTCCTCGCCATTCATATCTATATTTGTTTTGTGACCTGCCTCGGCTGCAGCATCAATAAATGCTTTAAATAATGGATTTGAATTTTTAGATAAGTTTACTGGAAGTGGACCCAATGATCCTCTGTATTGATTTTCACCTTCAGACCAAGTTTCAATCTTCTTAAAATAAGGAAGAACTTTATCATAGGACCAATCATCTAAACCAAAGTTTTCCCATCTAGTATAGTCATCTCTATTTCCTCTTACAAAGACCATTCCATTATGAGATGAGCATCCTCCAATCATCTTTCCTCTAGGGCAAAAAACACGTCTATTGTTCAAATATGGCTCAGGTTCTGAATAATATTTCCAATTATATTTGGGATCATGCATTGTATATAGAAGAGCTAATGGCATTTTAACCTTCCAAATATCACTAGATCCACCTGCCTCAAAAATAGCTACAGAATTGTTAGGATTCTCAGATAGCCTATTCGCTACTACACATCCAGCTGAACCAGCACCAACTATGAGATAATCGAAAGCTTGCATTTAATTTGGATGATCGCCCTCTACTGCAATCCTGTCCATAACTCTTTCATGGCCCAATCCTCTGCCAGGAAAAAAATCAGTCAGACCTTGGTGAAGGGTGCTTCTATTGTCCCAAATTGCTACAGCATTTTCGGTCCATTTAAACCTGCATGTAAAATCTAGTCTTTCTTGATGTAAAAATATTTCATTTAAAATATCTAAACTTTCATTTTCATCTAAATCTAAAATTCTTTTTGTATACATTGAATTTACATACAAAATTTTTTTTCCTGTTTCAGGATGAGTTCTAACTACTGGATGGGAATTTGAATATTCATCTAGATTACCATTCCCTTCCATTTCCTTATATGCTTCAACAAATGCTGCCGCACCTAAAGAGCTATGAATGGCTCTTTTATCCTTAACCTTATCTTTAATTTCATCACTTAATGTGTCGTAAGCAATTTCCATATTAGAAAACATTGTATCTCCACCAACTGGAGGAACTTTAATTGATCTTAAGATGATTACTTTTGTTGGTTTTGGATTATAACTTACGTCAGTATGCCAAGTTTCACCCCATTGTCTTTTTTCTTCTGGAGCTTTAATTATTCTTAGAATTTCTGGATAATCTTTTCTTCCTTTAACATAAATATGTCTTTCTAATGGACCAAAATGTTTTGCTAAATTTATCTGTTCTTCCGATGTAATATCTTGATCTCTAAAGAATAAAGCCTTGTGTTCTAATAGTAAATTATTTATTTTTTTCCAATTTTCTAAAGAGCTATCTTTTAAATCAATGCCTTTTACTTCTGCTCCTAATGCACCTGATACTAATTTTATTTCCATAATCTATTTTTTTAATCTACCAGATAATTCTAAGTTTTCAGACTTAAAACTTGATTTATTTTCATTAATAAATTCAGCCATTATTTTTAGCTTATCTTCCTCAAATTCTGTGACTTTTCTTTTCCCCAAGTCAATATAAAGGGATAAACTTTCCATAGTAGCAGCAAGAGTTTTAGTTTCTTTTTCATACATCTCGCATTTTAAATGTAATCTTTTTTTATCATGGTCAAAATGAGTGCAATATACCTCTACTTCTTGATTTTCTTTAACCTCATTATTGTAAGTAGTTCTAGTCTCAACAACCATGGTACTCCTCAGATTTGATTTTGCATTTTCACCACCCATTTGAAATTTATTAAGCATCGTTTCCCATGCTTGATCAAAGATTAAGATATAATAAGCCATATTCATATGTTCATTATAATCTGTCCACTCTTTGATAATTTTTCTTGTGGCAAGATGATAAGACATTTTTTATCCTTTATTAATTTTATCAGCTATGAGTATTTTTCTTTTCATTTCTCTAAGAACAGGTTTTTCAATTAGCTTACCATCTATAACTACTAAACCTGTATTTGAGTTATTAAACTCCTCTAAAATTTTTTTTGCCTTAGTAATTTCGTCTTTTGGAGGTGTAAATACTTCATTTAAAATTCGAATCTGTTTAGGATGAATAGAGCCTTTTCCAGTAAACCCTAGATTTCTTACTTGTTCAGCCTCTTTTCTCATTCCATCCATGTTTTCTAAGTCTAAATAAGGCACATCTATAACGTCTACACCGACGCTTGCTCCCGCATGAACCAACTTTGATCTTGCGTGAACTAGATTTTCCCATTTATTTTCAACTCTAAGCTCTGCAGCCATATCAACACCACCAAAGTATAAAGCTACTATTCTCTTGCTAGCGTGAGCAATATTATAAATATTTTCTAAAGCTTCATTTGTTTCCATAATAACATGAAGATCGGTATCTAAATTACAGTCTGTTAGTAGATCGTCTATAAATGTTATTTCATCTGGTGTTTTAACTTTTGGCAACATAATAGCCTTTAGATTTACTTTACTTGAGATAAAAGCTTCTAGATCTAAAAGACCAAATTTAGTCCTTTGATTATTAAACCTTACAACCAGTTCTACATCATTTTTAACTTCGAGCGTTTTAAGGGCTTCTATAGTATTTTTTCGTGCTTGATCCTTGTCGTTTATTGCTATCCCATCCTCTAATTCAATACAAACCATGTCAGCCCCTGATGCTATTGCTTTTGGAAACATTTCAGGGTGAAGCCCTGGTGTAAATATAAAACTTCTTCTTACTTTTAATTTATCTAAGTCCATCTTAATTTTTATAATCTGGCTCTTCTTTATCTAAAATGATCCTAATTTGAGATAAAAATAAATTTGCGAAATCTGTGGGAAAATTTTCATGCTCCTCTGCAGTTTTTTCTGCAATTTCATGGCTTACTACATTAAGTTTCTGGTTTGTTGATAAAGCTGTAAGATACGTCTCTGCTGCTCTCTCAAAATAATAAAGAGAGTTAAAACCTTCAGCCACAGTTCTTCCTGTGGTTAGAATTCCATGATTTGCAAGCAACATGTGTTGTTTGTTTCCTAAAGCATTTGCCATTTTTATTGATTCTTCCTCCAATCCTAGACCTCCAAATTCTTTAAATGCAGATACTCTATTGTAAAACATCATTGTATTTTGATCGATTGGTTTCATAACAGGATCCTTAAGAGTGGAGAGGGCAGTTGCATACTTTGAATGAACATGAAAGATACATCTTGCGTGAGGTGCTTTTTCATGAATTGCACTGTGTATATATAGAGCAGTTGGATCAATTATGTCTGGTTTATTTTTCAGTTCTTCTTTATTCTCATTAGTAACTAAGATTAAATCGCTAGCCTTCATATTACTAAAGTGAATGCCTGCTTTATTTACGTAAAAATCAGATGAGTCGGGAACGCATGCACTAAAATGGTTTGCAACACCCTCGTGCATATTTAGTCTTGCTGTCCATCTAAAAGTTGCAGCTAATTCTTTCTGTAATTCTGATATTTCCATTTGTATGATTTTAAAATATAGTTGAAAAATAAATTATGAACAATAACGTTTTTATCTCATGTGCAGTTACAGGGTCTGGAGATACTGCAAGCAAACATCCTGATTTACCAAAAACTCCTGAGCAAATAGCTAAATCTGCAATAGAAGCAGCAAAGGCAGGAGCTGCAATTGCTCATATTCATGTAAGAGAAGAGGACGGAACACCAAGTAGAAGACTAGAATTATATAAAGAAGTAGTAGATAGAATTAGATCAAGTGAAACAGATGTAATTTTAAATTTAACAACTGGAATGGGTGGAGATTTAGACATAGGCCAAGGCAAAAATCCTTTAGAATTTGGTCCAATGACTGATATGGCGAATGTAATGGAGAGAATAGCTAATGCAGAACAATTTTTACCCGAAATTTGTACTTTAGATGCCGGTACATTAAATTTTGGAGATAGTTCAGTAATTACAGTTAATACACCAAATGATTTAAGAAAGGCTGCAAAAAAATTACAAGAGATTAAAGTTAAACCAGAAATAGAGGCATTTGATTTAGGAAATATGTGGTTTGGATCTCAATTGTATAAAGAAGGTTTACTTGATGATCCACCAATGTTCCAAATGTGTTTAGGTATTCCTTGGGGGGCTCCTGCTACTCCTTTAGCAATGCAAGCAATGAAAGATATAATGCCACAACAAGGAGTATGGTCTGGCTTTGCTATATCAAAAAATGAAATGCCTTTTGTAGCACAGACAGTTGTTATGGGTGGAAACCCGAGAGTTGGTTTAGAAGATAATTTATATATATCAAAAGGTAAACTTGCAACCAATGCTCAGTTAGTTGAAAAAGCGATTAGAATTGTAAATGATCTTGGAGCATCGATAATGACTGCAGAAGAAACAAGGAAAAAATTAAAGCTTGTAAAACACAAGTAATGTCCAAAATTAAAAAAGTGGCAGTAATTGGCACAGGAGTAATTGGAGTAGGGTGGACAATAAGACTCTTGGCTCACAACATAAAAGTTTTAGCCTACGATAAAAATTTAATTCAAAGAAATAACTTAATCCAAGAAATCAAAAGAGCTATACCTTATGTAAAAAAACTATTTAATAAAAAAAAAATTAACTTAAATAATCTAAAATTTTTTTCTTCTTTAGAGAGTGCAGTTAAAGATGCAGATCTAATCCAAGAATGTGCACCTGAAAACTATAAACTTAAAACTCAATTAATAAGTCAAATTTCAAATGATTGTAAATCTGAAGTTTTGATATCGTCAAGCTCATCAGGATTATTACCCTCAAGGATTTTTTCAAAATGTAAAAATAATAAAAGAGGTATCATTGCTCATCCATTTAATCCTGTTTATTTACTACCTTTAGTTGAAATAGTTCCAGGAAAAAAAACAAGTTCTAAATCATTAAAGGAGGCAAATAAATTTTATAAATCGATCTCAATGAACCCAATTATACTTAAAAAGGAACTGCCAGGATATCTATCTGATAGACTACAGGAAGCTTTATGGAGAGAAGCACTTCATATTATAAATGAAGGGTATGCCTCAACAGAGGACTTAGATAGAGCTATTGAGGACGGTCCAGGCTTAAGATACTCATTAATGGGAACATTTTTAACTTTTCATTTAGCAGGAGGAAAAGCTGGAATGAAACATATGCTTGAACAATTTGGGCCCGCATTAAAACTCCCATGGACTAAGCTTAAAGCACCAAAATTATCAAAAAAACTCTCAGAAAGATTGATATCTGGTACAAAAAGGCAAGCAAAAGGGAAGTCAATCAAACAATTATCAAATATAAGAGATGAGTACTTAGTCAACTTACAAAACCTTAGAAAAAAATATGAAAATAAAATTAGAAAATAGATATCTAAAGAAAACTTAAAGTGGTAATTTAGTTATATGGATTTTAATCATTTTTTAACAAGTTATCTGCCAGACACAAGCATTGGTTCAAGTCAGCATTTTAAAAATATGCTTGAGGAATGTGAAACAGCTGAAAAACTTGGTTATGCAACTGTATCAATACCAGAGCATCATTTAATAAATTTACTAATGATGCCATCACCATTGCAGATGGCTGTAAAAATTGCATCTGTTACAAAAAATATTAAAATAACAACAGGTATAGTTGTTTTGCCTCTACACGATATGAGAACATATGCTGGTGAAGTAGCCACTGCTGACATTTTAACTGATGGAAGATTAATATTAGGTGTAGGAAGAGGAGCATTTCCATTGGAAATGAAAAGACTGGGCACACCAATAGAACAATCTAAAGAAAAATTTGTAGAGTCTCTTGAGGTACTACAATTATTGTTAAAAAGTAAAGAAGTTTCGTATAAAGGAAAATACTATGACTTTGAACCATTAACTATAATGCCTCGACCAATAAGCAATCCAATACCAATGATGATTGCTGCAATGAATTTAGAAAGTATAAAAGATGCAGCTTCAAGAGGATTTCACGTTCAATCAACGGTATTATCAGGAACAAAAGATCTTTTGTTAAGTAGAGTTAATGCATTTAAAGAAGGTTGCATTCAACTAGGTGAAAAAGGTAAATTACTTAAACTTTCCATGCAAAGAATGGCTTATCTAGCAAAAGATGAAAATGAAGCTAAAGAGAAAACTAAACTTGCTTATGAATATTACAAAAGATTTGACAATATGTTTACAGGACCAGGAAAAGTAAAAGAAGGGAATATAGAAGCTTTACCGAGAAAACAAAGTTTAGAAGAATTAAAAGAAAATCTTTTAATTTGTCCTTTAAATGAAATGATCGACAAACTTAGCGTTTATGCTGAAGCCGGAGTTGATGAGGTAATTCTTAGTTCAAGTTTTGGACAATCTCAAGAAGACCTAATAGAGTCAATGTATAGAATTGGTGAAAACGTAATCCCATATTTCAAAAAACCTAATATACAAGTAGCTTAAATATCTATGAGCATCATAGATTGTAATTATTCAGTCACAGGATCAGGACCTGCAATATTTTTAACTCATGGAGTTGGAGGTGCAGAAGATGCATGGAGATTTATAACTCCAAAACTTAAGAGAATGTTTACAGTTGTAACATATGATTTAAGGGGTCATGGAAACTCACCTGTAGACAATAAAGATTTTAATTTAGATGATCTTGTATTTGATCTTGAAAGAGTAAGAGAAAAGACAAACATCCAAAAAGCCCATTTTATGGGACATTCTTTAGGGGGCATGATTGCCCCTGCTTATGCTAAAAAGTTTCCAGAAAGAGTTTTGTCAGTTGGCTTATTATCAACAGTTGCAGGAAGATCTGATGAAGATAAACAAAAAGTGTGGAGTGTCATTTCAGATCTAAAAAATAAGGGAGTTGAGCAAACACTAAAAAATCTGACTAACAGATGGTTCACAGATAATTTCATTGAAAAAAATCCAGATCTTGTATCTAGAAGATTAAAACAGGTAATAGATACTGATAAAGAAGTGTTTATTAATGTTTTTAAAATTTATGCAGAAACTGAGATGATCTCCTGGTTAAAAGATATAAAGAAACCTTGCCTATTTATGACAGGTGAAAACGATGGTGGATGCACTCCATCTCATAATAAAAAAATGTCAAACGAAGTAAAAGATTCTAAATTAGTTATTATACCAGAGGTAAAACACTCTTTTTTGATAGAGGCTCCTGAGCAAATTTCAAATAATTTAATAGAATTTATTGAAAATATTTAAAGCTCTAATGCATTCTTAAAGTGTTCCCATCAACACCAACTACTTGACCAGAAATTCTAGAAGACTCGTCAGAAATTAAATAGCAACACATTTTACCAATATCTTTTTCGTAAACCCAAGTATTAAGAGAAGTCATAGAAACGAATTCACTCTCCACAGCTTTTTTTGAAATTTTTAAAAATTTAGCTTTATCTCTAATAACTCTCCCCATCCTGTCTCCTTTTACAGTCCCTGGACAAATTGCATTTACTCTAATTTTAAACTTTCCTAATTCCATTGCTAAAGTTTTAGTCATTCCAACTACTGCCCATTTACTGGCTGAGTAGGGAGATCTTAATGGAAACCCAAATATACCTGCTGTAGACGACAGATTGACTACTGATCCACCCTTATTCTTTTTTAACATTGGGATTGCTAATTTTGAAAAAATAAAATGACTAATTACATTTATCTTTAAAGTTTGTTCCCAATCTTTTGTTTTAAGTTTATCCATAGTTCCTGTTGGACCTGCAACTCCAACATTATTAATTAGTGCATCAATCTTTTGTGTTTTTTTTTTAATTTCTTTAAAAAAATTTATTACATCGTTTTCATTTGAGGCATCGCAATGAAAAGAAAACAACCTTTTATTATTCAAAGGATTTTTTTTTAATTTATTTATAGATTTTTTATCGACATCACAAACGAATACCTTCGCACCTTTTTCAAGACACTCCTTTGCTGTTGCCCATCCAATTCCTGATGCCCCAGCTGATATAATAATTTTTTTGTTTTTGAAATTGTATGACATTAATCTGTTAATCCATCGGATCTAACTTTATTTCTTTCTAAATGTATGGGCAATACTTTTCCGTAAATTGCTTTTGAGTGTTCAGGTGTGTTTACTCTCCATGGATCCAATACATAGGCAGGTATACACATAAATCGCGATGTTTTTCCTATAACTTTAGTTACTCTATGCATAGTAAATCTACCTTTAAATATTTGTAAATCACCAGGTTCTAGCTCAAGTCTTTTTACTCTTGATCGATCTCCATAAAGTACTTTCTTTACATCATCAAATTTCTCGTTTCCTGGTTCTCTTATGTTTGGACAATATTCAAATATTCCTCCTTCTTCTGGTTTTTGAATCATTAGACTTAAAGTAAATTCACAACTATCAAAATGCCAAGGTAATATTCCATCAGGTTCCATAACGTTATATGCATGACAGGCTAAAGGATCAGCCCATCTGTATATAGGTGCAATCCCTAAGCAAGCAGATACAAATTTTAATAATTCCTCAGTTTCATAAAGAAATTTCATCTCAGAATTTTTTGCAAAACAATCTGAGTTTAAGTATCCATTAAATCTATCCATAAATATTCTTTTTGGGTGATCTTTAGGAAGAGTAGGATCGTCTTTTGCATAAAGGTATGCGTTTATACTTTCTTTAGACATATAAACTTCATTAAGCTGTTGCTCTAATTCTTTTTTCATTACATTTAAAGAATTTAGTAAAATAAAATTAGGAATTACCGAACAACTATCGCTATCTAATTCAGTTTTACATTTTTTAATTATTTTCTTGATCTTTGGTGATTGTAAATCATGAATTGGGTATTTAACTAAATCAACTATGTTACTTAAACTTTTTTTCATAACTATTTAATCTAATTATGAGTTTGAAAGTGATTCTTGCAATTCTTTGTTAGATATATAGCCTTTAGCATTTCCTTGTTTATCAACTACTTCACAATTAGAGTTACTACAAACAACTTGAGGTAGAAATTCCTCTATAAATTGGTCTTCTTCAACTTTTATCAAGTTTGATTTGTCAATATCATCTGATTGATTTACTGGTTTCATTATAATTTTTGCTTTTATAACCTTTGTTCTATTTACGTCTTTAACAAAAGCCTCAACATACTCATCAGCAGGGTTCATTATGATTTCTACAGGTGTTCCTACCTGTACAAGTTTTCCTGCATTTAAAATTCCGATATGATCTCCTAACCTTAATGACTCATCAAGATCATGAGTAATAAATACTATTGTCTTTTTTAATTCTGATTGGAGGTCTATAAGTTGTTTCTGCATATCACTTCTAATTAAAGGATCTAAAGCAGAAAAAGCTTCATCCATTAACATTATGTCTGTGTCAGTAGCCAAGGCTCTTGCAAGACCTACTCGCTGTTGCATACCTCCAGAAAGTTGTGCGGGATATTGATTTTCAAATCCAGTCAATCCGACAGACTCGATTTTTTCCATAGCAACAGAATTTCTTTTTTCAATCTCCATACCTTGCATCTCCAGTCCGTAACCAACATTTTGTAAAACTGTTTTGTGCGGGAATAGCCCAAATCGTTGAAATACCATACTCATTTTCTGTCTTCGAAATTCAATTAATTGTTCTTTGTTTAAAGTGGTAACATCTTTGCCTTCTACTAAAATTTCTCCAGAGGTTGGGTCTATTAATCTATTTAAATGTCTAATTAGCGTTGATTTTCCTGATCCAGACAAACCCATACAAACAAATGTTTCTCCTTCCTCAATTTTTAAAGAAACATTATCTAATCCGACTGTATGTCCAGTTTTTTCTAGAACATCTTCTTTTGAAGCTCCCTCTTGCACCATTTTAAGTACGCTGTCAGGTTTTGGACCAAAAATTTTGTATACGTTATTGATTTCGATTTTAGACATTTATTTAAAGTTTAGTTCTTTTAGTGCATCAAAGCAAATCAACAATAAAGTAACTTTATAGAATTCAACTATTAATTGAATTGAAATTTTTTTCATTTTATATAATTATTTATTATGAATTCGATTTCTAAAATCGCAAAAAACAGCACTTATTTACAAATTACTTGGAACGATGGTGAAGAAAGTAAATTTAATTACATGTGGTTAAGAGATAATTGTCCTACAGCACATGATAAAGACTCAAGACATAGAATGTTTAATATCTTAGACGTATCAAAAGAAATAAATCCCAAAAAATATTCATTAACTGGTGATGGCAAATTAGAAATAGAGTGGAGTGAGGGTGACCACACAAGTTATTATGATCCTAAGTGGTTGAGAGAAAATTGTTATACTATTAAAAATAAGCAAGAATATATCTCACCTTATCATCTTTGGAATAATAATTTGGAAAAAGAATTTTCGTCGATATGTATTGAACATGATGAAGTAATTAATTCTGATGAAGGATTAATAAAGTGGTTAGAACTATTACATCATAAAGGTATAGCAATAGTAAAAAATTCACCAACAGAAAAAAAATCAGGTTTTGATATTCTTCATAGAATAAGTCACGTAAGAGAAACCTTTTTTAAAACTCCCTTTGAAGTAATCAATATTCCAAAACCAAATAATTCTGCTTACACAGCTCATGCTTTAAGAAACCACATGGATTTACCTTGGTTTGAATTACCACCTGGTTATCAGTTTTTACACTGTTTAGTAAATGATGCAAAGGGTGGAGACTCTTCCGCGATTGATGGCTTTGCTGTTGCTGATTATTTGAGGAAAAATGAAAAAGAGATTTTTGAAACACTAATCTCTGTGCCGCTAAAGTTCAGAGATAAGGATTATACTCAAGAATCTCACCGAAGCTTTCATGCCCCAGCAATTAGTTTAACAAAAGATAAAGATTTTCATGATATTAGATTTAGTGTTGCAACTATGGATGCATTAGATTGCCATCCAGACCAAATGGACAAAGTTTATAAAGCTCACCACAGATTTGGTAATCTTTTACACGATGACAAATTTCAAATTAAATTTCGACTAGGACCAGGAGACATATTCTCTTTTAATAATAGGCGTGTTTTACACGGCAGAACAGCTTTTGATCCAAATTCAGGTCATCGTCATCTTCAAGGATACTATTTAGATAGAGATGAAATACTTGGAAGATTAGAATATCTTAAAAAATATAAATTATAAGTTTTCGAATATAAGATTGTTATTTTTATTATATTTCAAAAACTCCTTTTTACTTTTAATTGTGTAATAATATTTCTCTTTATTAATCATTTGTATTTTTCCATTATTTAAAAACTTTTTATCTAATATTAGATATTTTACTTTTTTATTTAGGCTACTTTTCAAAATAGATTTTACACTGGATTTGTTAGAAAATGATAAACCCACAGATAGTTTTGAATTAAGTTTAAGAAGATTATAGATATTTTCATGTTTAAAAGAGATAAAAATACATTTTTTGAAACCTCTAGTTTCTTTAATCAAATTAGATAAAAGTTTTTTACTAAATAATGGCTTTATTTCAATAAAGATGGGAAATTTTTTTTTTGAGATTTTTAGAACCTCTTTCAATTGTGGTATTTGAAATTTTTTATTTTTAATCTCCTTTAGATCTTCATAATTAATATTTTTGATACTTTTGTTTATTTTAAAAATTCTCTTTAATGTAAAATCATGAAAACATACAAACTTTTTATCCTTGGTTGAATGGATATCTGTCTCAATCCCAAATCTTTTTTTAAATGATGCTCGAAACGACTTTAGGCAGTTTTCTTTGTAACTCTTATTTACAATTCCTCTGTGTATTATATGCATGTAAAAAAAAAGGGCTCTGTTTTCACAAAGCCCTTAATTATTTTTTTGAAGTCTAATTATTAGTTAGGTAACCAACTTTTCCATTTATCTGGATTGTTGTCCAACCACTCATTTACAACTTCTTTAACGTCTCTTTTTTTGATGTCAACTTCAACAAGCATCTTAGCTTGGTCTAAGTTTTCTAACTTCATTCTTTCAAAAAAAGCTTTTGCTTTAGCATGTTCTGGTTTAGCAAATGTGTCAGGATTTCCATAATTCATAGTGTAATCTTTATCCCAACCAGTTGCTGGCCATCCATCTGTACCACAAGTTTTCCAGTTGTTTGCTTCAGTAAATGTGTCTCCTGCACAAGTTTTGTATTCAGGAAGTTGAACTCCTACCATGTCAAACTCACCAAAGAACCAGTGTGGTGACCACAAGTATAACAAGAACGGTTCTTTTCTCATGTAAGCAGCTTTTGCTTCTGCAATTGCAGCTGCTTCAGTACCTAGCTCATCTGCTTGGAAATCAATTCCTAAAAGATCAAGTCTTTTTTGGTCATGACAGTTCCAACCAGCTACAGGACATCCAATTAATCTTCCTTTACCGCCTGTTTCAATAGTTGCAAATTTAGCTTTATGTTTGTTTAGGTCTCTCCAAGTTTTAATGCCCATTTCTTCTGCAGCATATCTAGGTATCCAGTAATCTGACATACCGATGATTCCAGTAGTTCCTAAAAGATCAACTGTTCCATCTCCTTTATAAGACTTAACAACTTTGCCGTCATAAATTAAATCTTCATTAAACATTACATCGTCTGCCTCTGCATAACTTGGCCAACTTTCGCAAGCGAAATCAAGTTCTCCAGCTGCAATTGCTTCCCATAATCCAGTACCAGAAGGGAAAACTGTTTGTTTAACTTTATAGCCCATTTCTCTTTCAAGAATTGCTACTGCAACTTCACAAGTAATTATTCCACCTGTCCAGTCAGCAATAGCAGCATGTAATCTTTTTGCATTTGCCTGAGTAAGACTTGCAAGTAAAATTACAAAAGATAAAAATAGAGCTGATATTGTTTTTGATATCCTCATTTATTTCCTCTCATTTAATTAATTAAAGTCATATCTTAAAACAAAAAATACTAGTTTGTAAACTGTGAATAATGATGCTTTTACTTGACTTATAAGCCTAAAGCTTCTCTCTGCTTTTTTGTCCAAGCAAGCGATATTCGGTCTATAATTATTGCCAATAATACAATTCCTATACCGGCTGCTAATCCTCTACCAGTATCTGATCTTGCCAATCCATTAAATACTTCTAAACCTAATCCTTTTCCTCCAATTAAAGGTGTAACAATCTGCATTGCAAAAGCCATAATAACTGTTTGATTAAATCCAATAACTAAACTTGGAACAGCTAAAGGAAATTTAATTTTATTTAGAGTTTGTAATAAGGTACCACCAAATGAACGTGAAACCTCTGAGTAAGTTCCAGATACTTGAGTTAAACCTAAAGATGTTAATCGAATGATGGGTGGTATGGAGTATATTACTGTTGCAAGTACTGCAGATACTATTCCTCCTCCAAAAAACATCAAAACTGGAATTAAATAACAGAAGTAAGGTAAAGTCTGCATGGCATCTAAAACCACGTTTTGAACATTCCTAAATCTCTCATTATAAGAAGCAATAATTCCAAGAGGAACTCCAATTATAAAACATAAAGCTACAGACACTAAAACAGATGATAGTGTTATCATTGATTGTGGCCATATCCCACAAGCACCAATGAAAAGTAATAATATTGCTGTAATAATTGCAAATCTGATACCAACAGTAAAGTATCCAATTGCTGCAAATACCCCTAATGTATACCACCATGGCACATGAGTTAAGAATATATCAAGTGGTCTTAAAAGTTTAAGATATACAAATCCCCTAAGAGCTTTAGTAAATGCAATAAAACTTGGATTAACAGTTAAAGACTCTACACTATTAGAAATTGGTTGTCTTATTGACAATCTCCATTCTTCAGGAAATGATCCTATACTTACCATATAAGAGTCAACGAATGATATTGTCAGAACCAATAAAAAAGATGGTATGATATAGTATCTTCTAGAAATTATTTCACCAATATCTCTTGCTGTTTGTCTGCTTGCTAATGAAATACAAAATTCAAATACATATGCAATAAATTTAGTTAAATTTGTACAAACAAAATTAATCAAACCACCTAAAAATTCTAAAGGTTTTTCTATAATTCTTGCGATAGTAAATTTTTCCCAAGATTGTGGAAGCAAATAAAATTTTTGAACGTTCGATGGAAGTATTTGTTTTGTTTTACTAAATGACATACTAAATCTATCAAACATTATTGCCATGAAGAGAATGCAGAGTCCTCCCTCCATTGCCCATCCAACATCAAGTCTTCTAATCGCTTGCCATACTTGACCGCCAATTCCTTCAGCTCCAATAAAACATGCTAAAACTACAAGCGCTAAAGCCATCATTATCACCTGATTAATTCCCATCATTATACTTGGAAGTGAAAGTGGAATTTTAATTTTAAATAGGAGTTGTAATTTACTTGATCCAAATGAGGTTGCAGATTCTATTGTTTCTGCTGAAACTTGTCTTATACCAGTATTTGTTAATCTTATGATCGGAGGCATAGAGTAAATCATTGTGGCTAAAATTGCTGGAGCTCCTCCAATTCCAAAAAAGAAAAGAGCTGGAAAAAGATAAACAAACGCAGGCATTACTTGCATTGTATCTAAAATAGGCTTCATAAAATTTTCAAACTTGTCACTTTGTGAACAAAGCACACCTAGGGTAACTCCAACTACTACACATAGTAAAACAGATAAACCCATCAACGCCACTGTTTGTAGAGAAGGTTCCCACATTCCTGTTGCACCCCAAAAATATATAACGAATAAAGAGTACAATCCTAATCTCAAACCACCTGCAATTAAGCAGGGTAAAAATATTAATGCTGCAATTAACAGCCAAGGCGAGTCGATCAAAAAATCTTCAACGAAGTAATATACATTTTTTATATAACTGGCTATTATTTTGGTAATCCATCTATAATTTTTCTTTAAATAATCTTCACCCTCATTAACCCATGCTGTAAATGTAAATTGGTCAGTGACGACCTTTGGCATTTTTGAAGGACCATCGCTTTGAAAAGATAACCACAGTGCAACTAAAAATGTTATTAAGATTACAGAATATGTAATAATATTTTTTGATGAATTTTGCTTTCCTTGAATACTTGCAACTTCAGATGACATATTATCTAAAATTTAAAATAAATAATTTTACTTTTAAAGAAAAATATTGTCTATTTTTGTGTTATTAAAATAACAAAATATGAATAATCAACCAAAAATAACGTGTTCAAATGTTTGGAAATTATTTGGTTCTGACGAACAAAGAATAATTAAAGATTTAGATAAAAGCTTATCAATAAAAGAAGTTCAAGAAAAGACCGGTCATGTGGTTGCAGTAAAAGATGTTAGCTTTTCAATTGAGAAAGGTGAGACATTTGTTGTAATGGGTTTATCGGGAAGTGGAAAATCAACCTTAGTTAGATGTATTTCAAGATTAATTGAACCAACTTCTGGAACAGTTAAAATGGATGATGTTGATGTAACGAAAATGAGTGGCAGAGAATTATTAGATTTAAGAAGAAATAAAATGAGCATGGTTTTTCAACATTTTGGTTTATTTCCACATAGAACAGTTGTGGAGAATATTGGATATGGTTTAGAGATTAGAGGAAATAAAAAAAATGACAGAGTAGAAAAATCAATGGAAGTTTTAAAAATGGTTGGTTTAGAAGGTTGGCACAATAATTATCCAAGAGAACTATCAGGAGGAATGCAACAAAGGGTGGGTTTAGCTCGTGCATTAGCTGTAGATCCAGAAATTTTAATTTTTGATGAACCTTTTTCAGCATTAGATCCATTAATTAGAAGAGAAATGCAGGATGAACTATTAAAGATTCAAGAAAAATTACAGAAGACAATGGTATTTATTACTCATGATTTCTTAGAGGCAATTAAAATGGGTGATCATATAGCAATTATGAAAGATGGAGAAGTTTCTCAAGTGGGAACACCAGAGGAAATTGTTGCTAACCCCAAAGATCAATATGTAAAAGATTTTTGCGAAGATGTACCAAAATATAAAGTCCTTAGTGCAAGCAAAGTAATGAGAGAAGAATGTTGTGACGATACAAAAAAAATGTTTGAAAACGGATCAAATAATATTCCTCATAATTCAAAAATAGAAACTTTAATTGATAAGCTTGTAGATACAGATCAGAAATTTCCAGTGGTTAACAGTGAGACAGGTGAACTTATTGGCGAAATTGATAGAGCAATAGTAATGAAATCAATGAAATCAGCTAATTAATTTCTCTACTCACCTTAGTTTTTTTTTGTTTTACTTTATCTCTCCAAATTATAATCATACCAGCAAACACAATTACGAAAACTCCTGGAAATAATTGTTCCCAAGGAGCCTCATTAAAAAATAACCAACCTAAAACAAATGATGAGGGAATGCCAAAATATTCAAACGAGGCCATCTTACTTGCAGAGATTAATCTATAAGAATAGATAAAAAGTATTGCTGCAGTACCTCCAAGAATACCAGTGAGTGTCATAAGAAAAAAATCCTGGGTGCTTTTTATTGCTGCATGTCCAGTAGTCAATAAAAACAATACAACACCACCAATTACATTGAATATTAAAGTGTATAATTGAATTTTTGCTGTTGAGTGACCATCAGGTATAAATTTTAAAATTATCACACTCAATGCCCAAGCAATTGCTGTTAGAATTGGAAATATTGAGTAAAAACTAAATATGTCACTTCCTGGCTGAACAATCAAAACAACTCCAAAAAAACCTATAAAAATTGCAGACCATCTATAAATACCAACTTTATCCTTTAAGAAAATTATTGACAAAATTACAATGAAAAATGGAGAAGAAAATGTAAGAACCATAGCAGTAGCAAATTCTAAATTAATTACTGAAATAAATATGAATATATTCATTGATAAGAAAGCCAAACCTCTAAAAAAACTTAAGGCAATGAATTTGTTGTTTAGATTCTTAAAAACTGAAATATACTCTTTGGTAAATAAAATAAGTATAAATAAAGGGATTGCCCCCGCAATATTTCTGAATACTGCTAACTGAATTACTGTATATTCATTGCCCAAAAACTTTATTACAACCATGTACATATCCACACATAGGATTGCTAAGAGCATGGTAAATATTGCTAAATATGTTTTTTTTAAATCTATTTTTTCTGAATAAATATTCATTTATAATTTTTTAAAATTGTATACTTTATAAAAAAAATGCAAAGTTTTAAACTTAATGAAACTGATATTCTATCCAATCAAGATTGGACGTTTCCGACTAAT
The DNA here is from genome assembly GCA_902526085.1 of uncultured Pelagibacteraceae bacterium. Lineage (GTDB taxonomy): Bacteria > Pseudomonadota > Alphaproteobacteria > Pelagibacterales > Pelagibacteraceae > Pelagibacter. Next base: position 93,031 of record CABZJN010000001.1, read on the forward strand.
ATTGCATACGGTCCAGGCAGATTGAAAGAAATAGGTGGTATATGTAATAATTTGGATATTAAAAACCCTGTGATTGTTACAGATAAAGGAAGCACAAAATTACCATTTATTGAAAATTTACAAAATTATTTAAAAAGTTCTGATGTAAAATCAGATCTATTTTTTGATATATCTCCAAATCCAAGAGAAGATGAGATTTCAAATGGTGTTAGTAAATTTAAAGATGGAAACCATGATGCTATAATTGCAATCGGTGGAGGCAGTGCAATGGATGGAGGAAAATTAATTTGCCTCACAGCAAACAATGACGTTCCATTAAGAGATTTTGAGTTTGAATTAACTCCGCCTATAATTAGCAAGGATAACCCATTCCCAAAAATTATAACTATTCCAACAACTGCTGGAACTGGAGCTGAAACAGAAATTTCAGCTATGGTTACTTATTTAAAAGAAGGCATGAAATTTTGTATGTGGCATCCAGATGTTAGACCTTCCTTAGCATTGTTAGATCCAGAACTTACGATTGGATTGCCAGCAAATTTAACTGCATGGACTGGTGCAGATGCTTTAATCCATGGTATAGAGGGTTATTGTGTTCCTGGTTTCAATCCAATGTGTGATGGTGCTGCTTTAGAAGGTTTATCTTTGATATCAAAATCTTTAGTCACAGCTGTAGAAGATCCTAGCAATATAGTTGCAAGAGGTGGAATGCATGTTGGATCTTGTTTAGCAGGAATTTCTTTTTTAAAAGGTTTAGGATTAGTACATGCTATTGCTCATATGGTTGGAGCCGAATACAATACTCATCACGGACTAACGAATGCAATAATATTACCTGTAGTTTTAAAATATAATCTACCAGGTATGGAAGAAAAAGTTAAAAGAATGTCAGAGGCTATGCAATTTAAAGATCATTCTGTAGATGCATTTATATCAAACATTGAAAACATTCTTGATAGAATTAAAATTCCAAAAAGTTTAAGCGAAATTGGTGTACCTGAAGATTGTGTTGATAGAATTGCTGAAAAATCAATGAAAGATCAAGCCTATGGACAAAATCCTAAAAAAGCAAGTTTAGAAGAAATAAAGGAAATTACTCTAGCATCCATTAAAAAGGCAAGGTAATAGTAAATTCTCATGCTTGAAAATAAATCAGTTAAAGAAATTATTTCTTTAATTAAGAAAAAGGATGTTTCAGTAAAAGAAATAGTTGGCTTATATTTTGAAAGAATAAAAAAATTTAATCCATCTTTGAATGCTATTGTTTCAATTAAGGATGAAGAAGAAATAATTAAAGAAGCTGAGATTAAGGACAAAAATTTTGATGAGAATAAGCCGTTATTTGGTTTACCTCTTGCTTCTAAAGATTTGCTAGATGTAGTTGGTTTTCCAACCACTTATGGTTTTCCTGGATATAAAGATTATTTTCCAAAAAAAAATTCTATAATTGTTGATCGTCAAATAGATGCCGGCGGAATAATAATTGGAAAAACAAACACTGCTGAATTAGGAGTGGGCGCTCATACAGCGAATAGATTATTTGGAATAACTCCAAACATTTATGGAAATAGTCAATCATCTGGTGGATCAAGTGGTGGAGCTGGTGTTGCAGTCGCAGCAAATTTACTGCCATTTGCTGATGGTACAGATATGATGGGTTCTTGTAGAACACCTGCTGCTTACGCAAATGTCTATGGTTTTAGACCAACACCAGGATTACTTCCCGATTATCGAACAAATGAAAAAAAGAAAAATCTTCCGGTTATTTCAACACCAGGGTGTCTTGCAAGAACACCTGATGACATGTCTATTCTTTTAGATGTTATAGCTGGACAACATAAAGAAGATCCAATTTCTTTCAGTTTAGATAATTCTTTTAGCGTGGTCAATTTAAGTGACCATGAATTTTCAAAATTAAAAATTGGATGGTTATCTGAGATGAATGGTAATTATCAATATGATCCTGAGATAATTGAGATAAGTAACAAACAACTAAACAATCTTGAAAAGCATAAAGTTATAATTGAAAACTTAAAACCAAAAATAGATGTTCATAAATTATGGAATTGCTGGGGCACATTAAGAGCAAAAAGTATTTATGAGGATATTAATACAATGAATATCAAAGATGTTAACGAAATGACTCCACAGGCGTTATGGGAATACAATAAAGGTAGCAAGCTCAAAGAGGAAGATGTAAAATCTGCTCTTAACTTAAGAATTGAATTATCAAATGATGTAAATAGATTGTTTGGTGATTTTGATTTTTTAGCTTTACCATCTCAACAATCATTTCCTTTTGATAAAAATTTAAGACACCCAGAAAAAATTAATGAAAAATTAATGGACACTTATCATAGATGGATTGAAATACATATATTCGCTAGTCTTTTTTACTTGCCATCAATTTCTTTACCTATTGGCTTTAATAAAGAGGGATTTCCAATAGGTATTCAAATTATAGCTAAACAAAAAGAAGATTTAAAAGTGATATCTTTTGCAAAAAGATATGAAGAAATTTTTAATTTTTCTAAAATTAAACCAAAATTAAACTAATGGTCAGACACAAACATCATTTTAAAATAGCTTTTGCGTTAGCAATAGCTGCCGGATCATGGGGAGTTTATTGGCTTCCTCAAAGAATTTTAGAAGATGGGGGACTTACTGGAGGTTGGGGTACAATTTCTCAAATGATGATCGGAATTTTATTACTTACACCCATCTCTTTGTGGAGAAAGTATAAAGGTCGTACATCTGGTTTAGAAATACCTTTTGTTGGTTTTTTAACTGGTAGTGGTTTTATATGTTACGCATTAAGTTTCTTACTTACAGATGTCGTACGAGCATTGATCATGTTTTACATGATACCTGTCTGGACGACTATTTTTGAAATATATTTTTTAAAAAAAAGACCAGGTTTAGAAAGAGTTTTAACTTTAAGCTTAGCACTTGGGGGTTTGTGGGTAGTTTTCAGTCAATCTAATATCATACCATTACCACAAAATGCAGGAGATTGGCTGGCATTACTAGGAGGTGTGCTATTTGGGGCTGGGTTAGTGCGTTTAGAAATTTCCAAAACAGACGGTGTCTTTCCTGTAATCTTTTCTTTCTTCGTTTATGGGACAATATTTAATATTTTTGCTGGCTTTATTTTAAAAGATTACTTAGGACCTATGCCACCCATTGAAGCTTTTGCATCAATGTTTACTTTTTTAGTTCTTATTTCAGTATTTTATTTTATTCCTACTGGAGTAGTTATAATGTGGTCTCCATCTGTTTTAGGTGCAGGCCTTTGTGCAATATTATATTTAAGCGAAATAGTAGTTGGAGTTATATCAGCTGGCATTCTGACTGATGAAACATTTGGTTGGAGAGAAGTTGTTGGAAGTACAATGATTGTTGTAGGAGGAGTATTAGCTGTTGTTCTAGCACCAAAAGAAGAAAAATAGATGCTGTTTAAAGAAAAGTTTAAATCAAATTCAAAAATATTCTTAGATGGTGGAAATGGTTCTGAGATTGCAAACTTAGGAGGCGAGATGACGCCAGCTTTTTCTGCATTAACAACAATCACAGCTCCAGAAATTGTGAGACAAGTTCATGAAAATTTTATGGATGCAGGCTGTGATCTTATTACAGCAAATACCTTTAGCACTACAAGACACAATATGAATAGTATTAATAGAGGTGATGAAACAAAGGAGTTTATTGTTAGATCTGTCGAAATAGCCAAAAAGGCAATTAAGAATAAGGGTAAAGAAAATATAGTTGGAATAGCAGGGAGTATGTCGAATTTTTTCTCTTTAAAAGAAAATGAATTTGTTCCAGATCCAAAGTACATACCTACATTTAGAGAGGAAGAGAGAAATTATAAAGAGGCTGCTAAAATCTTAAAAGAAGAGGGAGTCGATCTTTTAATTCTAGAAATGATATTAGATATAGACCACTCAAAAATCTTACTTAACTCTGCATTAGAAACTGGTTTACCAGTTTGGGTTGGACTAAGTTGCTGTATAAGCAAGTTTGATAATAATGTTATTGGAAGAAATTTTAGAGCTGAAAAGGAAAAATCACTTATTTATGATGAAAGTATATACAAAGAGCAACCAAAATTTATTCCTGATGATAAGGTTGTTCTTTTAGATGATATTATTAAATCTCTAACAAATATCGGTGGAGATGTTTATGGTATTATGCATACTTGGCTTGTTGATGCCTTTGATGGATTAAAGGTGATTAAAAATAATTGGCAGGGTCCAATTATGTTTTATCCAGAAATACATAAGTTTGATACAAAAACACATAAGGCAATAGTGACCTACACAGAGGATGAATTTACTAATGAATGTGGAAAACTAATTGATGACCAAATTCAAATTATTGGAGGGTGTTGTGGTGTTACAGATAATCATCTCAAAAAATTAATATCAAGGTACTCTTAATTTTAATATTAATTGTTAACTAAGTTTATCAACATATTAATCATATCAACTTTATAACTCTTTTTTGTTGCAGATTTTGTTTCCAATACTGAAAAAAATGCTGCAACTTTGCCGGTTTTAAAATTTGTTGCCAAAAACTGACCTCCATATCCAGAGTGTCCAATCATGTTACCTGACACCATTGTTGAATTTGAATAATACAAATATTTATTTTTTGATAATTCCATGTATTTAGGTCCTAAATTTTTAATTGTTTTGTCAAAATAAGAAGATGATCCAACTTTTCTATTTCCAACCCCCATACCTTTTCTGGCAAAAAGCAAACCCATTCTTAAAAAATCCCTAGCAATTAAACAACCACCACCAGACATCCATGGCATCCCATATCTATCAGAAGCAATATATAAGCCTTCTTCAAAGCCAGCAGCTTCAACAGCCGACAATACCCAATCTCTTAAAGTTCTTCCACTTACCTTTTCTACAATTAATCCCACTACATCAGTATTTGCTGATTTATAAAATGCATATTCAGAACTATTTATTAAACTTTTGTTTTTAATTTTTTTAATTGAATTTAAATATTCCTCTTGGCTTAAATGATTTTTTAAATTTTTCGGTAGTCTCCAACCTCCAACTGGCTCATGTAAAAATGAAGAAGAATATGCTTTAGTATAATCTTCGGTATAGGAATTTATAATATTCATATTCAAAACATCTTGTATTTTTGCTTCAGCGTAACCACTTCCAATTTTAGGCAAATAATGTGAAACTTTTTTATTCAAATCTATTGATTTATTTTTAACAAGTTCACCAACAAATAAGTTAATAAACATTTTAGTTATTGACATTATTGTCTGCGGTTGATTTATTTTGAAATCTTTAGCATATTTTTCAAATAATATATTTTGACCTTTGCCAACGATTAATGAGCAAAAAGATTTATTTTTGATCATTTTTTTAACCAATGGTATTTTACTAATTTTTTTATTAGGTTCTGACTTTAGTCTTAATACTAGATCAGATCTTAAATAAAGACTGTACCGATTTATTTTATGTAAATTTCTATAACCAAATCTTCTAGTTTTTGGAAGATTCCATGAAGCCTTGTTATCTCTAATTGTTTTTAATTCAGGATTTTTAACAGAAGTTAATTTTTTTATTTTCAATATTTTAAAGATTTTTTTTGTTCGTATTTTTGATGATACCCTTCTGCTTTACAATAATTTTTTTCCTTGGATATTTTTGTTGATACCTTACCATCTAATTTTTTGTTAACTTCATTTAATACTTTTTCAGCAATCTTTTTTTCCTCATCAGTATTATAAAATATTTCTGATCTATATTGAATACCCACATATGTACCTTGTCGGTTTACTTGTGTAGAGTCGTGCAATTCAAAAAATAGATTAACCATGTCCTCATACGATTTTTCTTTTTCATCATATTGAACTTTTACTACTTCAATATGGCCAGTGTCACCACCGCATACAGCTTTATAGGTTACATTGGGATCATCCCCTCCACAGTAACCACATTCGGTAGAGATTATACCTTCAATACCCTCGTACTTAGTTTCATCCCAAAAACAGCCAATACCGCCAATAAATGTCTTCATTATTTATTAATTTATACTTTAGTTTTTTAAAATTGAAATGGCTTTAATTTCATCAACTCCTATTCCACAACAGCCACCTATAATTTGAGCTCCATCTTTAATCCACGTTTTTACCTCATTTAAATAATCTTCAGGAGTCATGTCATCTATAAATCTCCAATGTGGTTTTTCATAATATCCTTTATTTGGATACGCTCCTATAACTCCATCAAAATTTTCTCTAGCAGTTTTTATTGCCTTGCCTGTAGTTTTAATATCAGAGTGAGCTACTAAAATTGGACCGTTATGAATTTTTTTAAAATTATTAATAGATATTTCAAAACTTTCATAAATATTAGTATCAGAGTCAATTGAATCGTTGTACCCGAGCATTATTTGATTTTGATCATTCGTTACACATGATACTGACAACCAAACTGGTACACTTATTTTTGTAGAACAGTTTAACATTGTTTCCACTATATCAGCCTGAGAAGACATAGCTTCTAAAATGATTAGATCTACTCCTTCACCTGATAAAATCTTTAGTTGTTCATCAAAGCCAGGTACCATTGCATTAACTCCAAGTTTATAAAAATTACCAAAAGTTGAAACGCTTCCAGCAAGAGCAACATTTTTCTTTGAATTTTTAATTGCTTCTTTTGCAACTTGAACACTTTTTTTATTAAAATCCTCAATCGAGTTTTCATAACCATACTGTCTCATCGATATAGGTGTAGTACTATATGTATTAGTCGTTATTACATCAGCACCCGCATTTATATAATCTTCATGAATTTTTCTTACTAATTCTGGTTGATCTACTGAGCATTTTCCACACCACATTTTTTCATCCATTTTAGCGCCATTCTTTTCTAATTCAGCGCCCATTCCACCATCTAAAATAATAGTTTTATTATTTTCTAATTTTTTATGAATTGATGAATAAGACATAGTATTATTCTTTGCTATTTGTGAAGGTGCAAATTTTATTTCCATCAAGATCACGTATGTAAGAATAATAAACTCCTGATCCTTCTGGTCGCTCTCCTCCTGATCCTTCGCTAGTACCTCCTGCTTTTAGTCCTGTTTCGTGAAATCTATCAACAATAGCTCTAGAAGATGTTACAAATGATATTTGTGTTCCATTTCCAAAAGTTGCTTCTTTTTTATTAAACGGTTTTGTAATGTAAAACTCTATTTCGTTTGTATTTTTCTTTCCATATGCGGCATAATCATTTTCTACAGTTTCGTTTCTTGTTAGCCCAATAACTTTCAAAACTTCATCATAAAACTTAATGGCAGCATCTAAATTGTTTGTTCCCACCATTACATAACCAATCATCTCAACCTCAATTATTTTGAATATAATTTTTTAATTCCAACCAGTAATTGCTTTAACCTCTAGGTATTCAGTAAATCCCCATAGTCCACCCTCACGACCATTTCCTGATTGCTTAAATCCTCCAAAAGGTGCTCCAGTCTCGGCTCCTTGGCCATTTATATAAACTGTTCCTGCTCTTACTTTTCTAGCTACTCTTTGTGCTTTTTCTTTATCCTCAGTTTGTAAATAGTTGCCTAATCCGTAAGAAGTATCGTTTGTGATTTTAATTGCCTCTTCTTCAGTATCAAATGGAATAATTGAAAGTACTGGACCAAATATTTCTTCTCTAGCAATTTTCATATCGTTGTTTACATCAGTAAAAATTGTTGGTTTAACAAAATACCCCTTATTTAGACCATTTGGTAGATCAGGCCCACCGGCAGCTAAAGTTGCACCCTCTTTAATTCCCTCATTTATAAGATTTATAACTTTATCGTATTGAACTTTGGATACTAAAGGTCCAATGTGATCACCTTTTTTAGATGCCACATCTACTTTAATTTTATTTGCTTCATCTACAGCTTCTTTTACTGCTCTATTATAAATTGATCTTTGAACTAGCATTCGTGTTGGAGCATCACAAGACTGTCCAGTGTTACTCATTATAGTTCTTACTCCATCTCTAACAGCATCTGGATAAGAATCCTCAAATACTATATTTCCACCTTTACCGCCAAGTTCAAGCGTAACTTTTTTAATTGTATCAGCTGCATTTTTCTGTATCAGCTTTCCCGCTCTTGTAGATCCTGTAAATGAAACCATATCAATATCTGGGTGACCAGATATATGATTTCCAACTACTTCTCCGTTACCATTTATTAAATTGAATACACCTGGAGGAAACCCAGCTTCGTCAATTATTTCTGCAAACAAAACGCCCGATACTGGAGCCACTTCTGACGGTTTTAAAATCATTGTGCAACCAGCTGCAAGTGCTGGTATGACCTTAAGCACTATTTGGTTCATTGGATAATTCCATGGCGTTATTAATCCACAAACTCCAATTGGCTCATATCTGATTTGATTGTTTGATTTTGGATCAAACTGATGTTCAAAATTAAAATTTTTTAAAATATCTATTACATTTTTAGATATATCTGCTCCCATTTTAGTATGAGTCTCTGATGCAAAATCTAATGGTGCACCCATTTCCATTGATTGTGCTTCAACCATTTCATCCCATCTTCTATTATAAATTTCACAAAATTTTTCTAATAAATCTACTCTCTCTTCTTTCGAAGTCTCTTTCCAGGTTTCAAATGCTTCTTTAGCAGCAATTACAGCTTTATCAGTATCCTCTTTAGATCCTAGAGAAATTACAGCAAAAGCCTCTTCAGTTGATGGATCAATTACATCAAAGTCATTAACTTTGACTGGAGCAACCCATTTTCCGTTTATATAAAAATTTTTCTTTTCAATCATAAATGCACTTTAACACAGAATTTAAATTTCATAACCTTTTTCTTCAGGCTCAATATCAGTTAACTCTTCGGGAAACCCTTCAGCTCTAAAATCAATCTTATTTAAATCTTCCATTCTTTTTACTATCATAGATGACCAAGCTCTTGAGCCGTATTTTTTTTGACCATCTTTAAATATTTCAACTATCTTAGGGGAAATTTCCAAAGGTGCATTTAATTTTTTTGCGAGCTCATCAAATAGACCGGTATCTTTTAAGACAAGGTCCATCGTAAAATTTATATTATAAGAACCATTTAATATGACTTGGCTTTCGGTTTCATGAACAAATGAATTACCTGAGGAAACAGCAATTCCTTTGTAGGTTTTTGCAAGATCTAGGTTTGACTTTTTGGCTACTGTCCATGCCTCCCCAAGGGCAACCAAATGTGTAGAGGCTAAATAATTTGTAATTACTTTGAGAATAGAAGCAGTGCCTAATTCCCCTGTATGTAATATTTTACGCCCCATTACAGTTAAGGCAGGTAATATCTTTTCAAATGCATCTCTTTCTCCACCAACAAATATTGCTATATTTCCTGACGCTGCTCTATGACATCCACCACTTACTGGACCATCTAGGGGTATTGCCTTTTTTTCAATGACTTTTCTACCAATCCTTTTTACCTCTGCCTCATCTGTTGTACTCATTTCCAACCATATTTTATTTTCTGAAATACCTTCAAGAATTCCGTTCTCTCCCTCCATCACTTCTGCACAAATTTCAGGAGAAGGAAGACAAGTTATTATTAAATCAACTTCCTTAGCCAGCTCTTTAGCAGTATTTGCAATTTTAGCCCCCATGCTCTCAAATTGTTTTGTTAGATTTTTATCTAAATCTCTAACTGTTAAATTAAATTTATTCCTCAATAAACTCCCAGCTAGTTTCCCTCCAACATTTCCTAAACCAATAAATCCTATATTCATTAATTTACCTCCTCTTTTTTTTTATATAATATCATTATGACACCAAATATTATTACCACTCCTCCAATAAATAATTCACTTGTTGGTTTCTCACCTAATAAAAAAATTGCCGCAAGCAATCCAGTCGGTGGTATACCCATAGTCACTATGGGTAACACTTTATATAATGGATTACTTTTAAGAACATAATAAAAGCAGCCATAAGTTATAGGTTGCATTATAAATCCAATGTAAAATGCTATTAACCAATGATTAAATTTAGCAGTTGATAGATATGATATGGTATCACCTTCAATTACTGCAGAAATTAAAATTAAAGTGGGTCCAGAAAATAATGCAAGCCAAGCAACTAAAGCTAAAGGATTAATTTCTTTACTCAAAGGTTTAACAATTACTTGGCCAAGTGCCCATATTGCTGAACCTAAAATCGTAAGAGCGATACCAAATATTTTTCCATCTAAATTAGGTGAGCCAGTTAAAATATAAACCCCTACAAATGCAACTCCTATCCCAATCAAAGCTCTTAAAGTTGGTTTCTCTTTCAACATGAAAAAAGCAAATATTACTCCAAATGGAACTTCTGTTTGTACTAATAATACCGCTGCAGATGCATCAATAAAATTTAAACCAGTATAGGTAATACTGTATTGCAAAGTATTTGCTATAAACGAAGCGATAAAAATTTTTTTTAAGAAACCTTTTGGAATTGGAAACCACCAAATTAAAATAGAAGCAGCAAAAATAAATCTTAGTCCCATTAGAAGTATTGGAGGAAAAGACTCAAAAGCAGGTTTGGCAATTACAAAACCAAAACCTAAAAAGATAGGAACAAGTGATGCAACTAGAGTGTCTTTAAAATTCATTCAATTCGTTTAATATTAATGATTATTCAAGAACTTATGATATATTCACCTTTTTAAAATATGAATTCAACAAAAATAGAACCAAAATACATAAGTAAATCAAATCCACGAGTTGGCCTTATTGCTCTTGCAAGTGATTTTATGATTGAGAGAGATTTTATTAATGTAATTAAGGATAGAGAAATTGATTTTTTTGTTAATAGAATAGAGTGTTATAATCCTTTAACAAAAGAAAATCTCATTAAAATGTCAGATAAGGTAACCAGTGTAACAAAAGATATTTTGCCAGATCAAGATATTGATTGCGTAGTCTACGGATGTACATCTGGAACTATTGCAGCAGGTTATAACTCTATTAAGCAAAAGGTAAATGCAGCAAAACCAATGGCCCAGGTTACAACGCCAAGTACAGCCGCAATAAAAGCATTAAAAAAGTTAAACATTAAAAAGCTTTCACTATTTACACCCTACAGCAAAAAACTTAATGATGAAGTTATGGGTTATTTTAAGTCAGAGGGATTTGAGATAACATCCAATTCATACTTTGATATAGAGGCAGATTACGACATAGGCAAAGTAGACCAAAATTATTTGTATGATGTCTTGTCTAAAATAGATTTAAATGGAGCAGATGCATTATTTGTATCTTGTACAGCTCTTCCTGTTTTACCAATAATTGATAAACTTGAAAAAAAACTTAACACGATTGTTTTATCAAGTAATCAGACATTAATTTGGGATACTCTGGTCCAAATAAATAAAAATAACCTTGTAGAAGGTTTTGGTAAATTATTTAGATAGAAATTCATGTCATTTACTAAAGACGAGTATAAACAAAGATTAAAAAAAGTTCAGTCGATGATGCAGGATAAAGGAATTGAACTATTAATTTCTCACGACACAAATAACATGAATTATTTAACTGGTTATGATGCATGGTCTTTTTATTATGCTCAGTGTGCAATTGTTCATGTTAACGCTGATCAACCTTTATGTTTTGTAAGAGCTCAAGACTCAGGAGGTGCGTATATAAAAACTTATCTCAAAGATGAAAATATAATTGTGTATGATGAAAATTATATTCATACATGGCCAAAACATCCTTACGATTATTTAGTACAGATCATTAAAGATAGAAATTGGGATAAGCTTTCAATTGGAGTGGAGATGGACGCTCATTACTTCACTGCTTTTTGTTATGAAAAGATAAAACAAGGTTTACCGAATTCAAAAATAAAAGATTCAGAAAGATTAGTAAATTGGGCAAGATATGCAAAATCTGATGCAGAAATTAATTACATGAAAACTGCTGCACTAATTTCAGAAAAAGGAATGAAGACTGCAATGGAGGTAATTAAACCGGGTGTCAGACAATGCGATGCAGTAGGTGATATACAAAAAACTTTATTTTATGGGACCCCTGAGTTTGGTGGAGAGTATTCTAGTATCGCAACACTCTTACCAACTGGAAAAGGGACATCTGCATCTCATTTAACAGCAACGCAGGACAAGTTTGTAGAAGGTGAGGCGACAATCGTTGAGTTATCTGGAGTATATAAAAGATATCATGCGCCAATGGCCAGAACAGTCTTACTTGGAAAACCTGATCAATTAAAAATAGACACAATGAACAAAACTATCGAAGCTTTGCAAGCTGGAATAGATGCTACTAAACCCGGTAATACTGCAAATGATGTAGCTCAAGCTTTTTGGGGTATTTTAGACAAATATGGCATAGAAAAAAAATCAAGAACTGGTTACTCAATTGGAATAGGTTATCCACCAGATTGGGGTGAACATACTCTTAATATATATAAAGGAGAAATGACTGAACTTGTACCGAATGCGTGTTTTCATATGATAGCTGTAATGCAATTTGGTGATTGGGGAGTTGAAGCTTCGGAGGCTATAAGAGTTACAGAAAAAGGGTGTGAATTATTCTGCAATTTTCCTAAAGAGTTACACATTAAGAGCTAATTAACTGTTGCAAACAACTTAACTAAATGTTTTAAAAACTAATCTATGTCAAAAAAAGAAGATTTCGTAAAATTTGATAAAGTCGACAAAAGTTACGATGGAAAAGTATTAGTAGTTAAAGATTTAAATTTAGATATCGAAGAAGGTGAGTTCGTAACAATGCTAGGACCCTCTGGTTCAGGAAAAACTACATGCTTAATGATGCTTGCAGGTTTTGAAACCCCAACTAATGGAGAAATTTATTTAGATAAAAATCCAATTTCAAATATTCCTCCACACAAAAGAGGTATTGGAATGGTTTTTCAAAATTATGCTCTGTTTCCTCATATGACAGTTTTTGAAAATTTAGCATTTCCATTAAAGGTAAGAAAAATGTCTCAAGTGGAAATAGAAAAAAAAGTAGATAAAGCTTTATCAATGGTTTCACTCGGTGGATTTGCAAACAGAATGCCAGGTCAGCTGTCAGGAGGTCAACAACAAAGAGTAGCAGTTGCAAGAGCATTAGTTTTCGATCCATCTGTTGTATTAATGGATGAGCCTTTAGGTGCCTTAGATAAAAATTTAAGAGAAAGTATGCAGTACGAAATTAAACACATTCATGAAAGTATTGGTGTAACAGTAGTTTATGTAACTCATGATCAAGGTGAAGCATTAACTATGTCAAATAGAATCGCGGTATTTAATGATGGTAAAGTTCAACAACTATCAAGTCCTGATAAGTTATATGAAGAACCTGTGAACTCCTTTGTTGCAGAATTTATCGGAGAAAATAATACCTTTGGTGGAGAGGTTTCTGAAATTTCAAATGGAACATGTAGAGTAAAATTAGAAAAGGGTGAAATAATTGCTAATCCAATTTCAGTAAAATCTGTTGGTGAAAAAACTACTGTATCAATTAGACCTGAGAGAGCATTGATTAATCCTAAAGATAAAATGGATAACAATCAAAAAGGAAAAATCGAAGAGGTAATTTATCATGGGGATCATACTAGAGTTAGATTAAATTTACTTGGTAATTCAGAATTTATATTGAAAGTTCCAAACAGCTCTCAAAATTTAGATATTAAACTTGGTAATGAGATTTATATTGGTTGGAATAGTCGCGACGCTAGAGCTTTAGACCCAAAATAAGCCAAAATATTACATTATTGTCAAAATCCACTGTTGACTCTCTATTCCTATGTTGCTGTACTCGTTCTTTTATAAAAAAACGTTTAAACGGAGGATAAATGAATAAATTAAGTAAATTATTACTTGCTGTAACTTTTGCTATTTCAGTATCTTCATCAGCTTTCGCAGTTGTTGTTGCGTCTTGGGGTGGAGCTTACACAGAAAGTCAAAAGTTAGGTTATGGTGACCCAACTGCAAAAGCACTTGGTATACCAATTGAGTGGGTAGACTACTCTGGTGGATTATCAGAGATTAAGGCTCAAAAAGAAGCAGGTGCAATTACATGGGATATCATAGACGTATTTGCTTATGATACTATTAATGGTTGTGACGAAGGTATTTTTGTTGAATTTGATTTTGACAAAGACTTTCCACCAGCACCAGATGGTACACCTGCAAGTGAAGACTTCTTCACAGATATGCCTAGTAAGTGTGCAGTAGGAAATATTTTGTACTCTTGGAATTATGCTTATAACAGCGACTTGTTAAAAAGCACACCAAGTACGATAAAAGATTTCTTTAATACGAAAAGATTTCCTGGGAAAAGAGCAATTTACAAAAGTGCTCTTACAAACCTAGAAATTGCATTAGCAGCTGATGGCGTAAAAATGGGTAAAGGTGGAGAGTTTCTATATGAAAAACTTGAAGACCCGGCTTACGTAACTAGAGCTATGGACAAAATCAAAGCACTATGTGAAGATCCAAATGGCGGATGTGTATTTTGGTCAGCAGGTGCTCAACCACCAGAATTATTAATGAGTGGTGAAGTTGTAATGGCAACTGGTTGGAATGGTAGATTTTTCAATGCAGCAGTTGGAGAAGGCGCTCCAATAGTTCAAGTTTGGGATGGACAAGGTCTTGACTATGAATATTTTGCATTAGTAAAAGGAGGACCAAACGAAGCTGACGCTATGAAAGCTTTAGCAATGATGACAAACACAGAAATGTTAGCAGGAAGTGCTAAATATATAGCATATGCTCCGTGGAGAAAATCATCAATTGCAGTTATGGAAGCAGGAGAGCCTTGGTATAAAGATGGAAAAACGAATATGGTTCCACATATGCCAACAGCACCAGCTAACCTTAAAAAATACTTCTTAGTGAACGCTGAGTACTGGGCTGACAACGGCACAGAGCTTGGTGAGCAGTGGGAAGCTATGAAAGCTAGTATTAAATAATTAAAGTTTTAAACACTTTAATTTTATATTATAGTAAGGGCGGTCATATTGACCGCCCTTTTTTTTATGAGCTCAGAAACAGGAAAAATTTTAACAACAGATGGAATTCCCCTAGAGGAAAGTCTAAAACAGTCAGAAAAGAAAAATAAAATTAAAGCTTTTTTACTAGTTGCACCATTATTATTATTTTTAATTATCACATACATGATTCCAATTGGAGACATGTTCTCTAGAAGCATAGATGATAAGATGGTTACAAATATGCTTCCCAAAACCTATAAAGCAATGGAAAACTGGGATGGTAAAGAACTTCCACCAGAAGAAGTTTTTGAAGCATTTTATTTAGATTATAAAATTTTAGTTAAGAATAAAACTGCAGGAAAATTACAGACACAATTAAATTATGAAAAAAATGGTTTTAAAAGTGTTTTAAAAAAACTTGCCAGAAAACAAAAGAAATTCGAGGAAGGAAACTACAAAGAACAAATAATGAAAGTTCACAAAAGATGGAGAAATGTTGAATATTGGAGAGCAATTAAAAGAAGAGCTCCATCTTATACATATTCAAAATATCTTAAGGGTATAGATATGTACTCAGATGAAGATGGAAAAATTGTTCAAGTATCTGAGGATAGACGAATTCATAGAATTTTATGGATTAGAACAGTGGAGGTTGCTTTCTTTGTAACTTTGTTTTGTTTTTTAATGGCTTATCCAATTGCACATTTATTGGCAACTCTACCCATGAAATACAGTAATTTGCTAATGATTTGTGTCTTATTGCCTTTTTGGACTTCTTTACTTGTAAGAACTGCTAGTTGGATGATTCTTTTACAACAACAGGGTATTGTTAATGACTTTTTTGTTTGGATAGGTCTTGTTGCAGACGATAACAGACCAGAAATGATGTACAATAAAACTGGTACCTATGTAGCAATGACACAAATATTATTACCATTCATGGTTTTACCTTTGTACAGTGTTATGAAAACAATATCTCCTAGTCTGATGAGAGCTGGCAAATCTTTAGGAGCAACACCAGCTACTGCTTTTTTAAAAGTTTATTTTCCACTTACAATTCCAGGTATTGGGGCAGGTTGCTTATTAGTATTTATCCTTGCAATTGGGTATTACATAACACCAGCCTTAGTAGGTGGAGCTTCAGGAACACTTATTAGTAACCAAATAGCATATCACATGAAGAGTACTTTAGATTGGAGTTTTGCATCTGCGATGGGTTTAATGCTTTTGACAGGAGTACTTGTAATCTATTGGATTTATAACAAACTTGTAGGAGTTGATAATATTAAACTAGGATAATTATGGCTTTACCGAAATATACAGAACCACATTATAGAATTTGGCATTATTTTTATCTTTTTGTTTGTGGATGTGTTTTCTTTTTTTTAATTGCACCTTTATTTGTAATTTTTCCATTGTCATTTAATGCGGAGGAATTTTTAGTCTTTACAGATGGAATGAAGAGACTGGATCCAGATGCTTTTTCATTAAGGTGGTATAATGATATGATTTATGGAACGAAAAATCCGTGGGGATTAGCAGCAAGAAATAGTTTTATAATTGCTATATTTGCAACTTTAGGATCAATTATTTTGGGTACTCTTGCTGCATTGGGTTTAAGCAGCAGACATATGCCATATAAAGGTTTGATAATGGCAATTTTAATTTCTCCAATGATAGTTCCACTGATTATTTCAGGTGTTGCAATATTCTTTTTTATGGCAAAAGTAGGTTTAGCAGCAACACACTTGGGTATTATATTAGCACACATTATTCTTGGAACTCCCTTTGTTGTAATAACAGTTACTGCAACACTATCAGGTTTTGATCATAGCATAACACGTGCAGCATCTAGTCTTGGAAGCAGTCCTTATAATACATTTATGAAAATTACCTTACCATTAATATTACCAGGAGTAATTTCAGGAGGTTTATTTGCTTTTGTAACATCATTTGATGAGGTTGTAGTTGTATTATTCTTAGCAGGCTTAGATAATACAACAATTCCAATTCAAATGTGGACAGGACTTAGAGAGCAGCTTAGTCCTACAATTTTAGCTGTAGCAACTTGCTTAATAGTTTTATCAGTATTAATTTTACTAACTGCTGAACTTTTGAGAAGAAGATCTGAGAGATTAAGAGGAATAAATAGATAAATTAGTTTACGGACTCAATCACTGTAGCAATTCCCATACCCAAACCAATACACTGAGTTGAAAGTGCATATTTTTTATTCTCTCTTTTTAGTAATTCAGCAGCTTTGCCCGTAATTCTTGCGCCTGTTGCTCCAAGAGGATGTCCAAGGGCAAGCGCTCCGCCATCTAAATTAACTTTATCTTTATCAATACCTAAATCTTTAATACATGCTAAGGATTGCGACGCAAAAGCCTCATTCAATTCAACAATATCAATTTTATCTGCTGTCAATTTAGCTCTTTCCAAAGCTTTTTTTGATGCTCCAATTGGACCTAATCCCATATAGTCAGGGTCACACCCTTGCACTGCAGTAGATACAATTCTTCCCAAAATATTTAAATTATTTTCTTTTGCATAATTTTCTTCGCAAATTAATGTTGCAGCTGCACCATCGGTTAAAGGTGATGAAGTAGCTGCTGTAACAGTACCATTTTCATCGAACGCGAGTTTTAATCCATCCAACTTTTCCATTGTGCTGCCAGGTCTAATATTTCCATCGGTATCACAATCTCCGATAGATACAATTTCATTTTTAAAATTACCTTTTGTTTGTGCTTCATGTGCTTTTTGATGACTTGAGATTGCAAATTCCTGTTGTTCATTTCTTGAAATATTATATTTTTTGGCAACATTTTCTGCAGTAGTTCCCATTGAAAAATAAACGTGCGGATTATCACTTTTATTTTCTGGATAAGGTATTGGATCGAAACCTGTATTAACTCTGGTCATACTTTCAACTCCTCCACATATAAATACTTTTCCTGCTCCTAACGAAATTTTACCTGCAGCAATATGAATAGCTTCCATTGAGGAACCACACCATCTATCAACTGTCATTCCAGAAGTTTTAACATCCATATTAGTTAAAAATGTTGTTAACTTTCCAATGTTAAATGACTGCTCTCCAGTTTGAAATGCACAACCTACAACAATATCTTCAATATCCTCTTTTTTAACATTGGATTTCGCAACTAAATTTTTAATCACTTCTGCTAGTAAATTTACTGGCTTTGTATCTACTAGCGCACCTTTTCTCGCCATTGTGAAAGGCGATCTTGAGAAGCCGGTAATTACAGGTTTAAACATATCGATAAATATAAGGTTAATCTGGGAATGGTAAAGAAGTTATAATGCCTTTTCTATTTTTACCATTGAACGTATTCACAAAAACCTCATTTCCAATTTCCCAATAATCTTTTAAAATCATTGAAAGGCCTATATTCTTTCTGAATCCTGGAGAATATATTCCAGATGCAATTTGCCCAATTTTTGCATTATCTTTTGAGTATACTGGCAAAGGCATACCAGTTGGCTTACATGGATCTCCATCAAACAAAATTCCTCTCATTTTTTGTACAATTCCCTCAGATTGTATCTTTCTTAAAGCCTTTTTACCTATAAAATCATGATCATCCTCTTGTTTACAGTATTTTTCAAGATTACACTCAAGTGGATTATTTTCTCTTGTAAAGTCATTTCCATAAGACATTAACCCAGCCTCAATTCTATCAATTAAATTTGGACATCCTGGAGAAATATTAAATTTTTGTCCGTTCTCCCATATAGTATCCCAAAGTTTTTCTCCAAGTTCTATCTCATTAAAATGTGTTTCAAATCCTTTAAAGTATATTTCAAAACCATCTTGTTTACTGTAACCAGATCGTGCAATAATTTGTTTAGTTCCTAAAAAATCAAACACTTTAAAATTGAAAAATTTCAACTTTTTTATATCCTCACCGAAAATTGAAATTAGTAGATCCTCAGATTTCGGACCTTGAACAGCTAGTGGATATACATCTGGTTCGATAATTTCTACATTTAATTTTGATCCTAAAGCAATTCCTTTTGCCCAAAGCAAAATATCGGAATCTGCTATTGAGATCCAAAACATATCATCGTCTAGTTTTAATAAAACTGGATCATTAATCATTCCAGCTGTGTCATCAATTATTGGAATATAAAAACATTTACCGGTCTCCATTTTTTTTATGGATCGTGGTGTCATTTTTTGCACCAATCTTTCAGCATCAGGCCCTGTTATTTGTACTTGTCTCTGGCATGACACATCCCACACTTGAACCTGTTCTCTTAAATGCCAGTAGTCTTCTTCTACGGTATTTTTAAAACCTTTTGGTAGTAGCATGTGATTAACAACAGTAAAATCAGACACTCCACATTCCTCTACTTTATTTGTATATGGAGTTCGTCTTATACGTCTAGACATATTTAATTTTATATTTTTTTGTGTAATTAAATTTTCTTTACTCATTTTATTTAGACCACCACACAGTGTAGCTATTTCTAGAAATTATTATTGGAATATGATATTTTTTATTTTGATCTTCCATTTGAAATTTAATGTTAATTTCTGAAACTATTTTTTTTTCTGAAAAATAATTACCGGTTTTACAAACCATTTCATACTCACACTTACAGTCGTCTTTACTTAATTCAAATTCTTGGAGTATTCGTCCACCTTCATCAGATTTTGTCTCGCAGAAAACTTTCTTGTTTCCATTTTCATTTATTTGATAAATAATTACATCAACATTTGCAGCGTGCGAGCCATTTGTTGCATCCAATAAGTGAGAAGAGAAAGTTGCCACAATTATTCTATTGATGATTTTTCTCTTTTACTTGCAACTGCAGAGACTATCGGGCTTAATACAGGTTTTGCTTTAACGTTCACGCACGCGGGTTTTCCACTATCCATAGCTCTTTTAAGTGCTGGACCTAGCTCTTCTCTTTTATTGACTAATTCTCCATGTCCTCCAAAACCCTCAAATATCTTGTGAAATGGTATATCGCGGAACTCAGTTCCAACACTTTTTCCACTTTTAAATAACCTCTCTTGTTGCTGACCAATTGAAGCAAGTCCCCCGTTATTATCAATTACAACAGTAATAGGTTTTTTCTCATAAAATACACTTTCAATAGACATACCTCCTGATAAAAACGCACCATCACCACTTATCAGAACTACATTTGAATCTGGATTATGATTTTTGGCAGATAGAGCAAATGAAACTCCAACACCTAACATGCTAAAAGTTCCAGGATGCAATATTCCTTTTAATTTTTTACCTTTGGCACCTGCGATGTTGATTGCAATTTCTGACCAAAAATGAGTATTTCCTCCATCGATAACAAGCCAATCATTTTCACTCATTGCATCTTGAACATCCAATGAAAGTTGTAGAGGATGAATTTTTCCTCCATTTTTTTTAGATGCTTCAGCTTCAATTTCTAACTCTTTTAATGATTTATCAACCCACTCTTTCTTCTTTCTTTTATTTTCCTCAAACCAATTTGTACCTAAAGACCATTTATTATTTTTTTTTAAGTTGGATAATGTATCTAAAAAAACACCAGGATCACTTAGCAAACTTAAATCTGCAGCTCTATTAAGTTCTAATTCTTCATGTGAACCATTTACACAAACTAATTTTGTTGTCTCTGGTATAAAAGGTGGGTTTCCAAAATTTAATTGATTATCTAATCGTGCTCCAACGACAAGAACCAGATCTGAATTGTGTAATGCAAATTCTGAAGGAGGGTATTGATGTATATCAGCCAACCCCATGTAAGCGTTAGCTTCTTCCCCTAACAATTTTTGATGATACGGAACATTAAAAATTGGTATATTTAAATTGTTACCAGCAGCTTCAAGATTTTTTTCTGAATGTGACCACCAAATACCGTGTCCACCAATGATAACTGGTTTTTTTGCATTACTAGCAATTTCTAAGACTTCTGAAAGTGAGTTTGGATCTGGCCACGCTTTAGATATAGGTTTTGCTTTTTGAGAATACGGTCTTTCTTCCAAGCCAACTTCCTCTGCAAAAGATGAAAACATAATATCAACAGGGAGACTAAGATGTACAGCACCTGGATATCCATTAGTTGCAATATGATATGCTTTGTCTACAAATTCTCTTATTCGAGTTCCATCTGTAATACTTGCGCTATATTTAGTTAAGGGGGCTGCAATTGAAACATCGTCAATTTCTTTAAAACCACCTGAGCCTTGTCTTTTAAGACTGCTAGATCCTGTGATGTAAATAATTGGACTTCTTTCACCCCAAGCCTCCATCATTGAAGGTACAGCGTTAGTAAACCCCTCAGGTCCAACTAAACAGACTGATGGTTTACGAGTAATTCTTGTATTGCCGTCTGCTAAATGACCTGCAATCTGTTCATGAGGAGTATTTATAACTTCAATTTGGCACTCAGCAAAACCTTCAATTGCTGGATTACAAAAACCCCCTGAGAGAGTAAAAACTTTGTTAATTCCTTTATCTTTTAGAGCCCTTGCAAGTAATGCTCCACCTCTAATTTTAATTTCGCTCATTTAGTAATCTACCTTATTTACTGCACTATCTATTACTATATTAGAAGTTACATCATTAATATCATTTAATCCTACTAATCCGAGTGTCGTGCTTGCTTCTTCTTTTATTATTTCCACAATTCTCCTTAATCCTTTTCTTCCATCAGCGCCCATTGCGTACATTACTGGTCTACCAATCATTGCATAATCCGCGCCAAATGCAAGCGCTCTCACGATATCACTTCCACTTCTTATTCCACTATCAAAGATTAAAGGAAAATCGTTTCCTACTGATTTTCTGATTAGTGGAAGCATATTTATTGCTGCCGTAGCACTATCTAATTGTCTGCCGCCATGATTTGAAACTTGAATTGCATCAGCCCCTGCTTCTTTTATTTGTATTGCATCATCAGGAGACATTACTCCTTTAATTATAAGTTTACCCTTCCATTTATCTCTTACTCTTTTAAGTGTATCCCAATCTGTAGTACCTCTACTTTCTTTTCTTTTAAAAATACCATCTCCACTTTTAGATGTTACATAGTTCATTGGTTTAGGAATGCCACTCAGTAAAGTAGAAATAGACCAAATTGGATGAGTTGCAAAATCAAAAAATTGTTTTGGACCAATCTTAAAAGGATAGGAGAAACCATTTTTATCATCTCTAGTTCGTCTTGAAAGCACTGGAACATCTACAGTTAATATTGCAACTTCGTACCCAGTATTCTTAGCTCTATCTAAAAGCTCCATAACAAAATTTTCATCCTGAAATATATATAGCTGCATCCATGAATGACCTTCTGAAAGTTCATACATTTTTTCTAAAGTTGTAGTAGAAGCCATAGATACACATGTAGGAATATTATTTCTGGCACTTTCTGCAGCTAACATAGAGTCTGCTCCAGGCCATGACAAATTAGTCATTCCCATTGGAGCAAAACCAAAGGGAAAATCAAATTCATACCCTAATACCTTTTTTTTTAGAGATCTCTTTTCAACATTTCTTAAGACTTTAGGTTCAAGTCTAATTTGATCTAAAGCTCTGCTATTTATTTCTGCTAATTTTTCATCTCCAGATGCACCATCAATAAAATCGAAAACTAATTTAGGCAGACGTTTTCGTGATAGTTCTCTTGCGTCTTTAATACTAAAAATTTTTTGACTTGGTAAAATATTATCACTCATTATTAACTTTAATATATTCTTTTAAATTAAGTTGTTTATTTTGATCAACAAGATAAGCATCATGACTTTCTCTGGAAGAATAAACCTCAGTTGGTTTTCCGTCAATAAAAAGCACTGCAACTCCATCATCTACAGCTACACCACTAGGTAAAGTTTTATTTTTTATATTTTCTCTGTATTTATCTGCTCTTTTTGTATCTGAATAATGTGGGGTAAAACTTCCAGATATAAGCCCTATGCCACGTAATGGTTTGAAACCAGGTCCATCTGAGTCTGTCAGAAAGTAATCAAACCAACATGCAGCCCCAGCACTTACACCAGAAAGAATTATTCCTGAGTTATAAGCTTCTTTAAAAATCTCAAATAAATTATTTTTTTTCCAAAAGTCGAGCATAAATTTAGTATTTCCTCCACCAACATAAATAGCATCTAAATTTGAAATCCAGTTTTCAAAACCCTTAACTTTGGAAACAAGGTTGAAATGAGAAACTTTAAATATAGTATTTTTAAATCTTTTATAGAATAGCTCAGTTTTTTCGGAATCATCATTACTAGCAGTTGGTAAAAATCCTATAGAGCATTTTTCTTTATTTATTTGATCTAAAAAAAATTGATCTAAATCATTATCCTCATTATGTGTGAAACCACCACCTCCAACTGCTATTATTTGTTTTTTAGCTTTCACTAAATAAATTTTTTAATTTGTGGTTTTAATACCAGGCCAAGGATTAGGTTCTCTGGGAATATTTCTATTTATGCCTCTAACAATTTCTCCTTTTGCATCATACATTGGCAATTTACAGATTTCTCCTTTATGTACTTTTCCATCAGTGCATTTAACATCAACAACATCTCCTGGTCCATTTTCATTGTTATCAAGATGCACAATGCCAACTCCGCAAATTTGATATGGCGACCAAGTACTAGAAGTTATTTTACCAATATCTTTTTCATTTATTTTAATACTCTCACCTTTGATAGCAGTTCCCTCTACAACTCTAATTCCCCATGTCTTACATTTTTTGTCTGATGTAATGAGGGCCTCTCTTCCAATAAAATCTTCTTTGTTAAAATTTATAAAACGTCCCAGACCAACTGAAAATGGATTTGTTTTTTTTGTAAAATCTTGTCCCGCAGATAGTAATCCGGCTTCAATTCTTCTACATCTAAAACCAGGAGTGGCTACTAAAATCATACCCAATTTTTTTCCCTCTTCAAGAATACAATCTCCAATTTTTTCTGTTTCATTTTCAGGTCGAAAATATATTTCCCAACCTAGCTCATTTGTAAAACCACTTCGACTTACGATTACTTTTTGATCTAAGATTTGTAATTCTTTCCAATCAAAATATTTCCAGTCATTTTCAGAAAATCCATCTGCTATATTTTCTAATAGTTTCATTGATTTTGGGCCCTGAATTTGACTTACCCACACGTCAGGATCTTTTATTTCAACATCCATGTTTTTAGAGTGAGCTTTATACCAAGAAAAAAGATCCCCATCTGCTTGAGCAAACCAATATTTATCTTCGTCAATTTTTAATAAAACTCCATCTGTAATCATTCCCCCATCATGATAACAAGCAAATTGGTAAGAACATCTTCCTTTTGATATTTTTGATACATCTCTTGGAAATATTTTTTGTAATAACTTTAATGAATCTGGACCATATATTTCAAATGGATGTTCACCAGTATGTCTAAATATAATTTCTTGCCGTCCTTTCCAATACATTTCCTCAGAACTAACATTTGATAATCTCTCTAAAGTTAATCTTCCTGCATAATTAGAATATTCAGGGTCATAGGGTAGCTCTTGATAAGTTAGTGGATGAACTTTAATTGACCTTGCAAGCTCCAGAGTGTTAGATTTTTCAAGGCTAACAGGCTTTACTGTAAACCTATATTTATTAATTAAATTTTTCATTACTTTTTTTAAATAATCAAAATACATCAATAAAACAAATAAAAAAGAACCATTTTCACTGTTGCTATATAAGTTTCTAATTGTTACCTTTTATTTTTTTAAAGAGAGGAAATTATGAAAAACATTTTTAAATTGATATCAGTTTCATTGGTATCACTATTTGTAACGTTTTCTTTTGCCAATGCATCAAGTGGAGTTTTTAAATTATCTCATGATGTTGGTTTTGGAAAAGATACAAATTTAGACGCAATTACTAAAGGACGACTGTTTCAGGTAGTAATAATGACACAGAACCGTCTTGTAAGAAAAGATCTTAAAGGGGTTACATCTCCCGAGTTAGCAACTGATTGGTCAGGAAATGCAGATGCAACAGAATGGACTTTTAACTTAAGAAAAGGTGTTAAATTCCATGATGGATCAGATTTTGATGCAGAGGATGTAAAATATTCTTTGATGAGAGTTAAAGATCCTGAAATTGGATCGCCTGCAAAGAAAAGCATGAGTGCAGTAACAGATATTGAGATTGTAGACTCACACACAGTTAAAATGAAATTGAACACATCTTTTGCAGATTTTCCACTTTTACTAACTGATTATAGACTAAGAATGATACCTAGTGGATCAGGAAATACTATTGGAAAAACTGGTATTGGAACTGGACCTTTTATAGTAGAAAAGTTTGATGCTGAGGGAACAACAATTCTTAAAGCAAACCCTGATTATTGGGAGGGAGCACCTAAACTTTCAGAAGTACATGTTATAGCTATCCCAGATGGTCAAGCTAGAATTCAAGCTCTACTTACTGGCCAAATAGATATGAATAGATATGTTCCATTTAATCAGAAAAAAATATTTGATGGTAATTCAAAGTTTAACGTTTCAGTTATACCAACAGGAAATTGGAGAGGTATGGTGATGAGGACTGATGTTGCACCATTTGATGATCCTAGAGTAAGAAAGGCTGTTAGAATAGCTGTGGACAGACAAGAACTAGTTGATTTAGTTATGGCTGGAGCAGCAACAGTATCTTGTGACACTCCAGTTGCACCTTCAGATCAATATAGAATGGATAAGAAGTGTCCACCTCAACCAGCGACTGCAAAAAAACTTCTTAAAGAAGCTGGGTACCCTGATGGTATTGATATGACAATTCACGTTTCTACAAAAGAACCAACATGGCCAACTATTGCTGAAGTTTTACAACAACAATTTGCAAAAGCTAATATAAGAGCAGACATCCAAATGACACCTTCAAAAAGTTATTGGAATGAAACTTGGATGAAAAAGGCAGTGGCAATGACACGTTGGAATGAGAGACCCGCAGATAGTATTTTACACGAAGCTTATCATAGTGAAGCAAAATGGAACGAGTCTTTCTATAAAAGCGCATCTTTTGACAAAAATTTAGCTGAAGCTAGGGGAGAGTTAAATTTTAACAAAAGAAAAAAAGCATATATCAATGCTCAGAAAACACTATGGGAAGAAACTGGAACTATGATACCTTACCACGTATCTAGACTGGTTGTCACATCTTCTAAAGTGAAAAATCTTGACGAAGTTGAGTATTTCTCAATTAGATGGCACACAGTTAGTGTTGACTAATAATTTTTGTTTTACAGGCCTTTAAGTAGGCCTGTAAAACCTCTTTCATTTCTAAATAAATAATTTAAAATTTAAGAATTCTTATGCTTTTTTTAATTATTAAAAGAATTCTATTAGGTCTAATAACCTTATTTATAGTATCTTTAATCACTTTTGTTGGAACTGAAATTTTACCTGGCGATGCTTGCACAACATATCTTGAAAGACAAGCATTTGGAGAACAATTAGAAGCTTGTTATAGAAGATTAGGTTTGAATGTTCCTGCATATGAAAGATATATATCCTGGGCAGTAAATGCTATTCAAGGAGACTTTGGTTATTCATTGAGCGGAGAAATGCCAATTAAAGAGGTTCTAGGTCCACGTATTAAAAATTCATTAGTTTTAGCATCAGCTGCTATTTTTATTGGTATACCAATTGCTTTAATACTTGGAATTGTAACTGCTCTTTGGAGAGATAAATTGCCTGACGTAGCAATTTCAACAGTAACTATATTTGCTATGACTATTCCAGAGTTTATCAGTGCAACTTTATTAATCTTGATAATCGCAATATGGTTAGAGTGGTTACCAGGAATTGTAATTGTGCCAACTGATGTTTCATTCTTGGAACTATTACCAAATATTATTTTACCAGTAATTGCAATTGCAATGATTATGACAGCTCACATGGCAAGAATGGTGAGATCAAGCGTCATTCAAGTTATGGCAAGTGAATATGTTCAAATGGCAATTTTAAAAGGTGTTCCTTATTGGAAAATGGTTTTTAAACATGTTTTACCAAATGCCTTGTTGCCAGCTATTAATGTTGTAGCGTTAACTATTGCATGGCTTTTGGGCGGTGTTGTCGTTACCGAAGTTGTATTTAACTACCCTGGTCTTGGAAGGTTAGTTATTGAGTCGATTTCAAATAGAGATTTGCCTACAGTTCAAGCGTTAGCAATAATTCTTGCATCTATTTATGTTAGTATAAATCTATTGGCAGATCTAATGACATTGATGCTTAATCCAAGATTAAAGACTTTACAGATAAGAAAATAATATGAAATTAGATAATATTTATCAGGAGGAAAAGAAAAGTAATTTTGCAAAAGTCTCTGAGATAATAATTACAATGGCTTCAAGGCCATCAGGCTTTATTGGTTTATGCATATTGGTTTTTCATATAATACTTGCGTTTATTAGCCCTTATATTGCACCATATGATTTTAAAGCTATAAATCCTACTTTAATGCTACAAGCCCCATCTGCGGAGTATTGGTTTGGAACGGATGATCTTGGAAGGGATGTTTTTACCAGAACAATTTTAGGTGGGAGAACAGCTTTAACAATTACATTCTTTGGATCTTTGATTGCTTTGCTTTGGGGAGGACTACTTGGAATTTTTTGTGGACTAGTTGGCGGAAAAACTGATGATATAGTGATGAGAATTGTTGATGCATTTTTATCTATTCCCTGGATATTAGCAATGTTGTTAATAGTATCTTTGTTAGGTACATCAACTGAAGTGCTGATACCTGCTCTAGGTTTCTTTTATGGCAAAGGAATTGTAAGAGTAGCAAGAGCTGCAACTCATGATGTTATTGCAAAAGATTTTATCGTATCTGCAAGAGCAAGAGGGCACAGCAATTTTTCAATAATATGGAATGAGATAATTCCAAATGTTCGAGACG
>CABZJN010000002.1 GCA_902526085.1 uncultured Pelagibacteraceae bacterium
GAAATCTTTCCCACTCATCGTTTTTATACCAATGAAAAACTTTATACATCTCATCAGGCATTGCTGATTTGATCACTTCATCCTCAGCAAGTCTATTTAATGCTTCACCAAGACTTAGTGGTAATTTTTTAACATCTTTACCAGCTTTCTGAGCCTCATATATATTTCTTGACTCTGGTTTAGCTGGTTTCATTTTTTTTGATATTCCTTCATCACAAGCTTTTAGTAAAGCTGCACCTAATAAGTATGGGTTATGCATTGAGTCAACAGATCTATACTCAAACCTGCCTGGTGCTGAAACTCTTAATCCACAAGTTCTATTTTGATATCCCCAGTCAGCATATACTGGCGCCCAAAAACCCTGGTCCCATAACCTTCGATATGAATTAACGGTAGATGATCCTAAAGCTGTTAAAGCTGGCAGATGTTTCATAATACCAGCAATTGATTGAAGTCCAATTTTTCCAGGCAACTGCATATCCTTTGTGTCTGGCATAAAAGTGTTTGTTCCGCCAGATACATAACTAAATACTTCTTCAACTCCTGGAAGTTTTTTATTTCCTAATTTGTTAACAGAAACTTTCCCACCTTTCCATAAAGACATGTTTGTGTGACATCCACTTGCAGACACACCCATAAATGGTTTAGTCATAAAGCAAGCTATTAGATTGTGTTCTCTAGCAACTTGTGCACAAATTTGCCTATATGTTGATAATCTATCAGCATTTCTCAAAACATTATCATAAGTCCAATTAAGTTCTAGCTGTCCAGGAGCATCTTCATGATCTCCTTGTATCATGTCCAATCCCATAGCTTTTGAATATTCTATTACTTTCATAAAAACTGGTCTCAATGACTCGAATTGATCGATATGATAACAAAAAGGTTTAGAAAAACCTTTACCAGTTGGAGTTCCATCATCATTTTTAGTTAGCCACATCATTTCTGGTTCAGTCCCAACTCTTAATTCTAGTCCATGTTTCTTCTTAAATTCATCACTAAAAATTCTTAAATTTCCTCTGCAATCAGAAGTCAAGTGCCCACCAGGGTTTTTTCTCTCCTCTCTATTTCTAAAACACGTTACAAAAACTCTTCCAACTCTTTTGTCCCATGGTAATTGTACAAACGTTTCTGGGTCTGGTATCCCCACCAACTCCATGGCCTCTGGTCCATAACCAATGTAGTTATTATGCCTATCCAAAAATAAATTTGCTGTTGCTCCGTATACTAATTGAAAACCTTTTTCAGCAGTCCTCTCCCAATGGTCTGCAGGGATACCTTTACCTACTACTCTACCTGTTACCGAAATAAATTGGTAATATATGTATGTTATTCCTAATTCGTTAATTTTTTCTCTTACTTTTTTAACTAACTTTGCTCTGCCTGGTTGATTTACATGTTTTTCTAGATCAGTCATTTTCCCCCTAAGAATTTTTAGAACAAAAAGTTAACTGAAAAAAAAACATCTGTCCACTTAGATAAATTAACTCCAAGGAAACGGACTGTTAGATGTCGGATGTAATTCACCTTTCGCGTATCGATTGAATCTAAACGGTTTTAATAATTCGCTCTCTGTACCTAAAATTTCTTTTGCTACTAGCTCTCCAACTCCAATCATTTTATAACCATGGTTAGAGTCTGCTATCATATAAACGTTTTCTAAAAATCTATCGAAAATTGGAAAAGAATCTGGTGTCATACATCCAAGTCCGCCTGATGGTCCTTTTCTATATAAATCTGATTTTCCTTCAAATCTTTTTTGACAATGAGCTAAAGCTGAACACCACATATCATTAAATGCTTCTGTTGTTTGATATTCAGGAGACTCTATTCCATACGGATCAACATTTACTTGATCAAAATGTTTATCAACAATGTAAGGTGAAGTTCCACCCTGAACACCAAGTCCGTCAATATCTGGTTTGTAATATATTCCCCAAATTTTATCTGTAATTAATTTTTTAGTTTTATCTGAATATAAAGGAGCTGTTGAGTCTACATGGATTACAGGTGGCTGTTCACCATTGTCCATTTTTAAAAAATCTGGTTCTACACCAAGTACACCCTCTTGAAGCATCCAATATTTCCACATGTCGGTTTCGTGAATTCTACCATCCTTACCTTTAATATTTGCAGTTTTAGGAAGTTCTAACATATTCCAAAAATCTCTTGCCCAAGGACCTGCTCCAACGACAACTTGTTCACATTCTATTGTGCCTTTGTCTGTTTCAACTCCTGTGACAGCTTTGCTATTACTTCCTCTTTTGAAGCCAGTGACTTTTACACCTTTCATTACTTCAACACCATTTGAGGTAGATTTATGTTCAAGGGCTTTAATTGAATCTTTATTAAAAGCGTATCCACCTTTTTTTTCATGAAGAACAGAAGTTATACCTTGCGCTTGCCAATCACCAAACATGCCTTTCATATATTTCATACAATCTTTTTCACCTTCTATAAATTCAGATTCGTAACCTATTGCTTTTTGTTGTTCGTAAATAGTTGCAACATCTGCATGCATTACTTCTGGTGAAATCTGTAAATAACCAACTGCATTATATTTAAATGCTTTAGGGTCGCTTTCCCAAACTGAAACTGAATGAGCCATTAATTCTCTCATTGCAGGCTGAAAATAATTATTTCTTACAACTCCACACGCAATACCACTTGCTCCAGCTGCAGTATCTTTTTTTTCTAATACAACAATTTCACCTGGATTTTTATAAGTTTCAGAAAGCTTCCAAGCAGTGCTAAGACCGTGAATTCCTCCACCAACGATTACTACTTTAGCTTTTGTCGGTAATGACATATAGAAACAGTATTTTTTGAAAAGAGTTAAATATATAATTTTTTTTATATATAAAATTTAGAAATAAAAACTTATAGAACTTAGGATTTGCCTATTGTTAAAAGCTCAAATTTTTAAGAGTAGATAAATAATCGTTAAATTCCGAGATAAACGAAGCACTTGGTTTTATATGTTTTTTTCTTTGATCTTGAGCGGTTTTTTCTAAATAAAAAAAACCTTTTTCACATGCCTCATTAATTATTAATGCAGATTTTGGTCTAGATGTTTTAAATAGTTTGGTTTTTAGCTCCTCTACTGATAAGTTCTGTTTTTGCTTAAATGCTGACATAACTAGAAGCATCATATGATAGTGAGAAGGTGATTTTCTAAAAAAATAATTACTTGATGTGTGTGAAAGTTTCATTTGATCTTCCCAAAATTCTAACAAATCCTTAGTCGATTTAGCCATTAAGATCTTACTTTAGTTTTCTTTGGATCGTAATGAGGAAATCCGACAACTTTTGCAGGTATTCTTTTTTGATGTCCATCAATTTTTCCAATTTCAACATCATTACCTAATTCTGAGTGACCTACATCTATTCTGCATAATGCAATATTTTTATTTAATGTCGGAGAAATACATCCACTAGTTATAATTCCAACCTGAGATCTTCCAATATGAACGCAATCTCCATGATTTGCTATTTCTTTACCTATTAACTCAAGCCCTACTAGTTTTTTTTGAGGATTTTCTTTTCTCTTAATTAAATTTTCTCTTCCAATAAAATCCTCTGTTTTAGATTTTAAAGGAACTGAAAACCCAATTCCTGCTTCAAACGGATCTTGTTGTCCGTCAAATTCATTACCAAATAAAATTAAACCAGCTTCAATTCTTAAAAGATCTAAAGCAGCAAAACCAGCTGGTATCAAACCTTCATCTTTTCCTGCTTCCATTACCTTATCCCAAACTGTAGTAGCATTACTTGGATGACACCAAATTTCAAAACCAAGTTCACCAGTGTAACCTGTTCTTGAAACAATTAATGGTATTCCGTTTAATTCTTCCAATCGACAAATTGTAAATCTAAACCATTCCAACTCAGATATAGAGGGTTGGGTAGGGGGAGTAAAAATTATTTTTTCTAAAATTTTTCTACTTTTGGGACCTTGTAAAGATAAATTATTTATTTGGTCAGTAGAATTTTTAATATGAACTTTATAATTTTTTTTCTTAGCTTGTTCTTTAAGCCACTCACCTCCATATTCGTCACCACAAATCCATCTAAAACCATGATCACTAAGTTTTAATAACGTTCCATCATCAAACATAGTTCCATTTTCATAACACATTGCTGAATAAACAATTTGACCAACTGAAAGTTTTTTTACATTTCGAGTTAATGTATAATTCATTAATTCTTCAGCATCTGGACCAAGAATTTCAAATTTCCTTAATGAAGATAAGTCAATTAGGACGGCGTCTTCTCTGCATGCACTGTATTCATTAATTACACCATGTTTTGTATAATCATTTGGTAACCAAAAACCTCTAGCATCTACAAAGTTTCTAGTTAATTTTGATGTTTTTTCATAGAAACCGGTATTTCTTGTAAGTTTATTTTCTGAATCTGTTTTCATTCTAAAACCATATGATTTAGTAAATTCTTTACTTTTCTCATAAGTTCTAACAAAAATATCAGTAGGGTTCCATCCATTACAGCTATCAATATCACTAGGGCATGCAGTAGTTCCACATGTTAAATCTTTTAAAGCTTTAAAAATGACGTAATCACCAGGTCTTGCATAAGACTCATCAGATGTAACAGAATTTTGACCTCCCGAAGATGTATTAAAGAAAAGATTAATTGCATGCCAACCTTTTTTTTCTTCTACGCCATATTTTTTCATTGAGTCATTTAAATTGTCAGAGCAATTTGCATGACCAAAATATCCTGAGTCTTCGTAGTACTTTGAGGTACAAGCTAAATTAAATGTATCATGAATACCTACTGTATCTCTTACAACTTCTACCAATGGCTCATGATCAGTATCATAGAACTTTGAAAATAAACCAGGACCAGGGAAAGTATGTCCCATAAAGGTTCTAGTAGTTTGCCAATCAAGACCCCTTTCTATACCTTTTTCAAGTTTAGCAGTGTCGTATGCAACAAAATCTGAGCATTGTCTTCCCGTTGGTGTAATTATTTGAATATAGTCTCCAGCTTTAACTTGATATCCTGTTGCAGTTTTTCTATCTATAGTAACTTCATAGTCAGGATCGTAAATTGGATCAGGAATTATTGAAAATTCTTTTTCAGAATTTTTAATTTTTGCTCTTTTAACTAATACAGTTAGATCTGAAGGTGGATTTTGATCATGAACAAGCATATTGGCTCCTGGAGCAGCAAAGATGCAATAACAGTCATCCTTCGAATTTAGAATTATTTCTTCTCCTGCAGAGGTGTTTTTATCAAAAATTACTGATGAAGCAGCTTTCTCAATTTGTAAATTTCTTTTTTTTAATTGAAGTAATGCTTGCAAAGAACTTTCTTCATTTTTCAAAAGTATTTTTTTTATTTCTGATGATTTTGTATTTTCTTTTAAATTTAAAATTCCTAATTCTGATTTTCCATGTTTATCAAAAATATTTATTTCGCAAATTTGATTTCCCTCATTATTTATAATTTTAATTTCATCTTCAGGAGATATTTGAATACCAGTAATTCCACCTGCATTGACCACATATCTTTCAACTCCAGGTGGTAATACGTTTAAACCAGGTTCTTTAATACTTAAACTTGTTTCCATTTTTAAAAATATTTAAAAAATTATACAAAAGTATAAGCAAATTTATATATAAATTTTATATATACATTTGTATCTATTTTGCTAGTTGACTGTAACTTTAATAGAGGTGATACTTTATCACTTAATATTAAGGAAAGGGAAATAATGAAAAAAATAATATCTCTATTATCAGCTATGGTGATATCTCTTGTGAGTTTTGCAGGGATTTCAAACGCAGCAGATAGTAAAAAACCAATTGTTATCCCAACTCATAACTGGTCAAGCCAAATTGTAATGGCTTACGTAATTGGCGGAATTTTTGAAAGTATGGGAAACAATGTAAAATATGTAAATGCTGACTCTCAAGCAGTTTATGAGTCGATTAGAATTGGTGATGTAACTATATCTCATGAAGTATGGGAATCTGCATTCGGAAAATCATTCACAACCGCTTTAGATAAAGGTGGTTTATTAGATATGGGTGATCACGAAGCTAGAACTCTTGAGGATATGGGATATCCAAACTGGGTTGTAGAAAAAGGCTTATGCCCAGGTCTACCAGACTGGACTGCATTAAAAAATCCTGATTGTGCGAAAAATTTCACAACACCTGATTCACCAGATGGAAAAGGTAGAATGTTAGAAGGACCACAAACATGGCATGGAGATTTAATACCTCAAAGAGTTGATGCTCTAGGATTAGGAGATCTATGGTGGGTTAAATTTGCTGGAAGTGCAGATGCACTTTGGGCAGAGTTAGCTGCAGCTAAAAAAGAAGGAAGAGGAACTATCATATTTAACTGGACACCGAACTTTACAGATGGTGCTGGTTTTACATTTATCGACTTTCCTCCATACACAGCTGGTTGTAGACCAGAAGATGGTGGAGATGGAAAATGTGGTTCTCCGGATGGTTATCTGAAAAAAGCTGCACATGAAGATTTTCCAAAAACTCATCCAGCAGCTGCAAAAACGTTTAAAAAAATGTCATTCTCTACAAGTCAAATTGGAGCAATGGCAGCTTTAGTTGATGTCGACAAAATGACTCACGAAGATGCAGCAAAAAAATGGTTAGCTGACAATAAGAGTGTGTGGGAAGAATTTACACACGATCATTAAGGTTAATTTAATAAATTTAAGATCTCTCCCAATTTTATTGGGGGAGATTTTTTTATCACCTCAAATAATTAATGGAAAAAGTATTTTATTTAATATTATTAAACTTTTTTATTTTCAATTTTGCTTATGCAAAAGACATAAGTATTGGTGAAAATTTAAATCTAGAGTTTACATGTGAGTTAGAAAAAAAAATTGTTAAGAATTCAGAGTATAATTATAAAACTTTTCTAGCAGACGACCTAAATGTTAAAAATTTAGATTCTTTTCAAATTTATTCAAATAAACCCAGCACATTAATGGTAAATGGATTATCAAAATTTTTCACTCAAAATTCAAATTTTGATGTAAAAATAGTAAATAAAGACGTAGTTTTGTTTAAGGCCTTTAACAATGACAAAACTTATTCAGAATCTGCAATAATTACAAGAAAATCAGGTGAATTAATTCATGAAATTACAAAAAATATAAATACAGACAATTCAGAAAAAGATATTTCAATTTATATCTGTGAGAACAAATCAAAAAATGCCTAATTTTTTTTTAAGAAATTTTGTGTAATATATTTACATGAAAAAGCTTATATTTTTTATACTTTTTTCGTCA
Organism: uncultured Pelagibacteraceae bacterium; assembly: GCA_902526085.1. Taxonomy (GTDB): domain Bacteria; phylum Pseudomonadota; class Alphaproteobacteria; order Pelagibacterales; family Pelagibacteraceae; genus Pelagibacter. The sequence goes on from CABZJN010000002.1 coordinate 7,298, forward strand.
TTAATTACCTCTTTAGCATCGGCAAGAAGTACGGGATGTAAAGAGGGGGATTGTGACAATGGTTATGGTAAGTGGGTTTACACAGATAAAACAACTTACGAAGGTGAATGGGTTGCAACAAAAAAACATGGCCAAGGAACCGAAACATGGCCGAATGGATATATTTACAAAGGTGAATTTAAAGAAAGTCAATGGAGCGGTATAGGAATTTTATTTTTTCCTGATGGTTCAACTTATGAAGGTGAATGGGCCAACGGTTTTATGAATGGTAAAGGTACTTTTACTTGGTCAGACGGAAAACAAAAAACAGGTATTTGGAAAAATGGAAGTTTCCAAGAATAGTTTTAAAACATTATCAGAGCCAGTTAAGCAATTTGGTGGATTAGTTGGTATAATTATTCTTATCTTTCTAACTTTTTTTGTTTTAAATAATATTTTTGGTGAAGGCGATGAACTGGTTGCTAAAATGAAAATAGAAGAAGAAAGAATAGCTGAAGAAAGAAAACTTAATAAGCTAATTTCTAGTCTCCCTTCAGGAGTTTTGGTTTCGTTTGATGGAACTGATAATTTTAAATTATCTGATGAATTATACGAGGCAGTATGCAAGGCAACTAAACTTATACCTCAACGTGCAATTATGGGCGCGAATTTTCTAAACTTTAGAGCTCATGAAATTTATACAATTAACGGAAATAAAATAGATGAAACATTTGTAAAATGGGACGATGAAAAAAATAAATGTTTTGCAGGTTTCGTTGTAAGTGGAAATAATGTTGGTGTAGATGAAACTGTAAAAGTAAGTGGAGAAGCTTTGAGTTTTTTAAGTACAGGTATTGATACAAGAGTTTATTTTATTAAAAATTTTTAAGGAGGAAATGTAACAAATTATAGAGATTTTATTTTATCTTAAATTCGTATAACCTTAATATTATTTATGTCTGAACCAGTAATTAAATGCCAATCTGTTTATAAAATCTTTGGAGCAAATGCTGAAAGAATGCTTAAAGAAGCAAATGGTAATGTTGATGCAAAAACATTTCAAGAAAATGGATGTATTGTAGGAGTTAACAATGCTTCTTTTGAGGTATCTAAAGGTGAAATGTTAGTTGTAATGGGTTTATCAGGATCAGGTAAGTCAACATTATTAAGGTGTATATCTAGATTAACAGACGCAACTGGTGGAAAAATTTTTATTGAAGGTCAAGACTTACTTAATTTAAATAACAAGGAACTTATTGATTTAAGAAGAAATAAAATGGGAATGGTTTTTCAAAGTTTTGCACTACTTCCTCATAAAACAGTCTTAGAAAATATTGCTTTTCCTCTTCAAATTAAGGGTATTAAAACTGAAGATAGCATTAATAAAGCAATGGATATGGTTAAACTTGTTGGTCTTGATGGAAGAGAAAATTATTTTCCAAGAGAGTTATCTGGAGGACAGCAACAAAGGGTTGGAATTGCTAGATCTTTGGCGGTCGAGCCAGATATATGGTTTCTAGACGAACCTTTTTCTGCATTAGATCCTCTAATAAGGAAAGAAATGCAAGATGAGTTTTTAAGACTTCAAGAAAAATTACAAAAAACAATTATGTTTATTACTCATGATTTTGATGAAGCTTTAAAACTCGCTGATCGAATTGCAATTATGAAAGATGGAATAATTGAGCAATTAGATACACCTGCGAACATTGTTTTAAATCCAGCTACAGAATATGTAAGAAAATTTACAGAAGAAGTTCCAAGGGAAAAAGTTTTATTAATTAAAGATGTAATGGATGAAATAACCTCTGACAACATGGGTGATATAAAAGTTTCAAAAGACGAGATTATTGAAAATGTTGCTGAAAAAATATTAATACAAGAAAAAACAGTAGCTGTTACAGATGGCAAAAATAATATCGTAGGTTCAATTAATCCTGCAAAAATTATTAATACAGTTTTTGGGGGAAGAAAAAATAATCATTAAATTATGGAATTACTTAAAAAATATCCTAAATTATTTCAATGGCTATTTTTATTAGCTGTATTTTTTGCACTATGCTTTGCAATTGATGTTCCTGAAACTTACAAATTTATTAGAGGACAAGCAGAATTTGTAAAAGATCCTAATCAGAGTGCCTTCGTATTTCTAGGTAAAGAGGTTAGATATTACGCTTTTGATGTTTTCTGGAGATTGCCACCATTACTTGGATGGCTTCCAATTTGGATAAATGATTCATTGTTTTTTTTAATGAATGATTGGATGCCAATGGAATTTTGGAATGAAGATACGCAGGAATATAAAACACGACCTTTAGTTTTACAAATAACTAGAAACCTAACCGCATTTATGACTTTTCTAATAGAGTTAATTAGAGAGATTTTATTAGGCGGTCTTGAAACAATTGTTGCTTTTACTAGTTGGGATTGGATTGATGCTAATCCCTGGGCAGAATTACCAGGCTTACCTTGGACTATTGTAGCAGCAGGATCAGCGATACTTGCTTATAAGTTAGGAGGTAAAGGATTGGCCTTATATGCGCTTTTATCAATGACTTATATTTCAATATTTGGACAATGGAAACCGTCTATGCAAACACTTTCTTTTATATTAGTTGCAGCACCTCTTTCATTTATTTTTGGTTTAGGTTTGGGTGTTGCGGCATACAAAAGCAAAAGAGTAGAAAAAGCATTATATCCAATACTTTTAGTTATGCAGACGATGCCTCAGTATGCGGTATTAGTTCCTGCACTAGTTCTTTTTGGGGTAGGAGACCATGCTGCAGTAATTATAACAATGATTGTTGCTGTGCCCCCAATGATACTATTAACTTTATTAGGTTTAAGGGCTGTCCCCCCAGAGGTAATTGAAGCTGGTAGAATGAGCGGATGTAGTAACTGGCAACTAATGTCAAAAGTATTAATTCCAACAGCGAGAAGAGATATTTTAATAGGAGTTAACCAAGTTATAATGGTGTGTTTTTCTATGGCAGTTATCTCTGCATTTATAGGAGCAAAAGGTTTAGGTTTTAATTTATTATTAGCTCTAAATCAGTTGAATATTGGATTAGCATTAGAGGCAGGTCTTTGTATTAGTTTGATCGCAATTTTATTAGATAAGATGTCTTTAGCTTGGGCAAATAAACAGGTTGATTATTTTGGTAATTTAAATTTTTTTCAAAGAAATAAAAATTCATTATTCTTTGGAGTTATAGTATTAGTAGGTATTCTATTAGCTTACTTTGGATCAATTTATTTTAAAGACGGGTATAATTATTTATTTGAAGTTCCGCATAATAAAGGAATATCAACAGCAGACTTTTGGAATAAAGGTGTTGACTGGATATTTGATACTTTCTTTGTATATATAAAAGCATTTAACACTTGGCTAATTGTTGATGTACTCCAACCGATGAGAGCTTTATATTTGAGAATGCCAGCAGTAGCCACATTAGTTCTAGTCGTTGGAGCTGGATATTTAATTGGTGGAGTTAGATCTGCTTTAGTTGTTTGTGGTTTAACTTTATTTATAGCTCTAAGCCCATGGTGGGATAGAGCTTTAGTAACCACATACATGGCAACATTTGGTGTACTAGTATCTTGCACAATTGGATTTACTGTTGGAACTTTATGTTTTCAAAATAAACATTCTACAAACTTTATGTTAAATGTTTGTGATATATTTCAAACTTTTCCATCTTTTGTATATTTAATTCCTGTGATGATGCTTTTTGGAATTACAGATACTTCAGTTTTAATTGCTGTAATAGTTTATGCTACGATACCAGCAACAAGATACACAATTGAGGGTCTTAGAAGTGTTCCAGCTGGACTACATGATGCTGCAACGATGTCAGGTGTCACAAAGTTTCAAAGACTATTTAAAATAGAATTTCCATTGGCATTTCCACACATGATGTTAGGGCTTAATCAAACAATAGTTTTTGCATTATTTATGGTGATTATTGGAGCTTTTATTGGAACAGAGGATTTGGGTCAGTATATTTTAAAAGCTTTATCAGATAAAAAAGGTGCAGGTATTGGATTAACACTTGGAATTTGTGTTGCATTTATTGGACTAATTTTTGATAATTTAATTAGAACTTGGGTAGGACAAAGAAAAAAACATTTAGGTATAGACTAAAATTGTGAAAAAATTTCTTGTTGCTATCGACCAAGGTACAACTTCGTCTAGAGCAATTCTCTTTGATTTAGATGGCAATATAAAATTTACATCTCAGTTTGAATTTAACCAATACTTTCCAAAAAATGGATGGGTAGAGCATAATCCAAACGAAATTTGGTTAACAACTCTTAAAGCTTTAAAAAAAGTAATTAAAAAAGCATCTCTTCTAAAAGGAAAAATATTAAGTATTGGAATAACCAACCAGAGAGAGACAACTATTCTTTGGAACAAGAAAACGGGTAAACCAGTATACAATGCAATTGTTTGGCAAGACAGAAGAACTCATGATTACTGTGAAAAGCTTAAGCAAAAAAAATATGAAAATATTTTTAGAAGAAAAACTGGTTTATTTATTGATCCATATTTTTCAGCTACTAAAATTAAATGGATCTTAGAAAACGTAAAAATTTCGAAGAAACTTCAAAAATCTAATAATTTATTATTTGGCACTGTTGATACTTTCTTAATTTGGAAACTAACTAATGGACAACATCATTTAACAGAGGCAACAAATGCAAGTAGAACAATGTTGTTTAATATAAATAATAACACTTGGGACAAAGAAATTTTAAAAAAGCTCAATATCTCAAAAAGTATTTTACCTGACGTAAAAAATTCAGCGGATAATTTTGGATCAACAAATAAAAAAATAATTGGATATGAAATTCCTATATCTGCAGTTTTGGGTGATCAACAAGCTGCAGCTGTAGGACAATCTTGTTTTAAAAAAGGCTCAATTAAAAGTACTTATGGCACAGGTGCTTTTGTAATAATGAATACTGGGTCGAAAAAAATTTTTTCAAAAAATAAATTACTAACCACAATTTGTTACAGATTAAACGGAAAAAATACTTTTGCTCTCGAAGGTTCAATTTTTATCGCTGGCGCAGGTATTCAATGGTTAAGAGATAAGTTAAAATTAATTAATAATGCTTATGACACAGAACAAATTGCTAAATCAAAAAAAAATAATGAAGGTGTATATGTTGTACCAGCTTTTAGTGGACTGGGAGCTCCATACTGGAGACCTGAAGCAAGAGGAGTTATAACTGGATTAACTAGAGATAGTGATTGGAAAACCTTAGTAAGAGCAGTTATAGAGTCTGTGGCATATCAAAGTTATGATCTATTTAATGCTATGAGAAAAGATGGATTAAAGCCAAATATATTAAAAATTGACGGAGGCATGGTGGAAAACGACTGGTTTTCTCAGTTTTTGGCAAATATTATAGATATTAAAACAGAAAGACCTAAAGTTTTGGAAACTACAGCACTTGGAGTTGCTTTGTTTGCTGGATATCAAATAGGAATATTTAAATCTTTACATCAAATAAAGAGAAAATGGAAAAAAGATAGAACCTTTAAACCTAAACTAAGTTCGACAATTAGAAAAAAACTATTGAATGGGTGGAAATTATCAGTTGATAAAACCTTATTGTAAATCTTATTATTTTAAAAACGTATCCATAGAGTCATCCATTGCAGATGACCAAGGTGTATGATGAATAGGAGCTATGGATCCAGTCACAGGTGATGAAAAAGATTTATTTCTGTAAGTTGAAATATCATCCATTTTATGATGTTCCCAATCTTTGAAATGTTTTCTTATCAATTCAAAATCAATTTTTGGATAATCCGACATATCATGAAGCTCTTTAGTATACTCAGTTTGAAAATCAATCATTTGATCAGGATTTTCTAATTTTTCTTCCATAGAAACCCATTTAGAAATATCTTTTTCTATTTCACTATCATTTGGAATCTTAATTTTATTCATTATCACATCCCTTGCGAACCATGCTTGGCAATCAAACATATTAAAAGTATGAAATTGATCCTGCATACCTAGGTACATTAGCTTGTGATTATCTTGCCAAACTACTCCTTTGTATAATTTTGGTGGATATAATCTGTTGTGAGTTTTGAGACTTAGTTTTTCGTTCAAAAACGGAAAATGATGCAGGTAGCCAGTGCATAATATAATTACATCTGCTTCTTGTTCTGTACCGTCTTTAAAAATTGCTTTGTTACCTTCTAATCTATCCAGATAGTAAACTTCTTTCATACCAGAAGGCCATTTAAAACCCATTGGATTATGTCTATAACCTATGGTTACACTTTTAGCTCCATATTTATTACATTGTAGAGCAACATCTTCAGCTGAATAACTACTTCCAAGTACTATCACATTTTTATCTCTAAATTCTTCAGCATCTCTAAAATCATGAGAATGCATTATTCTTCCTGGAAAAGAACTCATACCTTTATATTCAGGAATAAATGGAACTGAAAAATGTCCAGTTGAAACAATTACATATTCAAACTTGTCAGTCAAAATTTTATTGTTAGTTTTATCTTGATAGCTAACCTCAAATTTATCTGAATTATAATTTACACTCTTTACAGTTGTGCTAAATTTAATTTTGCTTTTAATGTTTCCTTTACTTACTCTTCCAATTATATAATTGTATAATACTTCTCTAGGTGGAAAAGATGGAATAGGTTTTCCAAAATGCTCGTCAAAAGAATAATCTGCAAATTCCAAACATTCTTTTGGTCCATTTGACCATAAATATCTATACATACTATTGGGGACAGGATCACCATATTGATCTGAACCGGTTCTCCAACTGTAATTCCATAGTCCTCCCCAATCATCCTGTTTTTCAAAACATACGATTTCTGGAACTTTTTCTCCTTTTTGCTCAGCATTTTCGAAGGCTCTTAACATTGATAAACCACAAGGCCCTGCACCGATTATTGCTATTTTATTCATATAAACTGTATAATTTTAAAAATTTATCTTATTAATAAAATCAAAAAAATAAAACTATTTTTTCTTTAAATTTACTTGTTATTAATGAATAGTTTATTTTTATTGAATTTATTTATGAAAAAAATTCTAATTATTGGAGGAGGAGCCATGGGGTCAGCCTTCTCTGTTCCATGTATAGATAATAATAATAAAGTATTTATTACAGAACCATATAGTCAGAGGTTTATTAAAAATTTATCATCAAAAAATAAATTTCACTCAGGTTTAAAAATCAATCTTTCAAAAAAACTAATATTTAAAAAATATGCCAAGGAATTATTTCTTGAAAAATATGATCTTATTGTAATTGCATTAAGTTTATCAGGAATTAATTTAGTTGGTAAAGAATTAAAAAAGTATAAAGTAAAATCTCCAATTTTAGTTCTTACAAAAGGTCTCAGATATGAGAAGAAAAATAAAAAAATTACTACTATTTCTCAAACTCTTTTAAAAAATATTCCTAAATTAAATGTATCAGTTTTGAAGGGACCTTGTTTAGCTAAAGAATTGGTGAGAAAAAGTCAAACGAGTGTAATTATAGCTAACAAAAACATAAAAATTGCAAAATTGATAGGCAAAATGATTTCAACTAAATATTATTTGATAGAATACTCTAATGATGTACTTGGTGTTGAAATATGTTCTGCAATAAAAAATATTTATTCCATGATAATTGGCTCTGGTTTAAGTTTGAATAAATCTTCAAGTCTTTTTCAAAAATCATTATCAGAAATGAAATACATAACTAGACAGTTAAAAGGAAAAGAAGAAACAGTTTTAAGTCTAGCGGGTGTTGGAGACTTGTATGTAAGTGCTGTGGGAGGAAGAAATAGCAAGATGGGAAACTATTTAGGACAAGGTTTTACTTTTAAAAGTGCTAAAAAAAAGTTTATGCAAAATGATACTGTAGAAGGCGAACAACTTGCGAGAGAAATCGCGCCATTTATTTTAAAAAAACTAAATTCAAAAAAAATTCCTTTAATGTTCAGAATGATTAGAGCAATTCTAAAAAATAAAAAATTTACAATTTAAAATATATTATATTTATTGACTTTTTGAACAGTGGGTCCTTTTTTAACTTATTGTCATTCATTTCTCTCGCTGATACATTTATTTTATTAATCAACGAAAAGAGGGGAAAATCAATGATTAAAAAAATAATAATTACCGTTTGTACGCTTATATTTTTAGTTTCAAATATTAGTTACGCAGACATCACTTTTTGGACTACTGAAGTTCAGCCAGCTAGAATGGCTAAACAAGAGGCAATGGCTAAAGATTTTGAAGCTAAAACTGGCATCAAAGTGGAAGTTATTCCTGTAGAAGAAAAAGATTTAGGAACAAGAGCAACTGCAGCAGCAGCAGCTGGCGATCTACCTGATGTAATCTATCATACATTACAGTATGTATTACCTTGGGCAGAGGCTGGAATACTTGATGTTGATGCGAATAATGCAGTTGTAAAAGAACTTGGCAAAAAAACTTTTGCACCAGGTGCACTTAATATGGCTAAAAAAGGATCAAAAATAGCAGCTGTACCAGTTGATGGATGGACTCAAATGGTTGTATACAGAAAAGACTTATTTGAAAAAGCAGGTCTTGCACCGCCAACAAGTTATGAAAATATAACTAAAGCGGTTGAGGCACTTTCTGGAGATGGAATGTTTGGGTTTGTTGCTGCAACAAAAACTGATGAAAACTTTATGAGTCAGGTTTTAGAACATGTTCTTTTAGCAAATGGAGTAAATGTTGTTAAAAAAGGCGCAATAAGAAAACAAGGTAAAAAGTTAAAAGCTTCTTTAGAGTTTTATAAAGTTATTGCAAATGCAAGTCCTCCAGGAGAATTATACTGGAAGCAATCGAGAGAATTGTATTTTGCTGGAAAAACTCCAATGATAATTTGGTCTCCATTTATTATGGATGAATTAGCTGGTTTAAGAGACTCAGCTCCACCAACAATAAATAGTGATCCAACATCTGGGGAGTTAGCTTCAAAAACTGGTTTTATTACAAACTTAAGTGGTCCTAATAATAAAAAAGGGGCTGCATGGGCTGATGTAAGATACTTTGGAATAACAGCAGATGCTGATACAGAAGAAGCAAGTGCGTTTATCAAATATTCAATGGATGAAGGTTATACAAAGACACTTTCAATCGCACCAGAAGGTAAATTTCCTGTGAGAAGAGGAAACTCAAGCGATCCTGAGGCGTTTACAAAAGCATGGAGTAAACTACCTGTTGGAGTTGATAGAAAAGCACCTTTATCAGACTTATATTCAGAGGATGTTATAAATAATATCGTTGCTGGATTAGATAAAGCTCAAAGATGGGGTGTAAAAGAAGGTGAACTTTCTAGAGCTTCTAAAATTATTAATAACAAGTTTATTAATAGAATAACTAGACTTTATGTTGATGGACAGATTGATATTGATCAAGCAGTAGATATGATCAATCAAAAACTCTCTCAATTTTAATCTAATAATTTAAATTTAACTAAAAGCGGATAATATGTATTATCCGCTTTTTTTATGAGTGATACACTTTCAAAAATAGAAAAAAGAACTGCATATATATTAATATTACCTGCAGTTTTCCTTGTTTTTTCAATTATCTTATTTCCAATATTTGCAAATGTATGGATAAGTTTTAAAGAGGTTGGATTAAAAGATATAAGGATCCCTGAGCCTAGAGCAAAAAAAATTGTTAAATCCATAAAAGATAATCCAGATCAATTAAAGATTATTTACAAACTTAGAAATAGTTCATTAATTTTAGAAATAAGGAACGTCAAATTTCAAGATAAATTACCTAAGAATATTAAGCCTATAAATTTAGATGAAAGATGCAGGGTTAAATCAAATAAAATTTATTGTGACTTTGGAAATTGGCAAGCTAAATACAAGGAAAATTTTCAAATATTATTAAAGAGTTCTGATGGTAAAACAATAAACAAAAAAGAAATAAAAACTATTAAACCAAAATTATCGGGTAAATCAGATAATATTCTATTAAATACTAATTTTACCTTAAAGAATTTTAAAAAGGTTTTTTTTCAAAATGAATTTTTTGATTTATTATCAACTACTTTCTACTATACTTTTTTTGGCACAATCGGTTCGATTGTATTTGGAATTCTCACCGCTCAACTTGTGAACCAGAAGTTTTTTGGAAGAACATTTATGAGAAGTGTTTTACTTTTTCCATACGTGGGCCCAGTTGTTGCTCTAGCTTATACTTGGGAGTTATTATTAGACCCTTACAGTGGAACTTTAAATAATCTATTGATGAATTTTCAAGTCATACAAGAGCCCTTAAATTTATTGGGTCAAAAATATTTAACAATAAATTTTTTTGGTTTTGATCTTAAATTACGATTAGCATTAACAACTGTAATTATTTTTGAAATTTGGAGATACTTTCCATTAGCTTTCTTATTTATATTAGCTCGACTTCAAGCAGTACCTAAAGAATTATATGAGGCAGCCGAAGTGGATGGTGCTGGTCCTTTACAAAAATTTATTAGTATCACTCTTCCACAGATAGCAGCTGTGATATCTATTCTCTTTATGATTAGGTTTATTTGGAACTTTAATAAATTCGAAGATATTTTTTTATTAACTGGAGGCGCATCTGGAACTAGAACTTTGCCAATAAATGTTTATGAGCAAGGATTTACTATTTCCGATATTGGTATGGGGTCAGCCGTATCAATTGTAATAGTTGCTTTACTGCTATTATTTATGTTCGTTTACTTTAAATTAATAGGTAAGAGGGCCGATGAAAATTAAAAGTTTAATATACTACGCATTAATATCCTCTATATTTTTGTTTTCTTTGGTCTCTATTTGGAAAATTTTAGTAACTTTGCAAGGAGTTGAGTTAAAAAATTTTAATTTTGAAATAATTATTACTTTAGGTATCGCTATTAGTCTTTTAAATTTAATTATAGGTGAAAAGTTAAATTATTTAATAAAATCAACTTTATTTGCCTTTATATTTACCTTTGTAGATGGATTTTTATTTCAGGTAATGCCCGTTTGGTACAATATTGGAATATTTGCAATATTGATATTTTTCTCATTAAAAATTAATAAATATAGTCGAAAATATTTAGCATCTGAGCATTCATCACAAATTGTAATATTTGATTTTTTAACTCTTTTTGGAATTGTTTTATTCTCATTTGTCATTTTATTTCCATTTTATATGATGTTGATAACAAGCTTTAAAACACAAGCTGCTTTGCTAATTAATCCTTTAGATTTTAGTATAAATTTTAAGCAAGATTTTAAGGAATTATTTAAGTCATACTTTGTGATATTTGATACTTACAAATTTGGCAGATATATACTAATAAGTACATTTGTTTCAGTTGGGACAGTGATAGTTACTTTACTATTTGCAATACCAGCTGCTTATGCTGTAGCAAGGTTAAACTTCTTTGGAAAAAACTTTTTGTCGACTTCAATTTTAATTATTTATATGTTTCCTGCTATTGTATTAGTTATTCCTTTGTATACTGTTTTTAGTCAACTAGGTTTAAGAAACTCGGTAGGTGGTTTATTAATTGTTTATACAGCAACTACTTTGCCAGTTGCAATTTACATGTTACAAGGTTATTTTAGAAGTATTCCTAAAGAGCTAGAAGAAGCAGCAATCATGGACAAATTAAATTGGTTTGGCATAATTATAAAAATAATTTTACCATTAAGTATACCTGCAATCTCTTCAGTTGCTTTATACGTCTTTATGATCGCCTGGAATGAGTTTTTATTTTCTTTGATGTTTTTGGATAATCCAAACTCATTCACCTTATCAAGGGCAATACAATATCTTAGTGGTGATGCCGAAACACCAAGACAATATCTAATGGCTGGATCGGTAGTTGTAACAATACCAGTATTATTAATTTTTGTATACTTTGAAAAATATCTAGTTAGCGGTCTTACTGCAGGAAGTGTAAAAGGTTAGTGGAAGATTTTATCAAATCAGCTAAGAAAGTTTTATTAGGTAATAAAAAAAAAGGCTATACATTACCAACCAATAACAAGTTGTATCCAGCACAATGGAATTGGGACTCAGGTTTTATTGCTTTAGGATATTCACATTTTAAACTTAAATATGCTCTAGATGAAATAAAGACATTAATAAGAGGTCAATGGAAAGATGGAATGATACCTCATATTTTGTTTCACGATTTAAATACCAACTATTATCCAAACCATTCTGTATGGGCTTGTGGAAATAAAATACACTCATCTGGCATTACCCAACCACCAATTCTTGCAATAATTTTAAAACTAATTTTAGATAAAAAAAGAATTAATAATAAAGATAGAGCTGAATTTAAAAAAATAGCTAAAGGAATATTAAAATATCACAAATGGTTAATTAAATTTAGAGATCCAAATAATACTGGATTAGTCTCAATTTTGCATCCTTGGGAAAGTGGCTACGATAATTCACCATTGTGGGATAAACCTATGAGCAAAGTAAAAGTCCCAAAAAACTTAAAATACAAAAGGGGAGATAACAAAGTTATTAATCCTGAATATAGGCCATTGGATATTGATTATGATAGATACGTAACTATCAAAAATCATTTGAGAAAAAATAATTATAATCCAAAAAAGCTTTACAAAGCGTCGTTATTCAATGTAGTTGATGTTGGTTTTAACTCTATATTTTTACGAGCAAATAAAGATCTGCTTAAATTATTAAATATATTCAATTTACAAAGTACTGAATTAGAATCTTATATATTAAAATCTGAAAATAAAATTGTAAAATTATATAATCAGAAAAAAAATACATTTTTCAACGTCGATTTAAAAAATAAAAAAAAAATAAACATTCCATCAATTACTCATTATTTTATTTTATTTGCAGATTTAAAAGATAAAGTATTAAATAACAAAATTATTAAAAACTTAAAAAAACATAGTTCTAAAGAAAAATATTTATTATCAAGTGTAAAATCAAATCACCAAAAATTTGAAGAGAAAAGATATTGGAGAGGTCCAGTCTGGATTAATTGTAATTGGATAATATATCAAGGCTTAAAAAATAAGAATATTAAATTTGCTAAACAAATAAAAAGAAAAACTATTAATTTAGTAAAGCAAAAAGGATTTAATGAATACTTTAGTTGCAAAACCGGTAAAGGTTTTGGTGCTACAAATTTTTCTTGGACTGCCGCATTATTTTTAGACTTAATACTAGAAAATAAAAATGACTAATTACAATTGGAATTACCCCACAACCGTTTGGGTAGGCAAAGATAGAGCTAAGGATCTAGAAAAGGCTTGTGTTGAAATTAAAACCTTAAAACCATTATTAGTAACAGATAAAGACTTAATCAATTTAGAATTTATAAAAGATCTAGTAAATGATTTAGAAAAGAAATTAAAATTATCTACTTTTTCTAATTTCTCAGGAAACCCAACAGGAGAGAATGTAGATGAAGGTGTTGAAGTTTTCAAAAAAAATAGTTGCGATAGTGTAGTAGCTATTGGAGGCGGAAGTGCGTTAGACGTCGGCAAAGCTATAGCTTTTATGTCTGGACAATCAAGACCAATTTGGGATTTTGAGGATATTGGTGATTATTGGAAAAGGGCAGATGAAAAAAATATCTCTCCAATAATTGCAATTCCAACAACTGCTGGAACTGGGTCAGAAACTGGCAGAGCATCAGCAATAATTAATTCAAAAACTGGAATAAAAAAAATAATTTTCCACCCAAAATTTTTACCATCTATTGTCATATTAGACCCAATTCTTACTAAAGAACTTTCTCCCCGTTTAACAGGAGCTACAGGAATGGATGCATTAGCACACAATTTAGAGGCATTTTGTGCTCCTGGTTTTCACCCCATGGCTGATGGAATAGCGATTGAAGGTATGAAGTTGATAAAAAAATCACTTTTAAAAGCTGTAAAGAATGGAAGTGATTTGGATGCAAGATCTGATTTGTTAGCTGCAGCCAGTATGGGATCTACTGCATTTCAAAAAGGCTTAGGAGCCATTCATTCACTAAGTCATCCTCTTAATGCTCAATTTAATCTTCATCACGGATTGTCTAATGCAATATTTATGCCATATGTTTTAAGTTTTAATAAAGATAATATTGAGGAAAGAATTATTTCTATTTGTGATTACCTTAACTTAAATAAAAGTTTTGATGCTTTTCTAGAATGGATACTAGAGCTAAGAAAAGAATTGAATATTCCACATAAACTATCAGATGTAATAGAAATAAATAAAATGAACTTAAATGATTTAGCAAAGATGGCTCTTGATGATCCATCAACATCCTCAAACCCGAAAAAATTGAGTATAAATGATATGAAAGTTATGTATGAGCATAGTATTTCGGGAGAATTATTTTGATGAAAAAAATATTAATAGTTGAGGGAAATTTAAGAGAAGAGAATCAGAGTTTTACTGATGGTGGAATTAAAACACATACCGAAAGTTTAAAAGATAGTATAGCTTATTTCACTGACCAAATTAAGATAGATGTTGTAAATCCCTCATCTGATCAAAATATTTCTGACAAAGTAACAGATCTAGATAAATATGATGGACTAATATGGGGTGGAAGTAGTCTGAATATTTACAATGACACCATTGAAATAAGAAGACAGATCGAATTTATGAGAGAGTGCCAAAAAAAAATTAAAAAAATATTAGCTATTTGCTGGGGACTCCAGGTTGCTGTGACAGTAGCAGGAGGACAGGTAAAGAGATGTGCAAATGGATCTCACAGAGGCATAGCACTTAATATTGAAATTAATAATGATGGATTACAACATCCAATATATAAAAATAAAGGTAAAATTTTTAATACCCCCGCTTTTAATTTTGATGAAGTTACAACATTGCCAAAAAATTCAAAATTGCTAGCCTCAAATCCTATAAATAAAGTTATGGGAGTAAATTTTCATTCTGCAGCAAGTGATATATGGGGTATTCAATATCACCCTGAAATAACTTACGATAAAATGATAAGCCTTATACATTTTAGAAAAGAACGTCTTTTAAATAATAATGCTTTTGTGGATGAGCAAGAGATAAATAATCATGTAAGAATGATCGCAGAAGAAAATAAGATAACAAATAAAGATCTTAGAATGCGTGAACTTGAAAACTGGCTTAATTATCTTTTAAAATAGACCTTCCGTTTCACCTTTTTCATTAATACGAATTGCGTCCGCAGCTGGCACTTTTGGTAATCCAGGCATCGTCATTATTGCACCACATACAACAACGATAAATTCTGCCCCTGATGACAGTCTTACCTCTCTTATTGGTAATACATGACCTGAAGGTGCTCCTTTTAGATTTGGATCAGTAGAAAAACTATATTGAGTTTTTGCAATACAAATTGGTAATGATTGGTAACCTCTTTCTTCAAAAGCTTTTAATTGGTCTCTAATTTTAGTATCTGCAACCACTTCGCTTGCTCTATAAAGTTCCTTAGCAATTGTTTCTATTTTTTTAAATAATGAAGTTTTATCATCATATAAAAATTTAAAATCACTATCTTTTTCACATAGTTCAACTACATCATTTGCTAAATCAGTTGCACCTTCTCCACCTTTTTCCCAATGCTTTGATATAGAGGCTTTGATACCTTTTTGTTCACAAAACTTAGTAACTTCATCAATTTCCTTATCAGTATCTAAAACAAAGTGGTTTATAGCTACTGTTACAGGTAAGCCAAATTTTTGAATATTTTCTATATGTCTTTCTAAGTTAACCAATCCTTTTTTTACTGCATCTACATTTTCATTTTTTAATTCATCTTTTTTAATTCCACCATGCATTTTCAAAGCTCTTATAGTTGCAACAATCACAACACAACTTGGTTTTAATCCTGATTTTCTACATTTAATATCTAAGAATTTTTCTGCTCCTAAATCAGCTCCAAACCCTGCTTCTGTTACAACATAATTTGAAAGTTTTAATGCTGTCTTAGTTGCTAAAACAGAATTACATCCATGGGCAATATTTGCAAATGGTCCACCATGAATTATTGCAGGATTGTTTTCCAAGGTTTGCGCTACGTTCGGTCTAATAGCTTCTTTTAACAAAACAGTCATTGGACCCTGCGCTTTTAAATCTTTTGCGTATATTGGTTTTTTATCTCTAGTATAAGCAATAGTGATATTACCAATTCTATTTTCAAGATCATGCAAATCATTTGATAAACAAAAGAT
This sequence comes from uncultured Pelagibacteraceae bacterium, assembly GCA_902526085.1. Lineage (GTDB taxonomy): Bacteria > Pseudomonadota > Alphaproteobacteria > Pelagibacterales > Pelagibacteraceae > Pelagibacter. The sequence goes on from CABZJN010000002.1 coordinate 23,499, forward strand.
TGCCATTATTTCTGATGCAACGGTAATATCAAAACCATCTTCTCTTGGAAATCCATTTGCAACGCCACCAAGATTAATATTTATAGATCTTAAAGCTCGATCATTCATGTCGAGAACTCTTTTCCAAACTATTCTTCTGACATCTATGTTTAGTTTATTTCCCCAATATATATGGTTATCTATTAACGCAGATAAAAGATTATGTGCAGATGTAATTGCATGGAAGTCTCCAGTGAAATGAAGATTTATTTGCTCCATAGGAACTACTTGAGCATAACCACCACCAGCAGCCCCACCTTTCATTCCAAAAGAAGGACCAAGACTTGGTTCTCTTAAACAAACAATAGATTTTTTACCTATTTTATTTAATCCATCTGACAATCCTACAGAAGTTGTTGTCTTTCCTTCCCCTGCCGGTGTAGGTGTAATTGCTGTTACTAGTATTAATTTTCCATCCTTTTTGTCTTTAAATTTTTCTAAGTATTCAAGTTTGATTTTAGCTATATATCTACTTATTGGACTATATGCCTCAGTTTTGTCGGGTACTCCCACTCCATCCAAAATTTCTTGGATAGGTTTCATTTTTGCTTCTCTAGCTATTTGAATATCTGATTTCGACATTTAGTTTAAAATTTATAATTGTTTAATGTGCAAAATGTCTATACTTTTTTGGTTTGATTTTAAACATCTAAAAAATATATATATAAAAAATAAGAAAAAATTTATGTTTAATTGGATAAAATTATAAAATGCAAAAATACTCAGTTTTTAGCCTTATTAAAAATGCATTCTCAGATCATCAGAATTGGGAAGTAGCATGGAAAGATCCAACTCCTAAAAAAGAATATGATGTGATTATCATAGGTGGCGGGGGTCATGGTTTAGCAACTGCGTACTACTTAGCTAAAGAGCACAACATTACAAATGTAGCTATTATTGAAAAAGGGTGGATAGGCGGAGGTAACGTTGGAAGGAACACCACAATAATTAGATCAAACTATATGCATGATGACAATGCTTTGTTCAGTGAATTTGGTATGGATTTGTGGAGAAAGATGAGTCAGGATTTGAATTACAACGTAATGTTTTCTCCAAGGGGAATAATTAATCTTGCCCATTCAGATGCACAAATGAATGCATACTCTAGAAGAGGAAATTCAATGCGCTTAAATGGAATTGATGCTGTTTTATTAAATAGGGAAGAGGTTCAAAAACTTATTCCAATGGCAGATTTTTCAGACAATGTTAGATTTCCAATTTTTGGAGGTTTGATGCAACCAAGTGCTGGGACTGCTAGACACGATGCTGTTGCTTGGGGATATGCAAGACAAGCAGATTCGATGGGTGTTGATATAATTCAAAATTGTGAAGTTACAGGATTTGATGTTACTAACGGTAAAATACTTGGTTTAAGAACTTCTAGAGGAGATATCAAAGCGAAAAAAGTTGGCTTGTGTGTTGCAGGAAGTACAAATATTTTAGCAGAAATGTTAAATATGACATTACCAATTGAAACTCATCTTCTTCAAGCATGTGTATCAGAACCTGTTAAACCTTTACTTGACCATGTTGTTACATTTGGTGCAGGTCACTTTTATTGTAGCCAATCAGATAAAGGAGAGATGGTTATGGGTGGAGACTTGGATGGATACAATAGTTACTCTCAAAGAGGAAATTTACCAACACTCCAACACGTATTGACTGAAGGTATTGCAATGTTTCCATTTCTTAGCAAATTGAAAATGCTTAGAACTTGGGGTGGAATTATGGATATGTCAATGGACGGTTCACCAATTATTGATAAAACACATATTGATGGCTTATACTTAAATTGTGGCTGGTGTTATGGTGGATTTAAAGCTACTCCTGCTTCAGGGTGGACTTTTGCACACACAATTGCACAGGATAGAGTTCATGAATTAAATGCAGGTTACAGTTTAAATAGATTTAATACTGGTGATTTAATTGATGAAAAAGGTCTTGGTACCAAAACTTGGATATCTTAAATGCTCTATATATTCTGTCCACATTGTGGATTAAGATCACAGAATGAGTTTGCTTATGGCGGAGATGCAACAGTAAAACGACCAGAGCTTAATAAGGAAATTAGCGACCAGGATTGGGATAATTTTGTTTATTTGAGAAAAAGTCCAAGAGGAAAACACTTAGAGTTATGGCACCATATATCTGGCTGCAGACAATGGATTAAAGTTGAGAGAGATACTTCAACTCACGAAATTTTTAAAACTTATAAAGCAGATGAACTGACTGAATAATGTCACAAGATTTTAGATTAAATAACATTGGAATGGTAAATAGAAATAAAAAAATTTCTTTTATATTTAACGGTAAAAAATATTTTGGTTATGAAGGAGATACTATTGCTTCTGCTTTAATAGCAAATGGAGTGCATCTTGTTGGGAGAAGTTTTAAATATCATAGACCGAGAGGTTTCTTTGGAGTTGGTGTTGATGAACCTTATGCAATTTTACAATTAGAAAGAAATAATGAGAGAGATCCTAATATTAGAGCTACTGAACAGGAGATTTTTGAAGGTTTAGAAGTTAAAAGTGTAAACTGTTGGCCTAGTGTAAACTTTGATATTGGTGCAATTAATAATTTCTTAAAAATGTTTTTTCCAGCTGGGTTTTATTATAAAACTTTTATGTGGCCACCAAGCTTTTGGTATAAAATTTATGAACCTTTTATTAGAATGGCAGCAGGTTTTGGAGAAGCATCAATCAAACATGATAAGGAAAGATACGAACATAAATATGAATATTGTGATTTATTGATTACTGGATCAGGGCCTTCAGGTTTAGCCAGTGCATACGCAGCAGCGAAAAACGGTGCACGTGTAATTTTAGCTGAAGACAAACCAAGGTATGGAGGAAGCTTATTAACTAGTGATGTAAATATTGGCAATCAAACTGGTATTGAATGGTCAGAGAAAATAATTACAGAGTTAAAGTCAATGTCTAATGTAATTGTAAAAAATAGATCACAGGTATTTGGTTATTATGATCATAACATGCTGGTAATGTCAGAAAGAATAAGTGATCACTTGCCCAAAACCCAAAAATATTTACCCAAACAACGTTTGTGGTACATAAGAGCAAAAGAAGTTCTGATTTCATCAGGTTCAATTGAAAGGCCGTTAGTATTTGGTAATAACGATACCCCGGGCGTAATGTTATCTTCAGCTGCTAAAGAATACATGAAGGTTTATGGAGTTTTAGTTGGAAAAAAACCATTGATATTTACTAATAATGACAGTGGATATGAAACTGCTATAGAATTCAAAAAAAATGGCGTAAATCCACTAATTTTAGATACTAGAAAAGAACCATCTTCTGACATTATTACTGAAGCTAAAAATTTAGGAATTGAAATTAAGTTTTCCTATGTTGTAGTGGCTGCTAAGGGATACAAAAAAGTCAAATCAGCAGATATTGCAAAAATATCTGATAATAAAAAAGATTTATCAAATATAGAAAATATAGAATGTGATTGTATCTGTGTTTCAGGGTTTTGGACGCCATCAATTCATTTAGCATCTCAATCTGGAAATAAATCTGAATTTAATGAAAAAATAGATGCTTTTATTCCAAAAAAATCTAAACAGAAAGAAAATACTATTGGTTCAGCAAATGGTAAATTTACTTTAGAAGAAACCATTAACGAAGCATTTGATAAAGGATATGAAGTCTCAAACAAAATAACAGAAAATAATAATAAAGTTTCTATTCCAACTGTAGTTGAAAAAAAATCTACACAGCACGACAAGTTTTGGTGTGTTCCATTACCAAAAGGCAAATCCTATAAAAGATTTTTAGATTTTCAAAACGATGTGGCTGTAACAGATATAGAGCTGGCTTTAAGAGAAGGTTTTAGATCAATCGAACATGTAAAAAGATATACCACTCTTGGAATGGCAACAGACCAAGGTAAGACAAGTAATCTTAATGGTTTACAATTAGTGTCAGACATTGAAAATAAAGTTGTACCACAAGTTGGCCACACTACATTTAGGCCACCTTATACACCTGTTTCAATTGGAGCGATTGTTGGAAGAGAAGTTGGCAAACATTCTAAACCGACAAGAAAATCACCAATGCACGAATGGCATGAAAAAAATAAAGCTGTATTTGTTGATGCTGGAGTTTGGTTAAGACCAAGATACTACAAACAAGGAAATGAAACATTATTTGAAGCCTCAAAAAGAGAAGCAAAAAATGTAAGAAAAAATGTAGGTGTATGTGATGTAACTACTTTAGGAAAAATAGATGTTAAAGGTCCCGATGCTGCAGAATTTTTAAATAGAGTTTATACTAATGCATGGCTTAAGCTACCAGTTGGTAAAGCAAGATATGGAGTAATGCTAAGAGAAGATGGAATTGTAATGGATGATGGAACAACAACAAGAATTTCCGAAAATCATTACCACATGACAACTACAACAGCTCAGGCAGCAAATGTTTTGTCTCATTTAGAATATTATTTGCAGTTAGTTTGGCCAGAATTAAATGTTAATGTAGTCTCGACAACAGAGCAGTGGGCTGGTGCTGCAATAGCAGGCCCAAATTCAAGAGCATTATTAATGAAATTATTTCCAAATACTGATGTATCTAATGAAGGTCTACCATTTATGGGTTACAAAGAAGCTGATTTATTTGGCATTCCTTCAAAGATTTATAGAATTTCATTTTCAGGAGAGCTTGCTTATGAAGTTAATGTGGAATCAGACTATGGTAATTTCATGTGGGAAAAAATTATCGAAGTTGGTAAAGAATTCCAAATACAGCCATACGGAACTGAGGCCTTATCGACTTTAAGGATAGAAATGGGCCACGTTGCTGGCTCTGAGCTTGATGGGAGAACAATTCCTCATGATGCATCGCTAGAAGGTTTAGTAAGTAAGAAAAAAGACTTTATTGGTAAAAGATCTTTAAGCAGATCAGCTTTTACAAAACCAGATAGAGAAAAAATAGTAGGTGTTGTTCCATTAGACAAAACAACAAGTATTCCTGAAGGTTCATATATTGTTAAAGACCCTAAAGCAAAACTTCCAAACCCTAAATTAGGTCATGTCTCAGCATCATGTTGGAGTGTTGAGTATGATAATCCATTCTCACTTGCGATAATTAAAGATGGTAAAAATATGATAGGGCAAAAGCTATTTGCTATGTCACCTTTAAAAAATAAAACTATTCCTGTGGAAATTGTTTCATCTCATTATGTTGATCCTGAAGGAAAGAGGGTAAGAGGATGACGGTGATTTCTGCATTACAAAATATCCATGTCGAGGGGTCCTTTGGAAACTTTGAAAATAAATCTGAAAATGAATTATTAAAAATTAAAGAATTAAAAAATTTATTAATCGTTCAAATATTTCAGTATAAAAATTCTTCAATTAAAATTGATGATATAAATTTTAACAATTTAAAATTTGTAAATCAGGCACAAAAAGTAGTTTCAAATGAAAATATAAGAGTTTTGTGGAATTCACCAAATAATTGGCTTTTAGTTTCTCATAAAAAAGAATTGTTAAAAGAAATTTACAGCACTTTTAATGAAAATGATTTTGCTGTTACAGACCTTTCTCATTCTAAAGCAACGATAGAATTAGAAGGACCATATGTAAAAGAAGTTTTAAAAAAAGGATGTCCTTTTAATTTTAACATTCTAACAAAAAATATGAGTATTAACTCAGCTTATAATGGAATTTCTTTTATAGTTGACATGGTTGAAAACGAACCGGAAAAAGTAAGAATTTTTTCTCTAAGAAGTTTTGGGGAATCTCTATACCATTCTATCACTGATGCTTCTTTAGAATTTGGCTATAAGTGTAATTAGTTATTATTCTTCAGTTTTAAATCTAGATTTCTGAATAAACAAAACAAATAGCACCGGTATAATTAAGGTAATAATCGTAACTGTTATTAATAACAATCCTAGCTCAGAATAGTCTGCTGTAGTTAAAATTGCGTTTGTAACCTTATCTTTTACTTCTCTTGTAATTGTAAAAATTTCATTGAGATATTTTGTTAATAAAGCACTTGCAGACAAAGCTAAATTAGTGAATGAGGCAAAAACTGCAAAAAAAGTTGCTTTTAAATGTGAAGGTGCATTCTTAGCAATCCAAGCCAAAAGTGGAATCATAGATATTTGACCCAATGGAGATTCTAATGCTGTATTAATTATTGCTATAAATTTTGCATCAACAATTCCGTTTGTTAACGAAGAAGTCCAGTTATGAAATCCATAATACATTCCAACACTTGGCAAAAATAATATTGATCCAGCAATTGATAAAATAACAATTATTTTAGCAATAGAATTTTTTGCCATGAATGGTCTAAGAATTATTATTCCAACTAATGTAAGTATAGATGCTAGTAAAGACAGTATAGAAAAAAATTGTTCATTAAATCGAAGTTCATCAATTTCAAACCATGATAAGCCTGGTCCAGGTCCGGGCATGGCTCTAAATATAAAAATAATTATAGCAGTTCCAACTATAGTAAATCTTAACTTTTCAGGTAATTCCTTCATAAGTTTATTCATAAGAAATAAAATGATTAACATAGAACCTAAAAAAACAATTTCTTGTGCAAAAGGTAATCCTAACGAACCGACGCTCAATGTGAAAATTACAAAAATTAAACTACCGCCTAATATCCACCAATTAACTTTCGTTTTTTCGTGATTAAAATTGTCTTCCTCACCAGATAGACCTTGTCTAATTAAAATGTTTTTCTTTTTATTTTTTAAATAAGCAGCAAAAATAACACCTAAAATTGAAACCATTGGTATTATTAATGCATAAAGATATATCGAGCCGTATAATTGAATTTTTTCAGTCTGTTCAAGGTCGTCTACACCCTTAAATAATATCACATTGGCAAGAGCAACCAACACTGTCCCACCTATAATTGCAAATCTTCCAAGTGTTTGCATCGTTGTATGCATAATTTTAACTTGATCTGCTGTAAATTTTTCTCCGTTCTCATTTATTAAAGGCACAGCTTCGACTGTCATTGCGTCAGCAACAACATCTTGAACTACATAACCAATAGGAGCTAAAAGTACACTTATTACAAACCAAGTTTCAACTTTTAGATAAGATGACATTTGTTCTGTATGAATTATTAGTCCGTACATTATTAATAAACTTGCAGCAATTAATGAGGCACCGACGTAAACCATGTAATTCTTTTTATTCCATATTAAATCTACCAAATGCCCTAGTGGCATTTTTAAAGCCCAAGGTATTCCTGCCCAGAAACCTAATCCTGCAAGAAATGCTGCAGATAAATTTAAGTAATCTTTTACAAAGAAAGTACCTACTATTCCTGTAAGTCCAGATATACCTGCTGCCACGTAAATCATTAATGGAGGTAAATAAGACAATTTAAATTGTCTTCCTAAATCCAAAAGTGTTGAGTCTATAAATTGAATGATTTTGTTCATTTATTCTTAATCTAAAAGATTTAATTTAATTAGACTATTATTTTTTGTTTCTTTGCACCACAATTCATAACTTTCGCACACTCTCCACAAATGATTTGTAGCTCTTTGTGATATTTCCAAGGGAAAATGACTCTTTGCATAGTACAAATCAGGAAATTTAATCAATTGTTTAATCATTGCTTCTTTTTGTAAATTCAAAAGCCTTAAAACCTCTTTAGAAATTTTTTCTCCTGAGGTTTCATCAACAAAATCGTTTTCTTTTAGTTTCTCAAACCATTCATCATGAAATTTACCACTACTTACTTTTTCATACAATTTTGAACCCATAAATCTTTCAATTGCATCTATATTGGAAATATCAATATTTTGTTTTTTAATTTGAAATATTTCTAAATAGATTGCCTCAGCAACATAAAGTATGTAGGGTTTTTTATTTTCTACTCCCATAAAATTATAAATCTAAAGTGTAATAACAAGAATTAGGGTCCTCTTTATAGTGAGCAAATGGTTTACACTTAACAAATTTGAAATGTTCAAAAAGTTTTCTTGCAGGTAAAAAGAATTTTCCAGATCCCGTTTCAATACTAAGCTTTTTTATACCTAATTTTTTTGCCTGAATTATCAAATGTGAGATTATTTTACTACCAATACCTCTATTTCTAAAATCGTCAGATACTCTAATAGATTTAAATTCTCCATGATTTGGTCCAATAAATTTTAAGGCTCCACACCCAATCAAATGATTATTATTCCACAAGCTCCAAAATTTTATACTCGGATCTTTAAGTCCAGAGATATCTAAAACATGAGTGCTACCTTTAGAAGAAACAGATCTCAATTCAATAAAGTGTTTTATTAAAAGATGATTTACCTTTGGGTGGTCAAAGTTATTTTCTATTGATTTAATCATTTGCATGAACATATAATCTAAAAAAAAATTAAACCAATACGAAAAAAAAATGTGTGGAAGATACGTCATCACCAATGCAGTTTCAAAAACAAGTAAAATCGTTAAAACTGCGATTAAAGTAGAGGACTCAGAAAATTATAATGCACATCCTTACCAAAAACTTCCGGTTATTAAGAAATATAACAATGGAAATACTCTTGAAAATTTAAAGTGGGGGATTGTACCTAGTTGGGCTAAAAAAAAAGACTTTAAACCACTGATTAATGCAAGATTAGAGACGATTGATGAAAAGGTCTCTTTTAAAAAGTTAATAAAGCTTCAAAGATGTGTTGCTGTGGCCGACGGATTTTATGAATGGAAGAGAATAGAAAAAGAGAAGACGCCTTATTACTTTTTAAGAGAGGATAAGAAACTTATTTATATTGCTGGTATTTATGAAGAAGATCAATTTTGTATGATTACTGAAGAAGCAAGTTCAAATGTAACAGAAATTCATCACAGACAGCCAGTTATCTTAAATGAAAGTGATGTTAATAAATATTTGAATATTGAAATTTCAGGTTCAAATTATTTAAAACAATCGCAAAAATCAAAACTTTCTTTTTATGAAATTTCTAAGGATGTAAATAAGCCAACAAATAACAATATTTCTCTAATACAACCTATATAAAATTATTTTTTGATGATTGTTAAATGTCCCATTTTCCTTTTTGCTTTTACTTGTTTTTTTAAATAATCATAAAAAAACTCATTCTCTTTAAAAGTTTTACTTCTATAAATTGTTATGTCATCACCAATGAGATTAATCATTTGAGCATTATATATTTTTTTTGTATCGATTTTTTTTAAACCACAAACAGCTCTTATATGATTTTCAAATTGACTAACATTATGTGAGTTTATTGTTAGATGACCAGAATTATGAACTCTAGGTGCAATTTCATTAACATATAAGTTTTCATTTTTATCAATAAAAAACTCAACACATAAGGTTCCAATATAATCTAGTTCTTCAACAATTTGTTTTGCCCATTCTTTAGATTTTACCTTTATTGTTTCTGAAATTTCAGCAGGAATTTTTGAATGTTTCAAAATTTGATCCTCATGAACATTCTCAATCGGTTCATATATTTCATATTTTTGATTGCCAAATCTACATATGACAATTGAAATTTCTTTTTTTAAATTAATAAACTTTTCTAAAATATATTCTTTAGTAAAATCAATGTCTTCATTTACGTCAATAAAACTATTTAATTTATATTGACCTTTACCATCATATCCAAGAGTAGTAGTTTTTAGTAACCCAGGTAGAAGGTTTTCATTATCTTTTATCTCATCCTTATTTTTAATTAAAGCATAGTTAGTTGTTCTAATATTATTTTTATTTAAAAAATCTTTTTCAGATAATCTATTTTGGATTAAACTATTTATTTCTGGTTTGGGCAAAACACTCTTTGATTTATTTATTTCATTTAATATATCAAAGGGTATATTTTCAAATTCATAGGTAACTAAATCAACGCTATTAATAAATTTTGTTATAATTTTTGTATCATTATACTTTCCATAAATGAACTTATTTGCAAAATTTTTGGCAGGCGCATCTGGATCATCACTAAGTACTACAGTTTTTATATCTATCTTTTTAGCAGCTTCAGAAAGCATACTGCCTAGCTGACCACCTCCAATTATTCCTAAAACTGGCTGGCTCATTTATTTAGGTTTTTTTTTAACAGATTTTGATTGTTTAGATCGCCACTTGTTGAGATTATTTTTAACACCCATATCAAACGTAGAGATAATTGAAGCTGCATATAATGCGGCATTTATTGCTCCATCTGTACCTATTGCTACAGTTCCAACCGGTATACCTTTTGGCATTTGAGCTATTGAAAGTAAACTGTCCATACCTTTTAATTTTTTACTTTCAATTGGCACTCCAATTACTGGAATTCTTGTCAGAGACGCAATCATTCCTGGCAAATGGGCTGATCCTCCTGCTCCAGCAATTATCACAGAAATATTATTTTTTTCAGCAGATTTTGCATATTTAAACATGCGTTCTGGAGTTCTATGAGCTGAAACTATATTTGTTTCATAATTAATTTTAAGCAATTTAAGAATTTTTTCACAAAATTTCATGGTTGAGTAATCAGAATTACTTCCCATAACAATTGATACCTTGTGACTATATTTTTTGTTTTTCATGATATAAATTTGAATTAGTTTAGATTAGCATATTCTTTAAATTTAAACTAGTCGACAAATTATATTATACTTATATGGTCTTTAAATATGAACTATCGAATTGACAATCTTCAATATTGTAATTGGTCTAGAGATATTTTTTTAATCAATAGGGAAGCAGGCTTAAATGCAGTACACGTTACTCTAGTATATCACGAAGATTATGACGAATTTTTGCTAAGAGTAAAAGAGTGGGATAGATTTTTTGAAGAAAATTCAGACTTAATATTTTTAGGAAAAACATTTGAAGATATTACAAAAGCTCAGTCAGACAATAAAACAGCAATTTTTTTCGGTTTTCAAAATTGTTCACCAATTGAGGATGATATAAATTTAATAGAGAAAGTTTATGAGCATGGTTGTAGATTTATGCAACTTACTTATAATAATCAATCTCTTCTAGCTACAGGATGTTATGAAAAAAATGACTCTGGAGTCACGAATTTTGGAAGAGAAGCAATTAAAGAGATGAACAGGGTAGGTATAGTTGTGGACATGTCCCATTCAGCAGAGAAAAGTACTTTGGATGCAATAGAAATAAGTGAAAAACCAATTGCAATTACCCATGCTAATCCTTCTTTCTGGCATCAAGCTTTAAGAAATAAATCAGATTTCTTGTTAAAGAAACTTTCTGAAAGTGGGGGTATCTTAGGTTTGTCATTATATTCTCATCATTTAAAAGATGGAACAAATTGTAAATTAGAAAGCTTTTGTGAAATGGTTGCTAAAACTGCAGAAATAATGGAAGTAAAAAATATTGGTATTGGATCAGATCTTTGTTTGAACCAACCTGACAGTGTTGTTGAATGGATGAGAAATGGAACTTGGTCTAAAAGTACAAATTATGGAGAGGGAAGTAAAAAAAAACCTGGATTTCCAAAACAGCCTGACTGGTTTTTGGATGCCAGAGGATTTGATAATTTAGAAAATGGATTAAAAAAAGTTGGTTTTAATAAGGAAGAAGTAGAAGGAATTTTAGGAAATAATTGGTTTAATTTTTATAAAGGAATTAATTAATGGAAATAAGATTAAGAGATCCAAAATTTTTGATGAAACTATCTAAATTGGGATCTTTTCATCAATCAAAATTATCATTTCTAAGATCTTTTTTATCTGAATTTAAAGATTGGAAATATAGCCGAGATTTATTTCAACTAAATGACAAAGGGCATGGTAGAGCAGTTTATTCATTTACAAAAAACAAAAGAACATATTCTCTCATTTGTTTTGCTAACGAAATCAATGATGACGAAAGATCAGATAGAGTAATAGCCACTAAGTGGGATGCTGCTTTTACCTTATTTGATGGAATTCCTTCAAAAGAAGACATAGATAGACTTAACAATAATGTTCCAAAACAAGAGGTAGGAAGACTTTCGTATAAGGAATTAACGTTATCAAGAGCTAACAAGTCAGTTAGAGTTTTCGACCATGTGGTTGACAGTTTATCAAATGGAGAGCAACCTAATAAAGACATTTTATCAAAGGTAGGCTATTTATATAGAACAACAGCAGTTTATGGATCAGGAAAATTTGGTTTAGCGGACAGATTTAGAATTAAAAATAGAGAGGAAATCAGAGGACCTTTTAGATTAGAGATGATGCTAGTTTATCTCGTTAGACAATTTACATTTGATCAGGTTAATCATATTGCAAAAAATAAAAATCCAAAACTAGCAGTAGAATTAGATCCTAAAATTAGCAGGAGCTTAGGAATAGGAAATTCCACAGGCCTTGGTATGGCTCCTTTTATTGTTAATCATCCTACTTTGTTGAATAATTGGATACATGCAAGAGAAACTGCTTTAAAACAAATAAGAGAAATAGAGCAAGTTTCAAAAAATGAGATTGATATTTTTTATAATTGCCTAATTAAATCTTTAAAGAATATAACCAGTTGGCACACTGATAGCGAATTTCAAAAAGAAAAAATCAAAGGTTTAATTGAAGATTTAAAAAAGTTTATAAAATTTATGAAAGAAGATTTTAAATTTCAAAATTCATATCAATTTAATCAAATTTACAACTGGTCAGAGGAAAATTTAAATGATGAATGTATAGAATATATTGTATCTATGATGATGGAGCCATTTGATGACATAGTTAATCCATTGATTACGCAAATGAGTTCTGATGAGGAAGAGCATTTTAACATTCCTGTTGATAGAACTATTGAAGATTTAAGAAACATATTAGAAAATAAATATTCTGAAATACTTAAAATTGATTTTTTAAAAGACGAAAATAATCAAAACTTTTGGTTTATATCAAAAAATAAAGAAGAGCCTAGAATAGGAGACAGATATATTGATGAGGGATCTGATTTAGAACAACCTTTGGCAATAGCAAGAGACATAAATAAACTTTATGAAGCTATATTTACAAAAAAAAATAGTTCTAAAATTGGAAAATTTTTAAAAGATAATAATCATTTGAGACACGTTGTCAGAAGAGCATTTATTGCAGAAAAGTTTCCTTATTCAGAAATCCAAGACAATACAATCGGGTCCAAACTAGTTCCAATTGATATGTTAAGACTAAAATTATCATTTTTTGGAGCTATAAAGTTTGATCCTAGATCAGATAAATGGTTGCGTATTTGCATGTTCCAAGGAGCACCTTTGCCTTCAGAATTGGGAAATTTTGATGATAAATGGATTTATAAATCATAAATAAATGAGAAGCTTTAGTGAAATAGAAGTAACTACAAAAAAAGCATCCAAAGCTATTGGTTTTTCTTGGGGAATATCAGAGGAGGTTGGAAAAAATATTCGATTATTAGAAATGTTTGGACTACCAGGGCTTAAAAATTTAAACCAATACTACAAAATTTATAAAATTAGTAATTTTGAAAATATAGATGAAATATCTGCCTCAAATACTCCAAAGACTTTTTATTGTCCTATATTATCTGGATTAAATTTTTTTGATCAATCTTCATCAATATCTAAATTCAATGAAATTGTAATAAATAAGATTGCTTTTCCACTTATTTTTTTATCATTTGTAAGCAGAACTTCAGAAATTATTAGTAAGAGAATTTTTTTAAAGATGGATGATAAAGAATTTTTATTTAATTTTAACGAATCTATTTACTCCAACTATTTAACAGGGGATGTACTAGAAAAATCAGACAAAATTAATTTAAAATTTTTAGATAATAAGAACAGTTTTACTGAAGATGATTGGTCTGAAATTTATAATTTATCACTAAAAACTTATGTTGATGAGAGTGACAAATCAAGAGAACGAACAGCAGGAGCTGGATTAACAGATAATGACTAAAGAATATAATGCAGAATTAAATAAGAATTTAGAGGAAGATTTAAATGATATTTGTGAAGAGTGTAAAAAAGAAGATGAAAGTGTAACTCAAAATTTATTCCTTACTGGTTTTAAAATATGCAAATCTTGCAGAACATCTAAAACTGTTTTTCCTTTTTAGCTAATATTACTTATTGGAATTGAATTCATTCTATTAATTATGAATGTTATAGATAGAAAAGCTATTATGAGAAAAGATAAAAATACTATTCCAAATGATTTCAAGTTAGATTTTAAATTCAAAACTTGTTTTGTTGAAATTATAAGAGATGCAAAAATCCAAAATTGAGTAAGGAAAATAATTGGTAGAACTAAGTCAGGTGTTACTGCAAAAAATCTTATTAAACCTGGCGCATGAGCATATCCCACAGAAATTAAAATCTTTTTAAAAGGAACTTTACTCCCTTTATCTGGAAAAATTTTTACTCCAATTACAAAAATAAATATAGCCCAAACAAGCCACGTCAATAAGGCTGTCAAACCTGAGATACCAATTGATGTTCTCACAATTGAATTTGCTGCTACAGCTCCAGCCACACCATCAAGTATCATTACAAGACCAGCAAAATAAATTGCAGCCTCACCAAAGTATTTGTTATCTTTGTATAAGCTTTTATCTAATTTTAATGATTTAAAAAAAATTTCTAGAAATTGTGCGAACATTATAACTAGGGAGGAGCTAAACTCCTCCCTTCAATTTTTTAACCTTTTACAACTTCTCTTGTGTTTGCGTTGTAAGATTCTTTAAATGGTATATCTACTATTACTGCATCAACAGGTTTACCTGAAGTTTCAGAATATTTCTCTGGCAAATGTACCTTAAACTTAGATCCTACTTTTCCTTTTGGAAATCCATTTGCATTCAACGTTCCATCAAATGGCACATAGCCCATAGCAATGTTCTGTTTTTTTTCAGGATGATACCAAGGAGAAGTAATAAAACCTATAGGTTCTCCACCACCCTCATCTGAAATTAGCCAAAAGTCGGGAGCGTATTCCTCAATTGGTTTTCCACCTAATTCAAGACCAACTAATTGAAGTTTGTACGGTTTGTGACCTGCTTTTAAATCAGCTTTCATTTTTTCAAGAGCTTTCTTACCTACGTAATCTGCTTTTTTGTTCCATTCTCCTTTTCCAGATAATGATACTTGATAACCTAAATTACATTGAAAAGGATTATGTTGGTTGTCCATATCTTGACCCCAAGAAAGAATTCCGGCTTGAATTCTTCTATGGTGCGCAGGGGCAATAACCATTAGGCTATGTTTTTTTCCTGCTTCAAGAACAGCATTCCACATATCCTCAGCATATAAAGTACATTCTCTTAAATAAATTTCGTAACCAGCTTCACCTGAAAATCCTGATTGAGATATCACACAACTTCTTCCACCGATTTTAGCTTCTGCTAAACCGTAGAATGGCATATTGTCAAAATCAACTTGATCTCCACATAAATCTTTCATTAATGCTTTAGATTTTGGCCCTTGTATTTGAACTGGACTTACATCTATTTCATCAATTTCTACGTTAAATCTCTCATCAGCATTTACACCTTGTAAATAAAGACCTATATCACTATCAGATAAACTAAACCAAAACTCATCTTTAGATATTCTTAAAAGTATAGGATCATTCAATACTCCACCATATGCGTTACAAAGAATTACATATCTTGCTCTCATTGGAGAAATTTTTGTAGCATCTCTTGTTATTACATAGTCAACAAATTTTTCTGCATCTGGACCCTTTACTCTAATTTGTCTTTCTACAGCAACGTTCCACATTGTTACATGATTTACTATTGCATCATACTCAACCATTGCACCACCATCCTCAGGTTTTACATATCCTCTAGGGTGATAGATACGATTATACACAGTTGCTCTCCAACAACCTGCTTTCATTGATAAATGCCAGTAGGGTGATTTTCTTACACGAGTTGAAATTAACATTTCAACTTTTGTTGGTCCGCTTTGTCTTAAATTATAAGGCACTTTTCTATCAGATTGATCTACTGATGTTACGTGTCTTAATTTACTATAGTCAAATTCATTAGACATAGTTATTCTCCTTCAACCACTTGTTTGTTTCCTTCAAGCCGCCGAATGTATAAATGTGAAAATAATCAGTATGCGATTTAACTTTCCCAATTAGATCATTAGGGTCTTTAGGTTTCAATAAATCTAATGCCTTTGTAAAATTAGATTTAAGAAAATTAATGGAATTTTTTGCCCCTACAATATTTGCAAACTTTATTAAGCTTGAAATCCTCATTGGCCCAGTTATTCCAACATGAACTGGTATCGATTGTTTAGAAATAAAATCAACAATAGGCTGAGCATCAAGTAACCATTGAGTAACTATATAATCAGCATAAGGCTTTTTATCTATCATTGCTTTTTCTAAATCTGAATTGGATATATCAGGACTCCCCTCTGGATGTCCAGCGATTCCGATCTTTATCCCATCAAAAAACCCTGTCTCTAACATTTGATAGGAACTATCAAACTTTCCAATTGGTTCCCGACTTCCTCCAATAACTAGAACTTGTTTCACACCTAAATCTTTGCATCTTGAAACATAATCTTTTAATTCGCTTTCACTATTTATCGATCTAGCTGGAAAATGAGGAACTGGATTAAAACCTTTGTTTACCAAATCTCCAGATTTGTCAGCAGTCTCTTTATAATCCCCTCCAGGCAGCATTGTGACGTATACATCTTTAACAGCTGGCAAAGTATCAAGATCTGTGTGAGGTCCAATTTCTAATGAAAAATTCATTAATGGATAATTATTTATTTTAAAATAACTGTCTAGAAAAATATTAGATCAAAGTGTCAGGGTTATTTTTTCTGACCTCTGTGTTTTTGAATTCTCTGTCCATATTGCTGCGTAACTCTATCGAAGATGATCGCAAGAGCAACTATTGCCAAACCATTCATCATTCCAAGTGCTAAATATTGATTAGAAATAGCCTGTAAAATGGGCACTCCTAGCCCTTTAACTCCTATCATTGATGCGATTACTACCATAGCTAATGCCATCATAATTGTTTGGTTAATTCCAGCAAAGATTGTTGGTAATGATAGAGGTATTTGAACAGATTTTAATTTCTGCATAGGCGTTGCACCAAACGCCTCACTTGCCTCAAGTGTTTCTTTATCCACTTCTCTTATTCCCAGATTTGTAAGTCTTACTACTGGTGGTAATGCATAAATACAAACTGCTAATAACCCAGGTACTTTTCCTATACCCAAAAGCATAATTATAGGTATTAGATAAACAAAACTTGGAATAGTTTGCATCATATCTAAAACAGGCAAAATAGCTTTTTCAGCTCTACTTGATTTTGACATTAATACTCCAATTGGAATACCAACTACAATACAAACCAATGTTGAAACAGAAATGATGGCAACTGTTGCCATGCAGTTCTTCCACATACCGAAGTACCCTATGACGATAAAACAAACTATAGTTCCTATTACTAGTTTAATACTTCTTGAACCAATCCAAGCTAATAAAGCAAATACACCAATAACAAGTGGCCAAGGACTATTCACTAATAATTTTTCTAACCAAATTAAAAAATATAAGAGTGGATCAAAGAAACTCTCAATACCATCCCCGTAAGCTCTTGAAAAATCCTTAAAACTTAAATCTATTCCCTTCTTTAACTCTCTTAATGCTGTTCTATCCATCACTGGAATTTTATTAAAGAAGTCCATAAATTTTTTTTTAAATTAATCGAACCCGTCTTTCAACGGGTTCGAGATCATACTTTTAAAATTAAAGTGCTTTTTTGATTTTTTTAGCCGCTGAACTTGAAACCCATTTAGACCATACGTCCTCTTGTGTTTTCAAAAATTCAATTGCTGCATCTGCACCTTCAGCTTGGTTTTCTCCCATCCAAACTAACATTCCATTCATTACTGGACCTGGGTATGTTCTTTTCTCAAGATAATCCATACCTTCTTTACCTGCGGTTTTTTTGTAATTGTCAGTTGCGACTGAATAAACTTCAGATTTAACCCATGAAGATTTTAAAGGGTTAGCACACTCTTGCTCTGGTTTTGATAAACAGTTATCCCAGTTATCTTTACCAGCGTACTCACCCATATCTACAGCTATCATTCCGTATTTTCCAATTATAGCAGTTGGTGACCAGTAGTAACCAAACCAGTTTTCTCCTCTTTCTGCAGCTTTTGCAATTGAACCATCAAGACCTGCTGCTGATCCAGTTTCTACTATAGCCCAACCTTTAGCTTCCATTCCCCATGCTCTAAAATGGTTTCTGTTACTTAATTCACAGTTCCATCCTGGAGGACAAATATGAAACCCACCTTTTGATGGATCTTCAGGGTGTGGGAATAGATCGGGTCTTTCTAAAATTGCATCGGCAGTTGTAAGCTCTGGATGCTTTTCTAAAGTTGCTGGCAATACCCACCAACCTTCACCTAAACCAGTAATTGGTGCTTTGTTAATTGAGTGAAGTTTTCCTTCAGCTACAGCAGCTTCTAACTCTACTTTTGCTGCATTTGCCCAAAACTCTGGAGCTATATCTGGCTCACCTTTTTCTTGCATCGAAGTAAATGTAGGCATTGTAGCACCAGGCACAAGCTCAACTTTACATCCATAACCTTCTTCTAATATGATTTTGTCAACTTCAGCCATAAAATTTGCAGAAGCCCAGTTCATATTAGCAATTGTAATGTCTCCACATTTTGCATTAGCAACATTACCGTACGATGTAACACCTAAAACAAATAATGCAGAAAGCAATATTCTTTTTAATTTCATTATTATCTCCTAATTAATTAATTATAAATCATCAGAACACATAGCTAGCAAAAATGCAAACTGGTTTCAACTTTGAGTTGTGTGAAAATTGTCTTTATCCTCCTTTTATTTGGAAATAAATTATTAAAAAAAATATGAAAAAAAATTTGATATCAAGATTAGATACTGGTCCAGTTATATTTGCTGAAGGATATTTGTTTGCAATGGAGAGAAGAGGATATCTTTCTGCGGGTCCATTTGTTCCAGAAGTAGTTTTAGAACATCCTGATGTGGTTACTCAATTACATAGAGAATTTATTAGAGCAGGTTCTGATGTTGTTCAAGCCTTCACCTATTATGGACATAGAGAGAAATTAAGAATTATTGGAAAAGAACATTTGCTTGAGCCAATGCAAAAAAATGCACTTAAAATTGCAAAGGATGCTGCAAATGAATTTAAAGATTTGGATTTAATGGTTTGTGGAGATGTAGCTAATACAAATATTTTTGATCCAAATGATAAAAACTCCTTCAAAGAATGTCAAAAGATGTACGAGGAGCAAGTACTTTGGGCAAAAGAGGCTGGAGTTGATTTTGTAGTTGCAGAGACAATTAACTGGGTAGATGAAATGAAAATTGCTCTCAAAGCTATCAAAGACGAAGGATTAATCGCAGTTGCAAATTACGCTATACCTCGTGGAGATTTAACAAGAGACGGTCATACAGCCGAAGATGCATGTAAAATAATAGAAGATCTTGGTGCAGATGTTGTTGGTTTGAATTGTTACAGAGGTCCAGAAATGACCATGAAACTTTTAAAAAAAATAAGAAAAAAAGTTTCCTGTCATGTTGCAGGTCTTCCTGTTCCATATAGAACGACAGAGGAAGAACCAGGATTTTTAAATCAGACTGACCATGGATGTGATTGCATTCCAGGTGGAAATGCATTCCCTGTTGCTCTAGATAATTTGTATTGTAACAGATTTGAAATGGCTGAATTTGCAAAAGAATGTCTCAAAGAAAAAATTAATTTAATTGGTATTTGTTGTGGCGCTGAGGCTCACCATGTTAGAGAAATGGCAGTTGCAGTTGGCAAAAAACCAATTGCCATGAAGTACATGCCAGATATGACTAAACATTTCCACCATGGGACAGACAAGACATTGAAAGACGTCAATAAAGAAATAAAATACTAACATGCAAAATCATGCAAAAGTAGTCATCATAGGTGGTGGTGTAGTAGGCTGTTCAATTCTTTATCATTTATCAAAGTTTGGTTTAAAAGATTGTATTCTTCTTGAAAGAAACGAACTTACATCTGGATCGTCTTGGCACGCAGCAGGAAATGTACATGTGATTTCATCTGATCCGAATATTTCTAGAATGATGGCTTATACAATCGGATTATATAAAGAAATTGAAAAAGAGTCTGGCCATTCTGTTGGATTCAAGCCAAGCGGTGGATTTTATTTAGCTTCAAATGAAGTTTGGGCGGATTATTTAAAAAGAGAAAGATCTAAAGCTAGGTATATGGGCCTTGATCAAGAGTTTGTATCTTTAGAGGAAGTAAAAAAGAAAAATCCTTTAATTGATCCATCAAGATACCTTTTGGCATTGTGGGATCCTATTGATGGGGAAGTAGATCCATCAGGTGTGACTTATGCTTTTGCTAAAGCAGCAAAAGTTCATGGTGGAAAATATTACACACATACAGTTGTAAAAGACACAAAACAAAAAGAGGATGGAACTTGGGATGTGATAACTGACAAGGGTAATATAAAAGCAGAAATAGTTATTAACGCTGGAGGTTTATGGGCAAGAGAAGTTGGGCAGCTTGCAGGAATTAATCTGCCAGTTCAACCAATGGAGCACCATTATTTAATCACCGAAGCAATTCCCGAAATAGAAGCTTTGGGCGATCAAAGAATTCCTATTGGAACAGATTTTGAGGGTAATATTTATTTTAGACAAGAAGGAAAAGGAATGCTTCTTGGAACTTATGAACCAAAATCAACACCCTGGAAGGTTGAAGGAACACCAATGAATTTTGGTCATGAATTATTAGAACCAAAATTGGATAATATCCAAGATAGATTAGCAATAGGTTTTGAAAGAATGCCAGCATTAGAAAAAGCTGGAATTAAAAATATTGTAAATGGACCTTTTACTTTTGGACCAGATGGATCACCATTAATTGGCCCAGTTCCAGGAATGAAAAATTATTGGGTAGCAGTTGGAGTAATGGCTGGCTTCTGCCAAGGCGGCGGAGTTGGAAAATGTATAGCAGAGTGGATAATTGATGGAGAACCATCGATAGACGTTTGGGCAATGGATGTTGCAAGATTTGGAGATTATGCATCACCTCAATACGGAACAATTAAATCTTCTGAAAATTATGAACGAAGATTTATTATGACATTTCCAAATGAAACTTTACCAAAAGGAAGAAAACAAAAAACAACAGCACTTTATGACCGGTTTGTTGATCAAGGTGCAGTTATGGGAGACAGTTTTGGTTTAGAAAATGTTTTGTGGTTCGCAAATGATAAAAAAGATGCATACGAGGAGCCAACTATAAAAAGATCTAGATCACATAATTATGTCTCAAAAGAAGTTATTAATGTGAGAGAAAATGTTGGTTTAATTGAAGTTGCCAATTTTTCAAAACATCAATTTAAAGGAAAAGATGCAAGAAAGTTTTTAGATCGTATTATGGCAGGTAAGCTCCCGAAACCTGGAAGAATATCATTATCGCCAATGTTATCTTATCGAGGAAAATTATGTGGTGATCTTACAGTTTCGTGCCTTGATGAAAATGAATTTATGGTTTTTGGTTCGGGTGCAGCTCAAGAAATGCACAGACGTTGGTTTGAAAGTCATTTAGATAAATTTAACGTTGAATATAAAAATAGATCAGATGATTTTCATGGGATATCTATAGCGGGACCCAATTCAAGAAAAGTTTTAGAAAAAATAGTTAGAGATGATGTATCTAATGATAAATTTAAATTTAGAGACTCAAGAAGAATGTTTGTTGGTGGTGTTCCAACAATCATAAACCGTATTTCCTTTACCGGTGAACTTGGTTATGAAATTTATGTTGCACCGCATTTCCAAATTAAACTTTATGAGGAGTTAATAGAAGCTGGAAAAGAATTTGATATTAAACCTTTTGGTGGAAGAGCTTTAATGTCTATGAGATTAGAGAAAAATTGGGGTGCATGGACTTTAGATTATCGACCTGATTTTACTGCCAAAGAAGCTGGATTAGATACTTTTATTAATTGGAATAAAGAATTTATAGGCAAAGAAAAAGCTAAAGATGATAACAGTTCAAATAGATTGGTTCCTTTAATTATTCAAACAAACGATATTGATGTTACAAACAATGAAGCTGTGATGAAAGGTGATAAAAGTATTGGATATATAACCTCAGGCGGATTTGCTCATTTTGTAAATAAAAGTGTTGCTTTTTCATATATAGATCAAAAACATTTATCATCCGAAGATGGAATACAAGTAGAAATTAATGGGGATTTATTCAATTGTTCAATTATCAAAGAACCACTTTATGATCCAAGTGGAGAAAAAATGAGAGGTTAATGGCTCAAAAAGATGTAGGAAATAAAGTTCCAATTTACAAACTAAAAGAAACAAAAGAGGTAATGGATTTTTATGACGAATGGGGCCAGGATAATAAATATGATCAAGACATGGTTGATTGGAATTACACTGGTCCAAAAGAAACAGCAGAAGTTTTTAATAAACATCAAAAAGAAAAAGATATTGATATTTATGATGCTGGATGTGGAACCGGATTGGTTGGTGTTGAATTAAAAAAGTATGGTTTCACTAATTTTTTTGGTGCGGATCTATCCCAAAAACTTTTAGATTTGGTTCCAAACAATCTTTATAAAAAATTAGATAAAGTTGATTTAAATAAACCAATCAATGAAAAAGATGATCAATATGATGCTTTAATGTGTGTGGGCACATTTACTTTTGGACATGTAAAACCACCTGCATTAGACGAGTTTATTAGAATTACTAAAAATAAAGGTTTAATTTGTTTCACCATAAATGAAGGAATATATGAGGAATATGGATTTGATAAAAAAATTAAACAATTAAAAAATGAAAATAAATGGAAAGAAATAGAGTTTTTTTAAATCTGATTATATTGCTAGTAAAGATGTAAATGCATGGCTTGGTCTATATGAGTTGACAAAATAAAATGTCAGCAATTTATAAAATAATAGATAAAAAAAAATTAGATATAGTTAAGAGACCAATTTCTAAAGCACATGGACTTCCCAATGAATGTTATACAAGAAAAGATTATACTTTAATAGAAAGAGAAAAAATATTTGAAAATAAATGGACAGTAATAGGAGTAGCAAGTTCTTTGCCAAATATCGGTGATGTAAAACCATTTAATTTGTTAGGACTTCCATTATTTTTAATCAGGAATAAAAAAAATCAAATAAAAGTTTTTCATAACGTCTGTAGCCATAGAGGAGTAAAGTTAGTAAACAAAAAAGGCAATATTAGAAACGTTATCAGATGTCCTTATCATTCATGGTCATACACATCAGATGGAAAGCTAATTGCAACACCACATATAGGTGGGATGAACAATCATAGTAGCGCAAAATTTAAAAAAAATAAGAACAATCTAAAAGAAATAAGATCATATGTTTGGTTAGATTTAATTTTTATTAATATTAGCAATAATGAAATTCCATTTGAAAAATATATTAAACCATTGAGTGATAGATGGTCAAAATTTTGGAAAATAAAAGATAGAAAATTAATTAACCATGCAAATGATTTTGGTTATTTTAAATTGAATGCAAAATGTAATTGGAAATTTGCGATTGAAAATTACTGCGAAAGTTATCATTTGCCGTGGGTTCACCCAGGTCTAAATACTTATTCAAAATTAGAAGATCATTATCATATTCAAGGATTACCAAACCGTTTTGCAGGCCAAGGCACAGTTGTTTATAATCCAAAATTTAAAGGAAAGAAAAAATTTCCCTGTTTTCCGAACTGGCCAAAAGATAAAGAAAATATCGCAGAATATGTAGCTTTATTTCCTAATGTTATGCTAGGTATACACAAAGACCATTTCTACGCGTATTGGTTAGAACCTATTAATCATAAAAAAACTTTAGAACATATGGAAATATATTATGTAGGTGATAAAGCCTCAAAAGCTCTAGAATTTAAACCACTAAGAAAACAAAATCTTAAATTGTGGGAAAGTATTCAAAAAGAAGACGTAGATATAATTCAAAGAATGCAATTAGGCCGCAACTCCCATGCATATAATGGTGGAAATTTTTCTCCTGATATGGATAATCCAACGCATCAGTTTCATAAATGGGTTGTATCTAACCTTACGTAGAAAGAGAGAAAAATATGTATAGACCTTTGCCAGACGAATTAACAATAAAGAGTTCTCCAATTGAAGGTTTAGGACTATTCGCAACAAAAGAAATTAAAGCAAATACTTTTATTGGTATCACTCACATAAGAGACGAGCAGTTTGAAAATAAATATATAAGAACTCCATTAGGTGGTTTTTATAATCATTCTGATAGTCCCACAGTTCAAAGAATGGTATCTAATATTTTACCTACATTAAAATTTGGAGATCCAATTGATCCTACCGCAAAAGCAAAGAAGTTTAATGAGAACGATGATAACCTAGAAAACATGTATTATAATTTAAGAGAGAAACCAGACGCAAAATATTTTTTTATGGTTTCAATTAAAGATTTGAAGCCCGGAGATGAGCTTTGTGCAAATTATAATTTATACACCTATCCAAAGACAGGAGTTGGTGTACAGATGTTATAGGAATGAAGTTTAATAGAAAAATTCTTTCAGAAACCCAGCCCATTAAAAAATACATTTCAAAAAAAAGATTAAGAGAAGATGAAATAGATTTCGATAAACTTAGATCTTATAGACTTGACAGAGTAAGAAATGAATTAAAGAAAAATAATATTGAAGCATGCATTTTATTTGATCCAGTAAATGTAAGGTATGCATTAGACACTGTAAATATGAGTGTTTATAATATGCATAATCTTACAAGGTATTGTTTTATCCCCGTTGATGGTCCTACAATATTATATGAATATTTTAATTGTGAAATATTATCTAAAGGTCTTGATTTAATAGATGAAATTAGAACAGCAATTACTTGGGATTATTTTAGCAACGGAGACCAATCAGAATTACAACTAAAAAAATGGGTTAATGAAGTTAATGATTTATCTAATACATATTTTAAAAGTAAAAAAATTGCAATTGATGTTATCAATGGTCCAGCTGTAAATGAACTGAATAAAAAAGGTATTAAAGTTTTAGAGGCAAAAAAAATTCTTGAACAGGCTAGGGTAATTAAATCCTCTGAGGAAATTAAATGTATGCGTGCAGCTTTAGAAGTTGCTGATATTGGAATAATTAAAATGAGAGATTACTTGAAATCAGGAATTACAGAGGATGAGCTATGGTCTATTTTACATAAAACAAACATTGAAAATGGTGGAGAATGGATAGAATGTAGAATTTTATCTTCGGGCTCTAGAACTAATCCTTGGATGCAAGAAAGTAGTAATAAAATTATACAAGATGGTGAAATAGTGTCTTTTGATACAGACATGGTTGGCCCGTATGGATATTGTGCTGATATTTCAAGAGCATTTGTTTGTGGAAATAAATTCAACGAATATCAAAAGAAATTATATCAAACAGCTGTTGAGCAAATAGATTATAATTCAAGATTAATTAAAGCTGGTGTAACGTTTAAAGAGTTTACAGAAAAAGCATGGATACTTCCTAGTAAATATTATGGAAATAGATACTCTGTTATGCTTCATGGCATAGGCTTATGTGATGAATGGCCTGCAATTAGATATCCAACTGATGGAGGAGAAAGAGGTGGTACATTTCAAAAAAATATGACAATTACTTTAGAAAGTTATATTGGAGAAGTCGGAGGTAATGAAGGAGTGAAATTAGAACAGCAATATTTAGTTGGTGAGAATGGATTAGAGTTAATGTCACATCATCCATTAGAAAAAATTTAATGAAAATAATTTTAATTATGGGTTTGCCTGGAGCTGGCAAAACAACATTGGCAGACGAACTAGCCCCTAAACTCAATGCAAAAAGATTAAATGCTGACGAAGTTAGAAAAGCAGCAAATGATTGGGATTTTTCAGAAGAAGGTAGAAAAAGACAGGCAAAAAGAATGGCTGACTTTGCTTTGGAATTAAAAAACCAGGGAAATTATGTTGTAGCAGATTTTATTTGCCCAACACCTGAGGCAAGAAAATTATTTCCAGCAGATTTTATAATTTGGGTAGATACGATCAAAGAAGGAAGGTTTGAAGACACTAATCAGATGTTTGTCAAACCTGAAAAATTTGATTTTCATGTAACTACTCAAAATGCTAAGGTTTGGACTGATAAAATAATTAAGGAGATATCATAATGAGTTATGAATGGGATAATAAAAAACCAA
Source organism: uncultured Pelagibacteraceae bacterium (assembly GCA_902526085.1). Lineage (GTDB taxonomy): Bacteria > Pseudomonadota > Alphaproteobacteria > Pelagibacterales > Pelagibacteraceae > Pelagibacter. Next base: position 49,775 of record CABZJN010000002.1, read on the forward strand.
CAGCACAAATGCTTGGAAGATGGCAACCTTTTCATGAGGGTCACTATACATTATTTAGAGAGATCATAAAAAAAACTGGTCAAGTGTGTATTCAAATAAGAGATGTACAAGGAGTTGATGATAATCCATTCGACTTTGAAACTGTAAAAAAAAATATTGAGGATAAATTAAATCCAGAGTTTGAAGGAAGATTCAAAATAATGATGGTCCCAAACATTACAAATATTTGTTACGGAAGAGGAGTGGGCTATAAAATTGAGGAGATAGTATTATCTGAAGAAATACAGAAAATTTCAGCCACAAAAATTAGAGCTAAAATGCGTGAAGATGGAGAATTAAAATAATTATAAACTTAAATATGAATGTAAAAACAAGAAAATTAGGTAAGGGAATTACAAATGTGGTAATTAATGATCCTAAAACCTACAATTCTCTATCATTTAAAACTTTAAGAGATCTTTTAAATACATTTATTCGGTTAGATAAAGATAATGATACTAGGGTAATAGTATTAGAAGGTTCCGGTAAAGGTTTTAGCGCTGGTCATAATCTTAAAGAAGTAGGTGGAATAAAAAATAGGTCAAATCACCTTAAATTATTTAATCTTTGTTCAAAATTAATGATGAAAATTGTTGAAGGAAAGAAACCAGTTATTGCAAAAGTGCATGGTGCAGCTTATGCGGCCGGATGTCAGTTAGCTGCAAGTTGTGACCTTGCATTCAGTACAACAACAGCTACATTTGCAACACCTGGAGTAAATATTGGATTGTTTTGTAGCACGCCAATGGTTGCTGTTAGTAGAAAGGTGACTAGAAAAATTATGATGAAGATGCTTTTAACTGGAGAGCCAATAAATGCTAAATATGCAAAAGATATTGGTTTAATTAATGATTGTTTTTCAAGTAAAAAACTTAATTCAGAAGTTTTAAAAATTGCAAAAACCATTTCTTCAAAATCAAATTTAACAATTAAAATTGGTAAACAAGCTTTCTACAAACAATTAGAAATGCCATTAGGAGATGCATACAAATTTACGAGTAAAATGATGACTTTAAATATGGCTTCACAAGATGCAAAAGAGGGGATATCAGCTTTTTTACAAAAAAGAAAACCTAACTGGAAAAATAAATAATAATTATTTTAAATTTAAATTATGAACGACGATCAAATTAAATCCATTTTAAGAAAATCAAAAGTCATTGCAATGATTGGCGTAAGTTCTGAGAAAAAAGGGGAAGATAAAAAAAATCTTAAAAGAAAACCTGCAAACGTAGTTATGAAGTATATGCAAAACTTTGGCTATAAAGTGATACCTATAAACCCTTTTGCAGTAGGTGAAATTGTAAATGGTGAACCAATGGTTGAAAGCTTGAATAATGTTAAAGAGGAGATCGATATAGTTGATGTTTTTAGACCTTCAAGCGAAGCTGAGGGCATTGCAAAACAAGCAATTCAAAAAGGAACTAAAGTATTATGGTTACAGTATGGAATTCATAGCGATGAGGCTCAAGTGATTGCTGACAAAGAAAATATTGAATTTATTTCCAACAGATGCATAAAGCAGGAATATCAAAAACTTTTTCAAAAATCTAATCCAGTTTTTCCAGTTCTAAAAGATTAATGAAAAAAGTATTTTTGGTTTATGGTCATTATAATGAAAAATCTTTCAATTCAGCAATCAAAGATGCGTTTATAAAATCAGCAGAAGAAAAAGGTCATTCAGTAGAATGTATAGATTTATATAAAGAAAAGTTTAACCCAGTATATGCTGGTGAAAAAGCTGACGAAGTAGTTTTAGATCACAGAAAAAAAATAGATGAATCTGATTTAATTGTCCTTGTAGCACCTATTTGGAACTATAGAATGCCAGCAATATTAGAGGGATGGATAGATAAAGTATTAGCACCACCTTGGGCTTTTTCTTTTAAGAAACTTATTGGTAACCATGGATATGCTGTAGGAAAACTAAAAAGTAAAAAAGCTATAATTTTCTGCACATATGGCTCTCCAAGATTTTCAATTACAGATTTTTTTTTAAATTTGCCCCTCAGAAGAATTAAAAAAGGTATTTTTAATAAGTGTGGTATTTATGACATTGCCTATAAACGATATTTTGCTGTACCATTTGTCTCAAATGAAAAAAGAATTGAATTTTTGGAAGATGTTAAAAATACAGCCAGCAATCTATAGCATCTTATTTCTATTTATTTTTTCTTTAAATGAATTATCTGCAGAGATAAGAAAACCAAACCCAGAGATAAAACCAAGAGAAGTTATTGAGATACAACTGAATGCTTTAATGAGGAACGATAGTCCCGAAAAAGACAGCGGTATCATTCAAACATGGTTTTTTGCTCACCCAAACAATCAAAGAGTTACAGGACCTATTGAGAGATTTAAAAACATGATTAAGACCGATTCTTATTCAATGCTTTTAAACCACGAAAATTATGAAATTGTAGAAGTTTATAAATCAAAAGGTGTATCGACATTTGAAGTAACCATTATGGACAAGGATAAAAAATATTACAAATTCAAATGGCAAGTTGAAAAATACGAAGTTGATGGATTTTTAAAAAATTGTTGGCTCACTACTGCAGTATCTCAACCAATGCCAATGGGCTCTTCTATTTAATGAAAAAACCTAGTTTTCCAGTACGAATTGCAATACTTATGGCAATTCTTTGTATCCCACCGATTGGTGCCACCCAGATAGGTTGGTATTATTTTGGACAAACTATGGGAGTAAATTTTGGTATGGCTGCAGGAGTGGTGAGTGTAATTACTGCCGCATATTTAATGTACCAAATGGGTTGGAGAGATGACGATGATGATGATTATCCCTATTAGAATTATGTTTAGTTTATAGAAAAAATTTAGTAAAAATCGCATGATGAAATCAAAAGCAAAAGTTGTAGTAGTAGGTGGTGGAGTTGTTGGTGTTAGTGCTCTGTATCACTTAGCTAAAAAGGGCTGGTCTGATGTTGTTTTGATTGAAAGAAAGGAATTAACCTCAGGTTCAACATGGCATGCAGCTGGTCTACTTCCATTATTTAACATGAGTTACTCAGTTGGCCAGTTACATAAATATGCAGTTAATCTTTATAAAAGTTTAGAGGAAGAAACAGGCAAGAACGTTGGTTTCAGTGTTGTTTCAAATATTAGATTAGCGGACAACAAAGATAGAATGGATGAGTATCATCAATACGCTGGAGTTGCAAAAACTATTGGAGTAGATGTAAAATTTCTAACACCAGACCAAGTAAAAGAAATTTGGCCTTTGTGTAATACAAATGATTTAATTGGAGCAATACAACATCCCGAAGATGGATACATTCAACCAGCTGATTTAACACAAGCATTAGCTACGGGTGCAAGAAATAGAGGTGCTGAGATTTACAGAAATACAACAGTTCTGGCAATGAAACAAAATAAAGATGGGTGGGTTGTTGAAACAGATAAGGGATCTATAGAATGTGAACACGTAATTTCATGTTCAGGAAATTTTGCTAGACAAACTGGTAAGATGGTTGGTTTAGATATTCCAGTAATACCAGTTGAACATCAATATATTGTAACAGAACCACATCCAGAAATTCAAAAAAGAAAAAAAGAAGGTCTTCCAGAAATGGGAGTTTTGAGAGATAGCGATAGCAGATGGTACATGAGAGAGGAAGCGGGTGGTTTAATTCTAGGACCATATGAAGATGGTGCTCCTGCCTGTTATGTAGATGGTCCTTCAAAGGAATCTGAGTATGAACTTTTCCAAGAAGATCTAGATAGACTTGCTCCTCATATTGAAGGAGCTATTCATAGAGTTCCAGCATTTGGAGAGGTAGGAGTTAAAAAAGTTTACAACGGTGCTATTTGCTATACTCCAGATGGAAATCCGATAGTTGGTCCAGCATGGGGATTAAAGAACTTTTGGATTAATGAAGGTCATAGTTTTGGAATTACAGCAGCCGGTGGAGCCGGATGGCAATTAGCAGAGTGGATTGTTGATGGTGAACCTACAATTGATATGCTTGGAGTAGAACCAAGAAGATATGGAGATTATTGCTCAAAATCATATCTTAAAGAGAAGAATGAAGAAGCTTATAGTCATGTATTTATAACTCACTTTCCAGATGAAGAAAGACCAGCTGCAAGACCTTTAAGAACAGCTCCGTGTTATGACAGAATGAAAAATCTTGGTGCAGTTTTTGGTCAAAAATTTGGATGGGAAAGACCAAACTTTTTTGCAACTGATGGCATGGAACAAAAGGATGATTGGTCATTTAGAAGATCTAATTGGTTCAAAGCAGTTGAAAAAGAGTGCAAAAATGTAAAAGAAAATGTTGGACTGCTAGATATGACCGCATTTGCTAAATGCAGAATTAAAGGACCTGGAGCTGAAGAATTTTTAGATAAGTTGGTAGCCAATAAATTACCAAAAAAGGTAGGTAGAATTAATTTATGTCACGCATTAAATACCAAAGGTGGTGTTCACTCAGAATTTACAATTATGAGAGAGTCAGAAAATAGTTTTTATCTTGTTTCTGCCGGGGCTTACCAAAGATTGGATCACGATTGGATATTTGGTTGGATGCCAAAAGATGGATCAGTTCAATTTGAGAACTTAACAAATAGTAAAGGTGTACTTGTAGTATCAGGACCGAAAGCAAGAGAATTGATGCAAAGGGTGTCAAATGATGATTTTTCAAATGAAAATTTTAAATGGCTAAGCGCAAAACAAGTAGATGTAGGTTTTGCACCAGTAAATGCAATGAGAGTTAATTTTGTTGGAGAGCTAGGATGGGAACTTCATCATCCTATTGAATATCAAAATCATATTTTCGATAAACTTATGGATGCAGGTCAAGACTTAGGTTTAAAACCTTATGGTATTAGAGCAATGAACAGTTTGAGAGTTGAAAAATCCTACAAACTAGTTGGAACAGAATTATCAATTGAGTATTCACCTTACGAAAGTGGACTAGATAGATTTATTCATCCAAACAAAGGAAGTTTTATTGGACTTGATGCTTTAAATAAATGGAGAGAAAAAGGCTTTGATAATAAGCTTGTTACTCTAGAGGTTCACGAAACTAGTGATGCCGATGTATTAGGAAACAACCCAATTTATGAAAATGGTAGTGTTGTAGGACGTGCAACTGGTGGTGATTTTGGATTTAGACTAGGAAAATCTATCGCACTAGGAATGGTTAAACCAGAGCTAGCAAATGTTGGACAAAAACTAAGGATTGATATACTTGGTAAAATGCATGAGGCAACAATTTTAGAAGAAAGTCCTTACGATGCAGAAAATAAATTATTGAGAGCTTAATGAAAATTTTAGTCGCTGTAAAAAGAGTTATTGATTATAACGTTCAAATTAGAGTTAAAGATGACGGTAGTGGAGTTGTTACCGATAACGTTAAAATGTCTACAAACCCACCAGATGATAATGCTATTGAGGAAGCTGTAAAAATAAAAGAGTCAGGTAAAGCAACAGAAATAATAGCAGTTACTGTTGGTGAAGAAAAAGCTCAAGAAACAGTTAGAAAAGCTTTAGCAGTAGGAGCGGACAGAGGAATTCATGTAAAGGTTGATGGCAACATTGAGCCTCTTGCTGTTTCTAAAATTTTAAAAAAAATTGTTGAAAAAGAAAATCCAGACTTAGTTTTTATGGGTAAACAAGCAATTGATGATGACTGTAATCAAACAGGCCAAATGTTAGCAGCACATTTAAATTGGCCACAAGCAACTTTTGCCTCAAAAATAGAAGTAAACGATAAATCATTACAAGTGACTAGAGAAGTGGATGAGGGTTTAGAAACAATTGAAGTTAATACACCAGCTATTGTTACATGTGATTTAAGATTAAATGAGCCAAGATATGCGTCACTGCCAAATATCATGAAGGCTAAGAAAAAACCTATTGAACAGATTAATGCGTCAGATCTAGGAGTTGATACAAACCCTAGAATAGAACATATTAAGATCGAAGAACCGCCAAAAAGAAAAGCGGGTATTAAAGTTGCGAGTGTTGAAGAATTAGTACAAAAATTAAAAAATGAGGCTAAGGTAATTTAATGTCAGTTTTATTAATAGCAGAGCATAACAACAAAGAAGTAAAACCATTTACTTTAAATGCGATTACAGCTGCATCACAAATAGATCAAGATCTTCATGTTTTGTTAATTGGAAGTAAGGCAGATGATGTTGCAAAATCTTTGTCTGAAATTCCTTTAGTAAAAAAAGTTCTTCATATAGATCATGAAATTTATGAAAATTATATTGCTGAGAATTATACTGCAGCAATTTTAAAACACGCTGATAAATATTCACATATTATTTGCTCAGCAAATACATTTGGAAAAAACCTTATGCCACGAGTAGCAGCATTATTAGATATTTCACAAGTAAGCGATATTATAAAAGTTATATCTCCTGATACCTTTTTAAGACCAATTTATGCTGGAAATGCATTTGCTACAGTTAAAAGTAATGATGAAAAAAAATGTGTTACTATAAGACCAACATCATTTGAAGCGGCTGAAACAACTGGAGGATCTGCCGAAATAGAAAAAATCGATGCTGCAGATCAAAGTGAAAATACGAAATTTATAAATAGAGAAGAAATTAAATCAGATAGACCTGAATTAGGTACAGCTAGAATAGTAATCTCAGGTGGTAGAGGCTTGCAAAGTGGAGAAAATTTCAAATTAATAACTGATGTAGCGGATAAGTTAAATGCTGCAATAGGAGCTTCAAGAGCTGCGGTTGATGCTGGATATATTACAAACGAACATCAAGTGGGACAAACTGGAAAAGTTGTTGTTCCTGATCTATATATAGCAGTTGGAATTTCTGGAGCCATTCAACATTTAGCAGGAATGAAAGAAAGTAAAGTTATAGTTGCTATAAATAAAGATGGTGAAGCACCTATTTTTAGTGTCGCAGATTACGGCCTGGAAGCTGATTTATTCGAAGCACTTCCTCAATTCTTAGAGGAACTGAACAAATTAAACACTATACAAAAATAACAAATACTGTAAGAAATTAGTATGTCCAGAGAAGTGATGGAATACGATGTTGTAATCGTAGGTGGCGGACCATCGGGACTTTCAACTGCAATAAAATTAAAGCAGTTAAATCCAGATATTAATGTCTGCCTTTTAGAAAAAGCATCTGAAATAGGTGCACATATTTTATCCGGGAACGTGTTTGAAACACGAGCCTTAGATGAACTATTGCCAAATTGGAAAGATCTTAATCCACCAATTAAAACAAAAGTTAATAAAGAAAAGTTTCTATTCCTAGGAAAGACAAAAAAAATAAGTTGGCCAACTTGGTTATTACCTAAAGTGCAACAAAATCATAATAATTATATTATTAGTCTTGCTAATTTATGTAGATGGTTAGCAGAACAAGCTGAAACTCTTGGAGTTGAAATATTCCCAGGTTTTCCGGCAAGTGAAGTTTTATATAATGAAGATGGTTCTGTTAAGGGTGTAGCAACTCAAGATATGGGTTTAGATAAAGAAGGAAATAAAAAAGATGGTTATGAACCGGGAATGGAACTTCACGCAAAAGTTACAGTTTTTGCCGAAGGTTGCAGAGGACATCTAGGTAAAGAATTAATTAAAAAATTTGATTTAGATAAAGGAAAAGATCCACAACAGTATGGAATTGGATTTAAAGAAATTTGGGAGTTGAAAGAAGAAAATCACGATGAAGGTCTAGTGATGCATACAGCAGGCTGGCCATTAGATAATAGTACATATGGTGGAAGTTTTGTTTATCATGCTGAAAATAAACAGATATTTTTAGGATATGTGATTGGTCTTGATTATAAAAATCCTCATCTTTCGCCATTTGATGAATTTCAAAAATTTAAAACTCATCCTGCGATTAGATCAATATTAGAAGGTGGTAAAAGAATATCATACGGAGCAAGAGCACTTATAGAGGGAGGTTTTCAAAGTCTACCCAGAATGTTTATGCCTGGTGCATTATTAGTTGGTTGTGATGCTGGTACATTAAATATGCCGAAAATTAAAGGATCACATACTGCAATGAAAAGTGGAATGATTGCAGCAGAAACTATTATTGATCACATTAAATCAAGCAAAGAATTATCTATTTATGAGGAAAAATTTAAAAAAAGTTGGGTTTATAAAGAGTTATATGAGGCTAGAAATGTTAAACCTAGCTTTAGCTGGGGTCTAATTCTTGGAATAATATTTACAGGGATTGATCAAATTTTATTTAAAGGAAGATTGCCGTTCACACTTAAACATAAACATGCTGATCACGAAACTTTAAAACCAGCAAGTGAAATGCCAAAAATAGATTATCCAAAACCAGATAATGTTATTACATTTGATAAAACAAGTTCAGTTTATCTAACAGGAACTAATCATGCTGAAAATCAACCAGTACATCTTCAACTTAAAGACAAATATTTACCAATAAAATATACTCTAGGTAAATACGACGAGCCTGCACAAAGATACTGTCCAGTTGGAGTTTATGAAATTCAAAAAGAAGATGATGTTGAGAAATTTGTGATTAATTCTCAAAATTGCATTCATTGTAAAACTTGCGATATAAAAGAGCCATCACAAAATATTACCTGGGTCACGCCAGAAGGTGGGGGTGGACCTAAGTACGGAAATATGTAATTAAGACAGATCTATTGCAAATTTTTTTAAAGTTTCAATTGGTACCAACTTTAAAGTATTAACGTGAGTTTTTTTCAAATATATAGAACATCCAATTCCCGCCTCTAAAGCTCTTGCAACCCAACTGGCACATACACACCAGTTATCTCCATCTACCAATCCAGGAAAACCAAATTCAGGGTGAGGTGTTATCAAATCGTTACCAGCCTCTTTACACCATTCTAAAAATTCATCATTAACTTTTACACAAACTGTGTGTAAACCTCGATCGTTTTCATCTGTGTTACAACAACCGTCCCTGAACCAACCGGTTAATGGATTTTTAGAACATTCTTCAAGATCTTCTCCAAGAACATTTTTTTGAGCCTCACTCATTAAATTTTAGTGGGATTAGGTTGTCCTTTATAAACAACTTCTGGATCAAATTTTTTCTTTTCTTCCTCAAATTTCATTTCTACTTTTCGTCCATTTTCAATTTTCCCTGTAGGTACTGATCGATAAAAACATGATCTGTAGCCAACATGGCAACTTGCGCCATCACCAATATCTACAGTAATCCAAACTGCATCTTGGTCATCATCAATTCTTATTTCTTTTATTTTTTGAGTAAACCCACTAGTTTTTCCTTTATGCCAAATTTCTTTTCTAGACCTGCTCCAGTAGTGAGCTTCTTTCGTTTCTATTGTTAATTTTAAAGCTTCAACATTCATATAACCGTGCATTAGAATCTCTTTGGTTTCTGCACATGTTGTAATTACAGGTATTAAACCATCATTATCGAATTTTGGAGATAAAAGGTTACCTTCCTCTATATCAGCGACATTTTCTCTTTTTTTAAACATATATAAGTCGCATTATCTAACATATTACTGAATATATTAAATATTTTAAATTTAAGGATTTATATATATAAAAACCCATCATGAAATTAGTAAAAAACGAAAATAACAAGAATACTGAGATTGTAACAGATGAGGAAGCGCGTGAAGCTTTTGTTAAAATCTTAAAATGGATAGGTGAAGATCCATCCAGAGAAGGACTATTAGAAACCCCAAAAAGGGTTACGAAAGCATTTAAAGAGTACTTTAAAGGCTACAAAGAGGATCCTAAAGAAATTTTAAGCAAAACTTTTGGGGATGTTGAAGGTTACAGCGATATGGTAGTTCAAAAAAATATTTCTGTACAAAGTCACTGCGAACATCATATGGCACCTATTATTGGAATCGCACATGTTGCTTATATTCCAAATGAGAGAGTTGTTGGACTCAGCAAAATTGCAAGAGTTGTGGAAGTTTTTTCAAAAAGGCTTCAAACACAGGAAAGATTAACAGTTCAAATCGCAAATACATTAATGGAGTCACTAGATGCAAAAGGCGTTGCAGTAACAATTGATTCAACTCACCAGTGTATGACTATGCGAGGTATTAAAAAGGAACAAGCTACAACTGTTACTAATTTTTATTTAGGTCAGTTTAAAGACGATCTTAGTTATCAGAATAGATATTTGCGATTTATTGCAAAATAGAGTTTAATTATACATGCCTGAAACTTTCAAAGCTCTGGTCGTAAACCAGAATGGTGAGAATTTTTCTCAAGAAGTTAAAGAATTAAATTTTGATTTTTTAAATGAGGGTGAAGTTTTAGTTAAAATACAATACTCTGATTTAAATTATAAGGACGCTTTGATTTTAAAAGATGGTGCAAAATTAGTAAAAGAGTTTCCAAGAATTCCTGGAATTGATTTTTCAGGTACAGTAGCAGAAAGCAAATCAGAAGAATTTAAAGAGGGTGATGAGGTAATACTTACTGGTTGCAGAGTTGGAGAATTATATCATGGAGGATTCTCTCAATATACAAGAGTCAAAAAAGAATTTCTTATAAAGAAACCCTCAGGTATTGATTTAAAGCAAGCAATGATGATGGGTACAGCAGGCTTTACAGCAATGTTGTGCGCATTTGCTGTAAAAGCAAAAGAAGAATTACTACTACAAAGTAAAGTGAATGATGTCCTTGTAACAGGTTCAACAGGTGGAGTAGGGATGGTTGCAGTAAATATTCTGTCAAAAATGGGATGTAATGTAACTGCAATTACAGGAAAACCTGAAAAAACTAATTATTTAAAAGAATTAGGAGCAAAAACTGTTTTAGATCGTAAAGAATTTGAAGGCGAACCAAGATTAATTGGCAAAGGTACTTGGGATGGTGTTGTTGACACTGTTGGTGGTAATATTTTAGCAAATGCAATATCTCAAACAAGATTAAAAGGAATTGTAGCTGTTTGTGGTAATGCGAGTGGAACTAACAAATTAAATACTTCTGTAGTTCCTTTTTATATCAGAGCTGTAAAACTATGGGGCGTAGATTCAGTTAATGTAAGCAATAAAAGAAAAGAATTCGTATGGGGTGAAGTACCAAGTTTAGTAGATTTTAGTATTATAGAAAAATCAATTAAAATAGTTGGGCTTGAGGAACTATTGACTGTATTTCCGGAAATGCTTCAAGGTAAATTGAAAAATAGAATTCTAGTGGACGTAAATAAATAATGGATTGGGATAAATTAAAAATTTTTCATGCAGTAGCTGAAGCTGGTAGTTTTACAAGTGCTACTGTAATTTTAAATCTAAGCCAATCTGCAATTAGTAGACAAATTCAATCTTTAGAAGAAGATTTAAAAGTAAAGTTATTTGAAAGACATGCAAGAGGATTAACGCTTACAGAAAATGGTGAATATGTTTATAAAACTGCACATGAAGTTATCAGTAAACTTAAAGAGGTAGAAACAACTTTAGGAGATCAAAAACATAAACCAACCGGAAAACTAACAATTACGACTGTTAGAAGTTTTGGTACTCACTGGTTAACCCCGAGAATTCAAGAGTTTATGCAATTAAATCCAGAAATTGAAATTGAATTAATTTTTGACGATAAAGAGTTAGATTTAAGCACAAGACAAGCCGATATCGGCATATTTATGAGAAGACCAAAACAACTTAACTATATTCAAAGAAAACTAATGGATATAAATTACCATATATATGGCTCAAATAAATATCTTGAAAAACATGGTATGCCTAAATCTATAAGTGATTTAAGCAAGCACAACTTTATATCATTTGGCAGGGGAGCCCCATCACCAGTGTTTAACCCAGATTGGGCATTAAAACTTGGTATGAAAGATAATAAAAAAAGAAAAACTGTTATGAAAGTAAATAGTGTTATGGGTTTACTGTTAGCAGTCGAAAGTGGTGTAGGCCTTGCGGCACTTCCAGATTATTTAGTTTCTTTATCTCGAAATGTAATTAAAGTTCTACCCAGCGTTGAGGGTCCGATTACTGAGGCTCACTTTGTCTTTCCAGAATCTTTGAAAAATGTAGCAAGGGTTACAACATTCAGAAACTTTCTTTATAGTAAAATTTCAGAATTTAAATCTTAAAATTCCAACAAAAACAAGGTCTTTGGTGCGTCAATATTGAGATTGATAATCATTCTCAATGCGAATAATTCTCAGAACTATTATAAACAAAAATAACCAATAGAGAGAGATAATAATGAAGAAAATATCAATTTCAGCATTAATTTTATCCTTATTTGTATCGACTTTTGCGATAGCCAACGAGGTAAATATCTTTAATGCTAGGCACTATAAGGCAGACGCAGAGCTTTATGGTAAATTTGAAAAAGCAACAGGTATAAAAGTTAATTTAATTAATGGTAAATCTGGCGCATTAGAAAAAAGAATGATCGAAGAAGGAGCAGATTCTGCTGCTGATCTTTACATTACAGCTGATGCTGGGAGATGTGGTGCCTTTAAAGCAAAAGGAATGACACAAGCAGGACTTGTTTCTCCTACAATTAAATCTTCTGTACCTAAAAATTTTAGAACAACTCACTGGGTTGGAGTAGCTAAAAGAGCAAGAATTGTTTACTACTCACCTGAAAGAGTAAGTGGTGCCGAGTTATCTGGATTAACTTATGAAAGCTTAGCTGATCCAAAATGGAAAGGCAGAATAGCAATAAGAGCATCTAGTAATATTTACAATAAATCTTTAGTTGCTTCATTAGTTAAAAATAATGGAAAAAAAGCTGCAGGTGAATGGGCAAAAGGTGTTGTAGCTAATATGGCAAGAGATCCAAAAGGAAATGACAGAGCACAGATTATGGCAGTTGCAGCTGGAGAAGCTGATATTGCAGTAGCTAATACATATTATTTAGCTTTAATGTTATCTGGTAATAAAGGACCTGAACAACAAGAAGCGGCAAAAAAAGTTAAAGCATTTTTCCCTAATCAAAATGATCGAGGAACACACATGAACATAAGTTGTGCAGCTTTAGTTAAAGGAGCTCCTAATAAGGCAAATGCAATTGCACTTGTTGATTTCTTATTATCACCAGAGTCTCAAGAGCACTTTACAAATAATACTTTTGAGTTTCCAATGATAGCTGGGGTTTCGCCAAGCCCACTAGTAGTTAATAATCTTGGTTTAGATTTTAAACAAGATCTTACTACAAGTGTTGCTAGTTATGGAGATAAACAAGCAGATGCATTAGAAGTAATGACAGCTGCAGGTTGGAAGTAACATTGAAGACTAAGAAAAAATTTATGTCTGATGTTAATTTTAGTAAGTCAGCCCAGCCATGTACTCCATGTGCTGAGGAGTGTAAAAAAATTAATAGAAGAATAAATAAAAGAAAGTTTTCAGAGATAAATACTAAAGATTTTCCGCACATTCTAAAAGTATTCAATATCTGACTTTTCTTAATAAAGGTGCCTATGTTATCCTCATAGGCACTTTTAAATTTACACAAAACTTTTGACATGATTGGACTTCAAATACCTAAAGTAATTTTTAAAACAAGAGAAGGAGATAGTTCATCATCTCTCAATGAATGTTCTATAGGTGGAAAATGGGTCGATAAGTCTACTGATGATTATTTTAATGGAAAAAGAGTTATAATTTTTAGCCTCCCTGGTGCATTTACGCCCACATGTTCTTCTCAACAACTACCAGGTTTTGAGACTAATTATTTTAAGCTAAAAGAGCTTGGAATTGATGAAATATACTGCTGTTCGGTTAACGACTCTTACACAATGAACGCATGGGCAGAAAAATTACAAATTAAAAATATCAAACTTATACCTGATGGTTCAGGACTTTTTACTAAATTTATGGGTATGCTAGTTTCTAAAGATCACAATGGATTTGGTCAAAGAAGTTGGAGATATATGGCCATAATTAATAATGGAATTATTGAAAAATGGTGGCAAGAACCTGGTATTAATAATGATGGCTTAGATGATGATCCTTACATCGAGACAACACCAGATAATTGTATTAAATACCTCTCAGAAAAAAAATAAAAGAAATTAGTTTTTAAATGTTTTCAAATAAATTAAATTTGTGGTTTTTAAGCTCTGTATTAATTTCATTTTTAGTTATTATTCCTATTTTAACAGTTGCTTTAAGTTTTTTTGAGGATACATCTCGGTATTTTGAAATACTTAAAAATACTTTTTTATACGAATACATCTTTAATTCATTGTCACTTTTAGTGGGTGTTTTAATTTTAACATTTATTTTAGGAGTTGGATCAGCATACATAGTTTCATTTTATAAATTTCCAGGAGTAAATTTCTTTAAATGGGCATTAATTTTATCCTTCGCGATTCCCCCTTATATATATGCATACTCATTATTTGCTTTTTTTGATAATTACGGAACAGCATTTACTATATTGAAGAATATATTTGGCGATGGAGAGTATAACCAACATATACCAAAGTTTGATGGCATGTTTGGTTTGATTTTATCAATTTCTTTTTCTCTCTACGCATATGTTTATATACTTGCTAGATCCTCATTTTTATATCAATCACAAAACTTAATAGAACTTGGTAAAAATTTAGGGTTTTCAAAAATTAAATCTTTCTTCTCTATAATCTTACCTGCAGCTCGACCAGCAATTGTTGCTGGATTATCATTAGTAGCAATGGAAACACTAGCTGAGTTCGGCGCTGTAGATTTTTTTTCGGTAAACACTTTAACAACTGGAATTTATAACGCTTGGATAACATTCGACGATTTAGCTTTTGCAAACAGAATATCTTTTTTCTTATTGCTATTTATATTTATTCTGTTTTTGACAGAGAACTTATCTAGAAAAAAAGCAAAATATCATTTGGACTCTAGAGGTGGATTTAAACAAAAGGAGAAAATAAAACTATCAGGTGTAAATTCCTTTTTTGCTTTTTCATTTTGTTTTTTATTATTCTTTATTAGTTTTTTATTTCCTTTAGGACAAATGTTGTATTGGACAATAAAATTTCCAGAGAACTTCTTTGATGTAAATGTAATTAGTCTTTTATTAAATACTTTATATTTAGTGACCTTATCTAGCTTTGTTTTAATTACTTTTGCATTGATATCAAATTATGGTAACCGAGTTTCCAAAAATAAAACTCTTAACTTTCTTTCAACATTATCAATCTCTGGATATGCAATACCTGGAGTAATACTAGCTGTTGCTTTTATAACTTTTATTGCTTGGTTTGATAATAACATAATTAAATCACTTGGATTTTTATCAATTAAAAAAATATTTATTGGGTCAATATTAGGATTAGTCATTGTCTATTTCATTCGTTTTTACTCACTTGCATTCAACGGAATAAAATCAGGTTATGAAAAAATAAATATTTCAGTTGATGAGAGTGCATACCTTCTTGGATATTCAAAAAGAAAGACATTTACCAATATTCATATTCCTTATTTGAGAAACTCTCTTCTATTTGTTGTAATATTGATCTCACTGGAAATAATTAGAGAACTGCCAATCACATTAGTTTTAAGGCCTTTTAATTTTGAAACCTTCGCAACTACAGCTTACATTTCGGCTTCAGAGGATATGCTTGAAGCAGCAGCGGTTCCGTCATTATTTTTGATTTTAATTGCCGCTTTTTTTATTACAATATCATCTAATTATATTTTAAAAGAACGTAATGACTAAAAATTTTTTAGAAATTAATAATGTTGATTTTAATGTAGGAGGTACAACAAAAGTAAAAAATGTTACCTTTTCAATACGAAATGAGGGAGAAATTATTTGTTTATTAGGCCCATCAGGAATAGGAAAAACTACAATTTTAAGAACTATAGCTGGTTTAGAAAAAATAAATAATGGAACTATAACAATCAATAATAAAATAATGTCCTCAAAAAAAATTCATGTTGAACCAGAGGACAGAAACATCTCGCTTGCTTTTCAAGAAAATAGTTTATTCCCACATTACAATGTAGAAAAAAATATTTTAATTGGCACCGAAAAAAAAAGTAAAAAAAAAAGAAAGATCAATCCAAAGGAAATAATTAATTTTTTAAACTTAAATAAAATATTAAATAAATATCCGCATGAAATTAGTGCAGGAGAAGCTCAAAGAGCATCATTAGCTAGGTCATTAGTTTCAAATCCAGACTTGTTACTTTTAGATGAGCCTCTTTCAAACGTTGATCAAAGCTTTAAAGAGGAAATACAAGTTGAATTAAAACAATTATTAAGTAAATCCAAAATAACAACCATTATTGTTACACACGACTCATACGAAGCGTTTTACCTAGGAAGCAAATGTGGAATAATCTTAAATAAACAATTAAAGCAATTTGATGACCCTTATAATGTTTATCATTTTCCTAATTCAGTAGAAGTGGTAAATTTTTTGAATAGAGGAATTTTAATTCCTGCAAGAGTTACAAGTGAAAATAGTTTAGAAAATAAAGATCTTGGAACAATCCAAGGTAATTTTGTAAAACATTACCCTAATGGGGCAGATGTTAAGCTTTTACTACAACCAGAAGATTTAGAGCATGATGATAAAAGCAATTTAAAATTAGAAGTTGTTGATCGTAAATTTAGAGGAACAAATTTTATATACACTCTTAAAACTGAGAGTAATTTACAAATTCCAGTATTCGTTCACTCTCATCACATTCATCAACATGAGGTAGATGAAAAGTTTGGCATTAAAAGGCCTATCCATATTGACCACATTGTCTGTTTTTAAGTATTATAATACGGTAATAATATACTCATGGATAAAGAATTACCTAAAAGTACAAAAGTTGTAGTCATTGGTGGCGGTGTAGCGGGAACATCATGTGCATATCATCTAGCTAAATTTGGGTGGAAAGAAATAGTGCTATTGGAAAGAGATCAATTAACATCTGGAACTACATGGCATGCAGCAGGTCTAATGGGTCAATTAGGGGCTTCATCTACTATTACAAAATTAAGAAAATATACTTTGGATCTTTATCAAGAATTAGAAAAGAAAACTGGATTATCTATAGGGTTAAAACAGAATGGTGCAATTACAGTAGCCACCACAAAAGAGAGAATGCAAGAGTTGTTGAGACAAGCAACTACCGCTCAACTATCTGATGTTGAAGTGCATGTTTTGGATAAAAAACAAACAAAAAATTTATATCCTGTTGTAAATAATGATGACATTATTGGAAGTGTTTTTATGCCAAAAGATGGTCAAGCTGACCCAGTAGGTGTAACTAATGTTTTAGCAAAAGCTGCTAGAATGGAAGGAGCACAAATTTTTGAAAAAACGCCTGTAACAAAAATTCTTGTTAAAAATAATTCTATAGTTGGAGTTGAGACCGATAAAGGAAAAATTGATTGTGAGTATGTTGTTTTAGCAACAGGCATGTGGTCAAGACAAATAGGTGAAAAAATGAATGTTAGTATTCCATTATATCCCAATGAGCATTTTTATGTGATCACGGAACCAATGAAAGATCTACCAAAAAACTTACCAGTTTTAAGAGATTATAATAATTGTCTCTATCTTAAAGAAGACGCAGGAAAAATGTTAATTGGAATTTTTGAACCAAATGCAAAACCAGCCTTTAAAAATACAGGTGTTGTTCCAGATGATTTTTCATTTGGTGAATTACCAGATGATTTTGATCATTTCGAACCTTATTTACAAAAATCATTTCACAGGTTGCCTATGTTGGAAAATGCTGGAATTAGAAAATTTTTCTCTGGCCCTGAATCATTTACTCCTGATACTCAATATCTTTTAGGTGAAACTCCTGAGATTAAAAAACTTTTTACATGTTGTGGTTTCAATAGCATTGGAATTGCAAGTTCAGGAGGTGCTGGACGAGTTACTGCAGAATGGATGATTAATGGACACATTAATGAAGATTTATTTTCATTAGATATTAAAAGATTCCAAAAATTTCATTCATCAAAAAAATTTATAATGGAGAGAGTGACAGAAACACTTGGTGATTTATATGGAATGCATTGGCCATTTAAACAACATAAAACATCAAGAAACCAGATTGTATTACCTTACCAAGAGGAGCTTAAAAAATTAGGAGCTTGTTTTGGAACCTCGGGTGGTTTTGAAAGACCTATGTGGTATGCGTTAAAAGGTGAAAAGGCTGATTACAATTATAGTTTTGGTTATCAAAATTGGTATCCATCAGCCGAGTATGAGACTAAAAATGCTAGAGAAAACGTTGGATTATTTGAGTTATCTCCTTTTTCAAAATTTGACCTTAAAGGGCAAAATGTTCACGAAGAATTACAAAAAATATGTACTGCAAACATAAAAGATGTTGAGGGTAGAGCAACTTATACCCAGATGTTAAATGAAGATGGAGGAATAGAGACCGATGTTACTGTTACTTGTCTTGAAAAAAACCATTTTAGAGTGATAGGTCCAGCAGTAACAAGAGAACATGATAAATTTCATATAAAAAAATATATTTCAGAAGAGGTCAATTTTAAAGATGTAACAGAAGATTTAACATGCCTAGGATTATACGGACCCAACTCAAGAAAATTACTATCTAATATCAGTAATGACGATTTTACAAATGAAGGTATAAAGTTTAGTCATGGAAAATTTGTTACTATTGACGGAGTTAAAGTCTGGGCTCAAAGATTATCTTATGTTGGTGAAATAGGATTCGAATTGTATACAAACATAGATGAAAGCAAAAAATTATTTTTAGCAATTATTAAAGAGGGTAAAAATCATGGCTTATCACTATGTGGTGCTCATGCTATGGATATTATGAGAATGGAAAGTGGTTTCTTACATTGGGGACATGATATATCACCTGAAGAAAATCAATATCAAGCAGGACTTAATTTTGCAATTAGTTATAAAAAAAATATAAATTTTGTTGGAAAAGAAGCATTATTAAAAATTAAAGATAAAAACCCTACAAAATCATTAGCTATGATGGTATTGAAAGATAACATACCTGGAGAACCTTTGTTACTTCATGAAGAGCCAATTTACTTAGATGATAAAATAATTGGCAGAACAACATCAGGAAATTATTCATTTAATTTTAAAAAAAATATTTCATTTGGTTATGTCAACTCTGGAAATTCTATTGTAGACTTGATCAATAAAAATTTATCTATTGAAGTCGAAAAGAAAAAATACCCTGTAACAATAATCAAAAAACCTTTAAATCAAAAAAATATAAAAAATATTTAATGTTAAAGATTATTTCAAAAAAAAATAGGGCTGCAGAAATTATTTGTAACCTTAATAAACTTGATAATAAGCAATTAAAAGAAATTAAATCAACATTGGATAAGTATGGAATGATTTATTTTCCAAATCAAAAACTTACTTCCAAGAATTATCTTAATTTCGCAAAAAAATTTGGTAAACCAGCTAATTATCCAAGATTGAAAGGTTTAAATAAAAAATATCCTCAAATAACTGTTGTTCAACGTAAATCTACTGACAAAGGACCTAGCTTTGGTGAACAATTTCACACAGACTCCTCTTATACAAAAAAACCTCCTAGATACACGATGTTACTTTCAAAACTAGTACCTAAAAAAGGTGTTGCTAATACTGACTTTTCTTCGCAGTACTTAGCTTATGAAAAATTATCAAAAAATTATAAGAATAAGCTTAAAAAATTAAAAGGCATCTACTCTTCACATGGACCAATTTCAATTACAACAGTTGAGAGAGAAAAAGAAAAAGGAAAAATATCTAAAGAACTGATTTCCAGACATAAAATAATTAGAACTATTAAAAATAAAAAAACTATATACTGTAGCCCAGGGCACTTTTTAAAATTTAATACACATATGACTAAACAAAAAAAAGAACTAAAGAAATTCTTATTCAATCATCAGACAAAAAAAACCTTTCAATATTCATTAGAATGGGAAAAAGATCAGCTTGCTATCTGGGATAATAGAGCCATGCTCCATCAGGCTACACCGTTTAAAGGTAATAGAATACTTCATAGAATAACAATACTTTAATATAATGTATTCAATATTTCTTGGGTTAACACCTTTTATCTTTATCACACTATTTGGCTTTATATTTGGCAAACTTAAAATTTTTGATTTAGGTCATGCAAAAGTTTTAAATCTGTTTTTATTCTATGTAGCGGTCCCTGCCTTAATTATTAAATTTGTTGCTCAA
The DNA here is from genome assembly GCA_902526085.1 of uncultured Pelagibacteraceae bacterium. Taxonomy (GTDB): domain Bacteria; phylum Pseudomonadota; class Alphaproteobacteria; order Pelagibacterales; family Pelagibacteraceae; genus Pelagibacter. The sequence continues at coordinate 69,929 of CABZJN010000002.1, forward strand.
AGTGAAATTGGCCAAGTTGATTTAAAACAAATAGTTTCTTATTTTTTAATGCAAGGAAGTCTTGGGTTTATAACATTTTTATTAACATCTAAGTTTTTTAAAAGACCTACTCCAGAGTCTATTATATGGGCATTGATGGTAGCACTATCAAATCATGTTACATTATTATTACCTATTACAAAAATCTATTTTGGAACTGAAGTAATTACTCAAGTAACAAGTATAATATTAATGGATGGGGTTATTTTATTATCTGTAATTGCTTTTTTTTTAGAACTTACTACTAAAAAAAATATTCGATTAACTGCATTTATAAAGAACATAGTTCTTAATCCAATGATATTTTCAATCTTAATTGGTCTTTTACTATTTGTGTTTAAGATAAATATCGATGATACGCCAATAGACTACATTCTTTCTGTTTTGGCAGCTTGTGTTTCTCCTATAGGTCTTTTTGCAATTGGTATCACATTATCTTTTTACACCCATAAAGTTATTAATAAACTAACTGCTTCTGTATCTATATTGAAATTAGTAATTTCCCCAATCATCCTCTTGATAATTGGCTTTATCATATTTGATGCTGGACAACCTGAAAAAATTCCTGGTGCTTTTTTTGTTAGTGTTGCACCATGTGGTCATACAGCTGTCGTATTATGTTCTGCCTATAATGTAAGTCCTGAAAATATAATAAAAGCTTTATTTATCTCAACTTTTGCATCATTTGCTACCATATTTTTTGCTATTCAATATTTAACAACTTAAGTTAATTAATATTATCTAAGATTTTATTAGCACATTCTTTTGTATTGCTGTCACCATCTAGATCTTTAGTTCTATTTTTTTTTTCTAGCAAAGTTTTTTCAATTGAACTTACTATTCGTGTGGCAGCTTCTTTTTCGCCTAAATAGTCTAACATCATAGCACCAGACCAAATTTGACCTATTGGATTTGCAATACCTTTTCCAGCAATATCAGGTGCTGATCCATGAACAGGCTCGAATAAAGAAGGATGTTTATTTGTTGGGTTAATATTTCCTGATGGAGCTATCCCAATTGTTCCCGTACATGCTGGACCCAAATCGGATAAAATATCTCCAAATAAATTTGATGCTACGACAACATCAAACCACTCTGGTGTTAAAACAAATCTTGCAGCTAAAATATCGATATGAAATTGATCTGTTTTTATCTCAGGAAAATCTTTTTTATTTTCATAAAATCTTTGGTCCCAGTATGGCATGGTTATAGAAATACCATTTGATTTTGTGGCATTAGTTAATTTTTTTCTATCTCTTGTTTTTGCTAATTCAAATGCAAATTTTTGAACTCTATCTATTCCATGTTTAGACATTATAGTTTCTTGTATGACAATTTCTCTTTCAGTATTTTGATACATTTTTCCACCTACCGAAGAATATTCCCCCTCAGTATTTTCACGTACTATCATCATATCTATGTCGCCAGGTTTTTTATTTGCTAAGGGTGCATTTACTCCTTCAAATAATTTTACTGGCCTTAAATTTATAAATTGATCAAATTCTCTTCTAAACTGGAGTAGGGAACCCCATAAAGTAATATGATCTGGGTATTTATCTGGCATACCTACTGCACCAAAAAATATTGCATCATGATTACCAATTTGTTGTTTCCAATCATCAGGTAGCATTTTTCCATGTTTTTCATAATAATCGCATGATGAAAAACCAAATTCATCTATCTTTAATTTAAATTGATGTTGATTTGCTACTTCTTTAAGTATTTTTAAAGCTTCTGGAACAACTTCTTTTCCAATGCCATCTCCAGCAATTGAGGCGATTTTGTACTCTTTCATACTTACTTGGTAAAAGTATCGTTAAATTGTTTAGCTACTCTTACAAAAGTAGTACATTTGCTAAGTTGTTTAAGAGAAGGAGCTCCTACATACGTACAGCTACTTCTAACACCACCAAGAATATTATTTATTGTATCTTTAATTTTTCCTCGATATTTAATTCTCACTGTTCTACCCTCACTACTTCTATAGTCGGACAAACCCCCGTAATGTTTCTTATTTGCTATGTCAGAACTTGATCCGTAAAATTCTATAAATTTATGACCATTTGATTTTATTAGTTTACCTTCACCTTCATCGTGACCAGCAAACATTCCTCCAAGCATCACAAAATCTGCACCACCACCGAAAGCTTTTGCGACATCACCCGGACAAGTACAACCTCCATCAGCAATTATATGTGCCCCTAAACCATGGGCAGCATCAGCACATTCAATAACAGCACTTAACTGAGGATAACCAACACCTGTTTGAATTCTTGTAGTACAAACACTACCTGGTCCAATTCCAACTTTTACAATATCTGCTCCTGATAATACTAATTCTTGTGCCATATCAGCTGTTACCACGTTACCAGCAATAATAGTTTTAGTAGGATATTTATCTCTTACAGATTTTAAAAATTTACTAAAGTGTTCAGAATAACCATTAGCAACATCAATACAGATAAATTTTATGAAACTATATTCTTTTAAAATTTTATCTAAATTTTCAAAATCTTCTTTTTTTATTCCTATACTTAAAGCAATATTTGGATGAATAGATTTTATTTTTTTGAATTTTTTTATTTTTTGAATGTTATGCTGTTTAGTTAAACAAGTGATCATTCCGTATTCAGAAAGTTTTTCAGCTACACCAAGTTCACCAACACCATCCATATTTGAGGCCATTATAGGAATTCCAGACCATTCATTATTACTATACTTAAATCTATAAGTTCTTTTTAGATTTACATCTTTACGACTTTGAAGAGTACTTCTTTTAGGTCTGAAAAGTACATCTGAGTAGTCTAATTTTAGTTCTTCTTCAATTCTCACGAGTCCGAATTTATACAGGGGCTCAAAGCAAATTCAAATTAATTATTAATATTGATGCAGCGTTTTCATTGGCTTTAATTTAAAAAATACATATTATTAGGCATGTTTAATGGTTTTAAGTCAAAGTACGTAAAGGTAAAAAAGGGCAAGGTTTTTTGTAGAGTTGGTGGTGAAGGCCCACCATTACTTTTACTACACGGATATCCACAAACACATTTAATGTGGCACAAAACAGCTCCTGAGTTATCTAAAAGATTTACAGTAGTTGCTGCAGATTTAAGAGGATATGGAAATAGTCTTGCTCCAGCATCAGATAGCAAACATTACAACTATTCAAAAAGAGAAATGGCAAGTGACATGAAACAGATGATGATAAAATTAGGGTTTAACAAATTTTTTGTTGCGGGACATGATAGAGGTGGAAGAGTTGCTCACAGGTTAGCAAGAGACTGTAGAAAAAATATAATAGCTCTTAGTGTTTTAGATATTTGTCCAACATTAGATATGTACGAACTAACGACGAGAGATTTCGCAAAAGCTTACTTTCATTGGTTTTTTTTAATACAACCAAAATGGTTACCTGAGAAAATGATAATGAGCGATCCACGTAAATGGATGAAAAGTTGTTTAGATAAATGGTCAGGTAATCACAAATTTGGAAAAGTTGAAGAAAATTATTTAAAATGTTTCAAGCAACCAAAAAGAATTCATGGATCTTGTGAAGATTATAGGGCGTCTGCGACTATTGATTTGGATCATGACAAACAAGATAGAAAGAAAAAACTAAATATTCCAGTGCAAGTGTTATGGGGAAGTAAGGGAGTAATTGGAAAGCAGTTCAAACCATTAAAAATTTGGCAAAGATATACTGAAAAAAAAGTTATAGGTTATCCTATAAACTCAGGTCATTTCATTCCAGAGCAAAATCCAAAGGCAACTATTAAACATTTAACTGATTTTTTTTTGAAGAAAAATTAAGTAATTAGACTTTCTTGATGTGATCAATAATCGCGCATATCATTCTTGATAATATTAAATTCACCTTTAAATATAGCTTATGTCATCTTTACTTAAAAATTCAGAATTAACTTCAGAAAAAGCAGATAGCATTGTTTCTGAAACTCTAAATAATTGTGATGATGGTGAGCTTTATATAGAGGATACAAAATCTGAAACAATTGTATTAGATGATAACAAAATTAAAAGTTCAAATTATACATCTGACTTAGGTTATGGTTTTAGAGCTGTAACAGGTGATACAGTCGCTTATTCTCATTCAAACGAAATTTCAGAAAAATCATTAAAAAATTCTAGCGAAAATCTTAAGTCAACTTTAAAAAATAATAGCGGAACATATAATTCAGAAATTAAAAAAACTAATCAGAAGCTTTATAAAGACGTTGATCCAATTGAGAGCAAGTCAATGAAATCAAAAATTGAATTGCTGAATAATATGAATGAATATGCAAGATCAAAAGATAGTTCAGTTAAACAAGTAACAGCTAGCCTTCTAGCAGAAAAGAAAAATGTTGAGATCATTAGATCTGGAGGAGAATTGTTATCAGATAATAGACCTTTAGTTAGAATAAATATGTCAGTAATGGTTGAAAAGAATGGGAGAAAAGAAACTGGTGTTTTTGGTATTGGTGGAAGACAAGATTATGATGAATATCTTAAAAATGATAATTGGAAAAAAGTTTGCGATGAAGCTTTTAGAATTGCAAGTACGAATATAGAAAGTAAACCTTCTCTTGCAGGAGAAATGAAAGTTGTTCTAGGACCTGGTTGGCCTGCAATTTTAATTCATGAAGCTGTAGGTCATGGACTAGAAGGAGATTTTAATAGAAAAAAAACTTCAGCTTTTCATGATTTAGTTGGTAAAAAAGTTGCGAGTGATGGAGTTACAATAATCGACGACGGAACATTAGATAATAGAAGAGGTAGTTTAAATATTGATGATGAAGGAACTCCAACAGAAAGAACAGTTTTAATTGAAAATGGTATCTTAAAAAATTTCATGCAAGATAGACTAAATGCAAGACTTATGAATACAAAATCAACAGGAAATGGTAGAAGAGAGAGTTATAAACATGTCGTGATGCCTAGAATGAGAAATACGATAATGTTAGGTGGATCAAACACTCAAGAAGAAATGATTAAGTCAGTAGATAAAGGTATTTTTGCTGTAAGTTTTGGCGGCGGTCAAGTTGACATTACCTCTGGTAAATTCGTTTTTAACTGTACAGAAGCTTATGAAATAATAAATGGAAAAATTGGATCTCCAATTAAAGGAGCTACTTTAATTGGTGATGGACCATCTTCTTTGAAAGAAATTTTAATGGTTGGAAATGATATGATGTTAGATCCTGGCATTGGAACGTGTGGTAAAGCTGGACAAGGCGTACCAGTTGGTGTTGGACAACCATCTTTACTTATAAATAATATGACTGTTGGCGGAACCCAACTATAGTAAAATGATTAAAGATCAACAGTATCTAAAAAAAATTGCAGATATATGCCTAAGTAAATCAAAAAAATTAGGTTCATCTGATGCAAATATATTAGTGCAAAGTTCTGTTTCTGAAAATGTAAATGTAAGGAATAAAAAACTTGATGGATCTGAGAGGTCTGAAAATCTTGGAGTAGTCCTTACAACTTATTTAGGTAAAAAAAAATCCTCAATAGCCTCATCAAATCTTAAAGAAAGTAATTTAGATGAGTTAGTAAATAGATGTATTGAAACAATGAAAATTACTCCTGAGGATGAATATAATTCATTACCAGATAAAGACCTCCATTTTAAAGGATTAAAAGACTTAGACTTGTATGATGAAACTCATTTAAGCAATGAAGACAAGATTAATTATATAAAAGAGGCAGAAGAGGAAGCTTTTTCAAATGATAAAATAATAAATACTAATGGATCTGGATTTGGTGAGAACAAATCAAATTTTTTATTAGCCAATTCAAATGGATTCGCTGATGGATATAAAACTTCACAATTTACTGCATACTGTGAAGTTGTTTCAAAAAGCAATGGAAGCATGGAAAGAGATTATGAATATACAAGTAAAAGGTTTTATAGTGATATTTTGAAACCTAAACAACTTGGATCTATTGCAGCGGAACATGCAGTAAAGAAACTAAATCCAAAAAAAATAAAAAGTGAAAAAATTAGTCTAATATTTGATAAAAGAATATCAAAAAACTTTCTATCAATTTTTGCAAGTGCAATATCATCAAGTGCAATAGCAAAAGGAACAACATTTTTAAAAGATAAATTAAATCAACAAGTTTTTAACCCTGAAATAAATATACAAGATCATGGTAATATAAGAAAAGCCAATGGATCTCGTTACTTTGATAGCGAAGGTATAGCAGTAGTTAATCTTGATTTGATTAAGAACGGTATTCTTCAAGACTATTTAATTGATACTTATAATGGGAAAAAAATAAACAGAAAGTCTAATGGTAGGGCAAGTGGTACAACAAATTTGTATTTTCAAAATGGATCAAAAACATTTGAAGATCTAATCAAATCAGAAAATAAAATCTTGTACATCAAAGAAACTATCGGTCATGGTACAAATATTATAAATGGTGATTATTCTGTAGGAGCATCTGGTATGATGATTGAAAATGGAGAATTTTCATATCCAGTAAGTGAAATTACAATTGCTGGAAACTTAAACAATATTTTTAAAAATATAACTTTAGCCGACGATTTAGAATTTAACTATGCAACAAATTCACCGACAATGATGGTTGAAGGCATGGTTGTTGGTGGAAAATAATTTTAAATGAAAAAAATAATTACTATTTTTCTTGCTATTTTTTTTATTATTACCTCATCAAACTCTAATGAAAATGAAATAAGATTAAATAATCTATTTGAAAAATTAAAAATTCAAAACTACTCAATTGCAATTGATACAGAGATGAAAATTTGGGATATTTGGACCAAACATCCCACTAATCAAAATTTAACTTCTTTGCTATCAAGAGGAACAAAATTTATGAACCAGGAGCAATATTCAGTTGCTGTAGATATATTCACAACAGTAATCAAAAAAGATCCTGATTGGGCAGAAGCTTGGAATAAAAGAGCAACTGTCTTTTATTTAATGGGCAAATATCAAGATTCTCAAAATGATATAGACAAGGTATTAAAACTGGAGAAAAGACATTTTGGAGCATTATCAGGACAGGGTCTCGTTCAAATTAAGTTAAAAAATTATGAAAAAGCTTTAAAGAGTTATGAAAAAGTAAAAGAGATTTATCCGTCCATGAGGTCACCACAAATAATGATACCACAGATTAAAGAGTTGATTAAAAATCAATCTGTGTAAATGAAAAAACTACTAATAATATTTTTTATTAATATTTTTGTAGTTAATTCTGCTTATTCTGCAGAAGAAGTCCTTACTTCTTTAAAAGAGGGAGGAAAAATAATTTTTATTAGGCATGCGCTTGCACCAGGGAATGGAGATCCAGAAAATTTTGATTTAAATGATTGTTCTACCCAAAGAAATTTAAATCAAAGAGGAATTGAACAGTCAAAATTTATTGGAAATATATTTAATAAAAACCAGATTAAAATTGAAAATGTCTATTCAAGTGAATGGTGCAGATGTATAGATACGGCTAAATTTGCTTTTAAAAATTATCAAACATTTAGCGCTCTAAATTCTTTTTATGATATCAGATTTGAAGCAAATGAAGAGAGACAAATAACTCAGCTAAAAGAGTTTATTAATCAATGGAATGGTAAAGAAAATATAATTTTTGTTACTCATTTTGTTGTTATATCCTCAATGCTAAATATAGGGACTTCTTCAGGAGAAATAGTAATAACTGATAAGAACTTAAATATTATTGGATCAATTGATACTTTGTAATATATTAATCTAAGATTTATGAAAACAATATTTATTATAGGATCAAAAAAGCATACTTTAAAATACAATAGAAAAATGCCTGAGGGCGAAGTAAAAAAAATGAAATCTTTTGTGACTAATAAAGGTCAAAAGTTAGAAAAAACCTCTAAGTTTAAAATTCTAAACATTTCAGACGAAAAATCAGCAAGAGTATTTAACATCAGTTTATAATATTTAATCCAGAAATAGAGACTAAATGAAGAAATCTAAAAGAAGTAATGTTGACCCATTTATTGTAATGGATGTGATGGAGTCTGCTAGAAAAGCAGAAGCTAATGGCAAGCATGTAATTCATATGGAAGTAGGTCAACCAGGAACACCAGCACCAAAACTTGCCAAAAAATTTATTTCAGATGAAATTTCAAATAATAATCTTGGCTATACAGTTACTTTAGGTTTACCAGAATTAAGAAATAGAATTTCTAAATTGTATGGAGATTGGTACAATATTGATTTAAACCCAGACAGAATAATTATAACAACCGGATCTTCTGGAGCATTTATACTTTCTTTTGCAGCATTATTTGATGTTGGAGATAGAGTAGGCATTGCCGCTCCAGGCTATCCTAGCTATAGACAAATTTTAAAGTCACAAGATTTAATTCCAGTTGATATTTTTACAGAGTTACAAAATAAATTTCAGCCCATACCGAAAGATATTAAAGAAAATAATTTAAATGGTTTATTAGTAGCTTCTCCTGCAAATCCCACTGGCTCAATGCTTGATAAAAAAAAACTAGAAGAACTTATTAATACAGCGCATGAAAATAAAGTGAGTTTTATTAGTGATGAGATTTATCACGGAATTCAATATGAAAATAATCCTACATCTGCTCTAGAAATTTCAAATGAATGTTATGTTATAAACTCATTTTCTAAATATTTTTCTATGACTGGTTGGAGAGTCGGCTGGATGATTGTTCCTGAAGATCATGTAAGACAAGTAGAAAGATTATCTCAAAATCTTTTTATTTGCCCCCCACATGTCAGTCAATTAACTGCTCTATCAGCAATGGATGCAAAAGAAGAATTAAATACAAATGTAGAGGTTTATAAAAAAAATAGATCAATTTTGTTAGAAGAGTTACCTAAAGCTGGTTTAAATAAATTTTCTCCCCCAGATGGTGCATTTTATATCTACATTGACATTTCAGAGTACTCGAAAGATAGCCTTAACTTTTGTAAAGAAGTGCTTGATAAAGCAGGAGTAGCAATAACTCCTGGACTTGATTTCGATCAAAAAAGAGGAAATTCTACAATAAGGTTTTCATACGCTAGAAGCACTGAGGATATAATTGAAGGAGCAAATAGAATAAAAAAATTTATGAAAGAAGAGCATTTAAAATATTAATGAAAACTGCAGTTTTATTTGGCTCATCTGGGTTAATTGGATCTAAATTACTAGAAAATTTAATCACCAATAATACTTACAATAAAATAAAAATATTTGTTAGAAAATTACCTTCTATTGATAATTCAAAAGTTGAAGTGATCAATACAGATTTTTTAGATTTAGACACTTTAAAAGAAAAATTGACAGGTGATGATTGTTTTTTTTGCATTGGTACAACTCACAAAGACACACCTGATAAAAACGAATATAGAAGAATAGAATATAACTTGCCTGTACAATTAGCAAAAATTGCAAAATTTAATTCAATTAGTAATTTTATTTACGTCTCCTCAATTGGAGCAAACCCAAAAGCCTCAAGTACATATTTAAAAAATAAAGGTCAAGTAGAGGAAGAGCTAAAAAAGATTGGGTTTTCTAACCTAAGCATTATTCAACCCTCATTTTTAGTTGGAACCAGAAAAGACTTTAGAATTGTTGAAGTTTTAGGAATTCCAGTGATGAAATTTCTATCCTTACTCTTTTTTGGTGGATTTAAAAAATATACTCCAATAAAAGTTGAGATAGTTGTGAATGCGATGATCAAACTTGCCTCAGGAAATAATAGTGAGCAAACTTATTTGTCTGATAGGTTGCAAGAGTTAGGATCTAACTAGATGAGAAAATCAATAATATCAATATCTTTTTTGATTTATATATTTTGTATTTTACCTTACTCTAATTCAATGGCTTATGAGGAATCTCAATATGATGTAGTATACAAATCTGAAATATACGAAGTGAGACATTATAAAGACCGTCTAGTTGTCGAAGTTGTAAGTAAAAATGATGACAGTAGTTTTAGAAAACTTTTTAAGTATATCTCGGGTCAGAATAATAAATCCCAAGAAATTAAAATGACTGTGCCAGTAACACAAGGTGAGAAGGATAATGGATACTATATGCAATTTTATCTTCCATCAAAATTTACAAAAGAGAATGCGCCCATACCCACAAATTCAGATGTTAAAATCTCAACAATAGAAGAAGGCTTTTTTGCTGTAATAGAATATTCTGGAAGAGCCTCAGATAATAATTTCTTCAAACATAAGGAAATTCTTAATAAAAAACTCTTAGAGGATAAAGTAATCATTAAAGGACCCCCAATAAGAGCGACCTATAATGGGCCTTTTACGCTTCCTATGATGAGACGCAACGAAGCTATGTTTAAAGTTGAGTGGAGTAAATAGATTACATTTTGCCGTATATATTAGTTTCTATAACCTGATAGTTTAAATTCATTAATCAGAAAGGTATTTTATGAAAAAATTATTTATAATTTTATTTGTATTTATTGGTTTAAACAGCTCTGTTTTTGCTGATGGTCATGTAAAAAGAATTTTATCAACTAGTCAGACTGGTATGGGCAACGATATTGTTTATCCATCAGGAAAAGCAAAGATCACAGCTTTTGAATTTACTGTGCCCGTAGGAGGCCCTGTAGTTCCGCATACTCACTCGTTCCCTGTTTTAATAATGATACAACAAGGAGAAATTGAACTTACACAAGGCGGCAAAAGCTATGTTTATAAAGCTGGAGATGCATTTATTGAAGATGTAGGTGTAGCTCATGAATCTAAAAATATTGGAGATGTTCCTGTTAAAGCAATTGTAGTTGCTATGGGAGTTGAAGGTCAAAAAATTATGACCCCAGTAAAATAGAAACAAAAAATATGGGGCAGTTATTTTTACATGCCCCATATCTCATTTTTTAAGCTATATTTTTTTACTCTCTTTTTTCAAGTGTACTAATGTTTCCCCAGAATTTTTTCCTGATTTGATAACGTATCCACTTGTACCATTGGCATTAGTTTGTACAGTTTTCAAATTACGAAACATTAATTGATTTAGCCTAGCGTTCTTTGAGCCTCGGCTAAACGAACTTAAAACTCTGTGCATTCTTTTCATACACTCTCCTTGTTTGTTTTTCCAAAACTCGCATTAACCGATGCGATATCGGTCTCTTTTTCACCATGAGATATGGTAAGTGTAATTTACCATTCTAGAAAATTGATTTCAAATCATTATATAAACTAAAGGTTCAAAATGGGTTTTATTAATTATTTTTTTAAACTTAAATTTAATTAGAATTAAATGCAGTCCATTTACTATTATTCTTACTAGACTTAATCACGTTTTCTATAAATTTCATTCCTTCAATTCCATCATCAATAGTGGGGTAACAATTATTTGATTTATCATATTCTTCTTTATTAATATTAGCTGAAAGCTCTTTGTAAACATCACTATAAATATTAGCAAAACCTTCTAAATAACCTTCTGGATGACCTTGAGGAATTCTTGTTACATTTTTAGCTTCTTCACTCGTGATATTGCTACCTCTTGTAATGTTTTGAGACGGGTTACCAAATTTTGTATAACTCAGGTAATTTGGTTCTTCTTGCCTCCATTCAATTCCTGCATTTTCTCCATATACTCTTATTTTAAGATTATTTTCATTTCCAATTGCTACCTGACTTGACCATATTGATCCTTTCGCACCCCCTATAAATCTCAGCATTATTTGAGCATTATCATCTACTTGTCTCCCTTCAACAAATGTATGTATATCAGCCGAAATTTCATCTACCTCTAATCCAGTGATAAACCTAATCAAATTATAGGCATGAGTTCCTATATCACCTATACAACCACCTGCGCCTGACCTATTGGGATCAGTTCTCCACTCTGCTTGCTTTAATCCACTATCTTCTGCCTTTGTAGTTAACCAATCTTGAGGATATTCAGCTTGAATAACTCTCAAAGAACCCAATTCTCCTTTTTGAACTAAGGATCTTGCATGTCGAACCATAGGATAACCCGTATAATTATGCGTTAAAGCAAATATTAATTTTTTACTTTCAATAATTTTTTTAAGATCTATTGCCTCCTCACTAGACATACCAATTGGTTTATCGCAAATAATATGAATCCCTTTATCTGCAAAGATTTTTGCAATAGGTATATGTAAATGATTTGGTGTTACTATTGAAACTACATCAATACCGTCCAGTCTAACAGACTCTTTCTCTGCCATCTCTTGGTAGGTTTTATAGATCCTATCGTTTTCTAGACCAAGATTTTTTCCAGTTTCTTTTGAATTATCAAAGTCAGATGAAAATGATCCCGCTACTAATTCATAATACCCATCAAGTCTTAAAGCTATTCTATGGACATTTCCAATAAAGGCATCTTTTCCACCGCCAACCATTCCGATGCGTATTTTTCTATTCATGAATTAATGCCAAGCATTTTTTTATTTGCTTCATGGTCAGCACCACTACCTGCGAAATCATCGAAAGCTTTTTCTGTTGTATTAATAATGTGATTTTTTATGAATTCAGCTCCTTCTCTTGCTCCATCTTCTGGATGTTTAAGACAACATTCCCATTCAAGAACTGCCCAACCATCGTAATCATATGAGGTTAGTTTTGAAAATATGGATTTAAAATCCACCTGTCCATCCCCAAGTGATCTAAATCTACCAGCTCTATTAACCCAAGACTGAAAACCACCATAGACACCTTGTTTTCCAGATGGATTTAACTCAGCATCTTTAACATGAAACATTTTTATCTTCTCATGATAAATATCAATATGAGCTAAATAATCCAGGTGTTGCAGAACATAATGACTTGGATCAAAAAGCATATTACATCTTTTATGATTACCAACTCTTTCTAAGAACATTTCAAAAGTTACACCATCATGAAGATCTTCACCTGGATGTATTTCATAACATAAATCAACTCCATTATGGTCAAAGTGATCAAGAATAGGCTTCCATCTTTTTGATAATTCATCAAATGCATTTTCAATTAAACCTTCAGGTCTTTGTGGCCAAGGATAAACATAAGGCCAAGCAAGTGCTCCTGAAAAAGTTACATGTTTATCTATTCCTAGACTGTTTGATGCTTTTGCAGCCATCATCAATTGATTTACAGCCCATTCTTGTCTTGCTTTAGGATTTCCTCTTACTTCAGGCGCGGCAAAACCATCAAAAGCAGAATCATAAGCAGGATGCACTGCAACAAGTTGACCTTGAAGGTGAGTTGACAATTCTGTAATTTCTAAATTGTGTGATTCAGCAATTCCTTTTACCTCATCACAATAATCTTTACTTTCCGAAGCTTTTTTTAAATCAATTAATCTACCATCCCAACTAGGAATTTGTATACCTTTGTAACCGAGAGATGATGCCCATTTACAAATATTATCTAAAGAATTAAACGGTGCATCTTCGCCTACAAATTGTGCTAGGAAAATTGCAGGACCTTTTATTTTGTTCATAATTCCCCTTTCTTTTAAATTTTTTACATAAACTATTTTTTACAAAAAAAATACTAGCAGGCACAAGTCTTCTTGGATAGACTATTCTTAAGAATAATTAAACTAATAGGAGATAAAATGAAAAAAATAATGATTTTATTGTTTGTTTCTCTATTTACTTTTTCTGCAAATTCAAATGCTAAGTCAATCACATTAGGATGGGCCGCTTGGGACCCTGCTAATGCTTTACAAGAACTTACTAAAGAGTTTACAGCAGAGACAGGAATAGATGTCAACTTCGAATTCGTGCCATGGCCAAATTTTGCAGATCGTATGTTGAACGAACTTAACAACAAAGGTAAAACTTTTGACTTGTTAATCGGTGACTCACAATGGATTGGTGCTGGTGCAGTATATGGACACTACGTAAAATTGAATGACTTCTTTAATAAAGAAGGTATTTCAATGAATGATTTCTCACCTGCAACAGTTTATGCATATTCAACTTGGCCTAAAGGAAGTGAAAACTATTATGCATTACCAGCTATGGGAGACGCATTAGCTTGGGCTTATAGAAAAGACTGGTTTGATAGACCAGAACTTAATTCTGAGTTCAAAAAGAAACACGGTTATGATCTAGGAGTTCCTGCAAATTGGAATCAATTACATGATATGTGTTCATTCTTCCAAGGAAGAGAAATTGATGGTCAAAAAAGATATGGTGCAGCCATTAATACAGAGCGTGGATCTGAAGGTATTACAATGGGTGTTACAGCTGCAATGTATGCATGGGGTATGGAATATGAAAATCCAAATAAACCATATGATATGGAAGGTTTTTTCAATTCTCCTCAAGCAGTAGAAGCTGTAGAGTTTTACAGAAAATTATATGAAGACTGTGCACCTCCAGGTCATTCTGATGCTTATATGGTAGCAAACTTAGATGCATACAAATCAGGACAAGTTGCATTCCAAATGAACTGGTATGCTTTTTGGCCAGGTGTTTCTAAAGAAGATAGCGACGGAAGAGTTAGTGGTTTCTTTGCAAACCCAAAACAAAATGTAGCTGCTGCAACATTAGGTGGTCAAGGTATATCTGTTGTTAAATATTCAGATAAACAAGATCTTGCATTAGAATATATTAAATGGTTTGCAAGACCAGATATACAACAAAAATGGTGGGATTTGGGAGGATATTCATGTCATAATGATGTTCTAAATTCACCATCTTTTCCAACGTCTACAGTTTATGCACAAGGTTTCTTAGACTCAATGGGGATAGTCAAAGATTTTTGGCAAGAACCAACATTTGTTGAGTTAATGTTACCTATGCAGGAAGCTATTCATGACTATGTTGTTAATGGAAAAGGTACTGCTAAAGGTGCTTTAGATAAAATCATTGAAGAGTGGGTTGAGGTATTCGAAGCAGACGGAAAACTTTAACAATACTATTTGAAGATATAAAAAAAAGAGGGGGGGGATATCATCTCCCCTTTTTTTGTTAAAAAAATCATATGAGCGTTAAAAAAAAATTTAAAGGACTATCTGATAAAGCTGTAGCTTGGCTTTTTATTGGCCCCTCTGTATTTCTTTTATTAGCAATAAATATTTACCCTTTAATTTATGCCATCAGAATGTCTTTCACAAATTTTTACGCAAATAAAATTGGAAGAGAACCACAATTTGTCGGTTTAAAAAATTATATAAAAGTTCTTAATAAAGAAGCAATATGGGAAAAAATGCAGGTTACTGCAAACTTTATGTTTTGGACTTTGTTGCTTCAGGCAGTAATAGGTCTAGGTTTAGCTTTATTATTAAATAGGAAATTTAAAGGTAATGAACTACTAACAACCTTAATAGTATTGCCAATGATGTTATCTCCAGCTGTTGTAGGTGTATTTTGGACTTATCTTTATAATCCCCAGGTGGGTTTGTTTAATTATGTTATTAATTTTTTTCACGATTTTGGAAGTTTTGATATGATTGGATCAAGTGTATTAGCGCCATGGTCAATAGTTATAGTTGATACTTGGATGTGGACACCTTTTACAATGTTAATTTGTTTAGCTGGTCTAAGATCTGTTCCAAATTATTTATATGAAGCAGCAGAAGTCGATAGAGCCAGTAAATGGCAACAATTTATTTACATCACACTACCATCTGTACTACCTTTTTTATTGTTAGCATTATTATTTAGGGGAATTGAGAATTTTAAAATGTTTGATATGGTCGTGGAACTTACTTCTGGTGGCCCTGGTTCAGCCACAGAGCTCGCCTCAATCAATTTAAAAAGAGAAGCATTTGAAAAATGGAAAACTGGTTATAGTTCAGCTTTTGCTGTAATTCTTTTTGTAACTATTTTTGGTTTTGGAAATGTCTATGTAAAAGTAATGAATAAGATAAAGGAACGCTGATGGATACATCTAGATCATATTTAGAACCTTCGTCGTTTTCAAAGAAACTCGCTGCTACAATTATTATTGTTTATACAGTGATAACGTTAATTCCTATTTCTTGGATGGTGATGACCAGCTTCAAGAATGTAAATAGTGCAATTTCTTATCCACCTGAAGTATTTTTTGAACCATCATTAGAAGGATATGTAAATTTGTTTACTAATAGATCCAGACAATCTCAGGAATATCTTGACTCACTGCCACCACCAGAAAATTGGTATGAAGAACTAGTTAGAAGTAGAGAGATGGTTATAACAGGACCATCAAAATTTTTAGGAAGGTATTCAAATTCAATGATAATTGGATTTGGATCAACTTTTGCATCTGTATTTTTGGGTGCCTTGGCAGCATATGCCTTTTCAAGATTTAGGGTTCCACTAAAGGATGACTTATTATTTTTTATTCTCTCTACTAGGATGTTTCCGCCAATTGCCGTGGCTGTTCCAATATTCATTATGTATAGAAAATTGGGTCTAGGGGATACTCACCTTGGTATGATCATATTATATACAGTCGTAAATTTAAGTTTAGCAGTGTGGCTGTTAAAAGGATTTATGGATGAAATTCCTAAAGAATATGAAGAAGCAGCTATGATTGATGGATATTCTAGACTTCAAGCATTTTTTAAAGTTGTTCTTCCACAAGCGATGACTGGTATAGCTGCAACAGCAATCTTTTGTATGATTTTTTCTTGGAATGAATATGCATTTGCTGTTTTACTTACCCAATTTAATGCACAAACAGCTCCACCATTTATACCAACAATTATAGGAGAAGGTGGTTTGGATTGGCCTGCAATTGGTGCTGGTACAACTTTATTTTTATTACCAGTAATGATTTTTACAATTATTTTAAGAAAACATCTTTTAAGAGGTATTACTTTTGGAGCAGTGAGGAAATAATGGAAGAAGAGAGGTCATTAATGAGAAAAATATTTAGAAGAGTTTACTGGGAAAATTTGTCTACAGTATTAATTTTACTTGGAGTTTTCATGCTGTTACAGCCATTCGCAATGTGGATGTATACTTACTCATTTGTTGTAATCTTAGTTGGAACTATAGGTTTCGTAATCACAAGTCATTTCCCGGATTAATATGTCTCAAATTAAAATAGCAAATTTACAAAAATCATTTGGAGATTTTACTGCAGTAAAAAACTCAAATTTAACAATTAATGACAAAGAGTTTTTTGTTTTACTAGGCCCATCTGGATGTGGAAAAACAACAACTCTTAGAATGATTGCTGGTTTAGAGTTACCGACATCAGGGGAAATTTACTTAGGCGAAGAAGAAGTTGGAATGTTAAGAGCATCTGAAAGAGATATTGCATTCGTTTTTCAATTGTTTGCACTTTATCCACATATGAACGTAAAAAATAACTTATCTTTTCCCCTAAAAATGCAGGGTTTTAGCAGAAGTGAAATTAAAACTAGAGTTGAGGAGGCAGCAAAACTTTTAAGAATTGATCATATTTTAAACTCCAGTATTTCATCTTTATCTGGTGGAGATAGACAACGTGTAGCTCTTGGTAGAGCTTTAGTTAGAAGGCCAAAAGCATTTTTAATGGATGAGCCTTTAGGTACTTTGGATGCAGAATTTAGAGAATTAATGTGTTTAGAACTCAAGAAATTACATATCGATATTGGCGCTACTACTGTTTATGTAACACATGATCAACTAGAGGCAATGTCATTAGCTGATCGTATTGCTGTAATGGATGGTGGTGAAATCTTACAAGCTGATGAACCTGCAGTAATCTACAATAAACCAGTAACTAAATTTGTAGCGTCATTTATTGGATCCCCTGGAATGAATTTTATAAATATTGATCAAGGTATTTCTAATGAACAATCGACTTTAAATATAGAGGGAACAAACTTTAACATACCTAAACAGTATGAAATATCAAAAAGTAAAAAAAACTCATTTGGTATTCGTCCTGAAAATTTATCTCTTACTAACGAGGGTGGTCTTAAAGGGTCGGTATTTGGGGTTGAATACTTAGGTTCAAGAAAAATTGTAACGGTTAAAACCAATTTTGGAGAAATCAAAGTAAAAACTAATATTTCAACAAGTGTTAAAATTAATGAAAACGTTCAAGTAAAACCCTCTAATAATAATATAATTATTTTTGATGGTGAGACTGACAGATCTCTTAAAAGTGAGTTTATGAATTAATGGCAAAAATAGAATTAAAAAATTTATCTAAAACCTATAATAAAAAAAATTGAGGCTTTGCACGATATAAATTTTACCATTGAGGATGGACAGTTTTTTGTTTTATTAGGCCCATCTGGAGCTGGAAAAACTACTACATTAAGATGTATTGCTGGATTAGAGAAGATAGATAATGGAAGTATTTTATTTAATGATGAGTCTGTGACTGAAGATCAACCAGCTTCAAGAGATGTTTGTTTTGTGTTTCAACAATACTCTTTATATCCTCACTATAGTGTTTATGAAAATTTAGCATTCCCTTTAAGATCTCCAATGAGAAAATTACCTGAAGAAGAAATAAAAACTAAAGTTGAGAGTATTGCGAGCATGTTAAAGATTTCAAATAAACTTAATAATAAAGCTACACAATTATCCGGTGGGGAGATGCAAAGAGTTGCAATAGGACGCGCTTTAGTTCGTGAGCCAAATTTATACTTAATGGATGAACCTCTGTCATCTTTAGATGCTAAATTAAGAGAGAGTCTTAGAGTTGAGTTAAAAAATATTCAAACTAATCTAAATTCAACAATACTTTATGTTACACATGACCAAGCAGAAGCAACTACTTTAGCAGATAAAATTGGAGTTTTAAAAGAGGGTCATTTAGTACAAATAGGAACTCCCGAAGAAATATATGAAAATCCAAATTCTATATATGTTTCACAAAGATTGGGATCACCGAAAATCAATATTCTCCCTGGGAAATTATTTGGAATGAATGATGTACCTACTTTTGGAATAAGACCTGAAAATATTACAATAGGAACTGGTAACTACTCAGCTAAAATTATTTCAATTGAAAATCTTGGTTCAGAAACCGTAGTTGCTTTAAATTTTAAAGACCAAGAAATACTAGTTTCAATTCAAGGTAACTATAAATCATCAATAAATGAGACAATTAATTTTGACATGAATAATGAAAAAGTTTTAAGATTTGATCAAGAAGGAAATAGAATTTATGAGCGTTAGTTTTTTAATTTCTCAAGCAAAAAGTGTCCAAAAAGTTATAGATGAAAATTCTGCAGAAATTGAAATTCTTGATCAAAAAATTGGAGATGGAGATCATATTTTTAATATTCAAAGAGGTTTGAAGTTAGTTGTTGAACTTGAAGACGCTATTAAAGATTTGCCATTAGCCAAAGCTTTAAATATGATAGCAATGAAAGTTCTGTCAGGTATTGGTGGATCATCGGGCGCATTGTTTGGAACTTTTTTTATGACTATGGCTAAATCTTCTGATTTAGATAAAGATGTTGATTTTAATAAAGCATGTGAAATGATTATTAGTGGAATTAAAGCCATGAAAGAAAGAGGAAAAGCTGATGTTGGAGAAAAAACTATGATGGATGTTTTATTACCAGTTTCAGAAAAACTAAACGAATTAAAAAATGAAAGTGAATTTAAAACAGGTTTAAATGAAGTGATAAAAATTGCAGAAGAAAGAATGTTATCTACAAAAGATATGTTGGCCACAAAAGGTAGAGCTTCTTTTTTAGGTGAACGTGCAAAAGGACATATAGATCCTGGAGCTCGCTCTTCTCAGCTTATAATCGATACAATTTGTAAATCAGTAATAAATAATTAGGAGGGAAAAATGAAAAAATTTATAAATAATAACGATGATTTTCTAAAAGAGAGCCTTACTGGTTTTGGTAAAGCACATAGTGATATTATAAATATCAATTTAGATCCAAGCTTTGTATCTAGAAAAAATAAAACTAAAGATGGAAAAGTTTCTTTAATTTCAGGCGGTGGAAGTGGACATGAGCCAATGCATGGGGGTTTTGTTGGTCATGGAATGTTAGATGCAGCGTGTCCAGGTTTTGTATTTTCAGCACCAACACCAGACCAGATGCAAGCAGCAGCAGAACATGTAGATAGCGGCGCAGGAGTTTTATTTATAGTTAAAAATTATTCTGGGGACATCATGAACTTTGAAATGGGAGCCGAAATGTATTCTGGTAAAAACGATAGTATTATTACCAATGATGATGTTGCAGTTGAAGACTCTACATTTACTACTGGAAGAAGAGGTGTTGCGGCAACTGTATTGGTAGAAAAAATAGTTGGATCCTTAGCTGAACATAGTGGATCCCTTGAAGAATGTAAAAAACTTGGTGAAAAAGTTAACAAAAACGCTGGCACGATGGGAGTAGCATTTACAAGTTGCACTGTTCCAGCTGCGGGAAAACCTACTTTTGATATTGGCGATGATGAAATGGAATTTGGTGTAGGTATTCACGGTGAGCCAGGAAGAAAAAGAGAAAAAATTCAACCATCAAAAACTATAGTTGGAAATATTTTAGAAGCTATTTTAGACAATTTAAAACCAGAAAAAAATGAAAAGAATTTACTTTTCGTAAATGGAATGGGTGGCACTCCTTTGACAGAATTGTATTTAGTTTATGAGGATGCATGTCAAATTTTACAATCTAAAGGTATTGAAGTAACAAAAAGTTTAGTTGGAAATTATTGTACTTCACTTGAGATGCAAGGAGCTTCAATTACTCTTCTCAAATGTGATGATGAAATCTTAAAGCATTGGGATGCTCCTGTTCATACAGCAGCAATGAGATGGGGGATGTAAGCCTTTTTTTAATCAAATAACGACTAAATCAAGTTTTTGATTTCCAAGTCTTTCATTACCACTTTCTGTAACTAGGTAAGTTTCACCTAAGTTCATTGCTAAATTATTCTCAGAATCCATTAGTATCATATGCATAAAAAATATATTTCCTGGCTTAATTACATATGGATTTCCAGTGTATAACATTGGCCAGTCCATCCAATTAGGTGAAAAAGTTGCCCCCAAAGAATAACCACAAGCATTCATTCTAGAATTTTTATACCCTAAATCATCAAAAGTTTTTGCATGAATATCAAATACTTCACCAATTTTATTTCCTGGTTTCAATTTAATTTCACAATTATTTAAAGCCTCAATACAAGCTTCATACATTTTAAAATGTTTTGGATCAGCTTTTCCAATTGGAATAGTCCGAAACATTGCTGAGTGATAATGTCTATATGTGCCAGCCCATTCTATAGTCAGTTGGTCTCTTGAATTTAAAATTTGTTTTTCAGCTTGGTATCGACACAGAAGTGCATTTTTACCAGATCCAATTATAAACTCATTTGCAGGATAATCACCACCTCCCTCAAATATAACTTTATTCATTTCAGCTAAAATCTTAGACTCACTTACACCTGCCTTTGCATGTTTCCAAACCTCACTTAAAGCTTTGTCAGCTAAATTTGCTGCTTTTTTTACATAATTAATTTCTTCATTTGATTTTATAACTCTTAATTTAGTAACTAATTCAGAAGTATCTTCTATTGAGCAGTAATTTTCTAAGGATTTATTCAGTCTTAAAGCAGTACGACCAGTTAATCCGTATGCTTCGTATTCAACTCCAATATTTTTACCCTTTAAATTTAATTCATCTAAAATAATTTTAAGATCTTCAGTAGGATCTGATCCATTTCTATCAACCCATATTCTAACATCATTAATATTAGAGGTATTTTGTGCCTGTCTTAAATCCGGAGCTCTTGTTAATAAAATTATATTACCTTTTTTATCCAAAACTAATGTTTGAAAAAAAACATATCCAAATGTGTCATATCCAGTGAGCCAATACATTGACTCCTGTCTAAACATAAGGATAGCATCTAATTTTTCCTCTTTTAAAAGTTTAATTACCTTATCTTTTCTATTTTTGAATTCTTCTACAGAAAAATGAAGACCCATTAATTGATAGTTGTTCTAACAGTACCAAGTTTGTCTACTTTGCCTATGTATTCGCCTTTACTTTTAATTGGTACAACACCAACAGTTGAGCCAGTAAATACATAAAAATCTTTATCTAAAGAAACTTTCTCTTTCCTTATTTTGTTAAGAACAAATCTTAAAGAATTAAGTGGGTTTACATAAACAGTATTTGTATTGCCATTCACGTTTAACCCTTTTTTATTTTTTAAATTTGTTTTTAAATTACCAAAATTTATTCTTTTAAATTTTTTCTTAGACCCAACAATAAATTTAATATTTACACCAAAATCACTACATAAATCACCTAAATATTTAATACCTTTTTTTTTCTGTCTAAATCCAACAACTTCAATGCAAGGACCCATATGAGTAATAAATTTTGTTATATTTTTTGAATTTAATTTTCCTTTAAAGTTAAAAAATTTTTTTTTAATTATATAGTAAACCTCTACTTCAGTACCTAAAGCATATTCGTTAATTTTTACTTTTTCTCCAGATTTAATTAAATTTTTTCCAAATACAGTCGAATGAAATGGTTCTTTTTCTTTTAATTTTTTTAAGAGAGCGATTATCGTCCCTCCTGCTTTAAAACCAACTTTTGTATCTTTGATTTTGCTTTCACATAATAGTCTTAGTTTATGAGCTAATTTTATATTTTTACAGAATTTTTCAGGAATTGGATTTATAAGCTTGTTGCTATTATAAGCCTTAACTAATTTTTTTGACACAGATTGAATATCATTTTTCATATCTATAGCCTATTGAAGAACTGTCATTGGATCAAGCCTTGTTTGAAACCAGTTTATTCTAAAATCTAAGTGGGGGCCAGTTGATCTACCTGTTGAACCAACAGTTCCTATTATATCTCCTTTTTTAATCAAATCTCCTACTTCAACCATCACATTTTCAAGATGAGAATAAATTGTTGATATACCATGACCATGATCCATAATAATTGTGCCTCCAGTATAATAAAGATCATTTTCAGCCATTGTAACCACTCCAGTACCAGAAGAATTAATTTCTGTTCCTTTTTTTGCTGCAATATCTATGCCGTAATGAGGCCATTTTGGTTTTCCATTGAGAATTCTTTGGCTGCCATAAACTCCACTAATTATACCTTCGACTGGCATAATAAATTTTTCAGAAAAAAAAGTTAAATTAGAGTTGATTGCTCTTGCTTCTCCTATTCTTCCATTTTCTTTTTTAATTCTTTTGTAAACAGATTCAGGTGGTGTTACTTTATTTTCAGGTAAACCATCAATTCTTTGAATGTTATACTTACGTTTAAAAACTTTTTTTATTATTTTTTCTGATTTACCGTTAGTTATTTTGGTTATCAAAACATCAAATTTTCTATCTCGATCAATTCCAAAAACAAAATAACCATCTTCTGATACTTTGACATTTTTTTTATCAATAATTATTTTTGAGTTAGGATCTGTTTTTCCTAAAATAAAATGACCTTGAATAAATTTACCATCAAATTCTATTGCTAAAATATTTGTTGGAAAAAAAATTGCTAGTATTAGCAACAGTTTTTTCATTATTTTGCTGTCCAACCTCCATCTATCAGAATAGATGATCCAGTTATCATTGCAGCAGCATCTGATGCTAAGAAACATACAGCTGTAGCTACATCACTCTCTTTAGCTGCTTTGCCCATAGGAATATTACCTAGAGCTAAATTTTTGAACTTTTTATTTTTAAAAAATTTTTTTACCATAGGTGTTTCAACAAATGTTGGAGCAACTGTATTTACTCTTATATTTTTTGTTGCTAACTCAACACCCATGCCCTTTGTTAAACCTTCAATTCCAAATTTAGTCATATTGTAAATATTTCTACCAGACATGCCCACATGACCAAGCTGAGATGACATATTTATAATTGATCCACCTCTTTTTTTGTTTTTAATCATTTTTTTTACCACTAACTGTGCAACATTAAAGGCAGCTTTTAAATTAAGATCTACCAAATAATTCATACTTTGTTGTTTTATCTTCTCAAATGGTTCTGGGATATTTGTACCTGCATTATTTACAAGAATATCAATAATTTTTATTTTTTTTAATTTTTCCTGCAATTCGCTATAGTTCATTACATCACAATTAATTTTGATTAATTTGCTTTTAACTTTTTTTATGTCTTTTTCTAATTTATCAAGATCAGATGATGTTCTGCTCAAACCAATAATTGTTGCACCTGCTTCAGCTAATGCAATTGAACAAGCACGTCCTAAGCCTTTACCAGCCCCCGTTACAAGAGCATACTTATTTTTAAGATTAATTTTTTTTAAATACATTTAAATAAAAAGTTTTAAATCTGTGTAAATTAGTTCAACTGCCACAAACAATATAGCAAATAAACCAACCCATGCTATCCATTTATAATCTTTTATCCATTTGGAAATTAATGTTGCAGCTGTAGCCATCAAAATAATAGATAAAACAAGACCAAATATTAATAGATAATAATGATCTTTGGCAGCACCAGCAACACCGAGCACATTGTCTAAACTCATCGTAAAGTCAGCTAGCAAAACGGTCCAAATTGCTTTCAACATTGATGAGTTATCAACTTTAATATTTTCCTCACTACCACCTGAATTCTTAATTACATCGACATAAAGTTTGTAAACTATGTAAAGAAGCAACAGACCACCTATAAGTCTTAAACCTGTGATTTGTAAAAGATAAGCGGTTAAAAGTGTTAATAAAATTCTTAGTATTACTGCTCCACCAATGCCCCAAAAAATAATTTTTTTTCTTTGTTCTGGTGGAAACTTAGAGGCAACCATTCCAATGATAATGGCATTATCTCCAGCTAAAATTAAATCTATAAATATTATTTGAAAAAAAACTGTTATTTCTTCGGTCATCTAGCATCTTCTATTATCATATCTGCTGCTTTTTCAGCAATCATAATAGTAGGTGCATTAGTATTTCCTGAGGTTATTGATGGCATGACAGATGCATCAACAATTCTTAAATTTTCTAAGCCATGAGCGACTAATCGGTCAGATACAACTGCATTTTCGTCAGTCCCCATTCTACATGTGCTCACAGGATGAAAAATAGTACTACAAAATTTTCCAGCCTCTTTAGCCAATTCCTCATTATCTGTAATATGAATTCCAGGCCTATATTCTTCAGGCTCATACTCTTTATAAGCTTTTGAATTCATAACAATATTTCTTGTGATTTTTAATGCTTTACCTGCAATTTCCCTGTCTTCATCTGTAGATAAGTAATTCATCTTAATTTCTGGAGATACTCTTGTATCGGATGATTTTAATTTAATTGAACCTCTGCTAGTTGGTCTTACATTTGTGATGCTAGGAGTAAACGCTGTAAATTTATGAAGGGAGCCTTTGCCTAAGACATCTGTGCTAGCTGGAGATACATGGAATTGCAAATTAGGAGTTGCTAAATGATCATCACTTTTTACAAAGCCACATAAATAACTAGCCCCGACTGTTAGTGGTCCTTTTCTAAATAAGAAATATTTTAGTCCAGTCATAAGCTTTTTAGTCATACTATAATAGATATCATTTAAGCTTTCTAAATTTTTAACTTTATAAACTGGTCTTAACATTAAATGATCTGTTAAATTCATACCTACTCCAGGATGATCTTTAACTACATTTACATTATTTTTTTTTAAAAGTTCACCTGGACCAATACCTGAAGCTTGAAGAATATGAGGTGAGCCTATAGTCCCAGAACTTAAAATTACCTCTTTATTTGCTTTAACAGTAATTACATTCTCACCAATCCAATAATTCACTTTGTCTGCTTTTTTATTATCAAACTCAATGTTCTTAACATGAGCATTCGTAACAACTTTTAAATTTTTTCTTTTTTTAACTGGATTGAGATAGCCTACGGCAGTACTACATCTTAGACCATTTCTTACGGTAAAAGGAAAATAACCCATTCCTTCATTGTCACCATTATTAAAATCATCAGTTCTTTTGTGACCAAATTCTTCTGCTGCATCCATAAATAGATCGCACACTTTAAAAGTTCCTCTTATTTGCTGAACTGCCAAAGGACCACCAGATCCATGAAATTCATTTTCACCAAATTGAAAATCTTCAGATTTTTTAAAATAGGGAAGCACATCTTCCCATGACCAACCAACGTTACCAAGCTGTCTCCAATAATCAAAATCGTTCGATTGACCTCTAATATAAAGCATTCCATTTATTGAGGAACTTCCACCTAAAGTTTTACCTCTTGGGTAAACCATTTCTCTATTATCACAAAACTCTTCTTTTTCCGTCTGAAAACACCAATCCGTTTTTGGGTTCAACATTGTTTTAAAATATCCACCTGGAATATGGATCCAAGGGTTTGTGTCTCTACTTCCAGCCTCGATCAATAAAACTTTATGATTTGGATTAGCGCTTAATCTATTTGCTAGTACACATCCAGCAGATCCAGCACCTAAAATAACATAATCAAAGTTTTCCATAATATTTTTATAATTAAATTTTTTTAAAAATCTTTTAACATATACTTTATAAATTAAATAATAACATTGAGTAGTTATATATGAAATATTTAGACGCATTAATTATAGGTGCTGGATTTTCAGGACTATATCAACTTCATTGTTTGAGAGATAAATTAAAATTAAACACATTGGTCCTAGAAGAAGGAGATGATCTAGGAGGTACATGGTACTGGAATAGATACCCAGGGGCGAGATGTGACTCAGAGAGTTTTACCTATGGTTTTACTTTTTCAAAAAAAATTTTTAAAAACTGGACTTGGAAAGAAAGATATCCTAAACAAAAAGTAATTTTAAAATATCTCAAATATTTTTCGAAAGAATATAATCTTAAAAAAAACATAGTTTTTAAACAAAAGGTAATATCTACACAATATTTTGAAAAAGAAAACTTATGGAAAGTAAAAACGAACAATAAGAAAATTTATTTTGCAAAATATTTAATTTGCGCAGTTGGGTCCCTTTCCTCAATTAATTTACCTGCAATAAAAGGAATAAACCAATTTAAAGGTCAACTACACCACAGTGGAAGATGGCCCAAAAAAAATATTAATTTTAAAAATAAAATTGTTGGACAGGTAGGAACAGGTTCAACTGGGATACAGATCGCACCTGAAATTGCCAAAAAAGCAAAAAAATTAGTTTTATTCCAAAGATCTCCGAATTTTAGTATTCCAGCAAGAAATAGAAAATTATCAAATACAAACATTAAAAACTATAAAAAAAATTTTAATAAATTAAGAAGATTTTTAAAAAGAACACCAGGTGGCCATCCTTTTGAATTTCCAAAAAAATCTGCATTTGATTTTAACGAAGCTAGAAGAAATCAGATGTATGAAAAATCTTGGCATTATGGAACTTTATCCTTTAGAGCAACTTTTAATGACATAGTAAAAACCATCAAAGCAAATAAAACAGCAGTTAAATTTATAGAAAATAAAATATACTCAACAGTTAAAAATAGAGAGTATGCAAAGATCCTTACTAATTTTGACCACCCATTTACTGCTAAAAGACCAACCTTAAATACAAATTATTATGAGATGTTTAATAAAAAAAATGTGGAATTAGTTGATTTAAGAGAAAACCCAATAATAAAAATTACCAAAAGAGGAATAAAGACAAAAAAAAATGAATACACACTAGATAAAATTATATTTGCAACAGGATTTGATGCTCTGACAGGTTCAATTGAAAAATTAAATATAACTGGGAAAAAGGGAATTAAATTGACTAAATATTGGAAAAGTGGACCTAAAAGTTTTTTAGGACTTCTTGTTCCTAATTTTCCAAATATGTTTATAGTTAGTGGTCCAGGAAGTCCCTCAGTATTAACGAATGTACCGGTACAAATAGAACAGCATGTTGAATGGATTACTAAATGTATTAAGTTTTTGGAAAATAATAAAAGACAAAGTATAGAAAGTACAAATGAAGCAGCAAAAAAATGGCAAAAAGAAATTACGAGCTCAGTTAAAAAAACATTATTTATGAAAGCAAAAAGCTCGTGGTATAAAGGCGACAATATACCTGGCAAGTCGAAGTCTTTTTTACCTTATCCTGGCGGAATGCCAAAATATAGAAAAGCTTGCTTAAAAGTTGAGAAGACTAATTATAAAGAATTAAAAATAATCTAAATGAATAAATTTAAATTTCTAATAATATATTTTTTTTTAATTTGTAATGTTTTTGCCGCAGAAATAAAAATTATTCTTGATAAGCCAGGTGAAGGAAAAAAAATTATTAATCACTCATGGGTTCAAATTGAATACACAGGTTCTTTTGTTGATGGAAAAGTTTTCGATACCAACGTTGGAAAAGATAGACCTTTAGTTATTCAAATAGGTATGAAAGAAGTTATACCTGGTTTTGAAATGGGTATAGTTGGAGCCAATAAAGGAACTGTCAGAAAAATTAAAATACCTGCTGAACTAGCATATGGAGCAACAGGCGCTGGAAATATAATACCGCCAAACTCCGATCTTATTTTTGAGTTCAAGATTATTGATGTTCTAGATCCAAATTATAATTTAATAACATCTGATGAATTAAACAATTTATTGAAAAAAAATGCAGTAGTTTTAGATATTAGAACAGAAGACCAATGGATTAAAACTGGTGTAATTAAAGAGTCGTTTCAAGAAACAGCTTTTGATAAAAATGGAAAATTTAATGTTTACCTTATGGATAGAGTAAGAGCTTTAGCTGGAGCAGAGTCTCAAAATATTGAAATTATTTTTGTTAGTCATGATGGTGAAACAGCATCAATTTTAGGCAATGCTTTTGCAGAAGATCTTGGTTTTAAAAATGTTTATGTTCTTGATGGAGGAATTAAAGCTTGGATTAGTGAGGAAAAAGCATTAGTTTCCTTTTTAAAATAACGTCAATCATTTGGGAAATGAAACTTAAAGATAGGGTAGCAATAGTTACAGGCGGAGGAAAAGGAATAGGACAAGAAATTTGTCTTGGTCTTGTAAAAGAAGGTGCAAAGATAGTTATCGCAGAAATAGATATTGAAAATTCAGCAAAAGCTAAAAAAAAAATTATAGAGGCAGGCAGTGAAGCAATAATTATAAAAACTGATGTTTCAAATCAAAAGAGCATCAACGAGATGGTGGATCAAACCATAAAACACTACGGTAAAATTGATATTCTAATAAACAATGCAGGAATTAGACATGTTAAGAAACTTTTAGATCATACAAAACAAGATTGGGATGATATGATTTCTGTGAATCTCACAGCACCTTTCCTTGCTAGTCAGGCTGTAATTCCTCATATGATTAAAAATGGAAAAGGTAAAATTATTAACTTTGGGTCGATAGCAAGTTTTATGGGAAGACCAGATAGGGTAGGATATGTAGCTGCAAAGAGCGGTGTCTTAGGCCTAACAAGAGCGTTATCTGTCGATCTAACTGGAAAAAATATTAATGTAAATACTATTTGTCCAGGTTTAATATCTACCTCATTTAATCAAAAATATGCTGAAGATCCAAAACATGGTGAAGCCTGGGGGAAAGAAACTGTAGTAGGTAGATGGGGAGAACCAAAAGATATAGTTGGAGCAGCAGTATTTTTATCAAGCGATGATTCTGATTTCATAAATGGCTCTGAAATAAAAATAGATGGTGGATGGCTCTCTTCTAAAGTTAGAAGAGGAGAATTAGATAATGAGTAACTTTGAAAAAAATCTTGAACAAGCAATTAATAATGCAAAAAGATTAACTGATAAAATTTTAATTGATGGCAAACTAATATCTGCTCAAACAAATAATAAGATACCAGTATTAAATCCAAGTACAGGAGACAATATCGGTTCTGCTCCTCAATGTAAGAAAGATGATGTTAATATTGCTGTTGAGTCAGCACACAAAGCTTTTCAAAAATGGAAAAAAATACCAGCAAGGGAAAGAGGAAAAATGGTTGCTGCTGGAGCAAAAAGATTAGAGGAAAGAAAGTCAGAAATTGAAACTTTATTATCATTAGATACAGGTAATGCTTTAAGGACACAGGCTATACCAGAAACAGGTGCTTCCATTGAACTTACAAATATGTTTGCTGGTTTGTCTGGAGAGTTAAAAGGAGAAAATTATCCAACCAATATTCCAAATAGTATTCATTATACCACCAGAGATCCAATTGGGGTTGTTTGTGCAATCGTACCTTGGAATGCGCCATTATTTTTAACAGTAGCAAAAATCGCTCCAGCTATTGTAGCAGGAAATAGTGTTGTTTTAAAAACAGCTGAACAAGCTCCATTTTGTGCTCTTCTACTATCGGAGATATTTCAACAAGAACTTCCTCCGGGTGTTTTAAATGTAATTTCAGGCTATGGAGAAGAGTGTGGCGAACCTCTGGTAACACATGAAAAAGTAAGAAAAGTAACGTTTACTGGATCTTTTACTGTAGGAAAGATTATAGCGCAAAAAGCAGCTTCTAAATTATGTCCAGTTACTTTAGAGCTTGGAGGAAAAAATCCAAATATAATAATGAGTGATGCAGATTTAGATATTGCAATTCAAGGGGTTATTGATGGAATGAGATATACTCGACAAGGACAAGCATGTACTGCTGGTTCAAGAGTTTATATTCAGGAAAAAATTTATGATCAAGTACTGGGTGGAGCTGCTGAAAAATTAAGTAAATTAAAAATGGGTAATGCCCTAGATGAAAGTTCTGACATTGGAGCAATTATTTCCGAAGAACAATTGAAACGAACTTTACATTATATGGATATTGCCAAAAAAAACTCTACAACCAATGTTGTGCATGGTGGCAATCAAATGACAGGTGGTGATTATAAAAATGGTTTCTTCTATGAACCTACATTGATGTCAGGTGTTCCAGTAAGCTCTCCAGTTTGTCAAGAAGAAATATTTGGTCCTGTTGCTTGTGCAATACCATTTAAAACATTTGATGAAGTAATGAACAGTGCGAATGATACACCATTTGGATTATCAGCGGTATTGTGGACACAAAATTTATCTAGAGCTTTACAGTTTGTTGAAGAAATCGAGGCAGGTTTTGTCCAAGTAAATCAATGTGTGGCGCCTAGAGCAAATGTTTCATATGGTGGTTTAAAAATGAGTGGGCTAGGAAAAGAGTACGCCTTTGATAGCATGATAAATCATTTTACTCAAAGTAAAACGGTTTTGATTAATAGAGGAAAATCAAATATAGATATTTAAATATGACAGATCAAATAGCTTTTATTGGTGTTGGAAACATGGGTAACCCAATGGCAGATCAATTAGTTAAGGCTGGTAAAAAAGTTAAAGCCTACGATGTTTCTCCAGAAATGATAAAAAAAGCTAAGGATGCGAATTTAGATGTGGTTGATACATTAGATGAGGTCCTTGAAGGTGCAAATTTTGTAATCTCTATGTTGCCTGAAGGCAAACATGTAAAATCTCTTTTTTTAGGAGACAAAGGTATTATTGATAAAATTTCAAAGGATGCTCTCATAATTGACTGTTCAACAATTGATATTGAAACTTCTTTATTACTAGGCAAGGAAGCAAAGAATAGAGGAATTAAAATGATTGATGCGCCTGTTACAGGAGGTGTTATGGGAGCAAGAGTAGGTAAATTAAATTTTTTAGTTGGTGGAGATGATGAAGCTGTAAATTTAGCTAAACCATTAATGGATATAATGGGGCAAAAAATTTTACATGCTGGACCACAAGGAAGTGGAGTTGGAGTAAAGATTTGTAATAATATGTCTTTAGGAATTTCAATGATAGCAGCATCAGAGGCACTAATGTTAGCGAAAAGACTAAAGATGGATTTAAAAAAAGTTCATGAAATTATGAAAAATGCCTCTGGAAATAATTGGGCTTTATCAACATATACACCTCTGCCAAATTTAACAGATGGCGTTCCCTCTAATAACAAATATAGACCAGGCTTTTCTGCAGCCATGATGACTAAAGATTTAAAGTTAGCTAATGATGCTGCAAAATCTGTAAATGCTTCTACACCTCTAGGAAAACATGCCTTAGATATATTTAATGAATTTTGTGAGGGTGGTGATAGCGAAACAGATTATTCCGGTATATCTAAAAAAATTGGTGGAGATGCTTGGGATTATCCCTTTGATCCTAAAGGTAATAAATAGACCTAATTAAACTTTAGGTTGTATTTATAAAGGCTGGAACAATTAATTGTTTTACTTTTGTCATCCAATGAGTTTTACTTCAATCATTATTAAGACTTAATAACAATAAAGAGAGGGATAAATAATGAAAAAAATCACTTCAATGATTTTAGCTTTAGTATTTGCAGTTTCAGTAATTGGATCTGCTTCTGCTAAAACATTAAAAATCCAACTTACTTTTCCTAAAACATCATACGATGGACAAATCGTAAAAATGTGGACTGACAGAGTAACAAAACTAACTCGTGGAGAGTTAAAATTTGAGCTTCTTTCAAAAGGTGAAGTTGTTGGTATGAAAGAAACACTAGAAGCTGTTGACAAAGGTCTAGTAGATGGTGGTGCAGCATGGACTCACTACTGGTCAAACTATCACCCAGCTGCGATGTTATTTGGATCGCCAGTTGCTGGTGGAGGAATTGGTTTAAGCACTAAATCTTGGTTAGCTTGGTATTTCGATAATGGTGGTAAAGAATTATACGACCAATTATGGAGCGAAATGGGAATGAATGTTAAAGGTTTCGTGATGGCATCATCAGGACCTGAAGCATTAGGTTGGTTCAAAGAGCCAATTAAAAACATGGATGATTTCAGAAAATACAGATTCAGAACTCCTCCAGGAATTCCAGGACAAACATACAAAGATATCGGAATTGCATCAGTATCTTTATCAGGTGGTGATATATTACCAGCACTTGAAAAAGGAACCATCGATGCTGCTGAATGGTGTTGTCCAAAACCAGACTCAGTTTTTGGTTTTCAAAAAGTTCTTAAAAACTACTATCTACAAGGATTACACCAAAACGTAGTAAATGGTGATATCTATATTAATGGAGATGTTTACAATTCTTTAACTGACCATCAAAAATATGCAATGGAAGTTGCATCTGAAGCTATGATCACTAGAAACATCACTAATAGAGCTGTAGAAAATGGTAAAGCGTTAATCGATCTTACTGAAAATCACGGTGTAAAACTTTGGGATACACCAGCTGATTATTTCACTGAGTACATGAACGCTGCTCAAGCAACTCTTAAAAAGAATGCTGCATCAAATGCTTTCTTTAAAGAAGTTTATGAGCACATGACTGCACATGCAAAAATTGTAGTACCTTTTATTGCACAAATGGAAACATCTGATGCATCAATTGGAACTGCATTCGCATCACAACAGTAGTTAAAAATATTAAAACGGGGATTGTTTATAAATCCCCGTTTTTTTTACAAATTTAATTTAAATAACTATAATTGTTAAATGGTTGATAAAGATTCAGAGCCTAAAGTTAAAGAAAATCTAGATATTACTGACGAACTTATAGCCGAAAGAAGAACAAGTTTAAAAATGCCAGAGGATATGACTCCTTGGATGGCAAAAACAATAGAATTTATTGACTCGAAAATGCTTATCACAGGCAAAATATTCGCCTGGCTTACAATTTTTCTAATTTATGCAATGATCCATGAGGTTATTGGAAGACATTTTTTTAACAGGCCTACTTTATGGTCGTTTGACATAAGTAGAATGTTGGCTGGTGCTTTATTTATGTTGGGAGCAGCCTATACATTATCAAAAGGAATACATATAAGAGCAGATTTTCTTTATCGGAATTGGTCAGTTAAAAATCAGGCTAGAGTAGATTTATTTCTATATTTATTATTTTTTATACCAGGGTTTCTTGTATTTTTCCTTGTAAGTTTTGATTATGCCTATACTTCAATTTGTGGAAGATCAAATCTAGAAGAATGCTTAGGTGGTAAAGTTAGAATTCAAAGAGCCATGGATACAACATGGATGCCAATTATGTGGCCTTTAAAAAGTTGTATGCCTATTGGTGCATTTTTACTTTTGGTACAAGGCGTATCCGAAATTCTAAAAACTTATTATGCTTTTGTTAAAGGGAGATGGCCATAATGGATTTCTTTAGTCCAGAAATAATTGGAGCAATAATGATTGGTTGCATGTTATTTGCAATCTTTGTTGGTTTTCCAATTTCATTTACTTTAATATTTTTAGGTCTTGTTTTTGGATATTGGGGTTTTGGTAAATTAGTTTTTTACTTAATGACACTCCAGTTCAATATGATTATGACGGAGAATACGCTCGCCGCCGTACCACTCTTTATATTTATGGGAATTTTAATGGAGCAAGCTGGTCTAATGGAGAGATTATTTAATGCAGTTCAATTAATGCTGTCTAAAACTAGAGGAGCTTTATTTTATGCGGTTATGTTTGTTTCAACTATTTTTGCAGCTGCAACAGGTATTGTTGGTGCCTCTGTTACGATCTTAGGAATAATGGCCGGTAAAACCATGATAAGAACTGGTTATGATACAAGACTTTCAGCTGGTTTAATTTGTGCAGGTGGAACTCTAGGAATTTTAATCCCGCCAAGTATTATGTTAGTTGTAATGGGACCTGTTTTAGAAATTCCTGTGACTGACTTATTCGCTGCAGCAATAATGCCAGGAATTTTACTAGCATGTTTATATGCCGCTTACACAACTTTAAGATGTTATCTAAATCCAAAACTTGGTCCTGTTTTACCAGTAAACGAACAACCTACTAATATGGCTAAGGTTTGGTATGAATTTATTATGGGACTAATTCCTCCAGCAGGATTAGTTTTTTTTGCATTAGGAAGTATTTTATTTGGTCTTGCAACTCCAACAGAGGGAGCTGGAATGGGAGCATTTGGTGCGATCTTGCTTGCTCTTGCATATAAAAAATTAACGCTTCCAGGTTTAAAAGATGCTCTTTTAAAAACGTTAGAAATCACTGCCCTAATAATGTTTTTAGTTGCTGCATCAAACTTTTTTGGAGCAGTTTTTTCAAAATTAGGAACCCCATCTCTTTTAACTGATTTTCTTTTAAATTTAGAAGTAAATAGATATGTAATTTTAGCAATTATAATGGCTGCTATTTTTTTATTAGGATGGCCTTTAGAGTGGGTACCAATAGTTTTAATAGTATTACCAATTGTTTTACCTTTAGTAATCGAGTTAGGATTTAATCTTACATGGTTTGCAATATTAGTGGCTGTTAATCTCCAAACCGCCTGGCTCTCACCTCCTGTTGCATTATCTGCTTATTTCTTAAAAGGAGTAGTTCCAGAGTGGGATTTAAAAGATATTTATCTTGGCATGATGCAATTCATGGTTATCCAAGTAATTGGTTTAATATTAATTATAATATTCCCAAAAATAGCGTTATGGTTGCCTGGGGTAATGTACCCATCACCTTAGCTAGACTTATTTATTTGAGGTATAATAGTTCCAACTAAAATTATTGCTAAAGATATAAAAACCTTTATTGAAATTGGAGAGTCGATTATTAACCAAGACATTGTTGCACCAATAGGGCCTGTTAAAGGATACATTAAACTAATTCTACCTACTGGAACTCTTCTAAGAGCAAAATTATAAAACAAATATGCTCCAAAAGTTATACAAGACAAAGTTATAGCTGCTAAAACTGGTGGCGAAAAATTTAAATAATTTTGATATTCAAAGCTTGAATTTGGCCAAATTACAAAAAGAACTAATAAAGATAGTATAGCACCAATAAAATATTGATAAGTATTAACTCCCAATTGATCAACTTTAGTTTGCATAAATCTTCTTCCTAAAACTTCATTTACAGAAACGCAAATCATTCCTAAAAAGATAATTAAATCACCAATATAATTTCCTTGTCCTGATTTTGTTTGACTTGTAAGCAGAATTAAAGTTCCAATAATTGTTATAAAGGCTCCAATAATTACTTTTATTTCAATTTTTTCTTTCAAAAAAAGTCTTGCAATAAATGGTTGCCATATTGGCAAAGTGCTAATTAAAGCAACACCATTTACTGGTGAAGTTAGTAGAAGACCAATATGAAAACTTAGAGTAACAAGAAAAGGATTTAATAAACCCATTAAGAAAGGAGTAAACCCGATTTTTTTAATTTTTAAATCTGCCCTCATAATTAAAGCAAAGATTAACATTAAACTAAATGCTAAGGAGAATCGTACCGCCATTAAATCCATTACATAAAATTCCTGTAATGCTAATTTTACAAACGGTGGACCTGACCCGAAACCTATTACTGCCACAAACATAGAAACGTAGCCAATATTATTTTTTAGAAAATTCATCAAATTACAAAATTATGGATATCACTATTATAGACATATAAATATTTTAGTTTAAAGTTACATTAGTGAGTCAGAATATAGAATTAAAAAATTTTGAATTAGCCACAGTTAACCCAAGCAATAAAACATGGAAATCAATCGATTTATTTTGCTTTTGGGCTAATAGCATCCAAACCATTGCAGGCTTTGCGTTAATAGCCTCTTTATATTTAATATATAATCTTAGCACTGTGCTTGTATTAACTTCTTCATTAGCCGCCTCTATATTAGTTTATTTTTTTATATCATTGGTCGGCAAGCCATCTCAAAAGCATGGATTACCCTTTCCTGTTATGCTCAGAATGTCTATGGGTTTAAATGGAGCTAAATACTTAAGTCTTTTGAGATCCGTTATTGGAGTATTTATGTTTGGTATTCAAACATTTTTCATATCAAAATCGATTACATATTTAATTAGAATTTTTATTTACTATAATCTAGATAGTAAAATTCTAGATGGTCAAGTTTTTTTAGCTTTTTTTCTTGGATTAAATATTATTGATTGGATTTCATTAATACTAACTTTTATTATTCAATATTTTTTATTTACAAATGGACAAAGGTTTAATCAACGATTTTTGCGGTTTTCAGCCATCTTTGTTTATCTAGGTTTGTTAATTTTTTTTTTAATTTTAACTTCCGAAAATCACACACAAATTTTTCAGTCCCTTAAATCAAATACAACAGAGGGAAATTTTTTTTCAAAATCTAACGTGTTACCTTTTGTAGTTTTAACGGGTACAATTTTCTCTTACTTCTCAATTGTGTTATTAAATTTTGGAGATTTTTCTAGATATGTTAAAACAGAAAAAGATCTAAAATTAGGAAACTTAAATCTTTTTTTAAATATGATTTTGTTTTCATTTTTAGCAACATCTATAGTTGTTGGAGTAGATGTTGTGTTAAATCAAAAGCTTATTGTTGTTGATCAAATATTAACTAAGCCAATGGATATTATTGGAAAATTAGATAATACTGGTTTAACTGTCTTCGCTCTAATTTTTATAATTTTTTCATCTCTATCTACTAATTTAATTTCCAATTATGTTCCTACGCAAAATAGTATAATAAATTTTATTCCTAATAATTTAGATCTTAAAACTTCTGGAGTATTAATTTTAATAATTGGTTTTATTACTGGAGGTTTGTGGCCTGCTATTTTAAGCCAAATAGGCGTAATAAATATTATCGACAGCCTTGCGGCATTTTTTGGTCCAATCTTTGCAATAATAATTGCTGACTACTATCTGGTGAAAAAAGGCAGAGTAAATCACAAAGATCTGTTTTTTTTAAGGGATGGAAATGAATATATGTACTCAAATGGTTGGAACTATAAAGCTCTGTATTCGCTTGTTATAGGTTTTATTTTCTCATTTTCATTATTATGGAATATCAATTTCTCAGATATAAAATCATTTTCTTGGATATTAGGATTTGTCGTATCGTTTTTTATATATTATCTTCTAGCTAAAAAATAATTATGAAAGCTTTAGTTTATACTGGTGTTGAAAAATTAGTTTACAGAGAAGAAAAAGATCCTGTAGAGACAAGTGGAGAAAGTATATTAAAAGTTCATGCTTCAGGGATATGTGGATCTGATATGCACGCGTATCATGGAAAAGATGAAAGAAGGATTCCACCATTAATAATTGGACACGAGGTGAGTGGTGTAATACAAAATGGCAAATTCGAAGGAAAAAATGTTGTATTAAATCCCCTAATAACATGCGGAAAGTGTGAATATTGCACAAGTGGAAGAGAGCATCTATGTCCACACAGAGTTCTTCTAGGAATGAACAAACCTTACGAGAGACAAGGAGTATTTGCAGAATTAGTTTCTTCTCCTAATCAAAATATATATGAAGTGCCAGATCATTTGGATCTTAATGAAGCAGCTATAGCTGAACCAACTGCAGTCTCACTACACGCTGTACTTATGGGAGAAAACTCTCTTAAAAAACCTCTTTCTGAGTGCAGAACTTTAGTTCAGGGTGCCGGAGCAATTGGATTATTGTGCTCTCTAATATTATCTAAAATTAAGGGAAATAAAAATATCATTATGTCCGACCCCAATAATCTAAGGCTAAGCGAATGCGCAAAATATTTTGATGGTAAATTTGTTAATCCTTCAGACAAAGAAGTGCAAAATGACAGCTTCGATGTTGTATTTGATACAGTTGGTTTAGAAGTTTCAAGACAACAAGCTATATCAGTTATTAAACCTGGAGGCACAATAATACATATTGGATTAACTCAACCTGCAGGGCAGTTTAATTTTAGAAAAGCAACTCTTCAAGAGGTAACTTTTATTGGTACATATTGTTATACTAATAAAGATTTTGAACATACAATCAAAATTTTAGCTGACAGAAAAATTGGCAAACTAGATTGGATAGAATATAGGGAATTAAAGAAAGGTGCAGAGGCCTTTAAACAAATTCATGACGGAAACTGTTCTTCACCAAAAATTGTTCTCTTACCTTAAAGTAGAATTTTAAATTATAGTTGATAATTAAAAATATTTAATTATATGAAACGAATGTTAGTAAAATCTATTAAAATAATAACAATTTATTTTTTATTTATATCCTCAGTTTGTGCTGAAAAACTAATGGTTTTCGATTTTACTGAGGAGGAATTAAATTCATTAGAAGTTAGAAAAGTAAGAGGAGCTGATGCAAAAACATTATATTCTATAGGAAGTAATGAGAACGGAAATTATTTAAAAGCAGTAGCAGAAAATGCAGCATCAGGTGTGGGTAAAGAAATAAATATTAATTTAGACAAAACTCCTTTTATAAATATTACTTGGAAGATTGAAAAAGATCTTAAAGGTATAAAAGAAAATACCAAAAAAGGTCATGATTTTGCTGCTAGACTTTTTGTAATCAAAAAAACTGGCGCAACGCCACTATCAAATAGAGCTATTAATTATGTTTTTTCAAGCAATTCAAATGTAGGAGAAACTTGGCCCAGTCCATATACAAAGAAATCTATCGATAGCGTTCTGGCTTCAACAAAGTCAAATTTAAATGAATGGGTTACAGTAAAAGCTAATGTAAAAGATGACTTTAAAAAATTTCATGATTTAGAAGTTAAAGAGCTTTCAGGAATTGCAATTATGGCAGATACCGATAATTCAAAACTAACCGCAGTTAGTTATTACCAAAATATTTTTTTTTCCTCTGAGTAAAAGTTTAATTAAGATATTTTTTTAAACCAAAACTTAATAAAGACAGTATTATTGCAGCCAAAACGTCAAGGATTGGAGCAGCTTCTGAATACCCGAAATTCCATAATATAACACCAATTAACCAAATTATATAAATTTTCATATTGTATTAATCATTAGTATAAAAAATATTTTCACTTTGATATTATTATTTTTATGAAAAAATTTAAATCAAGTTTTAATGTTTATTATGAGGATACAGATGCTGGTGGAGTAGTTTATTATGCAAATTATTTAAAATTTATAGAGCGCGCTAGAACTGATGCCATTGCCTCTGTAAAATTTACAAATTCTAATCTGAAAGAAAATTATGGAATACATATAATTGTTAAATCTTGTAATTTAAATTTTATAAAACCTTCAAGGTTAGAGGATAAACTTGATATTTTTTCTGAAATTGTAGAAGTAAAGAATGTGTCAATTAAAATGAAACAAGATATTTTTGTAAAAGATAATTTAATTTTAACTTCAGATGTTCATTTAGCTACAATTAATAAAGAAGGCAAACCAACCAAAATACCTGAAAAACTCAAAGAACAATTAACTAAATAGTATTTTTTACTTTAATAAATAAATTAGTCATTTTATTTATATTAATTCTGCCTGTATTCACATTTCTTGGACTTGGATGATAAGAACCTACCAATAAAATATTATTTGGGAGTTTGAAGAATTTACTATGCCCAAATTTAATATTTGAGTCAATTCTGTAATGTTTTTTGTAAAATTGTATACAAGCATCAAAAGCTATTTTCCCAAGTGCAACAACAATCCTTAAATTTTCTAAGTATTCAATTTCTTTATTAAAATATTTAAAGCAAGTGTTTAGTTCTTTTTTTGTTGGTTTATCTCCAGGTGGGACACATTTTAAAGCAGTAGTTATAAATATATCTCTCAATTTAAGTCCGTCATTTCTGTGGTCCGAATTTGGCTGGTTAGATAACTTTGCTTTATAAAGACACTTGTATAAAAAATCAGAAGATCTATCTCCTGTAAAAACTCTTCCCGT
>CABZJN010000003.1 GCA_902526085.1 uncultured Pelagibacteraceae bacterium
ATTTTCTATTCATTCCTGCTAATTGGAATTCATATTCAAAATCTGATACAGCTCTCAAGCCTCTAAGAATTAGATTTGATTTATATTTTTTACATAATTCAGTTGTTAGTGAGTTAAATTTTATCACTTGAATTTTATTTTTTGAAAGTTTTAAATCTCCATACAAAGCTTTAGTAACAATTTTTAATCTTTCATCTATTGGAAATAAAAAATTCTTTTCATTACCATTAGATATGCCTACAATGATTTTATCTGCTAATTTAAGTGCTTTTTTAATAACATCAATATGGCCGTTTGTTATTGGATCAAATGTCCCTGGATATATAGCTATATTTTTCATTAAACCAAATTATCATCTAATTTAATTGAGGAGACAACCTTTTCATCACCAGTCAATTTAATAATTCTCACTCCCTGAGTATTTCTTCCAGCAATTCTTATTTCCTTAACAGCAGTTCTTATAACCCTACCTTTATTCGTTGAAATTAATATTTGATCACCCTCAAACACAGGAAAGGATGAGGAGACATTCCCGTTTCTAGGGGAATTAACAATACCTATTATCCCCTTACCTCCTCGATTTGTAACTCTAAAATCATAATGGGATGTTCTTTTACCATAACCATTTTCAGTAATTGATAAGATAAATTTTTCTTTAGCTTTAACTTCAGATTTTTCATCTTTTGTTTTAATTTTACTTTTTTTAATATCGTCTTTGTTAATTATAGATAATGAAACAATTGTATCCTTTTCTGAAAGATTTATACCTCTTATACCTCTTGAAGATCTTCCCTTAAAAACTCTAAGTTTTTTTGATTCAAACCTTATGCATTTACCAAATTTTGTATTAAGCATTATATCTTGATCATCTGTACATATTTTTACCCCGACAATTTTATCATCAGAGTCTAATTTCATTGCAATTTTACCAGAAGCATTAATAGAGGAAAAATCTTCTAAATTATTCTTTCTTATTTTCCCTTTGCTGGTTGCAAATATGATATGCATATTTTTCTTATCAACATCTTCATCTGGAAAAGGCATAATCGAACTTATAGATTGATGGTTTTTTAAGGGTAAAATATTGAAAAGTGATTTACCTTTAGATGAAGCAGATCCTTCAGGTATTTTCCAAGCTTTAACTTTGTAGGCCAAACCCTCTGTAGAGAAAAACAATAATGATGTATGTGTATCTACAGACAATGTTTGAACAACTGAATCTTCTTCTCTTGTTTTAATTCCTGTTTTTCCTTTTCCACCTCTTTTTTGTTGTTTAACTCCGCTTAGGGCTCCTCTTTTAATATATCCTTGAAGTGTTATTGTTATTATTACTGACTCTTTTTGAATTGTTTCTTCAATATCATAATTTAAGACAGCATCTATAATTTTTGTCCTTCTAGGAACTGAAAATTTATCTTTTATCATCTGTAAATCATTGCTTATTACTCTTAACAATTCATTTTTGGAATTTATAATTTTTTTATATTTGGAAATCTCTGTTGCTAATTTTTTGATTTCTATCTCTATTTCATTAATTCCTATAGCGGTTAACTTTTGAAGTCTTAGCTCCAATATAGAAGTTACTTGATCATTAGATAATACATATTTTCCTTTATAATTTTTACTATCAACTAATCTAATAAGTTTTGATGCTTGGTTTATTTTCCAAGTTGTTTTTAAAAGTGAATTTTTTGCTTCCTCAGGGTTTTTAGATGATCTGATTATTTTTATAACTCTATCAATATTCTCAACACTCACTGATAACCCAAGCAAAATATGAACCCTATCTTCTGCTTTTTTTAAATCAAATTTAGTTCTTTTTATAACTACATCTTCTCTAAACTTTAAAAAATTTTCTAAAAAATCTTTTAAATTACAAGTCTTTGGTTTTTGATCAACAATTGCTAAAGAATTAAAACCAAAAGATGATTCTATTGAGGTATATTTATATAATTGTCTTTTGACAGTTTCAGGTTCAACATTTCTTCTGAGATCAATTGATACTCTTATGCCCTCACTATTTGACTCATCTCTAATATCACTTATGCCCTCAATTTTTTTGTCTCTTACCAGTTCTGCAATTCTCTCATTTAAATTAGATTTATTAATTTGGTAAGGTATTGATGAGACAACAAGTCTATCTTTACCATTCTTTAAATTTTCTACTGAAATTTCTCCACGTATTTTAAAAGATCCTCTTCCAGTTTTGTATCCTTGTTTAATTATATCTTTTCCAATTATTAATCCACCAGTTGGAAAATCTGGGCCTGGTATATGTTTCATTAATTCATTAATTTTAATATCTTTATTTTTAATTAAAGCTAAAGTCCCGTCAACAACCTCACCTAAATTATGAGGTGGTATGCTTGTTGCCATTCCAACAGCAATTCCACCAGCACCATTTACCAAAAGATTTGGATATTGGGCAGGTAATACAACTGGTTCTTGCTCTGTTTCATCATAATTACTCTTGAATGAAACGGTATTTTTTTCTATATCATCAATTAAAAACTGTGAAACTTTTGCAAGTTTAGTTTCGGTATATCTCATTGCTGCAGGGGGATCCCCATCTATAGAGCCAAAATTACCCTGTCCATCTACTAATGGCAGGCTCATTGAAAATTCTTGAACCATTCTAACAAGAGCGTCATAAACTGCTTGATCACCATGAGGGTGGTATTTACCTATTACATCTCCAACAATTCTTGCAGATTTCCTAAATTGTTTTGACCAATCAAAACCACCTTTGTGCATTGCATATATAATTCTTCTGTGAACAGGTTTTAATCCATCTCTGATATCAGGTAATGCCCTACTTACTATAACACTCATAGCGTAAGATAGATATGATGAGCTCATCTCATCATACATTGAGATTGGTTTAATATTATTATTTATTTTTGTAATTTCGTTTTTTTCCATATTAATTAAAATGGAATATCATCATCTAAGCCACTTTGATCTGACGCAGGTACATCATCAAAATTGTGTTTATTATCTTGTGATGCAATATTATTTTGATTACCTCCACCAAGCATCGTTAAAGATGAATTGTAACCTTGTATTAAAATTTCGGTTGAGTATTTATCTTGACCGCTTTGTTCATCTTTCCATTTTCTTGTTGAAAGTTGTCCTTCAACGTACACTTGTGCACCTTTTTTTAAATATTGCTGAACGACATTTACCAAACCTTCATTAAAAACTACTATTCTATGCCATTCAGTTTTTTCTTTTTTTTCTCCACTATTTTTATCTTTCCAGGATTGGCTAGTAGCAAGACTAAGTCTTGCAACGCTTTTTCCGTTTACCATTTGCTTGATCTCTGGATCTGCGCCCAAACGACCAATTAATAATACTTTATTTAAACTACCAGCCATAATATTTTAATATTTAAGAATGTTTATTATATCACTTATTAACTTGAATATTAATTTTATTAATCTAAAGCAACAAAAATTATGCTTAAAAAGATAGTTATTAAGGGTGCAAAAGAGCACAATTTAAAGAATATAACGCTAGAGATTCCAAAAGAAAAATTTGTTGTCATCACTGGCCTATCAGGATCTGGAAAATCATCTTTAGCTTTTGATACTGTATATGCTGAAGGTCAGAGACGATACGTTGAAAGCTTATCTGCTTATGCAAGACAATTTCTTGACAAGATGAAAAAACCAAAAGTAGATTTAATTGAAGGGTTAAGTCCTGCAATTTCAATTGAGCAGAAAAATACTTCTAAAAATCCAAGATCTACAGTTGCAACTGTAACAGAAATTTATGATTATATGAGGGTTCTTTATGCAAGAGCCGGCATTCCTTATTCACCATTCACAGGACTGCCAATAACTTCTCAAACTATAAGTCAAATTGTTGATAAAATTAAAACACTCCCAAAAAAATCTACAATTTTTTTATATGCACCAGTTGTTAGGGGAAGAAAAGGAGAATATAGAAAAGATATTCTTGGCTATAAGAAAAGAGGATTTAGAAAAATTAAAGTTGATAATAAACTTTATGATATTGATGAAGTCCCAGAATTAAATAAAAAATTAAAACATGATATAGCTGTTCTAGTTGATAGAATTGTTTTAAACGCTTCATTAGGCAATAGATTGGCTGAAAGTGTTGAAACTGCTGTTAATCTAGCAAATGGACTAATGTTTGTAGAATATGAAGATGAAACACTTCCAAAAAAATTTAGAAAAAATGAAAATTTAATCTTTTCAACTAAGTTTGCTTGTCCTGAAAGTGGTTTCACAATTGAAGAA
This sequence comes from uncultured Pelagibacteraceae bacterium, assembly GCA_902526085.1. Taxonomy (GTDB): domain Bacteria; phylum Pseudomonadota; class Alphaproteobacteria; order Pelagibacterales; family Pelagibacteraceae; genus Pelagibacter. The sequence continues at coordinate 4,266 of CABZJN010000003.1, forward strand.
ATAGAACCTAGACTTTTTTCTTTTAATAGTCCATATGGTGCATGTGAAGAGTGTGAAGGCATAGGTGTTAAATTAAACGTAGATCCAAAATTAGTTGTACCAGATGAAAAGAAAACTATAGCAGATGGGGCTATAGAACCTTGGTCTAAATCATCCTCTCTATATTATGCTCAAACTTTAGCTTCTATAGCAAAACATTATGCTTTTTCGTTGAATGATAGATGGTCGAGGCTTCCAAAAAAAATAAAAGATGTAATTTTATTTGGATCTGATGAAGAAGAAATAAAATTTTCTTATGACGATGGATACGAAAAGTATTCACATAAAAAAACCTTCGAAGGAGTGGTAAATAATTTAGAGAGAAGATTTTTAGAAACTGATAGTGATTGGAAAAGAGAAGAAATATCTCAGTATCAATCAGATACAAAATGCGAAAGATGTAACGGTCACAGATTAAAAGATGAAGCTCTATGTGTTAAAATCAATGATCACAATATAAGTGAAGTAACTGAAAAATCTATATTTGATGCAAAGGAATGGTTTAAATCACTTGAAACAAAATTAGATAAACGACAACTAAAAATTGCTCAGCATATTTTAAAAGAAATTAATGAGAGATTAAATTTTCTACTTAATGTTGGTCTTGACTACTTAACATTATCAAGAGAGTCTGGAACATTATCGGGTGGTGAGGCACAAAGAATAAGATTAGCCTCACAGATAGGTTCAGGACTAACTGGAGTATTGTATGTACTTGATGAACCATCTATTGGTTTACACCAAAAAGATAACGTAAAATTAATAAATGCATTAAAAAGACTTAGAGACTTAGGTAATACAGTAATAGTTGTAGAACATGATACTGAAACTATGGAAAATGCAGATCATATAATCGATCTTGGGCCTGAAGCTGGAAATAAAGGAGGCGAAGTAATTGCGCAAGGATCCTATAAAGATATATTAAATAATAACGATAGTATTACAGGAAGATACTTATCAAACAAAAGCTATATACCAATACCAAGAACTAGAAGATTGGCAAAAAATGGAAGGTTTTTAGAAATTAATGGAGCAAGTGGAAATAATTTAAACAACGTGAATCTTAAAATCCCACTTGGAAGTTTTACATGTGTCACAGGTGTTTCTGGAAGCGGTAAATCAACATTAATTCTTCAAACTCTTTACAACGCTTTAAACCTTACCCTTAACAATAACAAATCTAGAAAAATTCCAAAACCTTTCAGGGGTTTTAAAGGTATTGAATTAGTCGATAAAATTATAGATATAGATCAATCCCCTATTGGAAGAACACCCAGATCTAATCCAGCTACTTATACAGGTGCGTTTGGTCCAATAAGAGACTGGTTTACTAATTTGCCAGAGTCAAAAAGTAGAGGCTACAAACCTGGAAGATTTTCATTTAATGTAAAAGGAGGTAGGTGCGAAGCTTGTGAGGGAGATGGGGTAATTACGTATGAAATGCACTTTTTACCAGATGTTTATATAACTTGTGATGAATGCAAAGGAACTAGATATAATAGAGAAACACTAGAAATTAAATTTAAAGATAAGAGCATTGCAGATGTTTTAAATATGACTGTTGACGAGGGTTGTGAATATTTTGAAAATATTTCTAATATAAAAACAAAATTGCTTACACTTAAGAAAGTTGGATTAGGATATATAAAAATTGGTCAACAAGCCACTACTTTATCAGGTGGTGAAGCTCAAAGAATAAAATTAGCAAAAGAATTATCTAAAAGATCAACAGGAAGAACAATATATATATTGGACGAACCCACAACAGGACTGCATCAACATGATATAAAAAAATTACTAGAAATTTTACATACCTTTGTCACAACTGGAAATACTGTCGTTGTTATTGAGCATAATTTAGATGTTATAAAAACTGCTGATTATATAGTTGATATGGGTCCAGATGGTGGTGTAAAGGGAGGAAATATTATAGCAGAAGGTAAACCTGAGGAAATTATCAATGTTAAAGATAGTTATACAGGAAAATTTTTGAAACCAATGCTGGACAATAAGTTCAAAAAAACTGCTTAAATTTTTATCAAAAATGTTATAAATTAAAAATATTATGACTTCGATTCTTCAATCATTATCTAAAACAGTTCATATCTCTTTGGCATTATCCATTTTGCTATTTTTAGGTTTATACTTTGGCAATGGTGGTTTTGATATCGATGTAGTTTTTTGGAGTTGGTTATTTAGATATATACATGTCATTGTTGCAATTATGTGGATCGGTTTACTTTGGTATTTTAATTTTGTTCAAATACCAAACATGGCTAAAATACCTGACGAACAAAAACCAGCGATTGGAAAAGTTATAGCTCCTGCAGCTCTTTTTTGGTTTAGATGGGCAGCTTTAGTTACAGTCATATCAGGACTAATCTTGGCTTATTTAAATGGTTATGTTCATCAAGCTATGACATTGGGAATTGGATCGGGTGGTGGAAAAGCTACAGCTATTGGAATTGGTATGTGGTTAGGAATTATAATGGCATTTAATGTTTGGTTTGTAATATGGCCAAATCAAAAAAAAGCATTAGGTATTATTGAGGTTGAAGCTGATGTTAAAGCTAAATCTGCAAAAACCGCAATGCTATTTTCTAGAACAAATACACTTTTATCATTACCAATGCTTCTGACGATGGTAATAGCTCAAAACCTATATTAATCTTTTTCTTCTTTAACTATTGTTCTGCTGCTGACATTCAGTGCAACTAAAATAGGATTTGCAATATATATTGAAGAGTAAGTTCCAAAAATAACTCCTAATATCATTGCTAAAGAAAAGCCTTTTAGTATTTCACCACCAAATAAGTATATTGAAAAAAGAGCTAACAATGTAGTTACAGATGTAATTATTGTTCTAGATAAAGTTTCATTAATTGAAATATTAGTTAAGTCAAAAATTTTAATATCAGAATACTTTCTTAAATTTTCTCTAACCCTATCGAATATAACAACTGTATCGTTCATCGAATAACCAACAATAGTTAAAACAGCTGCAACGATTGAAAGGTTTATTTCAAGTGAAAAAATAGAAAATATACCTAATGTAATTATAACATCGTGAAATATAGCTAAAATAGCTCCTAAGCTAAACTGCCACTCAAATCTTATCCAAATATACAATAGCATCGCCGCAAGCGATAAACTTATAGCAATAATTCCTGATTTTAAGAGTTCTGAGCTTACTTTAGGACCAACATTTTCTACTCTTCTAAAGTCGACATCACCAATAGAGTTAAATAATTTATTTTGAATATTTTTAATAAAGTCAGGATCATTTGAATTTTGCTTTTCAAACTTAACGATAAAGTCTGTTTCATTGCCAAATTTTTTGACAGATACATCACCTAAATTCATTTGATTAAAGCTATCTCTAATAAGACTAATATTATTCGTTTTATCTGTAGTTCTTAATTCAATTAAAGTACCACCTTTGAAATCAACACCATAATTTAAACCTTTAAAAATTAAAAATACTAATGAAATCACTATTAGGATAAGTGATAATATATTAAATTTTCTATAGAACTTATTAAAAGAAATATTACTCATTTAAAGTAACTGCTCCTTATCTTTATTTTTGACTACATATAAAGAAGTTAATAATCTTGCTATGAAATAAACTGAAAATAAAGTGGTCAAAATTCCAACACCTAAAGTTACTGAAAAACCTTTCACAGGTCCCGATCCCATAAAAAACAAAATGAATGCTGCAATTAAAGTTGTAATATTTGCATCTAAAATAGTAGTTCTTGATTTTGTATATCCAGCATCAAAAGCTATTATTGGATTTTTTTCATTTTTAGTCTCCTCTTTTATACGTTCAAAAATCAAAACATTTGCATCAACAGCCATACCAACTGTTAAAATAATACCTGCAATTCCAGGCAAGGTTAATGTTGCTTCGAACAAAGTTAGAATACCAATTAGCAAAAAGAGATTTGAAACAAGAGCTAAATTAGCAATTAATCCAAATGCTCTATACTTATAAATCATAAATAAAATCACTAGCAAGAAACCTATAAATAAAGATAAAATACCAGCGTCTATTGAGTCTTGACCTAAATCTGGTCCAACTGTTCTTTCTTCAATTATATTTAAAGGTGCAGGCAGAGCTCCAGATCTAAGTAGCAATGCAAGATCTGTTGCAGATTGAAAGGTAAAGTCACCTGAAATTTGTCCAGAACCACCAATTATAGGTTCTCTAACTGAAGGAGCACTAATTATTTTACCATCTAAAACTATTGCCAATTGTTTACCAACGCCAGTACTCGTTGCTTTACCAAATTTTTTGGCACCTACTCTATCTAAACTAAACGAAACTACTGTTTCGTTTGTTTGAGAATTCATAGTTGGCTTTGCATCAACTAGATTATCACCACTTAAAATTATTCTTTTACTTACAATTGCGTCTCTGGAACCATCTTCAAAAGATAGTTTTTCTGTTCCAAACGACTCTTCATTATTTTGTGAAATAAATTGGAATGTGAGGTTTGCAGTTTTTCCAAGTAAAGATTTAATTCTATTCGGATCATCTAAACCAGGTAATTCAACTAAAATTCTATCATTCCCTCTTTTTAGAATATTAGGTTCATTTGTTCCAACTTCATCTACTCTTCTTCTTACAATTTCAATTGCCTGATCTAATGAAGAATTTTTTAATAAGACTAAACCATATCTAGAATAATTTAATGAGAAAAGATTTCCATCTTCTAAAACATCAAATTCATGAGATTTATATGTTGGATAATAAGTATTAACATCACTTTCTTTATCATTTAAAATATTTTTGACATTTTCAATTTCATTATCTGTTGTTTCAAATAAAATTGTATCACCTTTGAGTGAAAAATTTTTAAGAGTTATTTGCTTTTCCTTAAAATATCTCTTTAATTCAATTATTTTTGCCTGTAGTTTTTGAGTAATTACTGGTCGATTATCTATCTCAAGAAGCAGGTAAGATCCACCTTGTAAGTCTAAACCTAAATTTATATTTTTTGAAAAAAATTTGTCATCAAATTTAACAAAATTTGAAAAAGCGAAATAGGAAAAAATAATTGTAAAAACAATTACTGAAATTATTCGTAATTTTGAAAAGTATAACACTTTTATATGATGTTATTTTTTTGGTTCTGTAGAGCTTACTAAACCTTGAATTCCAGTTGCTCTGACAACTTCGACATTCACATTATCAGAAATTTTTACCTCAACTTTTTCGTTATCAATTATTCTTTCAACGGTACCAACTATTCCTCCAGAGGTTATGACTTTGTCTCCTCTTTTAAGTGCTTCTACCATGGCTTTGTGATCTTTTACTTTTTTCTGTTGAGGTCTAATTAGAAAAAAATAGAAAATAACAAAAATTAAAACTAATGGTATAAATTGTCCAATTCCAGCATCCATAACGTATCCTATTAAGTTAAGGCTATTTATCCTATCTATTATTCAAACTCAACTCTTAATTGATAGAAATTTTATCTATATTTGGCATATATGGCTTAAGAACATCAGGTATCAAAATAGATCCATCTTCAGTTTGATAATTTTCCATAATAGCAATTATAGTTCTACCAACTGCTAATCCACTACCATTAAGTGTGCCAACAAATTCTTTTGAATTGTTTTGTCCTTTATATCTAGCTTTCATTCTTCTTGCTTGGAATGAACCACAAGATGAACAGCTTGAAATCTCTCTATACTTATTTTCAGATGGAAGCCAAACTTCAATGTCATAGGTTTTTTCTGCACTAAAACCCATATCACCAGTACATAAAACAATTTTTCTATAAGGAAGTTTTAACGCATCCAATATCATTGTAGCAGAGTTAGACATCCTCTCTAGCTCCTCTGAACATTTATCGTTTTCTACAATACTTACTAGTTCCACTTTATAAAATTGGTGCTGCCTGATCATACCTTTAGTATCTTTACCGTAACTACCCGCCTCCTTTCTAAAACATGGTGTTGATGCAACTACTCTAATTGGTAATTCGTTCTTATCTAAAATTTGATTTTTTACAATATTTGTCAAAATTACTTCAGCGGTTGGTATTAGAAACTTTCTTTCTTCACCTTCATCAAGTTTAATTTCAAATTGATCATTTTCAAATTTCGGCAGTTGTCCGGTGCCAAACATTGTTTCAGCAGTTGCGATTAATGGAGGCGATATTTCTGTATAACCATTTTTTTGAGTATGTGTATCAATCATATAATTTGATATTGCTCTTTCTAATTGCGCTAATTCTTTTTTAACAAATACAAATCTAGAACCAGTTGTTTTTGTTGCTAGGTCAAAATCAAGCATATTTAATTTATCTCCTAATTCATAATGAGATTTAGGTTTAAAATTAAAATCTTTTATTTTACCCTTTTTCTCAATTTCTTTATTAGAATTTTCATCTTGTCCTATTGGAACATCGCTCAATGGTATATTCGGTATAGAAGATAAAATATCAGTAATCTTGCTCTGTAATTTTATTTGATTTTTGCTAATTTCTTCAATTTTTAAAGAAAGCTCTTTTGATTTTTCGAATAAACTTTGGTCTTTCGATTTTGAAATAGACTTTTTTTCCATTTCAAATTTTTCTTTTTCATGAATAAGTTTTCTATTTTCCCCATCTAAACTTAATATGTTATCAAGACTTATATCAATGTTTCGATTTTTAAGTCTTTCCTTAAAATTTTCGAAGTCATTTCTGATATCTTTAATATTGTGCATTTTTTTCTGCTGCTTTCTTTTCAATTATTCCTACTGATATTATTGATAATTCATATAAAATTAATAATGGTATACCCAAACCAATTTGAGTAATTGGATCTGGTGGAGTTAATATAGCTGCTGCTGCGAATATTATTACAACAACATATTTTCTTCTCTCTTTTAAAAATGTTGAATTCACTACCCCAATTCTAGCTAATAAACTTAATACTACTGGTAATTGAAAACTTAATCCAAATGCAAAAATAAGCTTCATTACTAATGATAAATATTCGTTTACTTTAGCTTCTAATTGAATTGGTAGATTGGTTGCTGCACCTAAGCTCTCGAAGGATAAAAAAAACTTTATAGCTAAAGGCATTATTAAGTAATAAACTAACATACCTCCAAGCAAAAATAGAATTGGAGTTACCACCAAGTAAGGCATTATAGCTTTCTTTTCATGATTATAAAGACCAGGTGCTATAAATTTCCAAATTTGGATTAGTATAAATGGGCTTGTAATAAAAAAAGCAGCAAAAAAAGAAACCTTTAAGTATGTTAGGAATGTTTCTTGAAGAGCAGTAAATATTAATCTTCTATTTTTATCGTCATCCTTTACTGCATTCGCATATGGTTCAACTAAAAATCCATAAATGTACTCAGAAAAATAATAACAAATTACAAATAAAATAGCTAAAAATATAAATGAGTTTATTAATCTTTTTCTTAATTCAGTTAAATGACTTATGAAACTACCCTCTTTATTTTTACTCATCTTTTTTTTTCTCTTGATTTTCTGACTTAGGTTTTTCGTCTAAATCAGTATTTAAAGTTTCATTTGTTAAATCACTAACTTGACCTTGCACATCACGAACATATCTCTTTGCTGTACCGATCCATGAACCTATTTTTTTTAACATATAAGGAAAATCTTTAGGACCTACGACAATAATTGCTATTGAGACTATGATTAGTATTTCTAGCCAGCCAATTGACGGCATTTGTTATTCTTTTTTATTAGAGTCTTGATTTTCTGAAATATTTTTCGTTTGGTCTTCATCATTTACATCAGTAGCCATTCCTTTTTTGAAACTTTTGATTCCTTTAGCTACATCACCCATTAGGCTAGAGATTTTTCCTCTACCAAAAAGTAATACTACTAAAATTACTACAATTGCTATTTGCCAAAATCCTATACTCATAAATTATTTATAACCTTATTATCGATTTATTAAAAGTGATTTTTTAAGTTTCGTCAGATTTAAGGGTACTACTTAACATTTCGTCAATATCAGAATAAATATTTTCCTTTTTATCAACTTGTTTTTCTTTAAAAAATTTGCCTGTTCCAAATATTGAAGAGTCTACACTTGATGTATCAATTAGGCCTGCCGAACCTAATTCATTAACAGTCGGCAAATCAGATAATTTTTGCAAATTAAAATGACTTAAAAATTCATCTGTAGTTCCATATTGTATTGGTTTGCCAGGAACATTTTTTCTACCTTCATGTTTAACCCAATTTAACTCCATTAGAATTTCTAAAGTATTAGTTCCAAAAGCTACACCTCTTATCTCCTCAATTTCAGACCTTGTAACAGGTTGATGATAAACAATAATAGCAAGAGTTTCGATTGCAGCTCTAGATAATTTTTTTTCAACGGTTTTTTGTTCTGACATTAAAGAAGATAAATTAACTGCAGTTCTAAATGACCATTTATTAGATATGCAAATCAAATTAATACCTCTATTTGAGTAAAAATCTCTTAACTTTTCCAGTGATTGCTGAATATCTGTTTGTTTAGATAATTTTGACTCTATTGTTTCAACTGAAAGAGGTTCGGCAGCAGCGAATACAATAGCCTCAATCTCTCTTTCTAAATCGGTGAGTTTAGTTGGAAAACTTACAATATTATTTTTTTTAATTTTTTTCATTAATTTTCCTTAACATAGATATCTTCGAATAATTCTTTTTGTTTTAAAGATATACTTCCTTCTTTTACTAATTCCAAAGAGCCAGCAAAAATTCCTGCTCTACCTGTTCTTTTTAAATTAGGAGACTTGTTAAATCCAGAGGGAACCAACTCAGACAAATTTTTCCAATCATTCAGCGTGCCAAAGAACTCTTTTATTCTTTTAATAGCATCTTCAGTAGTAAAAACAGGAAGTTTAGGTATGTTCATAGTATGAAAATCTTTAGTCATGACTATCCCTGAATATGCTTTTAATAATTCAAATAATGTTAAAGAAACTTTTTTGTCGTATATCGACTTTACACCACTTTTTGAGCCACGCATAAAAACATCTCTACCTAATCTTTTTCTATCTAACATTTGAGACGATAATAATCTAATTAATTCTAATTTTTTTAATTGTAATTTAAGTTTCTCAGCAACTTCAAAAGCTTTAAACTCCTCCTCATCGGTTTCAGGGAGTAATAATTTTGATTTCAAATAAGTAAGCCAAGTTGCCATTAACAAATATTCAGAAGCTATTTCTAAATTTATATTTTCTTTTTCTGTTAAATATTGATGAAATTGATTGGCAAGTTTTGTAATAGAAATTTCTTCTAAATCAACTTTTTGCGATTTAGCAAGATCAAGCAATATTTCAAGGGAACCACTGAAATTATTTAAATTTACATTAAAGTCTAAAGAATCATCGGACATAGTAAATTACTCTAACCTATAATTTTTATTAATTGTGATGTTTTTTTCGTTACAAATTTATCTAATTTTGGTGAATTTTGTGCAACTATAATCATTTCACTTAAATTTCCATTGCAATGTAAGACTAAATTGCATCCCGCTAAAAAAGATTTTTTTACTCTAACATCAAGTTTATCTTTTAAAGCTTTCATTGAAAGATCGTCTGTTAAAATTAGATTTTTAAATTTTATTTTATTTCTTATTAAACTAATAATTTTTTTTGAATGGGTAACATTATTTTGTGGATCAATTTTATGAAATAGTAAATGGCCTGTCATTGCGATCAATGCTTTCTTATTTTTAAAAGTATAAAAATCATTTTTTACTAAATAATTCTCATTTTTTGTTATTTTAGGAAGATTTTTATGACTATCTACTTTAGCTAGACCATGCCCTGGTATGTGCTTCATCACTGTTGCAACTCCATTTTTATGAAAATGATTGATACAAATATCTCCCATTGTTGATACTATTTTTTTGTTACTTGAAAATGATCTGTCATCAACAATCTTATGAAAATTTTTTCTTTTAAGATCCAGAACAGGAACCGTATTAATATTTATTCCTAATAATTTTAATAGGTATGAAATTTGTTTAACATAGACATTATAATAAATATTAAATTTTTTTTTATCTTTATTGAATAGTTTGCCAAAATATTCTGCTGAAAAAATTGAATTATCAATAAATTTCCTTAATCTACTAACTCTACCACCCTCCTCATCTATCATAATAGGATAATTTTTATTTTTAAATATTTTTTTAATAGAATTTGTTAATTTTTTAGTTTGATTTATAGAATTTATATTTCTAGAAAATAAAATAATTCCCCATGGTTTATATTTTTTTAAAAAACTTATTTCCTTTTGGGTAAGATATTTACCTTTTATTCCACATATAAAAGATCTATGGGATTTATTTGTCATTATAAAGAAGTTCCCAAAAAGAATATTTATTTTTTTTCTTATTATTTTTAAATTCTACATATTCAATAATATTTTCTGTATCATTTTCTAATAATATAAGATCTTTTTCTATATTATTAATTTTTTCATCAATTAAGATAAGTGATCTGTAAGATTTCTTAATATTTTTATCAGAAAAATAGTATCTGGCAGTAAAAAAAATGAAGAAGAAAATTATAATAAGAAAAAAAAGATACTTTAGTTCTTTAATCATTACATTTTTTCAGGGGTGTCTACACCCAAAATATTCATACCTGTTTTCAAAGTATTGGCTGTAGATTTTAGGAAAACTAGTTTTTCCATTTGAATTGTATTATCTTGATCTATAAATCTTTTAGAAGCATCATCCTTACCCATATTCCAATAAGAGTGAAACTCAGAAGCTAACTCGTATAGATAAACTGAAATTCTGTGTGGTTCTAATTTTTCTGAAGAAACTTCAACACATTTAGGCCATTCACTAATTTTTTTGAATAGCTTTATTTCCTCATTGCCAAAATTAAAATCTGAATTCTTTATCTCAAGATTGCTATTTATATCATTTTGGCTATTTCTAAACACAGACGAAATTCTAGCATATGCATACTGAACATAATAAATAGGGTTTTCTTTAGATTTTTCTTTTACTTTATCAAAATCAAAATCGATTTCAGCATCACTACTTCTGCTTAACATAATAAACCTTGTTGCATCCTTGCCAACCTCACTAATAAGATCCTCAATAGTTATATAATCGCCTTTTCTTTTAGACATTTTAAAAGGTTTTTTGTCTTTAATAAGTTTTACTAACTGACTTACTTTACAAATTAACTTATTTTTTTCACCTGATAATGCCTCAACAGCAGAAGTTATTCTTTTTATATAACCAGCATGATCAGCACCAAGAATATTTATAAGAATATTAAAATTCCTTTTTAATTTTGTATTGTGATAAGCAACATCACTTGCAAAGTATGTCCATGATTTGTCTTCTTTTTGCAACGCTCTGTCTTTATCATCACCAAAGTTTGTAGATTTAAACAATAATTGATCTCTTTCTACCCAGTTTTCTTTGCTTTCTCCTTCGGGTGCTTTAATTTTTCCTTCATAGATATATTTTTTTTCTTTTAAATTTTTAATTACTTCATCAACTTCATTATTATTTATTACATCAGTTTCACTTGCAAAATTATCATGCTTTATGCCAAGATTTTCCAAATTGATTTTTATTAATTTTAAAGATTCTTGTATTGAAAGTTTTTTTAGTTTTTCAGATACTGATTCAAAATTTTTAAAATCTAAATCTTTATTTTTTGAAATTATTTTTTTTGCTATTTCTATAAGATAGTCACCAGGATATAATTTATTATCTTCTATCGGAAAAGTTTCTTTGTAAAGAATTTCTTTTATTCTTAAATAAACGGATTTTGTAAAATGAGAGATTTGATTTCCATAATCATTTACATAATATTCTTTGGTAACTTTATGACCATTAAAGGATAAAAGATTAGATATTACATCTCCAAGTATGGCGCCTCTAGAATGGCCTACATGCAAAGGTCCAGTTGGATTTGCAGATACAAATTCTACTAAAAAATTATTTTTTTTTCCACTCGTGCTACTTCCATATGATGAATTATTTAAGACATCTAATATGAAGCCATTCCAAAATTCATTTTTAAATTTTAGATTGATAAAACCTGGTTTTTCAATGCTAATTTCATCGACATTGTTATCACTATCTTTTATCAAGTCAGCTATCTGTTTAGCAAGTTCAAGTGGAGGTTTTTTATTAATTTTGGATAATACCATTGCAACATTTGTGGAAATATCTCCAGTAAATTTTGCAGGTGGAATATCAACATTTATGCCTGATAAATTATCTGGCAACTCTAACAAATTATCTTTATGGGCAGACTTAATAATTTTTTCTATCTTTAATAAATAATTTTCAAATATATTCATTTGTATGACTTGTATAATTGTATTGCGTATCTATCAGTCATTCCTGATATATAATCAGAAATTGCTCTATATTTATTATTTTCTATAAACTTATTGACAATAAACTTTTTTGGTTTCTTTTCTATTATTTTAAATAAATTTTCTACTATTTTCTTTCCATGATTATTTTTTAATTGCACAGTCTTATTTTTATACATATTTAATTTTAAAAAATTTTTGACTTCTTTTTCTATAGATAAAAATTTATTAGAAAAATTGATTATTTTATCTTTATACATTTGAACATCTTTTTTAGTATTAATCTTATTTTTCTTTAAATTTTTAATACTATTTTTAATTACATCTTGCACCATTAAATTTATCGAGTCTCTTATAATTTGATAAACTATTATATCTTTATTTGAGCGATTAATTTTTGTTTTATAAGAATTATAAATTTCTTTAAAAAAATTAATTTCACATAATTGATTTAGAGAAAACAATTTAGCTTTAATTCCATCTTGTATATCATGGTTATTATAGGCTATGTCATCAGATATGGCTGCAATCTGTGCCTCAAGAGAAGAATTTTTTTTAAAATTAATTTTTTGTTTAAATTTTTTAGCTCCAATTATTCTATTTATTTTACAAATGTTATGTATTGGTCCGTTATGTTTTAAAAGGCCATCCAGTGTTTCAATTGTTAAATTTAAACCTTTAAATTTTAAATATTTATTTTCTATGAACATCACTATTCTTAAAGTTTGAAGATTATGATCAAAACCACCATGCATTGCCATTGATTCATTCAAGGCTTTTTCACCAGCATGCCCAAATGGAGTATGCCCCATATCATGGGCTAGACTTAGTGTTTCAACTAAATCATCATTTAAATTCAAATACCTAGATATTGATCTTGCAATTTGAGCAACCTCTAATGAATGAGTTATTCTTGTTCTATAATGGTCACCTTCTGTATTAACAAAAACCTGGGTTTTGTGCTTTAATCTTCTAAACGATGCAGAATGGATTATTCTATCCCTATCTCTCTGAAAAGGCGTTCTAAAGGAGCTATTTGGCTCCAAGGTTAAGCGACCTTTTGATGTAAAAAAACCTAATTTTGAGTAATTATTCATTCTTTAAAAATGGTAAATATTAATTATATTAGTAATAACAGCGATAAATAATGATTAAAGAAATTAAATTTACAGATAATGCCTTAAAACAAATCAATAACCTTCTATCATCTAAAGATGAAGGTTCTTTTTTTAGAATCGCTATCAAAGGTGGTGGATGCTCAGGGTTTCAGTATGATTTCTCATTTGATAAAACACCTCAAGATGATGATTTAAGACAAGATAATATTTTAATAGATAAAACTTCGGCTGACCTTTTGAAAGGATCAGAAGTTGATTTTGTAAAGGAATTAATTGGAGACCAATTTAAAATTACTAACCCACAAAGCAAATCATCTTGTGGTTGTGGTGTTTCGTTTTCTCTTTAATGATCATTAGCTCATGGAATGTAAATTCTATTAGAGCAAGAATATTAAATGTTCAGGAATACTTAAAAAAATTTAATCCTGATATTGTATTAACTCAAGAAATAAAAACTCAAGAAGAAACTTATCCATTTGATGATATTAAAAAATTAAAATATGAAAGCTATGTATTTGGTCAAAAAAGTTACAACGGTGTTGCAATACTTTCCAAAAAAAAATTAGACAAAATCGAAAAAGATATATTTAAAGACAAAAACAAACAATCAAGAATAATTTCAGCAGAAACAAAGTATAAGTCTAAAACTATTAAAATTATAAATATCTATACTCCAAATGGTAATCCAGTAGATACTGAAAAATATGATTACAAATTATATTGGCTAAACAGTTTAATTAAAAAACTTAAAACTCTTTTAAAAAAATATGATAATATAATTATTGCAGGTGACTTTAACATAATACCCTCTGCTGAAGATGTCCACGACCCTAAAGGATATGAAAATGATGCTCTTTTTAGAATTGAGATAAGGAAAAAATTAAGAGAAATGTTTAATTTAGGATTTCACGATGCATTTAGATATATTTATCCAGATAAAGAGGAGTATACTTTTTGGGATTACACAAGTGGCGCTTGGCAAAAAAACAATGGAATGAGGATTGATCACTTTTTAGTAACTAACAGTTTACTGAATAGTATCAAAGATGTTAAAGTTAATAAATATCCAAGAGGTAGAGAAAAACCATCTGATCATACACCGATTGAATTAGAATTAGCTTAAAGATTTAATTTTATTAATTAGATCCTCGTTGATATGTCTTGGTCCTTTATCTAATCTATTCTTATGTCTTCTTTCACCAGGAAGTCTGACATCACCCATTGATTTCATTTTTTCAAAAAATTTTGATGAATGTTCGTCCCAATTATTTTGTGATAATTTATCTGGAGATATAGCTAAAATGAACTCTCCACCACTTGGAGGACCTCCATCATTATTATCCTTCTCAGCTGTCTCATAACTGAAATTATCTCCTACTAAGGCACCTGCAAGCAATTCGACCATCATCGCAATTCCAGAGCCTTTATAGCCTCCGAAAGGCAATAAAACACCCCCATCTGCAATCTCAGCAGGATCAGTTGTATCTTTTCCTTCTTTTGTTAATCCTGTTCCTAATGGAACTTTATGACCCTCTCTTTTAGCAACCTGGACTTCTCCCATTGCCATTGAAGCTGTTGCCATATCGTAAACGACTGGAGGTTTATTTTTTCTTGGCCAAGCAAATGATATGGGATTTGTTCCAAACAAAGGCTTAATTGCTCCAGCAGGCGCTACAGCAGGTTTGTAAGATGTGCATGCAAAAGCGACCAAACCCTGTTCTGCGATCATTTCAGTTTCAGGCCACATAGCTGCCATATGATGCGAATTTGTTATTGCTAAAATCGCAACACCATTTTCTTTAGCAAGTTTGATTAGTTCTGGAATACTTTTTTTTAAAACCACAGGAGCTAAGCAATTATTTCCGTTTGCTTTAATAACTGATGCTGATATTTTTTTTATATCTGGTTTGCCTTTTCCATTAATTTTTCCACTTTTTAATCCTGCTACGTAAGCTGGCACTCTGAATAAACCATGCGATAAGGATCCATCTTTCTCAGCTTTAGTAACCAAATCTGCCATTATAGTTGCTGTTTCATCATCACAACCACTATTTAAGAAAGTATTTTTCGCTAAATTATAAATTTCATCTAACTCTAAAGATATATTGCTCACACATCTATTAGATATTATTTAAGATTTATTTCAAATAGAATATCTATTTATTTTTATCTTCCCACTCAAAACGTGGAAAAGAGTCAAAGATTTTAAAAATACCGTTTGACCATTGATTACACACTTTTGAGTATTCATCATCAGTAAGATTTAAACACTTTTGAGATGCAATTTTATATTGATCTTTTCTATAAACTGTAAAATCAATTGGTGGACCAACTGTTAAGTCACTTTTTAATGTTGAGTCCATTGATATTAAAGCACATCTTGATGCATCACCAACAGTGACTTCAGGTTTAATAACTCTATCTAAAATAGGTTTCCCGTATTTAACTTCGCCTATAACTAAATATGGCTTGCTATCGGCAGGTCTTATATAATTTCCTTGAGGATAAACTAAATATAATTCCATTGGTTGTCCCTTAATCTGACCACCAATAACAAAAGTAGATCCCAATAATACCGTGTCAGTATTTATACCTTTAGGTGCTGAATGTTCAATATTTAATGAACCAATATATGAAGCAATCTGATCAAAATTTTCACAAGTATTTAAATTCATTATTCCAGAGGAATTCTTCAAATCATTTTGAATTGATTTATAAACTGCTTGAGAGGTTCCTAAATTACCTGAAGTAACAATAATAATTGTTCTGTCGCCTACATCGTACGTGAACATTTTTGAATAAATATTTACGTTATCTAAACCAGCATTCGTTCTTGAATCTGATGCAAAAACCAATCCATCTTGTGCTTTAATGCCAATACAATAAGTCATTTGAATAATTTACTATTGAATTATAACATTAATTAATAATCTATTAAAAGCATAACTGCTATATCTATTATGCATTTGCTTATTCTATCCAATTATTAAACATTAACTCGTTATGGTCTCTAAACTATGGAAAAACTATAATGCGAAAAATGCTTATGATGGTTATTTCACAAAAGATAATAAGCTAAGAAAACATGCAACTATAATTTCAGGTATCCTAGAAAGATACGGAAAGAAAAAACTTCAGGAAATAGAAAAGAACTGCCAAAGTACAATTAGTGCAAGAGGAATAAATTTTAGAGTTTATGCTGCTAACAATCGTGCGGAAGAGAAAAAATGGCCATTGGATATAATTCCAAGAATAATTCCAAAAAAACAATGGAATAAAGTTTCAAAAGGCTTGCAGCAAAGAGTGAAAGCCTTAAATCTATTTATTGATGATGTTTATAATCAAAAGAAAATTTTTAAAGATAATGTAGTACCAAAAGAAATAATTTTTAAATCCCCATTCTATGTAAAGGAATGTGATGGATTTTCACCCAAACATAAAGCATGGTCAAATATTTCAGGAGTTGATTTAATAAGAAATACCAGTGGTGATTATTTAGTTTTAGAGGATAATTTAAGAGTTCCATCAGGTGTTTCTTACATGCTTGAGAATAGAATGGTAATGAGAGATGTTTTTCCGGAATTATTTACAAGGTACAAAGTTGCTTCTATCCATCAATACACAAACAAATTATTTAATTGCATGGTTGAATGTATTCCTAAAAAAACATCAAATCCTCATATGGTTGTATTAACACCTGGTATTTATAATTCAGCTTACTTTGAACATTCATTTTTAGCAGAGCAAATGGGTATAGCTTTAGTGGAAGGAAAAGATTTGTTTGTTGAAAATGATATTGTCTATATGAAGACAGTCAAGGGACCCCTCAAGGTTGATTGTATTTATAGGCGACTAGATGACAATTTTTTAGATCCAAAAGTTTTTTTTAAAGGATCATTAATTGGTGTTCCTGGACTTTTTAAAAGTTGGAGAAAAGGAAATGTTGGTATTATCAATGCGATTGGAACAGGTGTAGCTGATGACAAAGTTGTTTATTCTTATGTGAATAAAATGATAGTTTATTATTTGGGAGAACAACCTATTTTAAATCAAGTAGAAACATACCTTTGTCATAACAAATCTGAAAGAGATTATGTAATCGAAAATATTGGTAAATTAGTTGTAAAGCCTGCAAATGCATCTGGAGGTTATGGAATTATGATTGGTCCAAAAGCTCCAAAAAAAGAACGAGAGGAAGTAATTGCTAAAATAAAGAAAAATCCAAGAGAATATATTGCTCAACCATTAGAAACTCTTTCAACAGCCCCAACAATAACTGAAGATGATATAGAACCTAGGCACCTTGATTTAAGACCTTTTGTTTTAAGTGGAAAAACTACATACGTAAGCACTGGTGGACTAACCAGAGTAGCTTTAAGAAAAGGCAGTACAATTGTAAATAGCTCTCAAGGTGGTGGTTCTAAAGATACACTTATTGTTGAAACATAATAATATTCATTTTATATAAAATTAATCAACCTAAATTCGTTTTGATGGAAAATAATATAATAATTTTTACAGACCTAGACGGATCTTTGTTAAATACTCAAAATTTTAAATTCGTAAAAGCTAAATCACTAATTAAAAAAATTATTAAAGATAATAATTTTATAATTCCTAATTCAAGTAAAACAGAGTTAGAGATTAAATATTTTATTAAGAAGTTAAAAATTAAACTTCCTTTCATAAGCGAAAATGGTTCTGAAATTCATAATCTAAATACGATCGAAAGTAAGCTTCCTAAAAAGATAACAATAGCTCGTGATAAAAATACAATTTTAAAAATTTTTTTAAAAAATATAAGTAAAGAGATTTTAATAAAATGTGATTTTTTATATAAAATGAACAATAAAAAAAAATCTAATATTTTAGGTCTAAAAGGAAAAGACTTAATAGCTAGCTCAAAAAGAAAATGTACTTATCCTTTTATTTTTAAAGGGAATAATAAACTAAAAAAATTATTATTTAAAAAAGCTCTCAAAGCAGGTTTAAGAATTCAACAAGGTGGCAGAGTAATGAATTTAGGAGATAATGTAACTAAAGGAATAGCAATTAAAAAAACATTAAATTTTATTAAATCAGTGAATAAAAATAAGATTACAACCATTGCTGTTGGTGATAATCAGAATGATTTAAGTATGTTAAAAGTTGTAAAATATCCCTGTATTATTTCAAATAGATCCATCAAAATTAATAACAAAAATAAAATTTATACTAATAAAAAGGCTCCAGAAGGATGGATTGAAGTGGTCAAAAAGGCAATGGATAAAATAAATAAACAAATTAATTTATAATTATGGGCGATTTTTCTCAAAACGGAATAGTAGCAAACCTTCATGATTTTTCGATACGAAGTACTGAACAAATTGAAAAAGACTTATTAAAATTTTCTAAAGAGAGAAAATTAGAATTAATTTTACCTTGTCTTTATTCAGAACTTGAAGGAGACGCATTACCAAACATTGTAAATGAAATAAGTAAAACTAAATATCTTAATCATGTGATAATTGGCTTAGATCAAGCTAACAAAACACAAGCTAAAAAGGCATGGAAATTTTTTAAAAAGTTAAAAACACCTTTTTCTATTTTATGGAATGATGGACCTAAATTAAAAAAATTAGATAAGGAATTAAAAGGTATAGATCTTGCCCCAAAACAAATGGGCAAAGGAAGAAATGTTTGGTATTGCATTGGCATGGCAATAGCTAGAGATGAAGCTAGATCAGTTGCTTTGCATGATTGTGATATAAAAACATATGATAGAAGATTGTTAGCAAAACTTTTTTATCCTGTAGAAAACCCATTATTTAATTATGAATTTTGTAAAGGTTATTACCCAAGAATTGCTGATAATAAAATGCATGGAAGAGTGGCTAGATTACTTGTTAATCCACTTCTAACAGCAATGGAAAAAACAATAGGTAAAAGTGATTACATAGACTTTATGAAGTCATTTAAATACCCATTAGCTGGAGAATTTTCATTTAGAAGAAATATTTTACCTGAATTAAGAATTTCTTCTGATTGGGGAATTGAAATTGCTATTTTATCTGAAATGCAGAGGAATTATTCATCTAACAACATATGCCAAGTAGAATTAGCTGATAACTACGATCATAAACATCAGATATTATCTATTAAGGATAGTTCAAAAGGGTTATCTAAAATGTCTATTGATATAATCAAAACATTGGTAAGAAAACTAGCAACACAAGGCTATTCTTTTAGCAAAGAAACTTTTAGATCAATTAAAGCAACTTATTATAGGTCCGCTTTAGATTTAATTGATATTTATAGAAGCGATGCTCAAATGAACGGATTAAAGTTTGACTCTCACAATGAGGAAAAAACGGTTGAGTTATTTGCTTTAAATATAATGAAAGCAGGAGAGTCGTTTTTTGAAAATCCGATGGATACACCTTTTATTCCAACTTGGCACAGAGTAAAAAGCGCTATCCCTGATTTCCTAGATAGATTTAAGGAAAGCGTTAAATCGGACAATAAAGAGTTTAAGTAAACTTAATAATTAGTTTAATGTTTGTGATTGTGCTCTTCGTTTAAATTATCAATATCAATTTCTTGAATTTCATTAATGGGCTTTGCTATACGCCAATTCCTTACTTTCCCATCCTCTGCTCTTTCGGTTATTATTGTCTCTATAGGAGGGCAATTAGGTTCATGACAACTTAACTCAGCCATGCTGTTCTGTTAAGATCCTGTTTAAAAGCGTTGTTTTTCCAGCACCTAAAAAACCTGTTAAAACAGTAACAGGAACTTGTTTGTTAGTTTCTTCCATTAATTAAATTAACATCCTTTAAAGGATTTTGACATGTTTTGTATCAAATCAAAATATAAACCTTTTCCAGGAGTTAAAGTTGCACCCAACGGATCAACAATACCGGTTTTAATATTCATATCTTTTGCAACAGCTTTAATGATGTCAGGGTTAAATTGAGGCTCAGAAAATACACAAGCTACTTTATCATGCTCAATTACTTCTCTAATCTCTGAAAGTTGTTCCGCACCAGGTAGTACGTCTGTGTTAACTGTGAAAGCTCCTAATATATTTACATTAAATCTTTTCTCAAAGTATTGGTAAGCGTCGTGAAAAACAATTGAAGCAGTGCTTTCATTAAGTTCTGCAGTTACATCATTTGTAAGTTTATCAATTTCTTTATAAGCCTTACTTAAATTTGCTCTATAAGCAACTTCATTTGTTGGGTCATTTTCAATTAAGTGCTTAGACATTTCAAATAAAATAACTTTTGCATTAATTGGGTCTAACCAAATATGTGGATCAAATTCACCGTGGTGGTGTCCTTCGTGTCCATCATGATCATCATGGTCATCATGCCCATCTTTTTTTTTTGCATAATCGTCATGGTCGTGATCATCGTGGTCATCCTTTTTCTTATGTCCATGATCGTCATGATCGTCCTCTTTATGCCCATCTTCTTTTTTTGAATGGTCATGATCATCGTGATCATCTTTTTTCTTGTGTCCGTGATCATCATGATCATAGTGATCGTCATGGTCATCAAAAATATTTCTCTCTCTAAATTTTAACTTTACTAAACCTTTAATCTCTAATAACTCAATTTTTTCTGCCTCATTAGCAATTGAGTCTAATGGTTTTTCTAAAAAATTTTCTAAATCTTCACCTACCCAAAAAACAATGTCAGCATCTTGTAACATTTTTGCATGCGAAGGTTTCATAGCAAATCCATGTGGTGAAGCGTATCCATCAACTATTAAATCTGGTTTAGCTACACCATCCATTAAATAGCTAGCTAAAGAGTGTATTGGCTTAATTGATGCAACGACTTTGATATCGGCATTTACTGATGTAAATAAAGTTAAAAATGATAGTATTGTTAAGATTATTGAAGATTTTTTTAGATTTTTCATAATATTTGGTTATTGTTAATTGTTATAATATAACACTGTGTAATAATATAACATATTTAAGTCAAGTGAATAAATGAGCATAGAAAATAATATTTTAGTAAAGTTAAATAATGTTGGTTTTCAACAAAATCAAAAGTGGCTTGTTCAAGGTGTTTCTCTTCAAGTCGAAAAAGGTAAAATTGTTACCTTAATTGGTCCCAATGGTTCTGGTAAAAGTACAACAGCTAAAATTGCTCTAGGTTTATTTAAAAATATTGAGGGTAAAGTAGAAAAATTTACAAATAATATTGGTTATGTTCCACAAAAAATATCAATAGATTGGACACTTCCTCTTAGAGTTAGAGATTTTATGCTTTTAACGGATAATCTTACAGAAGACGTGATTGATGAAGCACTTTCATTAACTGGAGTAATTAATTTAAAAGATAAAAGTTTGGGAAATTTATCAGGTGGAGAGTTTCAAAGAGTATTACTTGCAAGAGCTATTTCAAAAAAACCTGAATTGTTAGTACTTGATGAGCCAGTTCAAGGTGTAGATTTTACGGGAGAAATTGCCTTGTATGAATTAATTAAAGAAATTTCAGAAAAATTAAATTGTGGTATTTTATTAATATCCCATGACTTACATACTGTAATGAGCGCTACTGATCATGTTGTTTGTTTAAATGGTCATGTCTGTTGTTCAGGTTCACCAAAAGAAGTTGCAAAAAATAGTGAATACAAAGCATTGTTTGGTGAACAAGCTGCTCAAACACTTTCAATTTATGAACATAAGCACGATCATGTTCATACTGATGATGGGGATATAAAAAAAAATTGATATGTTTGATGATTTTTTTATAAGAGCATTGGTTGCAGGTATTGGTATCGCTTTTGTTGCGGGACCTCTTGGTTGTTTTGTTGTGTGGAGGAGATTGTCTTATTTTGGAGATACACTCGCCCACTCCGCATTACTTGGTGTAACAATTGCATACTCATTAGAATTTAATATTGCTGTTTCAATATTTTTAATTTCATCAGCAATTGCATTAATTTTAATACAACTACAAAAAAAAACTAATCTACCAAGCGATGCGTTGTTAGGGCTATTGGCTCACTCATCATTGGCAGTTGGATTAGTAGTGATTGGATTTTTAACCTTTATTAGATTTGATATTATGGGATTATTGTTTGGGGATATATTGGCTGTTAATAAAAAAGATTTGTTAACTATATGGGTTGGTGGAGCCTTAATTTTATTGGTTTTAAGATTAATATGGAAACCATTGTTCGCATCAACTGTAAATTATGAATTAGCACAAGCAGAAGGTCTAAACCCTGATAGAGCAAAAGCGATCTTTACAATCTTATTGGCTGCAATAATTGCCATATCAATTAAATTAGTCGGAGTGCTATTAATTACAGGAATGTTAATTATACCAACTGCTATGGCTAGAAATCTTTCAGATAATCCCCAAAAAATGGTGATCTTTGCGATAATTGGAGGATTGTTATCAGTGTTTATAGGATTGTTCTCTTCGTTAGAATTTAATACTCCATCTGGTCCATCCATAATTGCTGCAGCTCTAGTGTTGTTTATTTTTTCATTACTTAAAGTCAAACAAACGATACAATTGAAAAATTAATGGAATATTATAAAAAATAATTAAATGCAAAAACAAGAAACATTAACTAAAAACCAAAAAATAATTTTAGATTTAATTGAAAAATCTGATCAACCATTAAAAGCATACTCAATTTTATTTGATGTTAAAAAAAAAGGTATTAATGCCCCTTTGCAGGTTTATAGAGCTTTAAACAAACTAGTCAAAATTGGAAAAATTCATAAAATAGAAAGTAGAAACGCTTTCATCGCTTGTAAAAATTCAAAATGTCAAATTGCTAAAGCTACTGTTTTTTCAATTTGTGAAAGTTGTGAAGATGTAACTGAAATTCATGATCATAAATTATCAGAACACTTAAGAGATTTTAAAGATAACAAAGGAATGAAATACAATAAATATAATTTGGAGTTTTTCGGCCTGTGCAAGAAATGTATATAAATAAATGAAAATAAAAAAAGGCGACACATTAGAAGAAATCTCATTACCAAAACCTGATGGTTCAATTTTTTTTTTATCTGAAACAAAAGGTAAAAAAGTACTACTTACTTTCTACCGTATAGCTGGATGTAGCTTTTGTAATTTAAGATTGAATGAATTGAATAAAAGATTTAGTGAATTTGGAAATAATTTTACACATGTTGGAATTTTTCATTCCCCAGTAGATAATTTAAAATCTTATATGGATAAACATGGCGAACTACCTTTTACAGTTGTGGCTGATGAAAATTTTGAATATTTTAAAAAATATGAAATTGAAAGATCTATGGCAAAAACATTGAATGCAATGTTATTTAAACCTCACAAAATCATTCCAGCAATGATGAAAGGATATATTCCAACAAAGATTAAAGGTCATTTAGATATTGCTGTAACTGATGTTCTGATAAACGAACTAGGAGTTGTTGAAGAAGTATATTATGCTCAAAAAGATATAGCAGATCATTTTGAGTTTGAAAAAATTAAGCAGTTTGCGCTCAATTAAGTAAATAATGAAAGTTGAATATTATTTTAGTGTCCTATCTCCATTTAGTTATCTAGGAGCTGGTAGATTTACAAAAATAGTAAGCAAATATAATTTAGAGGTTATAGAAAAACCGCTTGATTTAGTTGGCGAAATATTTCCAAATACTGGAGGATTGCCAGTTCCTAAAAGACATCCTGCTAGACAAAAATATAGACTTGTAGAACTGGAGAGAATTTCAAATAAACTAGGTTTACCGATTATTAAAAAGCCAAAATTTTTTCCACCTAAAGACCCACACTTAGCAGCAAAATTTGTAATAGCTTCAAATAAATTGGGTAATAAACTTCATTTTGGAAATGAATGTTTAAAATATTTATGGTCTATGGATAAAGATCTTTCTGATCACAATACACTTCAGGAAATTTGTGAAAAATTAAATTTAAACTTTGAAGAAATGAAGAAATTAGCTTTATCTGAAGATGTGAACTTGGAGTATCAAAAAAATTCAAAAGATGCAGTTGATAATGATGTATTTGGCGCTCCTTCGTATGTCTTAAATAATGAGATTTTTTGGGGTCAAGATAGATTAGATTATCTTGAAGATGCATTTCTTAAATAAGTGAATATCCAGAGGATCTTACTGTTCTAATTAGTTCTTTTGTTTTATCAATATTAATCGACTTTCTTAATCTTCTTATATGAACATCAATGGTTCTACTTTCTACGTTTATGTTGTTTGGCCAAACATTTTCTAAAATTTGATCTCTTGAATATACTCTTTTAGGGTTGCTTAAAAAGAATTCTAGTAGTCTAAATTCTGTTGGCCCAAGTTGTATTTCAATGTTTTTTCTGAATACTCTCTTCTCAAATCTATTTAATTTTAAATCTTCAAATTCCAAACTATTTGAAACAACTTTAGGATCATATCTTCTTAATACAGCTTTTATTCTTGCTAAAAGTTCGTTGAAACTAAATGGTTTGGTTAAATAATCATCAACACCACTATCTAATCCTTTTATTTTATCTTCCTCTTCTCCTTTTGCTGTAAGCATTATTATGGGTAGGTTTTTATGACTTGAGTTATTTCTAATATTTTTGCAAATATCAATTCCAGATAAATCTGGAAGCATCCAATCAAGTAAAAGCAAATTTGGTTCAAACTTTTTTAAATCTTTTAAACCATCATTACCATTGGTAGATGAAGCTACTAAAAAACCCTCTTTTTCTAAATTATGTTGAACTAATTGTATTATTGAAGGCTCATCTTCAATAATAAATATTTTGCCATTCATTTTATTCTTGGATAACTTTTCCTTTTGGTCTGCTTCCTTTTAGATATTCACCTTTAATCAAGTAACAAATAGACTCTGCAATATTAGTAATATGATCACCTGCTCTCTCTAAGTTTTTTGTTGCGAATATAAGATGTGTAGAAAAATCTAAATTTTTTTTATCTTTAGATAAAAAATCAATAACACTTTCCATTGCAATATAGGTAAGGTCATCAACTTGTTCATCCTTTTCCCAAACTTCTTTGGCTTTATCGTAATTTTTGTTAACATAACTATCTAATACATCATTTAACTGTTTTATAACCAACTCACCTAATCTTTTTAAATTTGAAAGTAATTCCTCTGGTAAATCTAGTGGTAGTGGTTTAACTTTTTTAGCATTACTTTTAGATAGATCTCCAATTCTTTCCAAGTCTTGTGAAATTTTTAAAGAACTAATTGTTTCCCTTAAATCAATAGCCATAGGAGCTCTTTTGACTAGTAATGTCATAATTTGAGTATCTATTTTTGATCTAAATTTATTAATTTCATCATCACTTTTAATAATTTTATCAATAGAATCTTTGTCAACTTTAATAATAGCGTCCATTGAGTCTACCATTTGTGACTCTGTTAAACTTCCCATTTTAATTACAGAGTCAACAAGAAATTGTAATTCTTCCTCATATGACTTTACTGTATGTTCGTTACTCATAGTTTATCCAAATCTACCTGTAATATAATCTTGTGTCATTTTATTGTCAGGGTTCTTAAAAATTTTTTCTGTTTTTCCTACCTCAATTAATTTTCCAAGATGAAAAAAGCCGGTTTTCTGCGAAACTCTAACTGCTTGAGCCATCGAGTGGGTAACAATTACTATTGTATAAGTTTTCTTAAGTTCATCAATCAATTCCTCAATTTTGGCTGTTGCAATTGGATCTAAGGCTGAACATGGTTCATCCATTAGAATTACTTCTGGATTTACTGATATTGCTCTGGCTATACAAAGTCGTTGTTGTTGACCTCCAGATAATCCAGTGCCTGGTTCGTCTAACCTATCTTTTACCTCTTCCCACAAAGCAGCTTTTTTTAAACTTCTTTCAACTATTTCATCTAGCTCACTTTTTGTCTCTCCCTTACCATGTATCTTTGGACCATATGAAATATTATCGTATATGCTTTTAGGAAATGGATTTGGTTTTTGAAACACCATTCCAACTCTTTCTCTTAATGAAACGACGTCCAAATTTTCATCGTTAATTTCTACACCATCAATCTCAATATTTCCTGTAACTTTGCAAATATCAATTACGTCATTCATTCTGTTTATACATCTTATGAAGGTTGATTTACCACACCCAGATGGACCAATTAATGCAGTTACTTCTTTTTCATTCAAATCTAAGTTTACATCAAATAAAGCTTGTTTGTCTCCATAGAACACATTTAAATTATTAGATTTGATTTTTACTTCACTCATTTAATTCCATCTCTTTTCAAATTTTTGTCTTAAATATACTGCTATAAAATTCATAACAATTAAAAAACTCAATAGCATCATAATTGTTGCTGATGTTTTTTCAACAAAACCTCTTTCAGCTGACTCTGACCACAAATATACCTGCACAGGTAGCGAGGATGATGGATCAATTGGAGTTGATGGAATGTCAACAACAAAAGCAACCATACCAATCAAAATTAATGGTGCAGTCTCTCCTAATGCTTGTGCTAAACCAATAATTGTTCCTGATAATGTTCCTGGTAGCGATAATGGAACTACATGATGAAATACAGATTGAAACTTTGATGCGCCTACTGCCAATGCACCTTCTCTTATCGAGGGTGGAACTGCTTTTAAAGATGCCCTGCAAGGAATAATTATTCTTGGCAATGTCATCAAGGCTAATGTAATACCAGCAACTAATGGAGTAGATCTAGGTAACTGAATAGTAGCTAATAATATTTGTAGAGCAAGCAATCCATAAACAATTGAAGGTACTGCAGCTAAATTATTAATGTTTATTTCGATAAAATCTGTAATTTTATTTTTTGGAGCAAACTCTTCTAAATAAATTGAAGCAAGAACAGCAACTGGAAAAGCTAACAATAGACATATGATTATGCTATAGAACGATCCAACTAAAGCCCCTCCAATTCCAGCTAGCTCTGGATCTCTGGAGTCCCCATTATTAAAAAAATAATTATTAAAATTTTTGTTTATTTTATTATTTTTTAAAAGATTGTCATAAATTTTTAGCTGAAAATTTGAAATTCTTCTTCTATCCTCTGGTAAATTCCTTGGGTAATTTCCTTTATGCAATTGATCTATATCGTCTGATGCCGTTATTTCTAAGTTAATTTTTTTTCCTATTAAGTTGTTATTTTCTAAAAAAGCTTTTTTAATTTCAATTTCAGCATCGGTTGTAAATAAATCAATTAATTCATTTTCTTCATCTAAATTTTTAGCTGGATATGCTTTAAGAAGAGTTTCAATTGTAATATCATAAAAATCTGCTTCCCTTATATTCTCCTCTGGTGCTCCATTTTCAATCTCAATTAATTCTGGGTCAAAGAAAACCTCTACATTAATGACTGTTTTCATGAATGCAGAACTTCCTTTTGAAAAAATATTATTTACTAATATAAGTACAAAAACCAAAGCAACCAAAATTGATGTGAGACCATACAATCTAAACCTTTTTTCAGCAGCATGTCGTTTTTTTAATCTTTGTTCTTTAGTCATATTTCTCTCTATATTTTTTCACAGCTCTCTGAGCTATGTAATTTAAAATCAATGTTGCAACAAATAGTGTCAATCCCAATGCAAAAGCTGATTGCGTTTTTGGGCTATCAAATTCTTGATCACCAACGAGTATCATTACAATTTGGGTTGTAATTGTTGTTGTTGACTCAAGTGGGTTAATAGTGAGATTAGCTGCTAATCCTGCTGCCATAACTACAATCATTGTTTCACCAATAGCTCTTGATACAGCTAACAATACTGATCCAATTATTCCAGGTAATGCTGCGGGAATTACAACTTGTTTTATCGTTTCTGATTTAGTTGCGCCAACAGCATAGGAACCATCTCTAAGTGATTGTGGTACTGAATTAATTACATCATCAGATAAAGAGGAAATATAAGGTATAATCATTATTCCCATAATCAGACCTGCAGCTAAAGCACTCTCTGAGGAAACTGTTAAACCAATACTCTCACCTATTTGTCTAAAGAATGGTCCTACGGTTAAAGCTGCAAAAAAACCATAAACAACAGTAGGTATTCCAGCAAGTATCTCAATGATTGGTTTTGAAATTCTTCTTATTTTAGAGGAAGCATATTCGGCCATGTATATTCCTGAAAATAATCCAATAGGTACAGCAACAAACATAGCAATGAATGCAATAAATGAAGTTCCAGCTATCAATGGTACAAATCCAAATGCATCTCTTAATTCATCATATTCTGCAGCCGTTATTGCAGATGCATCCCTGATAAAGGCTCTTTGAGGGCTCCAATTAGTACCAAATAAATAGTCAAAAATATTTATTACTGAAAAAAATTTTATACTTTCAAATAATAATGAGAATATTATTCCTAAAGTCGTAAGAATAGCAATTAAGGATGAAACAAAAAGCAAACCTTTTAAAATTTTCTCGACATCTTCTCTTGCTTTATTATTATTTTTAATTTTTTTTAATGAAAAAATAACTGAAGCAATAATTGTTACAAAAATTAAAACTATTTTAGAATTAGTAAAAATATTTAAAAATTTTGAATATGATATCGCGCTTTCTTTTAAGATAGTGTCAATATCACCAAAATAAGTACCTAAATGAATTGCTTTAATTTTTTCGTAAATTAAGTTAGCTTCATTTTTATCATTAAAAATTGCTCCTTGATTTGCGGCTGTCTCAATAATAATTGATTTTATAATTACGGGTTCAAATAAAGACCAAACTAATAAAAAAACTAATGCAGGTATTGAACTCCATAGAACTAAATAATAACCATAAAATTTTGGAAGTGCATTTAATTTAATATTTCTCTCAATAGATATACTTTTTGTCTTTGACTTACCGTAAAAAAACAAAGATGATGAAAATATTACTATTAAAAAAATAAGAACGAAATTCATTCGAACAACTTGATATATTTAATTTGTTACAGATTTATTACAAATTAAATTAGTAATTGAATAAAAAGGCCAATGAATTTGGCCTTTTTATTTAATTTTGAGTATTAGTCTAGTTAATGCTTATAGTAACAAGATCTAGAGCTGCTGTTCGTGTTGCTTTGTACTTGTCAGATGCTAGAGGAACTAATCCAATTTTAGCTAAATAACCTCTGTTACTCATGGCTTTTTTTGAAGTGAATTCTTTAAGAAATTCCTTAATACCAGGTATAACACCAACATGAGCCTTTTTAACATAAAAAAATAATGGCCTAGCAATTGGGTATGAATAATCCTGAATTCCTTCTAATGATGGTTGCACACCATCTACTGATGAAGCTTTAATTTTATCTTTGTTTGCAACCAAATAACTATAACCAAAAAAACCGAAAGCATCAGGATTTGATGAGAGTTTTTGTATTATAAGCGTATCATTTTCGCCAGCTTCAACGGCATATCCATCTTCACGTATTTTAGCACATTCTTTTTTAGCTTTTTTACCTGCTGACTCATAAAGAGATTTTGCAGTTTTTGTACATCCTTTAGTCATTACTAAAGAATTCCAAGCATCTCTAGTTCCTGATGTTGGAGGGGCTATTAAAATTTCAATTTTTTTGTTTGGAAGATTTGCATCTATATCACTCCATTTTTTATAAGGATTTTCTAAAAGTTTACCATCGATGTCCACTTTAGCGGCTAGGGCTCTCCATAATTGCTCTTTAGTAAAATCAGCATCTGGAGCGCTCACTGAATGAGCAAAAGAAATTCCGTCATTACCAACAATTATTTCTATAATTTCAGTAACACCATTTTTTTTACATAATTCAATTTCTTTTGGTTTAATTGCTCTGGAGGCATTTGTAACATCTGGATGATTTGCACCAACTCCTGCACAGAATAATTTCATTCCACCACCAGTTCCTGTACTTTCTATAACTGGAGTTTTGAACTTGCCACTTTTACCAAATTTTTCAGCAACTACAGTTGCATATGGATAAACAGTAGACGATCCTACTATTTTAATTTGATCTCTTGAATAACTAATTGTTGTAAAACTTAAAGCTATGAGAAATCCTAATAATATATTTATTATTTTTTTCATTTATCTCCTTAAGAATTTATTATGCTTAAATAAATAAATCTGATTCTTAAAAATTTTATTAAAGGAAAGTTAAACTTTTATTACAAGGACTAACTTTTTAGTTGTATTATAGAGAATTGAATTTGATATCTATTGTTGTTCCTTGATTTTCAATACTATTGATGTTCATTTCTGCTCTATGTTGAGAAACCAAATGTTTCACAATTGCCAAACCTAATCCTGTTCCTCCAACGCTTCGACTTTTGCTAGGGTCTACCGTGAAAAATCTTTCAGTGATTCTGTGTATTGATTCTTTTGGAATTCCAATTCCTTGATCTGCTACGGAAATAATAATTAAATCCCCATCTTTTTTTGCTGTAATTATTATTTCCTTATTTTTATCGCTGTATTTAATCGAATTATCAATAAGATTTGTGAATATTTCAATAAGCTTATCTCTGTCACCTATTATTTTACAATTATCGATTTTATTAAATATAAGTTTAATTTTATTTTTACTTAATATTTTTTCATATGTTTTAATTACATAATCAATCAGCTCTACTAAATCTATCTCGTGAGTTGGTCTTATATGCTCCTGTAATTCAATTTTTGATAGAGAAAGTAAATCTCGAATTAGATTCTCCATTCTCTCAGACTGGGAAATCATAACTGGTAATAGATTATTTGCCTCTGAATTTTGTTTTATATCTGGGTTATATTCAAAGGTTTCAAGACCCATTTTTATTGATTGTAAAGGAGTTCTTAGCTCGTGAGAAACATTAGCAACAAAATCTGATTTGAGTTGTTGGAATTTATAAAATTCAGTTATGTCTCTAATAAATAAAAAGCATGAATTTTCATCGAAAAATAAATTATTTTGGTCAAGATAAATAGTAATATTTAATCTCAAAACAGCTTGATTTCTGATTTCTATTTCAAAATCTGTAACTTTTTTACCGTCAAATGCTTTATCAATTGAAATTAATAAATCCGGATTTCTTAAATAGCCGCTAATATTTTCGTTTAATTTTATTTGAAACCAATTATTTGCTGAATTATTACTAAATATAATTTTCTTTGATTTATCTAATATTATTATTCCCTCTGGTATATAATTTAATAAATCGTAGATATTTTTTCTAAAATCTTTACTTTCAATTACTTTTACTTGTTGTTCAGTTTTGTTTTCATCGGTTTTGATACCTAGAACTCTTTCTTTTTTAAGCAACAAGAAAGCCAAAATCCCTATGATAATTAATAAGATGATTGTTAAAAGTTCCATTTAATTACAATTAAAATACTTTAATTCCTATTACACCAATAACAATTAATAAAATAGATATAATTTTTTTTGAAGTTATTTGTTCTTTTAAAAAGAAATATCCAATTAAAATAGAAAATAAAATACTCGTTTCTCTTAATGCACCAACAATTGGTATTGGTGCTTTAGTAAACGCCCATACTACTGTTATATAAGTGAAGTAATCAAGTGAACCGCCGAATATAAATATCTTTTTTCCATATTTTGCTAATCTTTGAATGATATTTTTCTCATCTTTTAAACGCATTATAAAAGTGTGCAGTAATGCATTTATAACAAACACCCAGCTAATAAAGGAAATAGCTGATAAACTTATCCTTGCGCCGTATCCATCTATCACAGAATACAATCCAATCCATAAACCAGTTAATAGTGAATATTGAATTATTTTTGAGTTTTTTTTGGATTTATCAAATATGCTTAAAAAAATTATTCCTAAACAAATAATTAAAATTGAAAGAATAATAAAATTATCAAGCACCAAACCTAAAAACAAAATTGAAATTATAGTTGCAACCAAAGGTCCTGTTCCACGTGCAATCGGATAAACCTTTGTTAAATCTCCTAGTTCATATGAACTTAAAAGATACCATTGATATGCTTGGTGTATAATAATGCTTACAATTAAATAAGGAATACTCTCATATGTAGGCAAAGGTAAGATTATTATTGCTGTTAAAGCTAATGGTAGACGACCTAAAATTACTCCAGATAAAGCTATAACTTTATCAGAATGTTTCTTAACCATTCCATTCCATGTGGCATGTGTAATAGCTGCTATAAGGACTAATATGAAAACAGTATTATCCATTAAGAGTTAATTATTTAACTCTCCCATAAATATCTTGATATCTAACAATGTCAGTTTCTTTAAGTATAGAACCTACTTGAGCTTCCATGATTTTTACTGGTTTTTTTCCTGGATTTTCTATTCTATGAATTGCTCCTAATGGAATAAATATATGCTCATTAGGTTTTTTATTAATGATATCATTGTTTAAAGTTATTCGTGGATTACCTTTGGTAACTAACCAATGTTCTGCTCTGTGATGATGTTTTTGAAGACTTAATATACCTTTAGGTTTTACTGATAATTCTTTAATTAAAAACTCTTTTCCTTCAAATAAATTTAAATAACTCCCCCATGGTCTATAAAAAACATTCTTTTTCTTAAAGTGTTTTCTTTTATTTATATCATATATCTTGAGTATCTCTTTCCAACTACCAAGATCGGACCAAGGAATGTCTAATTTAATAGCATTAATTTTATTTGTTTTCTCAAGTATTGCATAATCAAAAGATTTCTCGATTGATTTTTCAAAAGCTCTTTTGTTTAAGTAATAAGTATTATTTTTATATTTGCCTTTTTTAATCGCTTCAACACAACTTTTGTAAGTTTTATTTTGATATTTTTTAAAGTTATTGATTATTGAGTCTTTTCTTAAATAAAACATACCAGAATTCCAGTAACCTTTTTTCTTAATTACTTCTTTTGCTTTTGATAATTTTGGTTTTTCAATAAATTTTGAAACTTTATTTATAGATTTAATTTTTTTAGTTAAAAAATATCCATATTCACTTGAAGGATTTGTAGGTTTTATTCCAAAAATAAATAGATTTTGATTATCTAAATTTGATTTATTTTTTAAAATGGATTTATTTAAAATATTAGATTTTTCAATTAAATGATCTGCTGCAAAAAACATTAATGGTTGATCTAATGGAATGTCTTTTATTAATGCAGATGCTAGCATTGCAGGTGCAGTATTTTTTTTTGCTGGTTCTAAAACTATTTTAAACTTTTTAATTTTGTTTTTTTTTAAAGCTTGCTTTACTTGTTTTAAGTATTTGAGATTTGTGCTGATTATAGGAAAATCAAATATTGGTTTATTTATTCTTTCTAAAGTTTTTTGCATTAGCGTCCATCCGCCAAAATCAATAAATTGTTTTGCTTGATGTTTTTTTTTATCTGGCCAAAGTCTTGTTCCTGCGCCACCACAAAGTATTACAGGTCTAATTTTCATTAAATATCAGCGTACGTTCTAACCTCGTTTTTACCACCTGGATGAGTTGGTGCACCTTTATAAGCTGGTCCAACCGTTTGTGCGTATTTCCATAATGTACCATTACCAAAATTCACTTTTCTTGGTTTCCATTTTTTACGTCTTGCACTTAATTCCTTCTTTGTAAGTCTTACATTAATTGTGCCCTTTTTAGCGTCTATATCGATGATATCCCCATTCCTTAAAAGGGCTATAGGACCGCCTACGGAGGCCTCAGGGCCCACATGACCGATACAAAAGCCTCTGGTAGCCCCAGAGAACCTACCGTCCGTAATTAGGGCTACTTTCTCCCCTTTTCCTTGACCGTAGATTGCTGCCGTTGTTTGAAGCATTTCTCTCATACCAGGACCTCCTATTGGTCCTTCATATCTAATTATAATGATGTCTCCATCTTTGTATTTTCTGTTTATTACTGCTTTGTAAGCAGACTCTTCATTATCAAAACATCTAGCTCTTCCTGTAAATTGTAATTTTTTCAAACCTGCTATTTTTACAATTCCACCTTCTGGAGCTAAATTGCCTTTTAATCCAACAACACCCCCTGTTGGAGAAATAGGATTTTTATAAGATCTCATTACTTTTTGATTTTCTCTAAATTTTACATTTTTTAAATTTTCTCTCATGGTTTTGCCTGTAACCGTCATACAATCACCATGAATGTAACCGCCGTCCATTAATGTCTTTAATAACATTGGAACTCCTCCTGCTTCCCACATATCTTTTGCAACATATTTTCCACCAGGTTTTAAATCTGCAAGATAAGGAGTTTTCCTAAATATTTTTGCAACATCCATTAAATCAAATTTAATTCCAATTTCATTAGCGATAGCTGGTAAGTGTAAACCTGCATTTGTTGATCCACCAGTTGCTGCAACAATTGTTGCTGCATTTTCTAAAGCTTTTCTTGTTACTATGTCTCTAGGTCTAATATTTTTCGCTAATAAATTCATTACAGCTTTACCGCTGTCTATTGCATATTTATTTCTTTCTAAATATGGCGCTGGCGTTCCTGCTGAGAAAGGTAAAGCTAATCCTATTGCTTCAGAAACACATGCCATTGTGTTTGCAGTAAATTGTCCACCACAAGCGCCTGCACTTGGACATGCTTTTAATTCTAATTTTCTTAATGCATGAGCTGTCATTTTTTTTGAAGTATATTTTCCAACACCTTCAAATACATCTACAACAGTTACATCTTTTCCATTAAATCTCCCAGGTAGAATTGATCCACCATATATAAATACACTTGGAATATTTAAACGTACCATTGACATCATTAAACCAGGTAATGATTTATCACAGCCCGCTAATCCAACTAATGCATCATAACAATGTCCTCTAACCGTAAGTTCGGTTGAATCTGCTATTACATCTCTTGATATTAATGACGATTTCATTCCTTCATGACCCATTGCAATTCCATCTGTTACTGTAATAGTACAAAATTCTCTTGGTGTTCCGCCTGAAGCTTTAACTCCTTTTTTGACCGATTGCGCTTGTTTCATTAAATTAATGTTACATGGAGCAGCTTCATTCCATGTTGAGACAACTCCAACAAATGGTTTTGCTACATCTTTTTCTGTTAAATCCATTGCATAATAAAATGATCTTTGAGGAGCTTTATCAGCACCTATTGTTGTATGTCTACTGGGTAATTTTTTCTTATTAAATTTTTTCATTATAAACCTTTAAGAGTTAATTCTATTTTTTTAACATCTTTTTCAAGATTAGCAAAGTTGCTTTTCTCCTGCTCTACTATATTTTGTGGTGCACGATCAACAAAGGATTTATTTGATAATCTAACATCAATTTTTTTCATCTCTTCACTAATTTTTGTAATTTTCTTTTCTAGTGTTGATTTGATCATATTTAAATCAACATCTTCATCAAAATATAATTTAAATAACTCACCACTTATGACTATACTTGCAGATGGTTTGTCTAAATCTTTTTCATGAAAATTTTTAATTCTTCCATTTTTTTTCATTATGTTTTCATTAGAAGATAAAAAGGTTTTATATTCTTTGTTTGTATTTTCTGTTGAAATTTCAATAAATGATCCAGGACTTATATTTAATTCATTTTTAAATGATCTTATTGATGTAATAAAATTGATGATATTATTTATCTCATCATATGATTTTTTTTCATGATAATCATCTTCTAGCCAATTGGCATACATCAAGTAATCTTTGCCTTCTTTATCTAGCTTATTATTTAACCATATCTCTTCGGTTACAAATGGAATAAATGGATGAAGTATTATTAAAATTTCCTTAAAAACATATGCTGATGTTTGTCTTAACTCCTTAATATCTTCCTCATTTTCAGAGTTTAAAACTGTTTTAGATAACTCTAAATACCAATCACAAAATGAATGCCATACAAATTGATAAATAATCTTAGCTGCTTCATCAAACCTATAGTTTTTTAAACTATTTTCCGTGTCGTTTTTAACTTTTACAAGTTCAGATAGTATCCACTTATTAATAGTTAAGTTTATATTTTCAGGTTTTTTTACATCACCAAAATCACATTTATTTTGTGTTAAAAAATTATTTGCATTCCAAATTTTATTTAAGAAATTCCTATAACCTTTAACCCTGTCCTCAGATAGTTTTACATCACGACCTGGTGATGCCATTGCCAAAAGGGTAAATCTTAAAGCGTCTGCACTATATTTTTCAATAAGTTCTAAAGGATCAATTACATTACCCTTAGATTTGGACATTTTTTGCCCTTTTTCATCTCTAACTAATGCGTGAACGTATATATTTTTAAAAGGTTCTTCTTTTAAAAACTCAGTTCCCATCATAATCATTCTAGCAACCCAGAAAAATATGATATCAAAACCGGTAACGAGAACACTTGTTGGATAAAATTTTTCAACTTCTGGAGTTTTTTCTGGCCAACCTAAGGTCGCAAATGGCCATAGACCTGATGAAAACCAAGTATCTAAAACATCTTCATCTCTTTTTAATTCTACATCTTTTTTATAGAATTCTTTTGCCTGTTTTTTACATTCATCTTCATTTTCAGCTACAAATATTTTTCCATCAGGCC
Source organism: uncultured Pelagibacteraceae bacterium (assembly GCA_902526085.1). Taxonomy (GTDB): domain Bacteria; phylum Pseudomonadota; class Alphaproteobacteria; order Pelagibacterales; family Pelagibacteraceae; genus Pelagibacter. The sequence goes on from CABZJN010000003.1 coordinate 41,217, forward strand.
CGTACCATGCTGGAATTTGATGTCCCCACCATAATTGACGAGAAATACACCAAGGTTCAATGTTATTCACCCATTGAAAATAAGTTTTAGACCAATTTTCAGGAAAAAATTTAGTCTTACCATTATTTACTACTTCTTTTGCTTTAATGGATAAAGTTTTAGCATCAACAAACCATTGTTCAGTTAAGTAAGGTTCAATAATAGAATTAGATCTATCGCCATAAGGAACTTTATTTACTAACTTTTCTATTTTTTCTAAAAATTTTCCTTCTTCAAGATGCTCTAGTATTAATTTTCTTGCAGCAAATCTATCTAAACCTTTATATGGGTCAGGTGCATTGTCATTTATTTTTCCATCTGCAGTAAATATGTTAATTACCTCTAGCTTGTTTCTAATGCCTACTTCATAATCATTAAAATCATGGGCAGGAGTAATTTTTACTGCTCCTGTTCCTTGTTCAGGATCAGCATAGTCATCTGTTATTACTTTTATTTTTCTGTTTGCTAAAGGTATTGTAACTAACTTTCCAACAATATCTTTAAATCGATCGTCTTTAGGATTAACTGCTATTGCAGTATCTCCCAACATAGTTTCAGGTCTGGTTGTTGCAATTGTTAAAAATTTATCAGAATTTTCTATAGGATAATTTATATAATAAAGTTTAGAATTTACTTCACGTTGATCAACTTCTAGATCAGATATTGCTGTTTTTAAAACAACATCCCAATTTACAAGTTTTTTAGATTTATAGATTAATTTCTTATTATAAAGATCAACAAATACTTTTATCACTGACTTAGACAAATTCTCATCCATTGTAAATGCATTACGAGACCAATCACAAGAACATCCAAGTTTTTTAAGTTGATTTATTATTATATCTCCATACTCATTTTTCCATTCCCATACTTTTTCAATAAATTTTTCTCTTCCTAGATCATTTTTTTTAACACCATCTTTTAAAAGTTTTTTTTCAACTAAAGCTTGGGTTGCAATACCAGCATGATCTGTCCCTGGTTGCCATAATGTTTCATAATTATTCATTCTGTGAAATCTTGTTAAAACATCTTGAATTGAATTATTTAAAGCATGCCCCATGTGCAGGCTTCCAGTTACATTTGGTGGAGGGATTACAATTGAGAATTTTTTTGAATTTTGTTTTGGTTTAAATAATTCATTTTTTTCCCAATAATCGTAGATATAATTCTCAACATTTTTATGCTCATATTTATCAAAACTCATTGTTTTGTTTTATAAATTAATCAAATTAATAAACAATAATGAAAATCATTGCTAAATTTATAGACTAATGATCAAAATGAATTATACAAAGATCGATTAACAAATATTTTTGTAATTAATGGCAACGTGGCGGAATGGTTACGCAGAGGACTGCAAATCCTTGTATCCCGGTTCGATTCCGGGCGTTGCCTCCAAAAAAAGTATTGAGATAAGTTTTAAAAAAAGTAAGTTGTGAAAAATATTCCTCGGTAGCTCAGTTGGTAGAGCAGTTGACTGTTAATCAATTGGTCGCAGGTTCGAGTCCTGCCCGAGGAGCCAAATCAATTAAACAACTTTAGAAGTATTTATTTGTGCTATTTGTAAATTTTTTCCAAATTTAATTTTTTGATCCTGAGTTAGTTCTGAATAAACTTTGACTAAAAAATTATAGTTCACATTCATGTGTCCCTCTTTTGATCTATCAAGATTGACTAAATATTCCGAAAAATCCTCAAAAAAATAGTTTATTGGAACTTTTAAATAATTTGAAAGTTGTAATAATCTTATTGAACTTACACCGTTAGTTCCTTTTTCATACTTTTGGATTTGTTGAAATGTTACGTTTATAGCTTTAGCTACCTTTGTTTGAGTTAAACCTAGCGCAAGTCTTCTTAATTTAAGTTTATTGCCAAGATGTTTATTAAAATTATCTTCCATTTAAGACCCCTCTTTAAATAAAATATTAATTGGAGTTAATCTAAATAGAAAACTTAATGCAAGTAAAATAATTTTTAAAAAAAATGGTTTTTTTAACTTATTCTAAACCTGTCAAGTAACTTTTTATGAGATCTTTAGAATTATTTTAAAGAATTTGGCTTAAAAAAAGCTTAGTTCTGTCACTCTTTGGGTTAGCGAAGAATTCTTTGGTGACTGCCTTCTCAATTATCATGCCCTCATCCATAAAAATGACCTCATCAGCAACTTCTTTAGCAAATCCCATCTCATGTGTCACAACAATCATTGTCATTCCACCTTTTGCTAGACTAACCATTGCATCAAGCACCTCTTTAATCATTTCTGGATCTAATGCAGACGTTGGTTCATCAAACAACATGATTTTTGGCTGCATGCACAATGCTCTTGCGATTGCACAACGCTGTTGTTGTCCACCTGAAAGTTGTCCAGGAAATTTGTTTGCTTGATCATCTATCTGAACTTTTTTAAGCTGATCTAAGGCTAGTTCTTTAGCTTCTTTTTTCGGCATTTTTTTCACCCATATAGGTGCAAGAGTACAATTATCTAATATTGAAAGATGTGGAAATAAATTAAATTGTTGAAAAACCATTCCAACATCTGCTCTTATTTTTTCAATATCTTTAGTTTTTTCTGACAGTTCATTTCCATCAACAATAATATCTCCCTCTTGGTGCTCCTCTAATCTATTGATACATCTAATCAATGTAGATTTACCCGATCCTGATGGTCCACATACTACAATTTTTTTATTTGCCTCAACCTCAAGATTTATATTTTTTAAAACTTGAAAATCACCGAACCATTTATTCATATTTTGAATTTTTATTATTGGGTCAGACATTTGTTATCTTTCAGTTTTATATTTTGCCTCTAAGTTATAACTATATTTACTCATTGCATAGCATATAATCCAGAATACTATTGATGCAAAAATATATCCCTCCATTGCAAAGCCTAGCCATTTTGGATTTGTTTTTGCTAAAGCAAGCATACCTGCTAATTCAGCTAAACCAACTACAAAGATTAAAGGAGTATCTTTAACTAATGCTAAAAAGGTATTTGCTATTCCCGGAATAACTAATTTTAGAGCTTGAGGTAAAATTACAAAAATATGCATTTTCCAATAACCCATTCCTAAAGATTTAGCTGCATCGTATTGACCTCTAGGAAGAGATTGTAAACCTCCTCTAATTACTTCTGCACAGTAAGCGGCCTCAAACAATGTAATTGCTATAATTACTCTTACTAATTTATCCATGAAAAAATCTTCAGGGAGAAACATAGGAAACATTACAGATGACATAAATAACACTGTAATCAATGGAACACCTCTCCAAAATTCAATATAACAAATTGATATATATTTTATTACTGGAAGATTAGATCTTCTTCCTAGTGCAAAAATCATACCTAGTGGGAAACAGAAAATTAGACAGAAAAATGAAACTATAAAAGTAAGTGACAATCCTCCCCACGCTCCTGTTTCTACCCATTGTAAACCGAATGATCCACCAGATATTAAATAGTAAATAACTAAATATGCAATTACTGGATAAATAATAACATAATATAATGCCAAATATTTTTTCAAATTTTCCTTCATGAAATATCCAACAAATCCAAGAGCTATAACTAAAATGAATGCAGTATTAATCCTCCAATGAAATTCATTGGGATACATTCCATACATAAATCTTCTGAACCAAACTTTAATATATGTCCAGCAAGCACCCGTGCCTGTACAAGCATCTTTTGAGTCGCCTGAAATTGTGGCGTCTAAAATCATCCAACTTAGAGACTGAGGGAGAGCTTTTATAATTGAAAATAATATCAATAGAGTTAATAAAGCATTAAAATTATTTGTGTTTATATTTTTATTTAATAAATCCAAAGTTTTATTTCCTGAATAATCAATTCTCATCATATTTAATCCAATTAATCCTATGATTAGTGGAAATAAAGTAGTTAAGGAGCCGGGTAAAAAAGATGTTAAATTTATTTTTAAAAAAGCATTTGATATTACATCAATTAAACTTACTAAAACTAAAAAAGATCCAAATATAGAGTAATTTTTAATATTATCTCTGTTAGGTTTTAATAAATTAAATGTTTGCATCGTTTACTTTTCTTTAATTTCAATTTTTTTGTTATACCAATTCATTATTGCTGCAATAGTTAAGCTAATAGTTAGATAGGTTAGCATTGTTATTGAAACAATTTCTATCGCTTTACCTGTTTGCATCAAAGCAGTGCCTGCAAACACAAGTACTAAGTCAGGATAAGCAATAGCAGCTGCTAAAGATGAATTTTTAGTTAAATTTAAATATTGGTTTGTTGTAGGTGGTATAATAATTCTTAGTGCTTGGGGCATAATAACTAATTTTAAAACTTGATTAGGCGTTAAACCAACAGATGCTGCAGCCTCTTTTTGGCCTTTGGTAACTCCTTCAATACCAGCTCTAACACACTCTGCTACAAAGGTAGAGGTGTATAAAGATAGTGCTAGAACTAATGCTATTAATTCAGGTGGTAAACTTATTCCACCTTCATAAATATACGAAATCTTTGATAATTTTTTGAGCTCAGGTATTTCAAATTCTAAAGATACTCCACCAAATAAGAATGATAAAAGAGGCAATACAATTAATAGAGCTACTGAATACAGAAGTACAGGAATTTGTTTCCCTTGTGTGTCTCTTAATTTATTTGCATAATTCCTTAATACAATGATTGAAATTATTGCTGCAAGACCACAATATAGAAATACACTCAAATTTTGCCATACCATTGCTGGTATGTAATAACCTTTTACAGTCATATAAGTTACCCCAAACCACGCATTAGCTTTCTCTGGCGTAGGTAATGCTCTAAGAGCTGCGTAATACCAAAAGAAGATTTGTAACAATAATGGAATATTTCTAAAAAACTCGACGTACCATGCAGCCGAGTTTTTTATGAGGTAATTTGATGACAATCTTGCTACACCAATTATAACACCTAATATTGTACAAATAATTATACTTATAAAAGAAACTAGCAAAGTATTTAAAAGTCCAACTAGAAAAGCACGGGCATAGGAATCTGATCCACTATATTCAATTAAAGAAAACTGGACATCAAATGAAGACTCTTGTGATAAAAATCCAAAACCAAAATCAATACCTCTATTATCCATATTGGTCTGAGCATTCAGGGTTAAAAACCCAAAAATAAGAACAACAAATAGTATTGCTAAAATCTGAGGTATAAATTTTTTTATAATGTTGTTCATTAAAATCTATAATAAAAAAAAGGGCTAGATATTTCTAGCCCTTTTTGAGTAATTTGAAATAAAATTATCTTGCTGGTGGTACGTATAATATTCCACCTTTAGTCCATAATTCATTTGGACCTCTGTCAGGTAGAATTCCAGTGTCTGCTATATTTCTTTTATAGCTTTCGCCGTAATTTCCAACTTGCTTGATAATTCTTAAGTTCCAGTCATTATCTAAACCAAAAGCTGCACCTAGTTCACCTTCAGCACCAACTAATCTTTTGATGGCTGGATTGTTTGAAGTTTTCATCATATCAGCATTCGATGAGTTAATACCATATTCCTCTGCCTCAATCATGGTATTTAGCGACCATCTTACTATATCTTCCCAAACAGAGTCACCTTGACGTACAACTGGTCCTAGTGGTTCTTTTGAAATAGTTTCAGGTAAAACTACGTGATCATCTGGAGCTGATAATTTTGTTCTTTGCGCTGCAAGACCAGATTTATCAGTTGTGTATGTATCACATCTGCCTGCATCATAAGCAGCTACGACTTCATCTGCTTTTTCAAAAACTACTGGCTCATAAGAAATTCCCCTTGAATCAAAGAAGTCTCTCATATTAAGCTCAGTTGTAGTTCCTAAGTTTGTACAAACTGAAGTTCCGTTTTTAAATTCACCCGTAGATGATATTCCTGAACCTTTTCTTACCATGAAACCTTGTCCATCATAAAAGTTTACACCAACAAATGTTAAACCGATGTCAGCGTCTCTAGAAAGTGTCCAAGTTGTGTTTCTTGATAAAATGTCAATTTCACCTGAAGTAAGTGCAGTAAATCTTTCTTTTGCACTTAAAGGAGTGAATTTAACTTTAGTTGCATCTCCTAATGTAGCAGCTGCAACAGCTCTACATACGTCAACATCAATTCCTGTCCAATTTCCAGACTCATCAGCGTTTGAAAATCCAGGTAGACCCTGAGAAACACCACATCTTACAAACCCTCTTTTTTTTGTGTTCTCAAGAGTTTTTGATTTCTTAGCAGCCATTGTTTCTGTTGAAAATGCAAATAACACAGCAAACATAGTAGCTAAAGAAGTCAATTGTTTTATTATTTTAAACATTATTTTCCTCTTTTTTTTATTTATTTGTTAACAAATTATTCAAAAAGTTATTTTTGAATTCTTGAGTAAAGCAGAAAGTATTAAAACCATCAATGGTAAAATAACCTCATCTATATTGACCAATTAAAGGTGGCGCGCCCTGGAGGATTCGAACCTCCGACCCTCGGTTTAGAAAACCGATGCTCTATCCAGCTGAGCTAAGGGCGCAAGTTCATTACCTTATAATACTAATTTAATTTTTGAAAAGAAATTTTTTAAATAATATTAGTATCGTTAATAATTCAACTCTTCCTATAATCATGAAAATTATTAAATAAACTTTTGTTAAAAAAGAAAGATTATAAAAGTCAAAATTAGCAAGTTCAAACATACTAGAATTAACTGTATTCATGATTGTTAATATTGATAATTTAAATGAATTTTCAAATTGGATATCTGAAAGTGTTAAAAGTAACGTCAATAGTGATAAAGAAATAATAAAAATAATTATCGAAAAAAAATATTTATTTATATCAGATTTTTCGGTGTTTTCATTTAATAATGATACTTTGTTTGAATAGATTTGATAAGGTTTTGTGTGTGATAGCAGATTGTTCAAAGAAAATTTTAATAAATTTAATATTTTTATAACCCTAATGCCTGAACTGGTTGAAAAAAAAGAACCACCAATAACTACCATAATAAAAAAAATAAATAGTAAATTATTTGGAGTATCGTAAAAAGAGATACCAATGTTAGAAATACTACTTGATATAGCAACTAAAATTGTAGGAAAATTATTACTTGAATTTAAAAAAACGAAAGTAAAAGAAATTAAAATTAACAAATAAATTAAAAGATTAAAATCCTCACTCAAAAATTTTATTTTTTTTTTTTTAAAAAAAATAAGGTTATAAGTTAAAAAAAGACTGAAAAATGATAACATCATAGTAAATGATAAAACAATTTTACTAACATCACTTTCAAACAAATTATCTATTCTATTTACAGGTAAAAACCCACCAGATGATATAATTGATAGCGATAAATTAAATGCATCAAAAGTTCTTAAATTTATAGTCTTGAATAAAATAAATATTAATAAAGTTAATAAAGAATATATTATAATAATTTTAAGAGATTGATTAAAAATTTCATTATTATTAAAGGACAAATATTCAGTGAATGATTGTTTTAAGTTTTTGTCAAAAATATCAATCAACAATAAAATTGAAAAAAGAAAATAAATTCCCCCTACCCACTGAGAGGTTGATCTCCATAAAATTAGGCTCTCATCTAATTGTTTAATATTTTCAAAAATTGTAAAACCAGTTGAAGTAAAACCAGATATCGCCTCAAAATACGAATTTAAAAAAGATATATTCTGAATACTTAGATAGTATGGGATTGATAGAATTAAGGGAAATAAAATGTACCCCAATAATACTGTAAATATTTTTTCATAAAGAGTAATTTTTTTTGTGTTTGTTCTATTAAAAAATAAAAGTAAACCTCCAACAAAAAAACTAATCAATAACGTATAAATATAGTTTTCAATATTATAAAAAATATTAAAATAATTTGAATAAATAATATTAAAAAAAGAAAAAATACTTATCAAGAATAAAAAGGAACTTATATAAACTGAACTAAATTTTGTCATATTAAAATTAGATTGAACTAATTCTAAACATGTTTTCTACAGTAGGTAATTGATCTCTTTTGGATAAAAGAACAACTGTATCGTCTTTCTGAAAAATATAACTTGAACTTGGAATAATTACATTGCCTCCCCTTAGTATTGCGCCAATTCTTATTTCATCGGGTAAATTTGACTCCTTTAATTGCTTGTTTATTAATTCTGAAGTCTCAATGATATCTGCCTCTATAACCTCATATTCACCATTCAAAATTGTATAAGCGTTTTCGATAGTTCCTTTATGAACATGTTTTAAAATGCTGGAAACTGTATTCATTCTTGGATCAATTAAATCATCAATTTTTAAGGATGATTGTAATAGAGAATAGTTGGGTTTATTGATTAGTGCCATAGTTCTTTTATCTTTTGAAAATTTTTCAACTAATACACTTACCATTAAATTATCTTCATCATCATTAGTAAGAGCTAAAACAGTTTCAACTTCATCAATATTAGCTTCATTTAAAACATCTTCTTCCAAACCGTTTCCATTTATTACAATTGTTTCATTCAGTTCATTTGCTATGTACTCAGCTCTGGACTTATCTTTTTCAATTATCTTTACTCTTGCAGAGTCAAATGATTGTTCAATATTTTTAGCAAGATTAAAACCAATATTTCCACCACCAATAATTAAAATTTTGTTTGAAATTTTTTCATTATGACCAAATACACTTAGAGTTTCTCGCATTTGACTGCTGTTAACTACCACATAAGCTTTATCATTAAGATTAAGTTTATCAGTTTTTTTCATTACAACAAATTTATCGTTTCTAATTACACCTAGAATATAGGCATGTAGTTTAGGAAATTTTTTTGTAAGTTCATTTAAATTAATTCCTTTTATTGAACATTTATCATCTATTAAAATTTCTAATAATCTAATTTTATTTTCAGCAAAAGGTACATTGTCTAGAGTACCAGGAGCTTCTAATTTTCGTTGAATCGACTTTGCAATTTCAATTTCAGGAGAAATAATGTTATCTATTGGTAAATTTTCTCTATTAAAAAGCCCTGAATATTTTGGATCAAGATATTCTTGGAATCTTATACGAGCAATTTTCTTTGGAACTTTGAATAAAGAAAAAGCTATTTGGCATATCAACATATTAATTTCATCGTTTCGTGTAACGGCTATAATCATATCTGCATCTTTTGTGTTTGCTTTTTCTAATATTGCAGGGGAAGTTGCCTTACCAACAATTGCTTTTACATCCAAAGTTTCGTTAATTTTTTGAATATCATCACTAGATTGATCAATCATTGTAATTGAATGATTTTGTTCAATTAACATTTTTGCAATTGTTGACCCTACTCTACCCGCTCCACAAATAATAATATTCATTAGTTTAGATCTTTCACTCCAAGTAACCTTAATTTTCTATGTAAGGCTGACCTTTCCATACCTATAAATTTTGCAGTTCTAGAAATGTTTCCACTAAATTTTTTTAACTGTGAGACTAAATATTGTTTTTCAAAGCTTTCTCTGGCTTCTTTCAATGGAACAGTAAGAGTTTCGGTTACAGAAAACTCATCCTCAATTGACTTAGATAAAGATTCTTTAATTATATTCATTAACCTTTCATTATCATCACCGGGTGATAGTATAGCTATCCTTTCTATTAAATTTCTTAACTCTCTAACATTCCCTGGCCAATCGTAATTAAGCAAATAATTATTATCAATAATCTTAAATTTTTTAAAATTGTTTGCTACGCAAATATTTTCTATAAAATAATCTATTAATATTGGAATATCATCAATTCTTTTATTTAAAGGATCTATTTTTATATTGAATACATTTAGTCGATGAAATAGATCTTCTCTAAAGTTACCAAATTTTATTTCTTGTTGAACGTCTTTGCTATTAGTGCAGATAATTCTAACGTCAACTTTGATATCATGATTGCTATTTATTCTTTTGAACTTTTGGTCAATTACAACTCTTAAAATCTTTGATTGTGTTTCAAGTGGTATTTCTGTTACTTCATCAATCAACAGGATACCACCAGATGCTTTCTCAAGAGCACCGTAAAATATTGAACCATCTTTTTTTTCTTCTCCAAATAATTCTAACTCATACTTTTTTGCATCTAAAAGTGCCCCATTAATGACTACAAATGGACCACCACTCCTCTTTGAGTTTTTATGAATTTTTCTTGAAATTAATTCTTTTCCTGATCCAGTAGGTCCACTTATAAATATTCTACTCTCAGATTTTGATAACTTATTTATCTGATCTTGTATTGAGAGAATATTAGAACTTTTACCAACTAATTCAAAAGTATGAAACAGCTTTGTGGTTAAAGTTTTATTTTCATTTTTTAAATTGTAATTTTCTACAGCTCTGTTGACAAAATTTAAAAGTCTTTCTTTATCAAATGGCTTTTGAATAAATTCAAATGCACCTGACTTCAAAGAATTGACTGCCATTTCGATGTTAGCATGACCAGAAATCATTATTACAGGCAGGTCTGCATTTTTCTTCTTTATGTGATTTAATAGAACAATACCATCATTATCACCCTTATCTAACTTGACATCAATGATTGCTACATCGGGAAGTTTTTTGTCAATTTCGGTCAAAGCTTGATTAAAGTTTGCAGCAACTCTTGTCTTGTAACCATAATCTTTTATCAATTCATCCAGTATCAATCGTATATCTGCATTATCATCTATTATTAAAATTTCTGCTGACATTATTTTTTATATGGAATTATGATTTGAATTTTTGCGCCCATTCTATGATTAAGAAATTTAATTGATCCCTCATGATCACTAATAATTTTATCTACAATCGATAATCCTAATCCTGTTCCTTTTTCTTTAGTTGTAAAATATGGTTTAATTATATCTTTTGTTTTTTTATTTTTAAATCCTGTTCCAGTATCGATGATGTTAATGTTTATATAATCTCTTCTTTGTCTGATTTCTATATCAATATTTTTGACTATTTTACTATATTTTTCAGCTTTTTCTTGGATACTTTCAACAGAATTTTTTATTAAATTAAAAAATAATCTATTAAGCTGCTCATTATCAAATTTTAAAATTGCATCTTTTGACAAATGGTTAATCAACCTTATTTTAACAGAGTTATCGAATTTATTTACTAAGTTAACGTTTTCTTTAATTACACTATTTAAGTTGTTTGATTTAAATAATGGTTTAGGCATTCTGGCAAAATCAGAAAATTCATTTACTAAATTTTCAATTTGTTTTATTTGCTTAAGTATAGTTTTTAGATTATCTAAATATTTTTCTTTGTTTTGGTTTTCAATATTTGGCAGATATTTAGTTTTAAGATTATCTATAGTTAATTGAATTGGTGTTAAAGGGTTTTTAATCTCATGAGCTAATTTTCTTGCAACATTTTCCCATGCCTCATGTCTTTCATTGGTAAGTAGTTTTTCTTGCTGATTTTTTAATCTATCTATCATTGAATTAAAATTTTTATTAAGTCTTTCCATTTCAATGTCAGCTTTTAAATCTGGCACCTTTGTGTCTAAATTGCCCTTCCCAATACTTTCTGATGCAGTTATCAGGTTGTTAATAGATATAAAAAAACGGGAAGAAAATCTTATAGCAATAGTAATTGATAAAAATAATAAGAGAGTAACCAAAGTTATATAAATTATTGCAAAAGATATTCTTATACCTAAATTTTGATTTTCTACTGTATAATAAAAATTTACAGCCTCTTCTGATTTGATTAAATAATTTGAAATATTTTTATCAATAAATTTAATTACATATAAAAAAGTGTCTTCATAATTTGTGAGTCTTACTACTGCCGCAGATTTATTCTCAAAAGTATTTGTGATTTTAAGTGGTCTATCATCATTCAAAACCATTTTCATAGCCCTATCCTCAATTTTTTTATAGGGCAAGTCTGCTGCCGATACAATTAAATTGCCTTCACCATTAATTAAATGAAGTTGATCTATGTCTCTTAAATATCTTTGTGTATTTAATATAAGTTGATAACGCTCAGGATTTGATTTAGATAACTCAAAATATTTATTTAAATCAAAAGCAATTAATATAATTTCGGATTCTATCTTGTTTCTTTTTTCATCAACATAATTTTTTGCAATTTCATATGAATTATTTACAGCTGATGTTATTTTTTCATTAAAATACTTATCCAAAGCAAAAGAGAAAATAAACAATGAAAATACTGCAATTAACAATGATGGAATCAGAGTAAAAAGTGCAAAAGAGACAATATACTTTCTATTTGCAACCGAACCTCTTACATTAATATTATTTTTAATTGAATTCTTAATATCAATGAATATTAAAACAAAAAATATAAAAACTAATACTATGTTAGAAATTAAAAGAATTTCAAGATTGTCTTCATTGAGTTTGATGAAACTTTTATCAATAAAGGTTAAAAATGTTATAAATGCTAATGAAATAGTTAGTATAAATATAACTATGATAAACAAATTTCTTTTTAACAAAGCAAACATAATTTAAATATATCTTACAAAAAATTTTATAATAATCATGAGTAATTGTTTTATACTACTAGCTGCAGGCAAAGGTAAGAGATTTAAATCAAATAATCCAAAACAATTTATAAATTATATAAATAAACCCTTATTTATGCATTCAGTAGATAAGGCAATAAAGTCTAAGTTATTTAAATCAATAATAATTGTATCAAATATTCCAATTAAAAATATTAAAGATAAATCTATTAAAGTGATTAAAGGTGGGAGAGAAAGATATCTATCATCACAAAAAGCATTAAATTTTATTAAAAATAAAAAATTTACAAATGTTTTTATTCACGATGCGGCAAGACCAAATTTTTCAATTAAATTATTAAAAAAACTAAACTCAAACCTAAAAAAAAATAAAGCGGTAGTACCTTATGTTAAAACCGATGACTCAGCAAAATATAGAATAAAAAAAAAAATTCAAAATTTGAAAAGAGAAAAATTACTATTTACCCAGACGCCGCAATGTTTTAATTTTAAAAGTTTGTTTAACCTATCAAAATTAAATAATACAAAAATTACTGATGAGGCATCATTATTTTTAGATAATAAAATAAAAATTAAATTTATTAAAGGTGAAGAAAATAATTTTAAAATTACGAAAAAGTCTGATTTAAATAAAATCAATATTCAAAATTTTCATGGAATTGGATTTGACATACATAGATTAGTTAAAAAAAAGAAATTATACCTTGGGGGAATAAAAATTCCATTTCATTCTGGTCTAAAGGGTCATTCCGATGGAGATGTAATTATCCATGCAATAATAGATGGATTACTTGGTGCTATGAGAAAAAAAGATATAGGAACTCTTTATCCAAACGATAAAAAAAAGTTTAAAAATATAAGATCGTCCAATATGTTATTACCTATTTTGAAAAACCTGAGTAAAGAAAGATATTTTATAAATAACGTTGATATAAATTTAATTTGTGAAAGACCTAAAGTCTCAAAATACAGAGAAAAAATTATTATATCTTTGTCTAATTTACTTAAAATAAGCAAAAATCAAATTAATCTAAAAGGTAAAACAGTTGAAAAATTAGGTTTGATTGGAAAGGAAGAGGCTATTGCATGTGAAGTTATAGTCTCGTTAAATCATTATGCTTAAAATAATAAATTCCTTATTTGTTACTATGTTTGGTATTGGCAGATTACCGAGAATTCCTGGTAGTTATGCTTCGTTGGCTACTGTTATCTTATTATTTATATTATTTCACATTTTTTCTGTCCCAGCAGATTTGTTTTTGTTTTTTCTAATTGCTATTTTTATAATTTCACTTTTTGCTGTAAATTTATTTATTAAAGATTTAACTAATAAGGATCCAAAAGAGGTTGTTATTGATGAATTTATTGGTCAATCAATACCCATTTGCCTTTATGAAATAGCCCATTCAGAAATAACAGATCCAGTAAGGGTGTTAACCTTTTATTTTATAATGTTTATTCTTTTTAGAATTTTCGATATAACAAAACCCTACCCTGTAAGTTATTACGATAAAAACTTTAAGAATAGCTTTGGTGTTATAATGGATGATATTTGTGCTGGTTTGTATGTAGTAGTAATTCTCGTCTTTTATATGATTATTACCTCATGAATAATTTATCTTTAAAAATTATAAAGTTACTGACTAAAAAAAAACTATCACTATCATTTGCAGAGTCCTGCACCGGAGGACTTTTAGCAAGTTCAATCACATCTTTTAGTGGGTCATCTAAAGTATTTAATATGGGGCTAGTGACTTATTCCAATAATGCAAAAGTTAAATTGCTTAAAATCCCAAAAAAAACTATTACAAAATATGGAGCAGTCAGCTTTGAAACCTGTTTATCAATGGTTAAAAATTTAAGTAAAATTAGTAAATCAAATATTTCAATTTCAATCACAGGAGTAGCAGGTCCTAATGGTGGAACAAAAGAAAAACCAGTAGGCCTAGTTTACATAGGTCTAAAAAAAGGAAGTAAAATAATTATAAAGAAAAACTTATTTAAAAGTAAAAAAAGAATTTCGATTCAAAAAGAAACTGCCAAGCAAGCATTTAAAATGATTTTGAGTATATTATAAACTTTCAGCTCTTTTCTGAAATGCATTAGCTATTTTTTCAAGACCAAATTGAAAAGACTTAGTCATTAAAATATTCAAAAATTTATTTTTTATTTCAAAATCAACATCAAAAGTCACCTCTGTTAAATTTCCATGCTCAACAAATTTCCAATTATTTTCTAAATAATTTAGTGGACCGTCAATATTTGTAACAAAAATTGTGTCATCTTTTTTATTAAATTTCACATCGCTTTTATAAGTATCTACAAAAGGCCCTTTTCCAATTGTTAAATCTGCAACAATAAGTATTAAATCCCCACTTTTTTTTCTTTCATGTACTTTCGAACCTTGACAAAATGGTACAAATTCAGGGTATTTTTCAATATCTAAAACGAATTCTATGAGTTTATCTTTTTTGTTATCAATTAATCTCTTAACTGATGCTTTTGGCATTAATGAATATTTTTTCTTTTATTTTTAAGTTTATTAAAATCTTCATCAGCATGATAAGAAGATCTAGTTAAAGGTGATGAAGATATTAATAAAAATCCTTTAGATTTTGCAATTTTTCCAAGCTCTTTAAATTCGTCTGGATGATAATACCTATTTAACGGAAAGTGCTTGTCCGAGGGTTGAAGATATTGGCCTATAGTTAAGAAATCAACTTCTGCAGATCTTAGATCATCCATAACTTGAATTATCTCATCTTTTGTTTCTCCAAATCCAACCATAATTCCTGATTTTGTAAAAACATTTTTATTGAATTTTTTAGAATTTTTTAAAAGTTCTAATGATCCAAAATATCTTGCTCCTGGTCTAACTTTTAAATAAAGACTTGGAACAGTTTCAATATTATGATTAAAAACATCTGGGCTTGCTTCCAATACTCTTTTATAAGCTTCTCCTTTTCTTAAAAAGTCAGGTGTTAATACTTCAATTGTTGTATTTGGATTTTTTTTTCTTGTTGCAACAATAACATCATGAAAATGATTTGATCCACCATCAGAAAGGTCGTCTCTATCAACAGAAGTTATTACCACATGTCTTAAACTTAATTTTTTAACTGCATTCGCTATTTTAATTGGCTCAAATTGATCTAATTTTTCTGGTTTTCCTGTTTTAACATCACAAAATGCACATGCTCTTGTACATGTGTCACCCATTATCATTAGTGTTGCGTGCCTTTTACTCCAGCATTCAGTAATATTAGGACAGTTTGCTTCTTGGCAAACTGTAACAAGATTATCTTTATTAACAACTGTTTTAGTTAAAAAAAATTCTTTACTATTTAGTAGCTTGGATCTAATCCAACTTGGTTTTTTTTTGATAGGATTTATCGGTTTATTAACTTTTTCAGGGTGTCTTGGTTTATTTTTGATTTCCATTTTCTTTGATTATATAGGTAGTCTCACCTTCTTTTCCAAATAAAAACTTTTCTCGAATCAATATTTCTATGAAATCTAGATCTATATTTTCTGTTAAAAGTGAATTTTTATGCTCTAAATCTGCTATTTTATTAGTTAATATAATTTGATCATTTTTCAGTTGCTCATAAATATCTTTCTTTTCAATGTAAGAAATAAGACCTCTATCACCATCTAATAAATTGAAGAAAAAATATATAAACAGGAATGTGATGATAAGAGTAAAATAGTTTTTTTTTAATTTTTCTAACATTAATCAATTTTATTCATTTTTGAGAATCTACCAAGATTTTCCTCTATACGTATTAGTTGGTTGTATTTTGCTATTCTCTCTGATCTTGCAAGAGATCCAGTTTTGATTTGATTTGAATTGGTGCCTACTGCTAAGTCAGCAATAAATGTATCTTCGGTATCACCAGACCTATGAGAGATGATTGTTTTAAAACCAATAAGATGAGCAAATTTTATTACTTCTATCGTTTCAGTTACAGTTCCTATTTGGTTCAATTTTATTAAAATACTATTTGCAGATGAGTTTAAAAAGCCTATTTTTAATCTTTCAAGATTAGTGACAAAAAGATCATCACCTATTATTTGTGTTTTGTTTTTTGTTCCATTTACAAATTTAGACCATGCGTTCCAATCATCTTCACCAAATGGATCCTCAATCGATTTAATTTGATATTTTTTAATAAGTTGTAAGTATTTTTTAATTGATTGATCGACACTTATGTAATTTTTAGAATGAATTGAATATTTGCCTTTTTTAATTAACTCATTTGCTGCAACATCTAAACAAATAGATATATCTTTACCATTTTTGAAACCTGATTTTTTGATCGCTTGAACTATAAGTTTTAAAGCACTTTCATTATCACTAATCATTGGTGCAAAACCACCTTCGTCACCAACATTAATTGAATGACCAGCTTGTTTTAACAATTTTTTTAAATTATTAATTACTAAAAAACACATTCTGACAGCATCATTAAATGATTTTGCTTTATCAGGTCTGATCATAAACTCTTGTATTCTTAAACCATTATCTGCGTGGGCGCCCCCATTAATAATATTCATTAAAGGAAAGGGAAGTTTAAAATTTTTTTTTATAATAAAATTTTTATATAAAGGTATTTTTTTTAATTTTGCAGATAGTTTTTTTACAGCCATGGATACGGCTAAGATTGTATTAGCGCCTAACTTTGTTTTTTGTTTTGTGCCATCTAATTTTATAAGAATACTATCTATTTTCTCTTGGTCATGGATGTTTTGATTTTTTAATTTTTTTGAGATTAATTTGTTAACAGTTGCAACTGGTATTAAAACACTTTTCCCTAAGTATCTTTTATTACTCTTATCTCTTTTTTCATAGGCCTCAAAAGTTCCTGTTGAAGCACCTGAAGGACAAATTGCTGAGGCACTTAAATTTTTAGAAATTACTTCAGCCTCAATGGTAGGATTTCCTCTACTATCATAAACCTGTCTGGCTACAACTCTTTTGATTTTACTCATTAATTACTTTTTAACTAAATTATCAATTTCTACAATTTGATTAATTAGCTCGTCTAATTTGTCTAAAGGGACCATGTTTGGGCCATCCGATGGAGCATTATCAGGATCCTGATGTGTTTCCAAAAAAATAGCTGCAACACCTACCGCAACTGCTGCTCTTGATAAATACTCAACAAATTCTCTTTGACCACCACTTTTTTCACCTAGACCACCAGGCTGTTGCACTGAATGGGTTCCATCAAATACCACTGGATAACCATTTTTTGCCATGATGGGAATAGATCTCATATCTGATACCAATGTATTATAACCAAAGCTAGCTCCTCTTTCAGTCACTAAAATATTTTTATTTCCGCTTTCTGAAATTTTTTTGGTTACATTCACCATATCCCATGGAGCAAGGAATTGACCCTTTTTCACGTTAATGATTTTATTTGTTTTAGCAGCAGCAATTAATAAATCTGTTTGTCTACAAAGAAACGCTGGTATTTGAAGAACATCTACGTGATGAGAAACTAGGGAACATTGTTCTTCATTATGTATATCGGTAAGAACTGGTACGTTAATATCTTTTTTGATTTTATCAAATACAGGCAGGGAGTTTTCTAAACCAGCTCCTCTTTTCCCTTTCAAGCTTGTTCTGTTAGCCTTATCAAATGAAGTTTTATAAATAAATCCGATATTATACTTTGTTGTAATTTCTTTAATTTTACCTGCCATGTCCAAAGCATGTTGCTCGGTCTCAAGTTGACAAGGACCAGATATTAAACAAATTTTATTTTTATTTGAAATTTGTATACCGTTACAATTAACTATTTTATTTTCCATTAAAAGATTTTGCAGCTTTAATAAATGAAGAGAATAAAGGATGAGGATTCAAAGGTCTAGATTTAAATTCTGGATGAAATTGAACTCCAATAAACCATGGGTGATTTTTAAGTTCAATAATTTCAGGTAATTGATTATCAGGAGAAATTCCTGAAAACATCAAACCTTTTTTTTCAAATTTCTGCATTAAATTTATATTGACCTCATATCTATGTCTGTGTCTTTCTTTAATCATATTAGATTTATAGATATTTTTTATGGCAGAATTATTTCTTAGTCTTGCCTCATAAAGACCTAATCTCATTGTTCCTCCCAGGTTTTTATCGGTTCCTTTTATAATTTTCCCGTCTTTGTTCCATTCATCAATTAATCCTATTACTGGAAAACAATTATTATCTAATTCACTAGAGCCAGCTTTTTTAATTTTTAATATATTTCTTGCAAACTCGATCATTGCCATTTGCATTCCAAAACAAATCCCTAGAAAAGGTATTTTTCTCTCCCTAGCATATGTAATTGCTTCAATTTTTCCCTCCGTTCCTCTTTTGCCAAATCCTCCTGGTATCAATATTCCTGATACATTCTTTAATTTTAATTTAATTTCTTTTGATCTAAGTTTATCTGACTCAATTCTTAACAGGTTAACTTTAACTTTATTTGAAATCCCTCCATGCGTAAGAGCTTCATCAAGTGATTTATAAGCATCTTTAAAGTTTACATATTTACCTATGATAGCAATATTTAATGTTCTTTTTGTTTTTAAAACTATATTTGTAATTTTTTTCCAAGGTAGCAAGTTTGGTCTTTTTCTAGATTTTATTTTAAAGAATTTTAAAACTTGCTTATCCAATTTTTGATTAAAGAAACTTATTGGGGCTTCATAAATAGTTTTTACATCAACTGTCTCTATAACATTAGCAATGTCCACATTACAAAATAAAGATATTTTTTTTCTTTGATCTAAAGGAATAGACTGTTGAGATCTACAGATCACTATATCAGGTTGAATTCCTATACTTCTTAATTCTTTAACAGAATGTTGTGTTGGCTTTGTTTTAATTTCATCTGAAGATTTTAAAAAAGGAACAAATGTTAAATGAATAAATAATGATTTTGATCTTCCATTATCATTTGAAAACTGTCTTATAGCTTCTAAAAATGGTAAACTCTCAATATCACCGACTGTTCCTCCAATTTCACAAATAACAAAATCTTCATTTGTTATATCTTTTTTTATAAACTCTTTAATTCTATCTGTAACATGTGGAATTACTTGAACTGTTTTTCCAAGATAACCTCCTCTTCTTTCTTTTTTTATGATATCGCTATAAATTTTACCTGTAGTGATGTTGTCAGATTGTTTGGCTGAAATATTTGTGAATCTTTCGTAATGTCCTAAATCTAAATCAGTCTCGGCTCCATCGTCAGTTACAAAAACTTCACCATGTTGAAAGGGACTCATCGTTCCTGGATCTACATTTAAATATGGATCCATTTTTCTTATTCTCACATTATAGCCTTGTGATCTTAGCAAATATCCAAGAGATGCTGATGACAAACCTTTACCAAGTGATGAAACCACGCCGCCGGTGACAAATATATATCGCGCCATGGAATTATGTTATAGCCAATGATTTATAAAAATAAAAGTATTAATTATTATTTTCTGGTAATTTAGGAGCATCATCTGCATTTTCTTCAATTTTATCAATTACAGAAGTGTTTGAAGGAAGATCTCCTCGTGAAATAATAGTCAAACCTAGACTACAAATTATAAATAATGTTGCAACAATAGCCGTTGCTTTAGTCATAAAATTACCAGCCGACCTTGAAAACATAAAGTTATCTTGAGAAACTCCAATACCCAAGGCTCCACCTTCAGATTTTTGGAACAAAACTAGCAATACTAGAATTGCTGCTAATATAATATTTATAATTAATAGTATGTTTTCCACGACGCCTAATTAATTGATTTTTTCATTATATCAATAAATATTTTTTCATTAGTTGATGCTCCACCAATCAAAAAACCATCAATATTATCGATTCTCATTAAATTTTTTATATTTTTTTGATTTACAGAGCCTCCATATAAAATCTTAGATTTTGTAAATTTTTTTGAAATCTTTAAGGTGTTTCTTATAAATCTAATATTTTTTTTTAAATCATTTTCACTTGGAATAATGCCTGTACCAATCGACCAAACAGGTTCATAAGCAATTATAACTTTATTTAAATTCTTTAAATTTTTTAAACCTTCAATTAATTGTCTTTTTAAAATATATTTTGTTTTATTTTTTCTTTTATCGATCAGTCTTTCGCCTATGCATAAAATGACATTTAATTTTTCATTAAGAGCAGACTTAATCTTTAAATTAATTTTTTTATTATTATTTTCTGTTCTTGTTTCTGAATGCCCAATTATAACAAACCTTCCACCTAAATCTTTAATCATTTTTGAGCTTATAGCTCCAGTGAAAGGTCCATAGTTTGGTTGATCATGACAATCTTGAGCACCAATTTTGATATTTGATTTTTTTGTTTTATCTACAAAAGATTTGATCAATGTATAAGGTGGACAATAAATAATATTTGCTTTAAGTTTCTTAGTTTTTGAATAACTTATTACTTTATTTAATGATTTAACTGACTTAACTGACCCAAACATCTTCCAATTAGCAATGAAATAAATATTATTATTTGTCATAAAGATTAATATAATTTATATGTTTATTTTTTTTTAGATCAATAAATAATGACTATAGAATATGATAGGTAAATTAAGAGGTTTCTCAAATTCAAAATTAGCTGGAGTACTTGTCGGAATTATTATAATTCCATTTGTATTTTGGGGCATGGGTAGTGTTTTTAGTGGAGGTAATACAAACAACGTTGCTAAGATTAATAACGAGACAATCTCGTCAAAAGATTTTGTAAATTTTATAAATGAGTCAAGACTCACAAATGACGTTATAAAAGCAAATATAGATAAAAATATTATTGAAAATATTTTATCAGAATTGGTATCTGAAAAATTGATTGAAATGGAAATTAAAGAATTAAATGTATCAATGTCAGAGGAAGCGTTGGCAAATAAAATAAGATCTAATTCAATACTACTAGATGATAATAAGAAGTTTTCAAGAGTTAAGTATGAAAAATTTCTATTAGAAAATAACTTAAGTGCTTCGACATTTGAAAATTCATTAAAGAAACAAGAGCTAAAAGAAAATTTATTTAATTATATTAGTGGAGGAATTAAGTCGCCTTATTTTTTAAAAAATAAAATATATATTAATGAAAATAAAAAAATTGAGATCGAATTTTTAGATTTAGACTTTGTTCATGATAAAACTGCAACTGAATTAGAAGTTGAGGATTTCATTAAAAATAATCAAGAAATTTTAAAAATTGATTTTATTGATGTGACTTATGCGAAAATTACTCCTAAAAATCTAATAGAAATAGATGAGTTTAATGACGAATTTTTTAAGAAAATTGATGAAATAGAAAATAATATTTTAAACGGATCAAATATTAGAGAAATTAATGAAATTTATAATTTCAAACTAAATGAAATTAATAATTTTGTCTTGAATGATGATTCAGGTGAAATACTTGAAGAAATTTACTCAAAAAGAAATCAGGATAAGATACAACTAGTTGACAAAAATGATTATTATGTAATTTTTGAAATATCAAATATCAACAAAAAAATTCCAAATAAGACAGATCCAAAATTTTTAAAAAAAGTTGAAAATAATGTAATTTTGAGAAAGAAATTTGAATTTAATAAAAGTCTTTTTCAAAAAATTGACGAAAAGATATTTAATGATGATGAGTTTTTGAAATTATCAAAAGATACAAATAATATTAAGACTGTAACTATTAAAAACAATAATGATTACGAAGTTTTTGACCCGGATTCTTTAAAACTTTTATACACATTACCAAAAGAAAGTTTCTCTTTAGTAACTGGGGAAACAAATAAAGTTTTTCTTACAAAAATTAAGAATATTTATTATTCAGATATGGAAAAAAATACTGCTAATGTTGAAGAATATTCTACTAAAGCAAATAACGATATTATAAATGATGTTTATACATCTTATGATCTATCTTTAAATTCAAAATATAAGGTAAAAATTTTCAATCAAACAATTGACAGAGTTAAAAATTATTTTAGATAATGTTGAATATTGATCTAAAGTTATTTAAGAAAAATCACAAAAAAAGTAAAAATCAAGTTCTTTACCATGCAATAAAATCAAATGGTCTAAAAGAAATAGAAAATTTAATTAATAACTTCTTAAATGTAAAAAACAGCTTCGTATTCGAGTCTGTAGAAAAAGGTTTTATAAAAGGTAGATATACAATCTTTGGCAAAAATCCTGATAAGATTTGGGAATTTAATAATAATAACTGTATGTTGAAGTATGAAAATAAAAGAAAGAAATTAAGAGGAACTCCAAAAGATAATATTGAGAAAATAATCGAAAACTTTAATTTTAAAATACCAAGTGAATTACCGCCAATTAGCTCAATTATATCAGGGTATTTCTCATATGATACAATAAGATATATTGAGAAAATTCCTAATAGTACAAAAAATGACCTTAAAATTCCTGATGTAAGAATTTTGAGACCAAAAAATCTAGTTGTTTTTGATAATGTTAAAAAAAAATTATTTTTTATAGTTAATTGTTTTTTTGATGAAAAAATCAAAAACTATCAAGATAAATATGACGAAATACAAAAAGAAATAGAAGAAATGATATTTTTGGCAAATTATAGTTACAAGATAAATCAGTCAAAAACAAAGATTTCCAAACCAAAAGTTAAATCAAATATCTCAAAAATGAAATTCCTTAGCAATGTTTCAAAAGCTAAAAATTACATTAAAATAGGAGATATTTTTCAAGTTGTTCTAAGTCAAAGATTTGAAACTGCTCTTAATAAAGAACCAATAAATATTTATAAAAAATTACGAGTTACTAACCCTTCCCCTTTCATGTATTTTTTTAACTTTGAAGATTTCCAAATTATAGGCGCGAGTCCTGAGATACTTGTGAGACTTAGAGATAACAAGATAACTATTAGACCTATAGCTGGCACAAGACCTAGAGGTAAAAATAAAAAAGAAGATAAATTTTATGAAAAAGATCTTTTAAAAGATAAAAAAGAGCTTTCTGAACACTTAATGCTTCTTGACCTTGGTAGAAATGATACTGGAAAAGTTTCTAAAATTAACTCTGTTAAAGTAACCGAAAGTTTTAAGATAGAGCGATATTCGCATGTAATGCACATAGTCTCCAATGTTGAAGGTATATTTAATAAAAAATTTGGTAAATTTGATACGTTATTAGCTGGTTTTCCTGCTGGAACGGTATCAGGCGCACCTAAAATAAGAGCTATGGAGATTATAGATGAATTGGAGACAACGAGGCGAAAAGTTTATGCTGGTGGTATTGGTTACTTTTCTGCAAATGGTGATTTTGATACATGCATTGCACTAAGAACAGCAATTTCAAAAAATAAAAAATTTTATGTACAGTCGGGCGCAGGAATTGTTGCTGATAGCAAACCTATTAATGAATTTAATGAAACAGTTAATAAAGCAAAAGCTTTAATTAAGGCTTTGGAGTAAAGAGTATGAAAATAATTTTAATTGATAATTATGATAGCTTTACATTCAATTTATATCACTATCTTTCATCCTATGCTAAAGTTGATGTTTTAAGAAACGATAAGGTAGATCATCGTTACATTTTAAGAAAAGGATATAATAAAATTGTAATATCTCCAGGTCCTGGAAATCCTAATCAATCTGGAAATTGTTTAAAGATAGTAAAGAATTTGTATAAAAAAATGCCAATACTTGGTGTTTGCTTAGGTCATCAAATCATTGGTCAAATATTTGGTTCTAAGATAATTCAAGCTAAAGAACTTGTGCATGGAAAAACAAGTAATATTATAAATAAGAAAATTGGTATTTTAAAAAATTTACCAAAAAAGTTCTCAGCCACCAGATATCATAGTTTAGTAATTGATAGAAAATCCTTATCTAAAGATTTAAAAATTACATCTAGTACATCAGATGGGACAATAATGGGTGTTATGCATAAGCAATACAAAATCCATGGAGTTCAATTTCATCCTGAAAGTATTAAAACAAAATATGGTTTAAAAATTTTAGAGAACTTTGTAAAAGAGTAAAAATGGATAATTTTTTAGAAAAGCTCAGAAATAAAATAAATTTAAATTTTGATGAGAGTAAAAATGCATTTAAGATTTTAATGAATGGTGAAGCTAGTGATCAACAAATTTATGATTTTTTAACTTTATTATCAGATAAAGGTGAGGTTTCAGATGAAATTGCTGGTGGTGTATATATATTAAGAGATAAGTCAAAAAGAGTAAAAGTTGAAAACTGCATTGATACTTGTGGTACTGGTGGAGATGGAAAAGATACTCTAAATATTTCAACAGCATCAGCGCTGTTGTTATCAAGTATGGGTGTAAAAGTTGCAAAGCATGGAAATAAAGCAGTATCATCAAAATGTGGGTCAGCTGACGTTCTTGAAGCCTTAAATATAAATATCAACTTAGAACCAAATCAAATCGAAGAACAGATTAAAAATGACAATTTTGGCTTCATGTTCGCTCCAAATTATCATTCTGCAATGAAATATGTTGGTCCAACAAGAAAAAAAATAGGAAAAAGGACTATTTTTAATATGATAGGTCCATTAAGCAGCCCAGCACTTGTAGAAAGGCAGGTAATTGGTGTTTTTGATAACAAACTTTTAAAAGTTTTTGCAAATGCTCTAAAAAATCTAAATTTAAAATTTGCGTGGATTGTAAATAGTGAGGATGGTCTAGATGAAATATCACCTTACGCTAAAACTAATGTTGTGCAATTAAAAAATAATAAAATATCAGAGTTTACAATTGATCCAAATGAATTAAATGTTAATGCTGATAAATTCGAAAATTTAATTGGAGATGATGCTAAATTTAATTCTGATAAAATTTTAAATATTTTTCAAGGGGAAGATAATGATTTTTCAAAAGCGGTATGTCTCAATGCTGCAGCAGGATTAATAGTTTCTGAAAAATATGATGATTTTAAAATTGCTTATAATTATACCAGAGGATTTATTAGATCTGGAGCTGCATTCAAATATGTAAAAAAAATACAGAATGTCTGAAAATATTCTTCAAAAAATAATTGATCAAAAAAAGAATAAAATTGAAAAATTAAAAAATGAAATTGATGTTAAGAGCTTGATAGAATCAATTAATGAAAAAGAAGTTTTTTTTGATTTTAAGAAAAAAATACAAACCAACAACTCAGAAAATAAGATATCCGTAATTGCTGAAATAAAAAAAGCTAGTCCATCCGCAGGTATTTTGATAGATGATTACGACCCAGTAAAAATTGCAAATATATATAACTCTAAAAACGTTACTTGTTTGTCTGTATTAACTGAGGAAGACTTTTTTTTAGGAAATTTATCTCATATTTCTAAAATTAAAAAAAAAATTGAATTACCTATTCTCTGTAAAGATTTTTTTGTTGATAAATTTCAAGTGCCTTTGGCAAAAAGTTATGGTGCTGATGCAGTCCTGATTATATTAGCTGGTATTTCTGAAAAAACTGCAGATGAAATTTACGAGGAGGCTTTGAAACATAATATGAGTGTAATTGTTGAAGTTCATACTGTTGAGGAGGCAGAAAAATCAGCAAAATATCCTGATGCATTAATTGGAATAAATAACCGAAACCTAAAAACTCTTAAAACTGAGATAAATACAACTTATGATATATATAATGTTGTATCAAACCACTCTTCCCCTCTAATTTCTGAGAGTGGTCTAAAAACAAGAGATGAATTGCTAGACATAAAAAACAGGACCTCTATCAGCTGTTTTTTAATTGGTGAATCACTTTTAAAAGATTTGGAAAATAATAATATTTTTTCTCTTTTATAGAAATTTTCCCCAATTTTAAAAGCTTTTTAGCTGTTGTATAAATTTAGGAACTTTTATAGAACATCAATGTACTTAATTTGTTCTATGTTAACTAAAAAACAAAAAAACTTACTTCTCTTTATCAACAAAAGGTTGAGATCTACAGGTGTGTCCCCTTCATATGAGGAAATGAGAGAATCATTAAGTTTAAAATCAAAATCTGGAATTCACAGACTTATCAGTGCATTAGAGGAAAGAGGCTTTATTAAAAGATTGGCCCACAAGGCTAGAGCATTAGAAGTAATTAAGTTACCTGAAACAGCATCTGCAAACGATATTTACAATAGTTTTTCTCCAAGCGTTATAAAGGGAGGATTAGATGTGGAAAATTTAAATAATTCTAATGATACAGAAATACCTGTGCTAGGAAAAATCGCTGCAGGGACTCCAGTTGAAGCTATACAGAATGAAGTTTCAAGAATTCCACTACCAGCAAACATTGAAAAAGATGGAGAATTTTTTGGTTTAAAGGTTCAAGGAGATTCTATGATTGAAGCTGGAATTAATGATGGTGATACTGTTATTGTAAAAAAAGCAGATACTGCAGATAATGGAAAAATCGTAGTAGCTTTAATTGATGATCATGAGGCTATGTTGAAAAGAATTAGGAGAAAAGGTAAAACTGTTGCATTAGAAAGTGCAAATAGAAATTACGAAACAAAAATTTTTGGCCCAGATAGAGTGAAAGTTCAAGGAATTCTTGTATCTTTATATAGAAACTTTCAGTAAAATAGTCTAAATAAATCCCATGAAAAAAGTAGCAACTAGATTTGCTCCTTCTCCTACTGGTCCTCTTCATATTGGTGGGGTAAGAACAGCTCTATTTAATTGGTTATATTCAAAAAATAAATCAGGTAAATTTTATTTAAGGATAGAGGATACTGATAAAGAAAGATCTAAGGAAGAGCATAAAGTTCAAATAATTAATTCTTTAAATTGGATAGGAATTGAACACGACGGTGAAGAGTATATTCAATCAAAAATGATTGGTGAACACGTGACTATTGCTAAAAGATTATTAGAAAATGGAAATGCGTATAAATGCTATTGTAGTGCAGAGGAAATAGAAGAACAGAAGAAAAGAGCTAAACAAAAAAAAATTCCCTATGTGTATAATCGAAAATGGCGAGATATTTCTGAAGATCAAGCCCCAAAGGATATAAAACCAGTTATAAGATTTAAAAGTAAATTAGAAGGCACTTCTCTTCTAAAAGACTTGGTTCAAGGAAGCGTAGAGATTGAAAATAATACTATTGAAGATTTTGTTATTTTAAGAAATGACGGAACGCCAACATATAATTTATCTGCATCAGTTGATGACCATAATATGGAAATGACTCATATTATAAGGGGAGATGACCATAAAATTAATACTTTTAAACAAATACAGATATATGAAGCGCTAGGATGGGATATTCCACAATTTGCTCATATACCTCTTATTCATACAATAGATGGAAAAAAACTATCAAAAAGAGACAGTGCCTCAGCATTAGAAGATTACTCAAAAATTGGGATTCTACCTGAGGCACTTAGAAATTACCTACTAAGGTTAGGATGGTCTTATAAAGATAAGGAAATTTTCAACTTAGATGAAAGTATAAAACTTTTCAATTTAGAAGGAATAGGTAAATCACCTTCAAAACTTGATATGAGTAGAATTCTTTCTATGAATGAATATTACATTAAAAATAGTGAAGAAAATATATTGTATAAAAAATTAAAAGAATATTGTGAGATGTATAAAGATAGAATTAAAGAAGATAAAGAAAATACAATAATGAACTCTTTGGCATTTTTAAAAAATAAAGCGAAAACACTTGAAGATATATTTAACAATTCTAAATACATATTAAATGATAAAGTTATTTTTAATGACAATGATAAAGAACTGATAAACGATGAAGCAAAAAAAATAATACATTTATTTAAAGAGAAAATTTCAGAATTAGAAGTTTTTGATAGAGAAAATTTAGAAAAAATCATTAATGGGTTAATAAAATTGAATAATATAAATTTTAAGGGTATTGGCCAGCCATTACGAATAATGTTAACAGGATCTAAATTTGGTCCAGGAATATATGATATAATATTATCTCTTGGAAAAAACGAGGTAATAAAAAGATTAGGAAATATAGGATAAGATAATATTTGATGCTTCTTCAGACGAAGAGCTAGGAGAAGTCAAAGTTTCAAGAGTTTTTTTTATTTCATCTTTTTGTTTAGCAATTAAATCTGGTTTTTTTAGAAAATAGTATACACTTTTAAATATTTCTTCAGCATTACATTCAGATTGTATCAACTCTGGAATAACTTCCCTATTATTTATAATATTTATCATATTAATAAATTTTATATTTAATAGAAATTTTGCTAAATAAAAATTAACGAAATTCATTTTATATATAATTATTGATGGAATATTCATTTTACAAACTTCCAAAGAAACTGTTCCAGATTTTACTACCGCAAAAATTGATTTTTTTAAAACTGCAGTTTTAATTTTATCGTCATTAATAATTTCTAGATTTTGTATGTGTTCTTTTGAAATATAACTAGATATAAGTTCTTTATTTTTATCAGTTGCATGAAATATGAAATTATAATTGGGATCCTTGATATTCATTTTTTTAATAAAATTAATTAGAATTGGCATATGATGTTTTATTTCTGAAGTTCTGCTTCCAGGAAAAATTGATATAATTTTTTTTTTATCTAAAAATTGATCTATTTGGATATTTTCATTAATTTTTTTATCTAACAAAGGATGACCTACAAAAGTGTTGGTCAGTTTTTCTTTATCAAAATATTCTTTTTCAAACCTAAAAAGTAATAAAATATGGTCTAAAAATTCCTTCATTTTCTTTACCCTACCCTCTCTCCATGCCCAAACTTTAGGAGCAATAAAATGAATTATTTTTATTTTTGGGTTTTTTTCTTTTACTATCTTTGCTACTCTAAGTGTAAAATCAGGACTATCAACACTAAATAAAATATCTGGGTTAAATTTTAAGACTTCATTAACTGTATCTTTTATTTTACGTTTTATTTTAAAAAAGTTTAGTAATATATCTGTAAAAGCTATAAAGGTTATTTCTTTTTGATCATAAATTGTCTTAATACCTAATTTTTCCAAGTTTGATCCACCAACACTTAAGAACTCTAAATCAGCTTTTTTTGTTTTAATTTGCGATATTACTTCTGACGCTAATTTATCTCCCGAAGGTTCACCTGTAAGAACAAAAATTTTTTTCATATAGCGATTAGAAAGAGTTTATTTTGATTAGCAAATTTAATACAGGCTTCTTTATTTAATATAATATTTTGATTTGATTTAATAACAATTCCCTTGACTCCAACTTTATTGCAATCTTTAAATGTATCAATTCCTATTGTGGGTAAATCTACTCTTAAATCTTGTTTTATTTTAGGTAGTTTTATTAAAATACCTTTTTTTATTACGGATTTAGTAACAGATTTTATCATTTCTTTTGTGCCTTTTCTTGTCTCTCTAGAAATAATTTTATTGCCCCTTACAATAACTGCTTGTGTATGATTGTGTGAATTTATCTTTTTTAATTCCTTAATTCCTTTAACTATCTCTTCCTTTTCAAATAAAGTTGGTCTAGTTTTTGTATAAATTCCTTTCTTTAATGTTAACTCTGGGTTAAAGGTATTTAATTTAATAACTTTAATTTTATTTTCAGACAAAATCTTAATTAAAACTTTTAATATTGCTGCGTCACCTTTTTTTGATGCTTTAACTATTCTTGGAATGTAAAATAGCCCTCTTAAGTCTAATTTTAGTTTTGATATTTTAGGTTTAACTATATTTCCAGCAAATATGACTTTTTTACATTTTTGTGATTTAATAAGATTTAGAATCTCACCAAATTTACCTATGTTAATAAAAAAACTATTCTTATTTTTTTTAAATTTGTTATTTTTTGTAAGATCTATGATGAAATATTTCATCTTCTTTTTTTCAATTTTTTTAATAATTTGTTTTGGTAGATCTTTTTCTCCTAAAAAAAGTCCTATCATTATTTGTTAATTGGAAGTGATATTGGTCTTTTTTTGTCTGAATTTATAAAATTAATTATTTTTTTTATAAATTCATTGTTTTTAAGATCATTATTAAGTTGTTCTATATTTTCTCTAAAACCTGAAGTTTTAAATATTATTTCATAAGCTAATTGTAATTTTTTTATATTATCATTTGAAACTTTCGATCTTCTCAATCCAATAAGATTTAACCCCATTAAATTATTTCTATTTCCCATTGATAAACCAAATGGAATAACATCACTCAAAACTCCAGTCATTCCTCCTATCATTGCAGACTCGCCAATCCTAGAAAATTGATGTATCGCACAGCTTCCACCAACTATTGCTTTATTTTGAATAGTAACGTGTCCACCTACTTGAACGTTGTTAGCTAAGACAGTGTCATTTGATATCAAACAATCGTGTGCCACATGACAATAAACCATAAATAAATTATTATTACCAATTCGAGTTATTCCACCGCCTTGTTCTGTTCCAGGATTTATATTTACATATTCTCTAAACTTATTGTTATTACCAATTACTAATGAATTTTTTTCTCCTTTATATTTTAGATCTTGTGGAGGAGTTCCAATAGATGAGAAAGGATATAATTGATTATTTTCTCCTATCTTTGTATTACCAACTATATTTACATGCGAATGTATAACTGAGTTAGTTCCTATCTCCACTTCTGGACCTATAATGCAATAAGGCCCTATCTCAACATTTCCTGAGATTTTTGCATTTTTATCAACTATTGCAGTTTTATGTATCACAGATAATAAATAACAAATTTAATATTTAATACTTATCAACTATTACTACTAATTATTACTTTCTATCTACAATCGTTGCAGACCACTGAGCATCTGCCATTTTTTTATCTCCTACAAATGCTGACCCTTTATACTTCCATACTCTTCCGTGTGATCTTATAGCCTCAATATTTAATTCTAGAACACAGTCAGGTATAACCGGGTTTCTAAATCTTGCTTTCTCAATTGTCATCAGAAATACCAACTTATTGTCGTATGTGGCCTTATCTAAACCATTAGCAGTTAATGCTGCAGCAGCTTGTCCAAAAGCTTCTACTATTAGAACTCCAGGCATAACAGGTTCACCAGGGAAATGTCCATTTACAAAAAAACTTTCTTTTTTTACGTTTACAATTGCTGTTGCTGAAAAAAGTTTTTTTATATTTTTTAATTCATCTATAAGAAGCATAGGCTCTCTGTGTGGTAATAAGTCTTTTATTTGATCTTTATTTAAATTTGTCATTAAATTTTTATTGTTTTAAAAAATCTCTAATATTTTTAGCAGGATAACCCATTACTTTTGTATTTGCAGGAATATTTTTAATAACGCCACTTCCTCCACCTACTTGAACATTATCTCCTATCTTAATGTGTCCAGAAATGCCTGCTTGACCTCCTATCATCACCCTATTTCCAATTGTTGAACTGCCAGCAAATCCAACTTGACCTGTGATTATGCAGTTTTTTCCAATTTTAACATTGTGGGCAATATGAACCTGATTATCCAAAAAAGTTCCATCTCCTATTACAGTATTGGATAATGAACCCCTATCTATGGTATTATTACATCCAATTTCAACATTATCACCAATAATTACTGATCCAATATGTGGATATCTGATATTTTTTTTTTTTCCTGGAAAAAAACCAAAACCTTTTTTTCCTATTATTGCTCCATCGAGAATATTGGTATTATTTCCTATGATAGTATTTTTTAATATTACATTATTACCTATAATACAATTATCTCCAATGACAACATTTTGCTCAATTATAGAATTATGACCAATAGAGCAATTTTTTCCAATTTTAACATTTTTACCTAAAAGTATATTAATACCAATTTTCAAATTCAAATATTTTTTTGGATTGACGGGTTTAACTTGCGTGTCAAAAGCATCATCAATTGAATTTGGGTAGAACAATGAGGTTACCGTGGCAACTGATAACAACACATTTGGGACTAAAATAATTTTTATACCTTTTGGTATTTTATTTTTAAGTTTTTGATTTGTAATAATAAGCTTTGTATTCGAATTCTTAAGGATATCTAAATATTTAGCTGAATGCAAAAAAGATATATCATTTTTTTTTGCTTGATTTAAATCCTTTATATCATTTACCGTAAAGTTTTTATTTTGTTTTTTTTGATTTAAAACTTTTAGTATGTCATTAAGCTTTACATTTATATTTTTTTTAAAAAATTTATTTTTCATCTAGAAACTTAAAGATTTTTTTTGTTCATTTAATAAAATAATAATTCTATCCGTTATATCCAGTTTTTTTTGACCAACAATTATACTTTTTTTTGGCAATACGAATGAAATTGAGTTTTTTTCAACAAAATCTGTGATAATAGGATTTAATAATTCGAGAATTTTTTGTGTATTTTCAATTTTAATATTATTTAATTTATCCTGTAATTTTTTTTTTTCGGATCTGTAATCTTTAACTTCTATAGATAAACTATTTAATTTTTTTTCAAATTCGTTCTTTTCAAGAATATTCTTTTGGGATATTAAAATTTCTTCTTTATTTTTCAAATCATTTTCTAATTTCTTTAAACTATCAATATTTTTTTTATTTATATCTTGAAGATATTTATTTAAAGATTTTCCTATTTCTGATTTATTAAGAATTAAATTAATATCAATATAAACAATTTTACTATAGGCAATTGTTGGAGATATATTTAAAAAAATAAAAAAAATTAAAGATAGAATTTTTTTCATTTTAGAATGAAGTTCCAATTCTAAATCTAAAAGACTCAGTTTTATCAGAAGGTTCGCTAGTTAGAGGTATAGCATATGATAAAGATAAGGGTCCTATTACAGTGTACCAGTTTATAGATACACCTGTAGATGATCTAATTTCACTAGATTCTAAAGAACTATCATAATCAACCTCTCTTAAAGTAGCAGCATCAAAAAATAAACTTAAATCCAAATTTTCATTTTCAGTAAAAATACTTGGCACTGTTGTATTAAGATTTATCGCAGATCCAAAATTTCCCCCAACATACTCCTCCCCATCTTTTGGTCCAAATTTTCCTGTTTCAAAACCACGTAATTTACTACTTGGAATGTATACTCTTTTAGAAACTCTAACATCATCATCAATTGAATTGACTGCCTTAAAGAAAAATCTACCAGATATAATTAAATTATCAGATAAGGAAATATATTTTGAGTAATTTAATGCGTTGGTAATAGATAGATCATCTGAGTAAATTGGAAGTTGTTGGTCAAAACTAAGTCTATAGCCATCTGTTGGCTGAAAATTTTGATCTAACTTGTTCAATATTAATCTATAAGATAATAAATTCTCAATATAATCCCCCTCTTGTTTTTTTTTATGATTTGATGCAGTTGAAGATGTTTCCAATTTTTCATAATAGAGAGAAACATCAAAATTAATAAAGAGATCTGAATATTGCTCAAACCCGGTACCCACTCCAAATCCAGTTCTAGATGTTTTGAAACCACTCGTACTCAAAACATCAGTTGAAGTGCTTTCTACTACAGTATTCAAGGATCTATCAGTATTTTTAAAATTTGGATTGACTACAGAAAATATACCTTTTACCTCATCTTCAGAAAGTGAAAGTTTAGTAGACAAATTTATACCTCTGCCCAAATAATTTTTTTCTTTTAAACCTGCAGTTATCGTAGCTCCCGCGGTACCAGTTCCAGCTCCAGCAAAAATTTCACCAGTAGGACTTTCCTCTACTGTAATATCAATAATTTTTTTTTGATTATCATTAAGAGAGTCAGTTATTTTAGTTTCAACTGTTTTAAATATACCTTTGGACTTTATATTATTTATAGATTTGTCAAACAAAGTTTTATTAAAAGCATCTCCTTCGTCAATAATAAGAGAATTTCTAATTACCTTTTCATCGGTTATAAAATTTCCAAAAACATTAACCTGCTCAACAAATAGTTTTTCAAGATCTTTAAAATCAATTATTACGTCTATATTGTTCTTATCATCAAGTATAAGGTCATAATTTACATCAACAAAAATAAATTCTTTTTGAAGAGCTATTTTATAAATTTCGTCAATTATATCATCAAGTTTTTTTTTGGAATATTTTTTATTTTTAATCTTATTGATTTTTTTATTTATATTATTGAAATTGTCCTTATCAAAGTTTTCATTTAAATTTAAAGAAATATCCTTAAAAAAATATTTTTTACCAGAATCAATATTGAAGTTTAGTTCAAAATATTTTTTATTTATATTTTTTGCATATGAGGATTTTACATTTACGTTGTAATAACCCATGTTTTGATAATAATTTGCTAATAATTTCTCATCAAACTTAATTCTTCTTTCATCTAGATATTTATTCGAAGTTAAAAATTTCCAAAACTTTCCTTCTGTTGAATTAATAATTTTTCTTAATTTAGAATCTTTAAATATTTTATTTCCTTGAAAATTGATATTTTTAATTATAGCTCGATCGCCTAGATTAAAATCATAAATAATGTCCACTGAATTATTTTGGTTATTAATTATTTTTGTTTTCAAATCTGAAAAATAAAATCCATTCGATCTAACTACATTTAATAAAAGATTTTTTTGGTCTTGAATATTATTTTTTAAAAAAGGATATTTTTCACTTTTTTTTGTTATTTCATCAATTTGTTTGAGTATTGACTTATTTTTTATACCTTTCACTTGTATTGATTGGATTATGGGATTTTCATTAATTTTGATTTCAAGAATTTTATTTTTATTTATTATTTGTATATCCTTAAAATAATTAGTTTTATAAAGTTCTTTAATAGCTGAATTTAAATCGTTTTCATCTAGTTCAATATTAGTTTTTAAACCTGAAAACATTAAAACAGTTTCAACAGATAGTCTTTTGTTGCCTGTAACTATAATTTCATTGTAAGTTTGCGCAACAGAAACTGACATATTTATAAAAAAACAAATTAATAAAATTCCAAAAGATTTAATATTTTTGATTTTTGTAGATTTAATCATTTCTTATTTAAATATTCATATAGGAATTTATTAACTTTTTTTACCATATTTTTAATTTCATTAATATTTTTTGGGGAAATTTTAAAGTATTTACTTAAATATGGGTTTTTTAATAATTTAAATAATAATTCGTGTATTGAGATATACTTAATTGAATTTTCTAGATACATTTTTACCAATGCATCGTTTAAAGAAACTAAAATCACTTCAAAATAGGTATTGCTAAATTTAAAGTTTAATATTTTTAATAAGGGAAAATTTTTAACATTGGGTTTTAAAAAAGAAATATTATTAATTTTTTTAATATCAAAATCATTACCGTAATATTCAAAAGTTTCATCTTTTTTGTATAATGAGTTTAAAATTGGTATCTGCATAGTTGTATCATGAGCTAAAAATTTTATTAGGCCAGTTTTAAAATGAACAATGGCATGTACATATGATTTAGGATGTATAATAATTTCAAATATTTTTTGATCTAGATTAAAAATTTTTTTTGCTTCTATGACCTCAAAAATTTTATTCATCATCGTGGCAGAGTCAATTGAAATTTTTTTTCCCATTTTCCAGTTAGGATGCTTTAAAGCATACTTTGGGCTTATATTTTTAATATCTTCGAGTTTCATATTTAGGAATGGACCACCAGAAGCAGTAAGGTAAATTTTTTTAATATTTTTTTTGTTTTCACTATTTATAAGTGAGTTGATAGAAAAATGCTCTGAGTCTAGTGGAATAAAATTTGTATTATTTTTTTTTAATTCGTAGTTTAGAAATTTCCATCCACATATAATCGACTCCTTGTTTGCAATTCCAATATTCTTGGTGAATTTGATTATTTTTAAAGTTGGCTCAAGACCCTCTATGCCAGATATAGCACTGATTGTTAAATATACTTTTTTATGAACATTTTTCAAAGCATTGTCTATTTCAAAAAAAACTTTAATTTTTTTTTTTTTAAACAAATGACTATATTTTTGAAAATTAGACTTATCGTTTATAACTACTTTTTTTACATTGAATTCTAATGCTTGATTAAAAATTCTTCTGACATTTGAGTTTGTGGTCAATAAGCTTATTTTAAAATCTTTCTTATTTTTTTTTATAATTTTTAAAGCTGATCTACCAATTGAGCCAGTAGAACCAAGAATTATCAAGTTTTTAATCATATTAAATAGAGATAATTAAAATTCCAATTGGTAATGCTAATAGAACACCATCAATTCTATCTAGAATGCCTCCATGGCCCGGAAGGAATGATCCAGTATCTTTAATTTTTGCTTTTCTTTTAAAAATTGAAATAATTAAATCACCAGCTTGCGATATCGATGATATTAGCATTATTACTAAAAATAAATTTGAAACTGTTAATTTAACATCATCATAGACATTTTGAAAAGAATAACCAATGATCAACGAAATTACAAATGAACCGACTAAGCCTGAATAAGTTTTGTTGGGACTTATTTTAGTTATTTTTTTTCCACCAATAGTTTTTCCAAATATATAACCTCCAATATCAGTTGAAATACAGATTGATAATATAAATAAAATTTTAAATTTATTTATTTCAAATGACTGTGTTAAAAAAAAAATGATTACTAATGTGAAATAACACAAATAAATAATCATTGAAATTATTGCTAAAAAATATGAAAAAGTGTTCATCTTAAATATTTTTTTAAACATCTTTATAAACTCATCAATTACAAGAAAATTTATAATAATAAGGATAACATAGAGAATTTTTGTATCCATAAATGACAAAAAAAGGATTAATAATAACAAGACAGATGTTAAAAACCTTTTGTTTAACTCACTCATTTTAATCCACCAAAATTTCTTCTCATCCTTTTAAATCTTAATATTATTTTTCTAAAGTCTTTTTTAGTAAAATCAGGCCATAATTTTTTTACAAAAAAAATTTCGGAATAGGATGCTTGCCAAAGTAAAAAATTACTCAGTCTATGTCTATCTCCAGTTCTTATCATTATTTCTGGGTCTGGGATATTTTTGGTATATAAGCATTTTGAAATATTTTTCTCATTAATACTAATTGATGAATTTATTAATTTTTTTACAGAGTATATAATCTCCTCTTTAGAGCCATAGTTTAAAGCTATGTTAACTTGTATTTTATCTTTCTTTTTGGTTAATTTTTCAGCATTTAAAAGTTTAGATTTTAATGAACTGGGAAATTTATTTATATTTCCTAATATTTTAAGTTTTATATTTTTTTTTATAAACTTATCCAATTTCTGATCGATATATTTTTCCAACAAATATATTAAAAAAGTAATTTCTTTCTTAGGTCTTTTCCAGTTTTCTGTAGAAAAAGTATACAAAGTTAGATAGTTGACTTTGTTGAAAATTGCTTCCTCTATTATTTTTTCAACTGTTTTAACACCTTGACTATGACCAAAATTTCTAGATTTTTTTTTTTTAATTCCCCATCTTCCATTTCCATCCATAATGATGGCCACATGTTCAGGTGAACTCATATTGTCATTATTTCTTTTTCTTTTGCTGTTACTCTATCGTCTATAACTTTAATTTGATCATCCGTATAATCTTGAATAACTTTTTCATTTTTTTTAATCTCGTCTTCAGAAATTTTTTTATCCTTTAGTAATTTTTTTAATTCATCATTTGCTTCTCTTCTAATATTTCTAATTGAGACTTTACATTTTTCTCCCATAGCCTTAATAATTTTTTTAATCTCTGATCTTCTTTCCTCACTAAGATCAGGTATTGGCAATCTTATTAACTGACCATCAATCTGAGGGTTTAAACCTAATTCTGATTTTTTTATTGCTGAGTCAATCAAAGCTATATTATTTGTATCCCATACTTGAATATTAATACTTCTAGGTTCTGGTGTTGTAATGCTTCCTAATTGATTGATAGGCATTTTTTGACCATAAACTTCAACTTTAACAATATCCAGCATGCTGGCATTTGCTCTTCCAGTTCTTAGTGACCCCAATTCTTGTTGAAAAACCTCATATGTTTTTAACATTTTGCTGCTATATCTCGACTCTTCAAACATTACTCACCGATCTTCAACCTAACAAATTCGTTAATTTGTAAATTTGATATTTCCAAACTTTTAATTACATCTTTAATTTTCATTTTTGGATCCATTACCCAGTCTTGTGACATTAAACTATTTTCATCTTTAAATTTATTAATCTTACCTAAACTTATTTTTTTTGCAATTTCTACTGGTTTGCCTGAGTTTTTTAATTCTTCTGCGATTAGATTAACTTCTTTATCAATCAATTCTTGATTAATTTCATTTGCATTTAAAGCTATCGGATTGGAAGCAGCTATGTGCATTGACAAATGTTTTCCAAATAAATCTATTTTATCAGATTTTTCATTAATATTTATAGATACGATAACTACTAACTTAGACACATTATCTTTAATGACGGAATGCTGATATGCGAAATTTCTTGAATTTTCATTATTCAAAGTCTTAGCTCTACCAATTGTTATTTTTTCACCTATTTTTGCAATTAATGCAACCAAATTTTCATCAACTGTTTTATTATTTTCCATCTTTGCAGTTTTCAATTCATCCAAATTTGATGAGTGGTTATTATTTAATATACTTAATTCTTTCACAAAATTTATAAAGTCATCATTTTTTGCAACAAAGTCTGTTTCACAATTTACTTCGATTAATGACATTTTTTTTTCATCACCTGATAGTACAATGACTCCCTCAGTAGCGTTTCTAGACATTTTTTTGGATGCTTTAGCAATACCTTTTACTCTTAAGATTTCTACGGCTTTATCTAAATTACCATTCGACTCTTTTAGTGCTATGTTGCAATCTTTAAAACCTGCTCCTGTTGATTTTCTCAATTGTTTTACTTTTTCTATATCGCTCATAAATTTTCTGTATTAAACAAATTTTTTAATTAAGTTTTTTTTCTGTTTTTACTACTTTAGGTTCATCGGAGCTTGATGTTACTTCTTTTAATTCTACTATTTCTTTATCGTCAACAGGATTTTGTGAAACCTCTTTCTTTGCATTTAAAATGGTTTCTTTTAGAAGTGAACAATAAAGGTCAATAGATCTTCTAGCATCATCATTTCCAGGTATTGGAAAATCTATATCATCAGGATTAGAATTTGTATCAAGTATTGCAACTATGGGTATGCCTAATTTAACAGACTCTTTAATTGCTAATGACTCATAGTTAGTATCAATAATAAATACAAGATCAGGTATCTTCTTCATACTAGAAATTCCCCCTAGAGATCTTTGCAACTTATCTCTCTGACCACTCATTTTTAATAATTCTTTTTTTGTAAAGCCCCTATTTTCAGAACTTAAGTCTGATTCAATTTTGTCAAGTTTCTTGATAGAATTAGAAATTGTTCCCCAATTAGTTAACATTCCTCCTAACCATCTATAATTTACAAAATATTGATTTGTTTCATTTGCTAGCTCAGCTATTGCTTCCGAGGCTTGTTTTTTAGTTGATATAAATAAAATTTTTCCACCAGATGAAATTGTTGAATAAACTTTTTCTAGTGCTACTTTAGTTAATTCAAGTGTTTGAGTAAGATCTATTATATGGATAGAATCTCTCTTCCCAAAAATAAATTTCTTCATTTTTGGATTCCATCTTAAAGTCTTATGGCCAAGATGAACGCCAGCTTCGAGTAATTGTTCAATTGTTAGTTTTGGTATTTTCATATTTTTTCCCGGTTATGCCACCACAATTACTGCCTAAATAAAGGACCGGAGGTATAAAACCAGAAATTGTGTGCGTGTTAATTTAAGCGTTTAATTACAAAAAAAAGAAAAATAAAACAAGTATTTTTTAAATAATTTCAATATTTTCCTCATTTCTCAGCAAATTAAGCATTTTGTGATCAAATTTTCTATTTTCTTTCAATTGAAAAGACATCATTTTCTTATCAAATTCAACATCTATAATCACTTTAGTCTTCCCACGTTCTAAAATTAGTTTTTTAATTTTTTGGATATCTTTAAGTTTTTTGATTTTAATTTTTATTTTATCTATAGGCTTATTAATTACATCTTTCATAGAAATAATTTTTCTTATGTTGATTTTCTTTTGCACCTTACTTTCGTCAACATAATTTTTAACTAAGGTGATCATAACAGAATTACCTTCAATAAGTATTTCTCTGTTTGACTCAAAGACATCAGAAAATACAAATAATTCAAAAACACTTGAAAGATCGGAAAATTTAATTATCGCATAGGAAGTTCCTTTTTGTGTTTTTTTTTCTTGGACTTTAAGTATTGTACAAGAAATATTTGAACTTAAGATATTTTCATTTGTATTAAATTCATCATAATCAATAACGTTATATTGACTAAAAAGTGATTTATATTGATTAAGAGGGTGATCAGAAATAAAGAAACCCAAAGTTTCAAATTCTTTTGATAATTTATTATCAATATTCCAATCTTCTACACTTTCTATGTAAGTTTCGTCACTCTCCTCTTTAAATAAATCAATTTGGTTTATAGAATTATTTTCAAAAATGTTTTTTGATTTTGAAATAATATTGGGAATAGAATTGTACAAAGATTGCCTATTACTATTCAGATTATCAAAGGCTCCTGCTTTTACCAAACCCTCTAATTGTAATTTATTTATATTTTTGGGGTCAACACGGTTTATAAAATCTGTTAAATCTTTATATTCTCCATTTTTATTCCTTTCTTCTACAATTTTTGAAATTGAGTCAAAACCTACACTTTTAATAGCACCTAATGCATAAAGAAAATTTTTACCATCTGATGAAAAATCAGCATGACATTTATTAATGTCTGGCCGGATTATATTTATTTGTAACCTTTTAAGTTCTTCATAAAATTCACTCAATTTTTTTTGATTTGAAAGCTCCATGGACATTGAAGCTGTAAAGAATTCATGTGGATAATATGTTTTTAAAAATGCAGTTTGATAAGCTATAATCGCATAGGATGCAGCATGACTTTTATTAAATCCATACTCAGCGAATGGTTCGATTTTTAAAAAAATACCAGCAGCTATGTCTTTACTAATTCCATTATTATATGCTCCTTCAACAAATCTTTCTTTTTGCTTTTCAAGTTCTACTCTTTTTTTTTTACCCATTGCTCTTCTCAATATGTCAGCCTCACCTGCAGTAAACCCTGATAGAACTTGTGCTATTTGCATAACTTGTTCTTGATATATTATTACACCATAGGTAGGCTTTAGAATTTTCTCTAACTTAGGATGTAAGTAGTCTGGCTCTCTTTTACCATGTTTACAATCATTGTAGACTGGTATATTGGCCATAGGACCAGGCCTATATAAAGCAACTAAAGCAATTATGTCCTCCAAATGGTTAGGTTTCATATTAATTAAAGCATCTTTCATACCAGAGCTTTCTAGTTGAAATAACCCAACTGTTTTACCACTTGATAAAAGATCAAAAACTTTTTGATCCTCGTAACTAATTGTTTCAATTTTAAATTTAGGATCCTTTTGCGCTACAAGTTTTTGAGTTTTGTTGATTACTGTAAGCGTCTTTAAGCCAAGAAAATCAAATTTTACTAATCCTGCATTTTCAGCTGAGTACATATCAAATTGTGTTGCAGGAAGAAGTAAATCTGCAGAGGTATCCTTATACAAAGGAACAGTTTCAGTTAATTTTTTATCTGCTATGACAACACCAGCTGCATGAGTTGCAACATTTCTATTTAAACCTTCAAGTTTTAGAGATAGTTCTATAAGTCGACTAACTCTTTTATCCTCTTTTATTAACTTTTGTAATCTTGGCTCTATATTTATACTTTCTTGTAAAGTTAATGGTCTTGATGGATCAAATGGTATCATTTTACAAATACTATCTATAAAACCATAAGGAAGTCCTAACACGCGGCCAACATCTCGTATTACCATTCTTGCTTTAAGTTTTCCGAATGTTATAATATGTGCAACACTATCTTTATATTTAGTCATTAAATATTTAAAAACTTGATCTCTTTTTTCCTCGCAAAAATCTATATCGAAGTCTGGCATAGAAATCCTTTCGGGGTTTAAAAATCTTTCAAAAATTAAATTAAATTTTATTGGATCAACATCTGTTATAGATAGACACCAAGCAACTAACGACCCTGCTCCAGATCCTCTTCCAGGACCAACTGGTATATTATTATTTTTTGCCCATTTTATATAATCTGAGACAATTAAAAAATACCCTGAATAATTCATTTCAGTTATAATCCTTATTTCAT
The DNA here is from genome assembly GCA_902526085.1 of uncultured Pelagibacteraceae bacterium. GTDB lineage: Bacteria > Pseudomonadota > Alphaproteobacteria > Pelagibacterales > Pelagibacteraceae > Pelagibacter. Next base: position 83,940 of record CABZJN010000003.1, read on the forward strand.
GATTTAACCTAGATTTATAGATTTCTTTAATTTTAATATTATTTGATAATTTACTTATTAACTCTAGATCAGTTTTAAATTTTTCTTCTAAACCATTAAGAGAATTATTTTTTAAATTATCATCGATATTACCAGTATTTGTGATAATATTGGGTAATATAGGTTTAGAGGAAATAGGTCTAAAATTACATCTAAAAGGTAAATTATAATTATTTTCTAATGCTTCAGGTAAATCTTTAAAAATTTCATACATTTCATTTGATGATTTAAAATAATGATTATTAGTTAGTTTTGGCCTTTTTTGGTCGTTTATATAAGTTTTTTGCCCAATACACATTAAAGCATCGTGCGCTTCATACATTTCTTTATCTAAGTAATAAACCTCATTAGTAGCTATAATTGGTATTTCATATTTTTTTGAGAGATTTAAGTTAAAAATTTCAAATTCCTTTTCATTTTTATCGTCATGTCTCTGAATTTCTAAATAAAAGTTTTCTTTAAAATTATTATTTAAAATTATTATAAGTTCATCTAAATCATCAAATAATCCTTTATTAAAAATATTACCAATCAGATTATTCACTGCACCAGATAGAACAATTATCCCTTCACTATATTTTATTAAATCATTAATTGAACAATGTGGTTGATCTTTGTCATTATTCTCCAAATAAGCTTTAGAAGAAAGTTCAATTATATTTTTATAGCCAACATAATTTTTTGCAATTAATGGAATAAGTCCATAAGTATTTTTAAATTTAAATAAGATTTGTGACCCAATTATAGGTTGTGTGCCTACTGATGAGATATTTTCAGAAAATTCTAGCGCTCCTGATAAATTATAAGTATCACTTAAACCTACTGCCTGTATTTTATTTGTTTTACAGTACTCTTTAAGACTTTCAATTTTTAATGCACCTTCACAAATTGAATATTGTGAGTGAATCTTAATTTGATTAAAAGTTTTTTTTTTAGATTTGATCATTGGTAACATTCATATTACCATTATTCATTGTAATTTTACAGTCTGCCATATTCGCAAAATATCTATTGTGAGTTGCAAAAATGATAATTCTATTTTTATTTTTTAAATTAAATAGAAGTTTAAATATAAGTTTAGCATTATCCACGTCTAGACTACCAGTTGGCTCATCGGCTAATATAACATCTGGATTATTAATTAATGCCCTTGCTATGGCAATACGTTGATTTTCACCCCCAGATAATTCATTAGGAAAATGGTTTATTCTGGCTGACATACCTATATTTTTTATCAATTTTTTTGCAAGTTCTATAGATTTTTGTTTTTCTTTAGAAATTAGTAAGTTAGGTAAGTATACATTTTCTAAAGCCGTAAAGTCTGACAATAAGTTTTTGTCTTGATAAATAATTCCAATTTTCTTTGCTCTCATTAGATCATTTTCAACTTTATTATTTGATTTTATTTTATTACTACTTATTTCTATTGAACCTGTGGTGGGGTTATCAATTAACGACAGTAAATTTAATAAAGTTGATTTCCCAGATCCAGATGGCCCTATTATAGAATAAGTTTTTCCGGATTCAAAATTAAATGAGATATCGTTTAAAACTTTTATAGATTTATTTTTCTCATATTTTTTTGTTAGATTTTTAATTTTAATATAATTATTCATATTTAAGAGTTTTAACGGTATCTAATGAAGATGCTTTTGAAGCTGGGTATATAGATACCAATATTGTTGCACTTATTGAACAAAGAGAAATGATTATTATTGAAATTATATTTATTTCAGAAGGCAAAGAATTTAAAATATAAATATCTTCTGGGAAAAGAGAAATGCCAAATAAATTGGAGATAAATTGTCTAATACTTTCTATATAAATAGAAAAAAAGGTTCCAACAACTACTCCAAATAGTGTTGCTAATGTTCCTATAAAAAAACCTATTAAAAAGAAGATTTTTTTTATCGATTTACTACTTACCCCAATTGATTTAAGGATACCTATATCTCTTGTTTTATTTTTTACTAAGATTGTAAGTCCAGATATTATGTTGAATGCAGCAACTACAATTATCAAAGAAAGAATAATAAACATTACATTTCTTTCAACTTTCAAAGCTGAAAATAACGATTTATTCATGTCTGACCAAGTATAAACTAGTGAGTCTGGAAACTGAGTTATTAGATTTTTTTTATGGATTTCTATATTTGTTGGATCTTTGAAATAAAATTCTAGGAACCTATCCTCTTTATTTTTATTAAAAAAACTCTCAAGTGTTTGTAAATTAATATAGGCAATATTTTCATTATAATCTGACAAACCACTATCAAAAATTGAAGTTATCTTAAAGTTTTCTTGTTTAGGAAGTGTACCTACTAAAGTTTGTATTCCTGCAGGAGACATGACTGTAATGG
>CABZJN010000004.1 GCA_902526085.1 uncultured Pelagibacteraceae bacterium
GGCAACAAACTACCGTCCCTAAAAAATTTTTTGTTATATTCAAAATTAGCAGATAAGCAATCCGACTCGTATGTATATGCTAACATGTAGAATTGTGTAAAATCATCTTTTAAATCTTTAGTTGTATTAAAATTAATTACTTGATCTTTAGCAACATTGTAGCGTGTTCTAATTTTAATTATTTCATTGTCTCCAAAATCTTTATTTTCATTAATAAAATCGAAATCTGCGCCAAATTTTTTGATTCCAAAATTTAATCCTACAGCATCATAATTTGAGTAATCCATATCTCTGTCATATGAAAAATTGTAGTTTAACTTTAAAATATCGTTAAATTTATAAAAAGCATTACCAACTATATCTGATCTTTTAAGATCAAGTTTAGATTTTTCAGGAAGGTCGTCATTTTTTTTATCTCTTAATATATTTCCAACGTTTAATCCAAATATTTTTTCTTTCCCAGTGTTCTGTTTTTCAAACTCTAGTCCAACAGTCATAGAATTTCCCTTTTCTACCATATCTGATCTTCCAATCCTATTATGTGAGAAAATACTATCATATTCTAAACGGTTGCTACTCGAGGAAATATCTTTTCCGTTGGTAGGACTAGATCTTAACTGAATAATGGGTTTGAAAAAATTTGCACCATTTGTCAAACTTTTTTTAAGAGGTAATTCTGATTTTAAGATCATTGTGCCAAAAATCTCATGATCACTTTTATTATTGTAATCTGCAGAGTTTTCAGAATATGTATTATAATTTTTAAGTAGCAAGTTATAATTTGTTACTATTCCTGTAGACGATATATAATCGTAAGAATTAAAATTGAAATTGTTATTTATTAACGCTTCGTATTTATTAGTATCAAAAACTTTTTGAAATCCATTTGATAAAAATTGAAATTTGCCATAATAGCTCTCGTCTATTTCTATATATTTCGAAAAATTAAAATCTGGTAAAACATATTGATATTTGTTATTTCCAACTATAGATGTATCCTCAAAAAGTGTAAATCCAATATCTAGATTAGTATTATCTTCTATATTTTTATTAAATTTTATAAATGATGATAAGCTATTATCATTATCAACTATTGGAGACACTTCTCCAATATCATGAATTTTTAAATAATTACCATTCATTACTTTCTGAAATTGTATTTCATAGCTAGTTTCATCATCAATAGATCCGTCTAGTTCTGCAAATAAATGTGAATTAGTTTTTCCATTTTTATTATAACTAAAATCAGCAATGAAGTTAGACTTTTCAAAAGCTTCTCTATATTCAGCTTGTAAGATGTGATCGTTATCAAAATAAATTCTTGGTTTGAAAGTCAAGTCTTTTGAATTTGAAATTGCATAAAAATATGGAGTATTTAAAGAATATCCTAAATTACCAGAAGATTTATAGAATGGAGTTAAAAACCCTGATTTTCTTTTTACAGTCGGGTCTGGGTGGCTAAAATAAGGAAAAAATATTACTCTTTGATTAAAAACTTTTAACCAAGAATTCTTGTACTCAAATAGCTTTTCAACTTTGTTATGTGTAAATTGATCACTTTGTAATTCCCATCCTCTACATCTTTTATTTGTGACGTTACAAGTACTAAAAACTGCTTTACTTATTACTGTTTCTTGATCATTTGAAATAGTTGATTTACCTTTAAGCTTAGGATCGTTGTTAGGATCACCAAAAAAAGAGTTTATAAAATTAATGGTTACTTCTTTACCTGCTATTTCTTTGGTTTTTAAATTGACTTTAGCTAGTTCAAATAAGTAGCTATTTTTATTGTTATCAATAACATTTGTTTTTTTTGAAGATATTACCTCTTTTACTGTATCAAATAAAAAACCTTCTTCAAAAATAAATATATTATCTTTATTATCAAAAACTGATGAATCTGATACAGTAGAAATTTTCATTGTATCTCTGTTATAAAGCAAATCTTGAGAATATATTTCATATTCATTCTCAATTTTAACAAAAGTTGCACCACTAGAAAAAAGAGTGTTATCTATTTTATTATAAATGGCTTTTTCACTTTCAATATAAACATTATTTAAATCGTCAAAAAATTTAACATTACCTATAATTATAAGTTCTGAAATTTTTTTATCATAAGCTGATTGGTCACCTTCTATTAAAATATTTTGACTTGGAATTTTAGCTATACCATTTTTAGAAAGTATCATATTTCCATCATTTTCAATTTTAATATTTTTTGACTCAAAAAAAATTTCATCAGCTTTAATTATCGAATTTTGAAAGACTAATAAGAAAAGCCCTAATATAAATATATATTTAGTTTTCATTAATCTTAGTTAAACCCATTGTGCAGATAAGAAGAATAAGAACTTGAGGTAGCCACACTGACACTTCAACAGGCAATGTTTCGTTTTTTCCAAATAAAATCGAAAAATAGTTAATATAATAAAATATTACAGAGACCAATACTCCAATTACAACTAAAAAGAATTTTGAACTAATAAAAGTTAGCTTAAACATTAACAAAGCACCTATAACAGTAGTAAGTGTGAGATAAATTGGCAGACTATAAAGTTTGTTTAAATGAAGACGAACTTCTGTAGCCGAATAACCAATAGACTCATAATTTTCCTTCAGTTTAATCAATTGAATTAAGTTTAAAGAGTTTAAATTAGAATATAAATTTGAAATAATTTTTGCATCAAAAGATGATGAATATTTATAATTTTCAAAGTCTGATGCCAATTTATCTTTTGCAAAAATCTTTACATCACTCAATAGCCATATTTTGTTATTAATATTAGCTCTCTTTGCAACTATTGTATTAATTAAATTATATCCTTTATCCAGTTGTGTAATTTCTAAATTTTCTAATCTATCAATTTTATAATTTTTAGCATTAATGATAAAAATTTTCATATTGTCATCGCTTTGCTCTTTAATCCACAGTCCATCCTCATTTACAACAGCTAAATGATCATTCGTATTTGAGTATTTATACTTGATATTTAAATATAGACTTTTTAAATTAGAAGAAAAAGAATAATACAGAACTATAATAATAATACCCATCACTAATGACACAAGTGAAATTAATATTGTCACTTTTAAATTATCAATTCCATTACTTCTTAAAAGCTCTATTTCATCTTTTTCATAAAGGCTTATAAAAAAAAACATTACTCCCAACAAAAAAATGAATGGTAAAATTTCAAAAATAATTGATGGTATATTCAATATTGTTAAAATTATAGGATAATAAATTTCATTTTCTTTATTTTCAAAATATTTTATCTCCTCAAAAATATTTAAGAAAAAACTTAAAAAAGTAAATACTATAATAATCAATAAAATATTTTTTAAAAATAATTTCGCTAAGTAATTTTCATACTGTTTAAAAATCATAAAAAGTTTAGTTTAAATTTAGTAATTATTAATAATAAAATATAGTAAATCATCACTAATATTATAGGAAGTATTGGAATAACATAAACCAGACTAACAGAATTTAAAAAAAATTTTAAACTTATTTGAGATAAAATAATTATAAAGCTTCCAACTAAAAATATATTTAGTTTGTGAAATTTCAAAAAGTATTTAGATTTTGGTTCAATTATTAAACTTGCAGCTATTAATGAAATAATTAAAGTGTAAAAAGGCAAAATTAGTCTTTTGTAAAATTCCTCACTTATTGAACTTAATTTTCTACCTTCGCATATCTGATCGTTAGACAGTTCTATTAATCTTTTTTTAATTAAATTGTTTTGAAAGAAAAATTCTTTAAAGCAGTCTAAAATAAATTTAGTTTCAAGCTCTTGCATTTTTGGGTGTGTTACAGTTTTTGTTGAAAAATTTGATAAGTCATAATCTGTTTCAGAAAAATTTAAAGTAAATATTTTTTCATTATTTAAATTTGTTATTCCTCCATTATATAATCTTAAAAAATATTCATTTTCTTTTTTTATAATTCTTCCACTTCCTGCAACAATTATTTTAGATTTATTTTTGTCAATTTTTTCATTAATATATATTTTATTAAGTAAGCCATTTTGATTATATTCCTCAACAAAAATAGTAAGATTTTTTACTACATTAATAAATTTTTTTTCAGATATTAACTTTGGTAAAAAATCTATATTTGATTCCTTTATAAACATTCTTGCTAAACTCTGGGATTTTGGAACAATAAAGAGATTTAATGTTAGTTGTAAAATAAGAAAAAATATTGAAATTTTTAAAATAAAATTAATAAAATGAATTTTTTTTATTCCATTATTCCAAAATACAATTAATTCATTGGAATTGTTGTATTTGTTTATTACATAAAAAATAGAGATAAAAAATACAAAAATAATAATTTTACTAAATATTTTTGGCAAATTAAGAGAAACGTAGTAAAAGTAAACATTAAGACTATGTCCATCATCTGAAACTAAGTCTAGGTAGTTAACTGCTTGTATAATCCAAACTATAAAAGTGATACTTAATGAGGATATTAGAAAAAAATTAACTATATCTAGTGAAAATTTACGAAATATTAATTTATCCATTGAAATTATTGTTTTAATAAATATACAACATTATCTAATAAATATTTCAAAAAAATGAAGCTAAATTTAAATTTTGTAAATAAAGTCCCAAAAATCGCAAAGGATAACGAGATTATTCTCCTAACTCAAAAAGTTATAAAAAGTAAAGAGATTAAACAATTAGCAAAATCAGTTTTCAATAGTAAACTTTTTTCTGAAGGGAATTTTCTTGCAAAAGATTACAACAATAAATGCTATGTATTTGTAAATTGTACAAAATCAAAAGTTTCCTTAGATTTTGAAAAACTTGGTTCGAAATTATTTGTTTTTTTAAAGGAAAATAAAAAAGAGAATTCATTTATAAATGTAGAAAATAACTCTTTTACTAATGTACAATTAGAAAAGTTTCTTCATGGAGCACAACTTAAGTCATATAATTTTAATCTTTACAAAACAGATAAGAAAAAAAATGTAAACATAAATTTAAGTGTAGTTGGCAGTAACACTAAACAAAAAAATTTATTAAGAAATAAATTAAATGCTCTTTTGGAAGGGGTTTTTCTTACAAGAGATTTAGTTTCTGAACCTGGTAATATTTTGCACCCAGATGAATACGCAAAGAGAATTGTTAAATTAAGAAAGTTTGGATTAAAAGTAACAGTATATAACCAAAAGAGATTAAAGAAATTAGGTTTTAACGCATTGCTTGGTGTCGGACAAGGAAGTATCAGAGGTTCTTATATGGTAACAATAGAATGGAATGGAAATAAAAACAAATCAAAACCTTTAGCCTTCGTTGGCAAAGGTGTTTGTTTTGATACTGGTGGAATTTCACTCAAACCTGCAAAATTTATGGAAGATATGACATATGATATGGCGGGTTCAGCAACTGTTGTTGGTCTTATGAAAACTCTAGCTTTAAGGAAATCAAAAATTAATGCAGTTGGAGTTGTTGGATTAGTTGAAAATATGCCAGGAGCCAATGCACAAAGACCTGGAGATATTGTAAAATCTTATAGCGGACAAACAATTGAAGTTTTAAATACTGATGCTGAGGGAAGACTAGTTTTAGCAGATGCACTTACATATACCGAAGAGAAATTTAAGCCAAGTCTAATTATTGACTTAGCAACATTAACTGGAGCAATAATTGTTGCGCTTGGATCTGAGTATGCAGGGCTTTGGTCCAATAATAAAAAATTGTCTAAACAACTTTTTGATGCAGGAGAGCATGTAGAAGAAAAAGTATGGGAAATGCCACTTCATGAGAATTATAACAAATTAATGAATTCAAATAATGCTGATATGCAAAATATTAATTATGTTGGAGGAGCTGGATCAACAACAGCTGCTCAATTTTTACAAAGATTTATAATTAATAAAACACCTTGGGCACATTTAGATATTGCTGGAATGGCTTTTTCTAAATATGCTGGAGCACTGAATTCTGGTGGCGCAACTGGATATGGTGTTAGATTATTAAACAAATTTATAGAGGAGAATTATGAGTAATATTGAACAAACATTATCAATAATTAAGCCAGATGCCGTTGAAAGAAATTTGCAAGATCAGATTAAAAATGAATTTAAAAATAATGGATTTGAAATTTTAAAAGAAAAAAAAATTCATATTTCTAAAGAAGAAGCTGAAAAGTTTTATAAAGTTCATGAGTCTAAACCATTTTATAATGATTTGTGTGCTTACTTATCTTCTGGACCAATTGTTGTAATGAATCTTCAAAAAGATAATGCTGTTCAAGAAAATAGAAAATTTATGGGAGCAACTAATCCTAAAGATGCAGAAGAGGGAACGCTTCGAAAAAAATATGGTATTTCAATTGACAAAAATTCTGTTCATGGATCAGATAGTGTTGAAAATGCTAAGATCGAGTTAGATTTTTTTTTTAAAGATTAGTTAAAAACTTATTAATAGCTTTTGGATAAATTTCATGTTCAATTTTAAGCACTTTTTTTTCTAAACTTCTTACATTATCTGATTTAAGGATTTTCACCTTTTTTTGTAAAATAACTTTACCTGAATCTAGTTTTTCTGTTACTTTATGAATTGAAGCTCCTGTAAATCGATCCTTATTTTTAATTGCTCTATCATGTGTATTCAATCCTTTATACTTTGGCAAAAGTGATGGATGAATATTTAATATTGGTTTAGAAAATTTTTTTATAAAATTACCTGACAAGATTTTCATAAATCCAGCCAAACAAATTAAATCTATATCGTATTTTTTTAGTAACTTAAGTGATTTATTTTCAAAATTTGATTTATTTTTATTTCCATAAAATTTTATTTTAGATCTAGATGCATATTTTAGTCCCTCAGCATCTGGATTGTTTGAAATAACTAATATAATTTTAATTAAAGAATTCTTTTTTTTTGAGTGTTTTATTAAAGATTTTAAGTTACTGCCTCTACCACTTATAAAGACAGCGGTATTTTTTTTACCAGAATATTTTTCCACTTAATTTTACTTTTTTTGAATTTTTAACTATTTTTCCAATTATATAGGGTTTAAATTCTTTTCCAAAATATTTACTTACTGAATTCAAATTTCTAGGATTTGTCACTAAACAAAAACCTACACCACAATTAAAGGTCTTTAACATTTCTTTCTGACTTACACCCATTTTATATAACCATCTAAAAATTTTTAATGTTTTGACTCTATTTAAATCTATTTCAGCGCATAAATCTCTTGGTATTATTCTTTGAATATTATCCACCAAACCTCCACCAGTTATATTTGCACATCCATTTATTAAATTTTTTTCATTAATAAGTGATAATTCTTTTACATAAATTTTAGTTGGTCTAATTAATTCGTCTTTGAGAAATTTGCTTGTTTTTAAATTTATTTTTTTCTTTTTTAAGAGATATCTAACCAAGGAATAACCGTTAGAGTGAAGTCCATTAGAGGGTACAGCTAAAATAAGATCATTATTTTTAATTTTTTTATTAAGTATTTTATTCTTTTCAACAAGACCAACAGCAAAACCTGCTATATCAAATTTTCCTTTAGTATACGTTCCTGGCATTTCAGCAGTTTCGCCACCAACTAATTTGCAACCAGCGATATCACATCCCTTAACAATTCCTCTAACTAAATGTTTTAATTTTTTCAAATTAATTTTGCTAATAGAAATGTAGTCTAAGAATAAATAAGGCTTCGCTCCTTGAACGACTAAATCATTTACACACATCGCAACAAGATCTATTCCAATTGTATCAAATTTATTTAGATCATTTGCAATCTCAATTTTCGTTCCAACTCCATCAGTGCTAGTAACAATATGTGGATTTTGTAACATTTTGGGTATTGGAGAGATCGCTCCAAAGCCTCCTATATTCTTAAAATCACCACTTTTACTTGATTTTCTTGTTAGCGAACTTATGAACTTAATGAAACTATCTGCTTTTGGAATATTAACGCCACTCTTACTGTATGTTAATTTATTTGATGCCATATAAAAAAGTAATGTGTTATTTTAAAAAAAAATTAATTTACTTATATATATTTTTTATATTTTTAACCTTTAATATTATTGAGTTTTCCACAAATAAGGTTTTTGCCAAAACTTTTGTAGTTTCAAAAATTGAAGTCGAGGAAAAATATAATCTGAATTTTAATAAATTGAAAGTTATGGACAGAGGATTCAAAATAGCATTTCAAGATCTTTCACAAATGATACTTGAGGAAAAAGACTTAAATAGAGTTATAGACACACCAATAAAGGATATTAAAAAAATAGTTGAAAATTTTTCGATATTGGATGAAAAATTTATTAACCAAAAATATAAAAGTATCATGGAAGTGGAATTTAATAGAAAAAAATTAATTAAATTCTTAAACACTAAAAATATAACTTTATCATTACCCAAAAAAATTGATGTTCTTTTTCTACCAGTTTTTATTGATTTAGAAAGTAATAATTTCAATTATTTAAATGATAATATTTTTGTAAAAAATTGGAAAAATATTGATAAAAATTATTTCCAAATTAATTACATTTTACCAAATGAAGATGCAGAAGATTATTTTATAATAAAAAAAAACTTTGAAAATATTCAGAATTATAATTTCAAAAAAATACTAAAAAAATACGATTTCAAAAATTTTATAATAATGATAATTTTCAAAAGGAAAAATGATATAAAAATTTATTCAAAAATAAACTTTGACGAAAAATATGTAGTGTTAAGTAAAAAATTTAAAAATAAAAACTTAGAAAACCAGTTAGAAATAGATTCTATGATAATTAGTATTAAGAATAGATACGAAGATAATTGGAAATCTATTAATAAAATGAACCCATCTACATCAGTTCCTATCCGATTATCAGTTGAAACTTTTAATGTTAAAAAATCTTTAAAATTAGAAAACACTTTAGAAGACCTAGATTTTGTAAATAATTATAAAATTGAGAAGTTTGATAGTAACGAAATCATTTATAAGGTTAATTATAGTAGTAGTCCAAAAAGATTTTTAAAAGATATTTTATCTTATGATATTAATGTCGACACTTCCTCAACTAATTGGAAAATAAAATGAGTGAATTAAATCAATTACTCCTTGAGCTAGATTATAAATGCAACTTCAATGAACATGATTTTTTCTTATCGAAAAGTAATTCTAAAGCATTTAATTTGATCGATAGATGGCCTGACTGGAACAAGAAAATATTAAATATATCAGGCGAAAAATTTTCAGGAAAAAGTCACCTAGCAAATATCTTTAAGATAAAATCCAACGCGTTTTTAGTTAAGGGAAGAGATATTGATAATAGTATTTTTAAAAATTTAAAATTATTTGAAAGTATAATTATTGATGATTTTGAAGAGTGTAGAGAAGAGCAAATACTATACTCAATTTTTAATTTAATAGATCAGGACAGTAAATATATGTTGATAAATTCATTAATACCAATAAGTGAAATTAAATATAACTTAACTGATTTAGCTTCAAGATCGAAAAATTGTCTTTACGCAGAAATTGAAAATCCAGATGATGAATTACTTTTTGCAATAATACTTAAGAATTTCTCTGATCGTCAGATTAAAATAGAAAAAAAAATTATAAATTTTATTATTAGTAGAATTGATAGATCTTATAGAAAAATTGATGAATTTATATATAAGATTGACGAACTGAGTTTAAAAAAAAAAAAACCAATTAATTTTAAGACAATAAAAGAGATTTTATAAATTGAAAAAGTATAGAACCCATACTTGTGGAGAGTTGACTAAGCTAAATAAAGAAAATGAAATTTCTTTGTCCGGCTGGATCAATAAAAAAAGAGACCATGGAAATTTGCTATTTATAGATTTAAGAGATAATTACGGGGTAACTCAATGCGTAATTGACAAAAGTAATGAAATTTTCAAGGAGATTGAAAAATTATCCTTAGAAACTGTAATTAAAATATCAGGGGTTGTTGTTGAGAGATCGGTTGAAACAATAAATAAAAATATTTCTACAGGCGAAATAGAAGTAAAGATAATCAATATAGATATTTTAGGTGAAACCAAGGAATTGCCGATGCCTGTTTTTTCGGATCAAGAATATGCTGAGGAAATTAGACTTAAATATAGATTCTTGGATTTAAGAAGAAAAAAAATTCATCAAAATATTATACTTAGGTCAAAAGTAATCTCATTTATAAGAAATGAGATGCAAAAACTTGGTTTTTTAGAATTTCAAACACCTATATTAACTTCATCCAGCCCAGAAGGAGCAAGAGATTTTCTTGTTCCAAGTAGATTAAATCCTGGAAAATTTTATGCCTTACCACAAGCACCTCAGCAATTTAAACAACTAATAATGGTTTCAGGTTTTGATAAATATTTTCAAATAGCGCCATGTTTCAGAGATGAAGATGCAAGGGCAGATAGAAGTCCAGGGGAGTTTTATCAATTAGATGTTGAAATGTCATTTGTTGAGCAAGAAGATGTTTTCGAAGTAATTGAAATTTTATTTTTAAAATTATTTAACACGTTTAGTGATAAAAAAATTCTTCATAAAAAATTCCCAAGAATTTCCTATGAAGATGCAATGCTTAAATATGGATCAGATAAACCTGATTTAAGAAATCCATTAGAAATTAGAGATCTAACAAATATTTTTGAAAGAGACGATGTAAAATTTGATATTTTCAAGAAATTAGTAAAAAATGGTTCTATAGTCAGAGCTATAGTTACCGAGAATACAAAGGATAAACCTAGAAGTTTCTTTGATGGAATAGACAAATGGGCAAAAGAACAAGGTTCGTCTGGTCTTGCTTATTTTACATTAGAAAAAGATGATAAAATTAAAGCTAAAGGACCAGTAGGGAAATTTTTTTCAGAAACTTCACTAATAGAAATTATTAATCAAACAAATGCAAATATTGGAGATACCATATTTCTTTCTTGTGGAAAAAAAAATGATGTAGAAAAAATATTAAGTATTGCAAGAAATAAAATAGCTGAAGATTTAAATTTGATTGATAAAGAAATTTTTTCATTCTGTTGGATCGTTGATTATCCCATGTATGAAACTGATGAAATAACTAAAAAAATAAAATTTAGTCACAATCCATTTTCAATGCCTCAAGGTGAAATAAATAAATTAGACTTTTCTAACCCTTTAAAAATAAAAGCTTATCAATATGATATTGTTTGTAATGGGATTGAGCTATCATCAGGAGCTATAAGAAACCATGTTCCAGAATTAATGTATAAATTATTTGAGATCGCTGGTTATTCGAAAAAAGATGTTAATAGTAAATTTAGTGGAATGATAAATGCTTTGAGTTATGGGGCACCACCCCATGGAGGAATAGCTCCAGGAATTGATAGAATTGTTATGCTTTTAGCAAATGAAAAAAACATAAGAGAAGTCACTATGTTTCCAATGAACCAAAATGCACAAGATTTGATGATGAATGCACCATCTGAAATTTCAGATGATCAATTAAAAGAATTAAATTTAACAATTAAAAATAAAAAGTAATTATTTCTTCCCTTTAAGATTTATTTTTATATCTGATAAATCTACTAGTTTTTTTTTATAATTACTTCTAACAAAACCTTTACTTGTAATATCTTTTACTAATTTTAAGAATTGGGTTTTATCTTCATTATTTTCTTCTGTTACAGTTTCATCAAAGTTTTCAGATCCTCCTATAGAAGGAGTATGAGCAAGATCTTCTCTATTTAGATATGATATTGCTAACTCTCGAAATATATAATCTAGAATTGATGTTGCACTTAATATTCTATCGTTTCCAAATACTTTTCCTGACGGTTCAAATTTAGTATCAACAAAGGCATTTACAAATTCATCCAAAGGAACTCCATATTGCAATCCAAGAGAAATAGCTATAGCAAAATTATTCATTGTTGCTTTTACTAACTCACCTTCTTTACTTGTATCAATAAATATTTCCCCTATTTTACCATCTTCGTACTCACCTGTATGTAGATATACCTTATGATCTCCAATCGATGCCTTTTGAATATATCCTTTTCTTCTATCTGGCATACTAAATCTTCTACTATTTGTATCTTTGTTATTTTTAGCTAACATTTCCTGGTTAATCTTTAGACTATTTTTTTGCACAGGTTGAGTACGTTCTTTTTCAACAACATTTATCTTATTTTTTTCAATTTTTTCTAAATTTTTGGTTTTTCTGTTATCTAGTTTTACATCTAATATTTCAAATTTTCCGTCATCCTTTTTCTCAATATTTTGAATATTTTTCTCATCAATATCATCGAGATAATGACTTACTTTAAAACTACAAGTGTAGTACGTCTCTACTAAATATTTTGCCATTTATTTTCCTTATTTATTTATAAAATTGAATCTTAAAGATATATTGTATATAGAAATTTAAAATTTTAGTCTAATTTAATTTTTACAATTTTAAATTGAAAAAAAATAAACTTTTATGTTGACAGTATTTAAACAAATTTTTACTTGGTGGAATCAACAGACTTTTGGAACAAGATTGCAAATATTTTTTTCAGGGAAACTAGTAGGGGAAGATAAAAATGGAAATAAATATTATGAAAGCAAATCAGGAAGAAGATGGGTGGTTTATAATGGTGAAGTTGAAGCATCAAAAATACCTAATGAATGGTATTCATGGATGCATTACATGAATAATAAAATAGAAAATGATCATAATCTAAAAAAATATGATTGGCAGAAAGACCACTTACCCAATCAAACAGGTTCAGAAAATTCTTATCATCCAAAAAAATATAACAATGTTATTAAAAAGAAATATAAAAGTTGGAAAAGTTAATTTTTTATTAGCAGCAGTTTTAAGTATTATTATTATAGGTAATATAAATGCTGAAAATTTGCCAAATAGCGAAACAACTGCAGAACTAAGTGTCCTCGATAAAGTAAGTTCAAAAAATACAAATATAAAAATTAGAATTGGAGAAGAATTTTCTTTTCAAAATCTAAATATAAAAGTTTTGAAATGTTTTAATTCAAAATTTGATGATGACCCAGAAGTTACAGCTTATATGCAGGTAAAAGATACAACAATGAACAATAATGATAGCGTATTTGTTTTTAATGATTGGACATTTGCATCTAGTCCATCGATTAGACCATTTGATCACCCAGTTTATGATGTTTGGTTAAAAAAATGTTACAGTTAAATAACTTTTTCTTTATCTAACCAGCTCACATTAAAGTCAGATGTAATAAATTTATTATTATTTAGTAAAACTTTATGCAGTTCTATTGTAGTTGTTATCCCATCGATCACAAACTCGTCTAAAGACCTTAACATTCTTTGAATTGCCTCTTCTCTATTTCTACCATGTGT
This sequence comes from uncultured Pelagibacteraceae bacterium, assembly GCA_902526085.1. GTDB lineage: Bacteria > Pseudomonadota > Alphaproteobacteria > Pelagibacterales > Pelagibacteraceae > Pelagibacter. The sequence goes on from CABZJN010000004.1 coordinate 13,356, forward strand.
TATGACTTTACAAACCATACTGTCATAATATGGTGTGATTTTATATCCTTGATAGATAGATCCATCAACTCTTGTTCTAAAACCAGATGGTTGATGACACATACCTATTTTTCCTGGCGAGGGTTGAAAATTTTTGCTTGCATCCTCAGCATTAATTCTACATTCTATAGCGTGACCTCTTGGGTTTATGTCGCTTTGTTTTAAAGCGGTGTTTCCTGAGAAAGCTATCCATATTTGTTCTTTAATTATGTCAATTCCTGTTACCATCTCTGTTACTGGATGTTCAACCTGCACCCTAGTATTCATCTCTAAAAAGTAGAATTTTCCGTCCTCATAAATAAACTCAACTGTACCAGCTCCTTCATATCCTATTTTACTAACCATGCTAACAGTTTTGTCAAATAGATCCTTTCTAATCGTATCGTCTAAAACAGGGCTAGGAGTCTCTTCTATAAGTTTTTGATGTCTTCGTTGAACTGAACAATCTCGTTCATGTAAATGAACAGTTCTATTCTTACCTGATAAAACTTGCACCTCAATATGTCGTGGATTTTGAAAGAATTTTTCAATATAAACCTCATCGTTTCCAAAAAATTTTTTTGCTTCTTGTTTAGCTGTTAAAAAAAGATTTTCAAAATCTTCTAACTTTTTAACAATTTTCATTCCTTTTCCACCTCCACCACCAGAGGCCTTTATTAAAACTGGAAAACCTATATTTTTACATATTTTTTTTGCTTCATAGATATCTTTAATCCCACCTTCTGAGCCTTCAATTACCGGAAGCCCATATTTCTTTGCTACTTTTTTAGCTTCAATTTTATCTCCCATCATTTTTATTAAATTAGATGAAGGGCCTATAAATTTTATATCATTCTCTTCTAATATTTTTGCAAACTCAAAATTTTCTGATAAAAAACCATAACCTGGATGGACAGCTTCAGAACCTGTCAGTTCAATTGCTGACATAATTGCTGGAATATTTAAATAACTTAGTGCAGGTTGATGAGGACCTATGCAAATACTTTCATCAGCTAATCTAACATGCATACTCTCTCTATCCACATCCGAGTGTATAGCTACAGTGGCTATACCCCATTCTTTACAGGCTCTAATAATACGTACAGCTATTTCTCCTCTATTAGCTATAAGTATTTTTTTAAACATTAATTTAATCTATAGTTGCAATAGTTTGACCAAACTCAACAGGTTGACCATCTTCAACAGTAATTTCTCTTACAACTCCATCTAGTGGGCTGGGCACATGATTCATAGTTTTCATTGCTTCAACAATCATGACAGTATCTCCCTTTTTAATTTTTTGTCCTATCTCAATAAATTTTTTACCACCCGGTTCTGGAGCGAGGTAAGCAGTGCCAATTATAGGCGAAGTAATTTTTTTAGAGTTATCAATTGAAATTTCATCTTTTATAATCTTTTTTTCATTTGTAGGTGCTAAAGTTTCTATATTTTTTGATATTCTAGATTTTGAAACTTTAACCTTAACATCTTTTTCAGTATACTCTATTTCTGTAAGATTAAATTCTTCTAAGTAATCATTTAACTCTTTAATAATATTTTTATTAATTTTCATTTGTTAAGATTTCATGCATAGAGTTTATGGCTAAAATATAGCCATTTAATCCTAATCCACAAATTATACCAGTAACGACCGCGCTTATAAGCGACTTTTGTCTAAAATCCTCTCTTTTATAAATATTTGATATATGAAGTTCTATAATAGGCTTTTTAAATATACTTAAAGCATCTCTTATAGCAACTGATGTATGACTGTATCCAGCGGCATTTATTATGATTCCATCGTGTGTGTTACGAGCATCTTGTATAATATTTACAATATCTCCTTCAAGATTTGATTGCTTCATTTCTAAATCAATATTCAAATCTTTTGCTCTTCTTAGACAAATTTCCTCTAGATATTTGTAGTCCTTGCTACCATATTGAGTTTGTTCTCTTTCACCTAATAGATTAAGATTAGGACCATTAATTATTATTAATTTAATCATTAAAACTTTATAATATATGAATAAAAAAAATAAAATAAAAATAGTAGTCAACGGTAAGCTTTTAACTGTAAATATAAAATTTTCTTTAAAAAATCTTATCGGAAAGTTAAAAACACCGATTAGTAAAGTAGCAATAGAATTAAATGAAAAAATAGTTGATAAAAAAAAATTAAATAAAATCTATTTAAAAAATAGAGATAAAATCGAAATTGTACATTTTATAGGTGGTGGTTAATGAAATCCGATATTTTAAAAATTGCAAATAAGAAATTTAAATCTCGACTTATTGTTGGCACTGGAAAATATAAAAATATGAAAGAGTGTGCAGCAGCAATTAAAATTTCAGGTGCTGAAATTGTTACAGTTGCAGTAAGAAGAGTAAATATATCAGATAGTTCTAAACCTTTGTTAATGGATTATGTTGATCCAAAAAAAATAATGTACTTACCAAATACAGCAGGTTGTTTTACTTCAAGTGATGCCCTAAGAACATTAAGACTTGCTAGAGAAATTGGAGGTTGGAAAATAGTTAAATTAGAAGTTTTAGGAGATAAAAAAAATTTATTTCCAGATATGATTGAAACTCTTAAATCTACAGAAATTTTGACAAAGGAAGGTTTTAAGGTAATGGTTTACTGTAGCGATGATCCACTTATGTGTAAGAGATTAGAAAATTCTGGAGCTTCGGCTATCATGCCACTGGCTGCTCCAATCGGATCAGGCCTAGGAATCCAAAATAAAACAAATATTAAAATTTTAAGACATCAAACAAAAGTTCCTTTGATAATTGATGCTGGAATTGGAAAGGCCTCTGACGCTGTAGAAGCTATGGAAATGGGATGTGATGCAGTATTAATAAATACAGCAATTGCAAAAGCCAAAAACCCTTTTCAAATGGCTGAGTCTATGAAATATGCAGTAATATCTGGAAGAAAATCCTTTCTATCTGGAAGCATTAAACCTAGTCTGCAAGGATCACCCTCATCTCCAAAAAAAGGAATTATTTAATTTTTTTAGTTAAATTTTTTCTTTTTTTAAATTTTTTTACTTTATAGTTTGATTTTTTTTCTTTTTTTAATTCTTTATTTATACCAATCGTTTCATCCACAATTTTTTGTAAAGTTTCAATTTTTTCAACCTTCTCTAGTACTTTTGATTGTTTTGATTTAAATTCTATTTTGTAATCTTGCAGGCCTAGCCCTTCATCAAAAGTAAGGTCAATCTTAATCTTATTCTTCTTTTTGAAATAGTTTAAATCTTCTGAAAAATAATTTTCTATAAAATTAAGTATTTTTTCATTCAAATTGACTTTTACTATTTTGGCATTAGTTTCAAATGTCTTAATTTCAATTAATTTTATAACCTTTAAAGCAAAAGTTTCGTTAGTTAATTTAATCGACCATTTAATATTGCTTTCCCTTAATCTCTGTCTAGACATCTCAAGTAATCCAAAATTACTTATTCTTCCTATTTGAATTCTTGCTCTGTCATTTCTACATCTTTCCTTTAATCTTCTTTCAACTTGTTTACGATTATTAAAGCTAAGCATGTCTATAAAATCTATTATTATTAGACCCGATAAGTCTCTAATTTTAATTTGCCTAGCTATCTCCTCGGCTGCTTCAAGATTAGTATCTAAGGCTGTACTTTCAACATTCTTCTGCTTGATAGATTTACCTGAATTGATATCTATTGATACTAATGCTTCTGTTGGGTTTATTACAATATAACCACCAGAGCTAAGCTTTACTTCTGATTTAAAAATTTCAAAAAGTTTTTTTTCAATATTTTCTTTGAAAAAAAGTGGTATTTTTTCTCTAAATTTTTTTACTTTTTTTAGTTGTTTGGGCATCATAAGCTTCATATATTTTTTTGTTCTTTGATACCCTTCGTTACCTTCTACTATAATATTCTGAGTTTCATCATCATACATGTCTCTTAAACTTCTTTTTATGATATCACTTTCCTGGTGAATTAAAGACGGAGCAATTGAATTTAGAGCATTATCTTTTATTGAGTTCCAAACTGTAATTAAATTTTTAAGATCACCATCTATCTCATTTTTAGTTTTGTTTGAACCAGCAGTTCTTACAATAATACCCATCTCTTTTGGAATTTCTATTTCGTTTAAAATTTTTCTTATTTTCTTTCTATCACCAGGGTTGAATATTTTTCTTGAAATACCACCACCCTTAGCAGTATTGGGCATTAAAACTATATATTTTCCTGCGATACTTATAAATGTACTAAGTGCAGCTCCTTTAAAACCCCTTTCATCTTTGAGAACTTGAACCAGTATAACCTGATTTGGTTTAATAACTTCTTGAATTTTGTATCTTTTTGATGGAAATTTTTTTTGATTATTATTTTTTTCTTTAATTTCATCTTCTAATTTTTCAACGGGATCATTTATTGTTATTTCATTGTTCCCTTCTAAAATTTTATTTTCATTATTTTCACTTTCTTTGGATAGTTCTTCTCTTACTTTTTCTTCCTCCTCTTTTATTTTTTCCAAATCGCTGTGTGGAAGTTGATAATAATCAGACTGAATATCATTGAAAGAAAGGAAGCCATGTCTCTCTCTTCCAAAATCAACAAAAGCTGCTTGTAGAGAAGGTTCTATTCTACTTACTTTCCCTAAATAAATATTATTTTTTATTAAAGTGTTATTTACACTTTCATATTCATAGTCTTCAATATGATTATCTTTTTTAAGGACGACTCTTGTTTCATTTGGATGCGTTGCATCAATGTATAAATTTTTTGACATAAATTTTGATTATTTTTCATTTGTTTTGTTTTTTAAATTCGGTGCCTTAACTTTAACAAATTCGATCAATAATTTAAACTAAAATGAGTAAATTAATAAAAAAATTCCTGCTAGCTTTTACTTTACTTTTTTTGTTGAGCTTTATAGCTATCTTCTCAATACTTTGGTCTTATTCAAATAAATTGCCAGATTATAAATTTTTAAAAAATTATAAACCACCAGTATCAAGTAAAGTATATTCTGGGAATGGAGTTTTAATTAGTGATTTCTCCTCCGAAAAAAGAATATTTGTTCCATACAATGCTATACCAAAAAAAATAATTTTTTCATTTTTATCTTCCGAAGATAAGAATTTTTTTAGACATCCAGGTGTTGATGCAAAAGGAGTATTAAGAGCAATTAAAAATAATATTTTTAATATAATTAAATCTAATAGATTGGAGGGAGCATCTACTATTACTCAACAGGTAGCTAAAAATTTTCTATTATCTAACGAAGTAAGTTTAGATAGAAAGATCAAGGAAGCTATTTTAGCATTTAGAATTGAAAGAGCCTTGTCAAAAGAGAGAATACTAGAGCTTTATTTAAATCAGATTTATCTTGGCGAAGGATCATATGGTATAGCTTCAGCAAGCCTTAGATACTTTGACAAACCTATTGGTGAATTAGATTACTCAGAGTCAGCTTTATTAGCTGCCTTACCTAAGGCTCCAAGTAAATATAACCCATATAAAAATAAAGAATTAGCTACTTATAGAAGAAACTTAGTAATTAAAAATCTTTATGACAATAACTATATCTCACAAGATAAGTATTCTGATTTAATTAATTCAAAAATAAATTTAAAAAAAAGAAAAAAAATTTTTTTAGAAGATACAAGATATTTTGTAGAAGATATTAGAAAAAAGGTAATAGAGGATTATGGGTATGATAAAGTTCACAAGCAAGGTTTCAATATTAAAAGCCCAATAAATCTAGAACTTCAAAATTTAGCTTCAGCTTCATTAAGAAAAGGATTGTTAGAATATGATAAGCGAAAAGGTTGGCGTGGGCCTCTAGATAATCGAAAAGATAAAGATTGGTATAAGAATTTAGATAAATTCAATTTAGAAAAAATAATTGATTGGCAAATAGCAATTGTAAAAAGAATAGATAAGTTTGAGACAGTTATTCAAACATCTGATAAAGAAAATGGTATAATAAGTTATGAAGATATTAATTGGACAAGGAAAAATTTTAATCAAATATTTAAAATAAATGATCTGATTTATGTAAAGAAAGTTTCTGAAGGAATTTTTAGCTTAAGACAATTACCAAATGTCAATGGAGGAATAGTCGTTATGGACCCCTATAGTGGCAGAGTATTGGCAATGTCAGGAGGATTTAGTTTTAAAAAAAGTGAGTTTAATAGAGTTTCGCAAGCCAAGAGACAGCCTGGTTCATCTTTTAAACCATTTATTTATGCCTTAGCGTTAGAGAATAATTATACTCCATCTTCTTTAATTCTTGATGCACCTATTGTTCTTGATCAAGGAGAGGATCTTAAACTGTGGAAACCAGAAAATTATGGTAAAAAATTTTATGGTCTTTCTACTTTAAGGACTGGTGTCGAAAAATCTAGAAACCTCATGACGGTTAGAATTTCACAAGACTTAGGTATTGATAAGATTATAAATTTCTCAAAGGAACTTAATATTTATGATAATCCTGAAGAATTAATGTCAGTGTCATTAGGATCTGTTGAAACCACATTGTTGAACATTACAAGTGCCTATTGTTCTTTTGTTAATGGTGGAAAATTAGTAAACCCTGTAATAATTGATAGAGTTCAGGATAGTCAAGGTAATACAATTTTTAATAATGAAAAAAGATTTTGTGAAAATTGTGACGAAATTTCTTTTGAGGGAAAAAATGTGCCAATAATAAAAAGTAATTATAAACAAATATTTTCTCCACAAACTGCATATCAAATGACTTCAATTCTAGAAGGTGCTATTCAGAGGGGTACTGGAAAGAAACTTCGAAATTTAAATTTACAAATTGCTGGAAAAACAGGTACAACAAATAATAATACCGATGCATGGTTTATCGGATATACCTCAAATTTAGTTGTGGGGGTCTATGTTGGATATGATAAACCCAAAAGATTAGGAAAGTATGAAACAGGCTCTAAAACTGCACTACCAATTTTTAAAAATTTCATAAAAAAAGCTGTGAATAATTATGAAGCTAGACCTTTTAAAATTGCAAAAGGAATAAAAATGATGGTTATTGATGCTGATACAGGAAAAAAAGCAAATTTTGGCTCAAAAAAAACAATTATTGAGTCATATAAAAAAGAAAAAATTGAAAATCAGTCATATAATAGTAATGATAGTTATAATATTAACAGTTTAAAAGAAAATATTTTTAAATTTTATTAATGGAACAAGAAATAGAAAAATTTAAGGCTGAGGTAATTAAAATAAGTCAGAGAATTAAGGAGTTTCTTTGAAACACAAGATATTGTTTTAAAAAGAAATAAACTTAACATCCTGATAGAAGACCCAAAATTCTGGGATGATAGAAAAAAAGCTGAAAAAATATTAAAAGAAAAAAAAGGATATGATGACCTATTAGTCTCTCATAAACAATCAGAAAGAGAGATTGATGAGTTATATGATATCTTTAAGCTTGCAAGCGAAGAAAATGATAAACATCTAATTCAAGAAACTTTAGATAAATTTTTAAATTTAAAAAAAAATTTAAAAAAATTAGAAATTAAATGTTTTCTTTCAAATGAAAACGATACTTTAGATAGTTATTTGGAATTTCATGCAGGTGCAGGAGGTACCGAAAGTCAAGACTGGGCTCAAATGTTAAGAAGAATGTATATGAAGTGGGCATTTGATCGAGGATACAATGTTGAATTGATTAGTGAGCATAGAGGTGATGAAGCTGGAATTAAGTCATCAGTTATTAAAATTTCTGGAGAATATATTTATGGATTTTTAAAATCAGAATCAGGAATACACCGTTTGGTAAGAATTTCCCCTTTTGACTCAGGCGCAAGAAGACATACAAGCTTTGCTAGCGTTTGGGTTTACCCAGTAATAAGTGAGAATATAGATATTGAGGTATTAGATAAAGATTTAAGAATTGATACTTACAGATCAAGTGGAGCTGGTGGACAACATGTTAACACAACTGATAGTGCAGTAAGAATTACTCATATTCCTAGTAAAATTGTTGTCCAATGTCAAAATGAGAGATCACAACATAAAAATAAAGAAACTTGCATGAATATGCTTAAAGCAAGACTTTATGAGCATGAAATACAAAAGAGAAAAAAAGAAAGTGATAATATTGAAAGCTCAAAATCAGAAATTGGTTGGGGACATCAAATAAGATCATATGTATTACATCCTTACAGAATGGTGAAAGATAATAGAACGAACTACGAAAATTCAAATCCAGATAAGGTATTAGATGGAGAAATTGATGAATTTTTAGAAAACTCTTTATATAAAATAAATGCCTAAGAAAATATTAATTACACTTATATCAATTTTATTAATCTTAGGTATATGCATTACATATTTAAGTATTTATGGAATAAAAACAGATAAATTTAATAATTTTATAAATAATAAAGTTAAAGATTTTAACTCAAAAGTAACACTGCAAACTGAGAATGTTTATATTAAGTTAAATTTAAGTGAGAGAGCGATTAATATTAACACTAAGAATGCAAATTTAATCGCAGAATCCAATACAATTAAAATTTCAAATATAGATATTAATTTAAATTTAATAAAATTTTTAAAGAATGAAAGTTCAATAAAAAATATAAAAATAAAATCTGCAAGTAATTTAATAAAGGACGTTACATCATTCTTAAATACAATAGACTATAATTTATCTAGATACATATTTTATAGTCAGATCAAAGAAGGATTATTAGATTTTAAAATAGATGCTAAATTAGATAGTAAAAGACAAGAGTCTCTCTCTTTTTTTATTTCAGGCTCAGTGAGAAAAGCAAAATTAAATATACCAGGATATGAAAGTTTAAATGACTTAAATTTTAACTTTCAGAATAGGGATACAATAACTAAAATTTCAAATCTAAATTTCATTTATCAGAAAATAATATTTGCATCAAAAAGAATAGATGTAACAGTAGAAAAATCTGGTGAATATTATGTTGAAGGAGATATAGAAAATTCTAAAGGACTAATAAACCCAAACTTAATATTTAAATTTACAAATATAAAACAAGATTATTTGTTTAATAAGGATATTTTGCTTCAGAGTCAAAATTCATTCTCTTTTAAATTAAATAAAAATAAGAAAATTAAAAATATTAAAATTGTATCTATTTTAGATTTTGACGAAATTCATTTTAATAAAAAATACCAAAATCTAATTTTTTTAAAAGAGGGTACAATTAAATCTAAATTTGAAAATGAAAAATTTACTGCAGAGCTTGATACCCACTTTGCTTTTTTAGAAGATTTAAAATCAAAAAATGAATTTAAAAATAATAATTTAAAATTATTTTTAAGTAGCAAAAATAATCAAAAAATAATGATAAAAGGAAATATAAGCAATGGAAAAGCACTTTTAGATCCTAAAATTTTTTTAAACTTTATAGATTTAGAACCAAAACTTCTATCTGATAAAAAAATTAATTTTGAAACAGATAATAACTTCAAATTTGAAATTAATAATAACAAAATAAAAAATTACCTAGTCGATTCTGAAATTTATTTAGATAAATTAGAACTTAATGAAGAAATCCAAGACATTCTGTACCTAAAAAATATTAAAACTAAGATAATTTTTGGAGATCAATTATTAAAAGTAGATTTAAAAAGTAATTACTCATTTTTAGACAAAAATTTTGATAATGAGTCTGAAAATAATATTATAAATCTCAAATTAGACAAAAAAGACGATAAAATCTCTGATGTAGAAATATTTGTACAGTCAGATAATAATTCAATCAATACTAAAGAGCTTAAAAAATATTTAAATATTCAAGAACAAGATAATTTAATAAAGGATCAAATAATTAACCTAAATTCAAATTTTACAATAAATGTATCAATTGACGATACATTTAACTTTAAAAAATTTTCTATAAAATCAAATTTAAATTTTGATAATTTAAATATTAATTACAGATCAAATTTCATTAAAAAATATTTAACAAGTTTCGACAATAAGATTGGTATCAAAAATCCTCAAATCCTATTTGAATATTCAAATGATATAATTAATTTACAACTGGATGGAAAATATTTATTACAAAATAAAGAGGATGATTTTTTTATTAAATATAAAGGTAACAAAAATAATTTTGAACTTTATACATTATTAGATTTAGATGATAGTGATTTTAAGATTGATGAAATTCAATATTTCAAGAAAAAAAATATTCCATCAAAATTAGAAATTTTATTAAATAAATCTACAAATGGCTTTAACTTACAGAAAATCAGTTTTACAGAAAACAAAAATTATATTTCACTGAATAATCTCTATATATCTGATGATTTTAAATTACAGAGTGCGGATAAAATTGATGTTAATTTTTTTAATAGCAAAGGAGTTCAAAATAATTTCCAAATTAAGAAAAATTCAAATAATTATCAATTTATTGGAAACCACATTGATGGAGAAAAAATAATTGAAAAATTATTGAGAAGCAATAACAAAACTAAGATTTCTAATTTCTTTGATAATTTAAATACTTCAGTAATATTTAATTTAGAAAAGGTATATTTAGAAAAAGATGAATATCTTAAAAAATTTGTTGGTGAAATCGATATAAGAAATAATAAATTAATTTTAGCTAAAGCTAATGGAGTTTTGGATAAAGAAAATCAATTCTCTTACTCTTATAGAACTACAACTAAGAATGAAAAAATCACAAATATATTTATTCAAGAACCAAGACCGTTTATAAATAATTATAAATTTATAAAAGGTTTTGATGAGGGTGAATTAAAACTTAGTTCAACCAAAATTGATAATGCATCTAGGTCAAAACTCAAAATTACTAATTTTAAAGTTAAAGAAGTACCAGTTTTAGCAAAAATTCTTACACTCGCATCTTTACAAGGAATTGCTGATCTTTTGACGGGTGAGGGAATAAGATTTAATGAATTTGAGATGGATTATAGGACAAAAAATAATCTTACTGAGATAGATGAGATGTATGCAATAGGACCAGCAATTTCAATAATGATGGAGGGTTATATTGAGAAAGACAGGATAACAAGTTTAAGAGGAACCTTAGTGCCTGCAACAACTATTAATAAGAACATAGCCAAAATACCATTACTTGGTAAAATTTTAGTAGGCAGCAAAACTGGTGAAGGTATATTTGGTGTAAGTTTTAAAATTAAAGGACCACCTGATGACTTAAAAAGTACAGTTAATCCAATAAAAACTTTAACTCCGAGATTTATCACTAGGACTTTAGAAAATCTAAAAGGTAATTAATTTGTAATTTTAAAGTGCTTTTTTTTTCCTATAGATAGCTTAATAAAACCCTTATCTGAGAATAAATTAGAATCAATTATATATTTTTCATCTAATACATTTTCATTATTTAATTTTATTCCGTTTGACTTAATTAATCTTCTTATTTCTGATTTAGAAATATCTTTATTTACAAAAGAAATTAGCTCAACTATATTTTTCGATAAAATATCTTTATTTACTTTTATCCCAGGTAGGTTTTCTCCTGTAGAATTCTCTTTAAAAGTATTTTTTGCAAGTTTCTCAGACTTTTCAGCTTCTTTTATCCCATGTAACATTTCTGTTGCATTATTGGCGAGTAAAATTTTTAGTTCGTTTATATCCTTATCTTTTTCTTTTTCTATTTTTTCTAAAGACAGATCAGTAAACATTTTTAAAAACTTTAATACATCTCTATCATCAGTATTTCTCCAAAACTGCCAATAATCATATGGAGATAACATTTCTTTATTTAACCATACTGCACCTTTTTCAGTTTTACCCATTTTAGTGCCTGATGCCAATGTTATTAGTGGAGTGGTTAAGCCAAATGTTTGGTTTCCAGACTCTCTTTTAATTAGTTCAACACCATTTACTATATTTCCCCATTGATCAGATCCGCCAATTTGTAAATTACATTTGTTTGATTTATTAAGTTCATAAAAATCATATGCTTGTAAAATCATATAATTAAATTCCATATAACTTAAAGATTGTTCTCTTTCTAATCTTAATTTAACACTATCAAATGTTAACATTTTATTTATTGTAAAATGTTTACCTATGTCTCTTAGAAAATTTATATAATTGAGTTTGCTTAACCATTTGTAATTATTCACAAAAATTGGTTTTAATTTTGAATTATTTGTTTTAAGAAAAATTTTAAAAACTTTTTTTATATTATTAATATTATTCTCAATTTGCTTTTCAGAAAGGATTTTTCTAGTTTCTTCTTTACCTGATGGATCTCCAATTCTAGTAGTGCCTCCACCTAAAAGAACAATTGGTCTGTGGCCATACTTTTGCAAAAGTCTAAGGCACATGATTTGCAATAAACTTCCGACATGTAAACTTGGAGCTGTACTATCAAATCCAATATAAGCGTTTGTACTTTCTTTATCTAATAGATTTGACAATTCTATTTCATTAGTACATTGATAATAGTATCCTCTCTCTTTAAATTCTTTTAAAAAATTCTTCATAGGTCTATAATCTTACAATATACATATTTTAATAAAAAAGAATAAGAATGAAAAAAAACTTATTAGCACTTGGTTTTATGAGCGGAACATCTGGTGATGGCGTAGATACTTCTATTATAAATTCAAACGGCGAAGATATTATTGATGTTAAATATAATAGATTTGATCCTTACCCCACAAAACTGACAAAAAAAATCCATAGAATAAAAGAAAATATTTTAGAAATGCAGGATCTCCTAAAATATTCATCTGAAATTAAGGAGCTAGAGTTAGAAATTACTAATTTTCATGCTGGTATAGCAACCAAAATATCAAAAGAGGTCAATTATGAACTTATAGGTTTTCATGGTCATACAATTTATCATAATACTGATGAAAAAATTTCCAAACAAATTGGACTTGGTGTTAGCTTATCAAAAATAACCAATAAAACTGTAGTTTATAATTTTAGACAAGAAGATATTAAAAATGGTGGAGAAGGAGCACCATTATCTCCAATCTATCATGTTAGCTTGGTAAAAGCATTATTTAGAAAAAATAAAATAAAAATCCCAATTTCAATATTAAACATTGGTGGAATTGCAAACATTACTGAAATTGACAATGATTTTAATTTTAATAGCAGAGATATAGGTCCAGGAAATTGTCTAATTGATATGTGGATAAGAAAAAATTCTAACAAATTTTTTGATGAAAATGGATATTATGCAGAGAAAGGAAAAATAGATAAATTTATTTTTGATCAATATTTAGACAATTATTATTATAGTAAAATTAATTCAAAGAGATCTCTTGATACAAATGATTTTGATATTTCTTTTGCAAAAGGACTATCTCTGGAAAATGGAAGTGCAACAATTACTAGTTTAACATCTGAATTATTATCCAAAAAAATCGGAAATAATGATATTTATGTTTGTGGTGGAGGTAGAAAAAATAAATTTTTAATTAATTCATTAAAAGAAAAAATTAGCAATAAAATATTTTTTATTGATGATTTAAATATAAATGGTGATTATATAGAATCTCAAGCATTCGCATTTCTTGCTATAAGATCTTATTTAAAATTGCCAATTTCCTTTCCATCGACAACTAATTGTAATGATCCATGTGTAGGTGGAATAATTGCAAGAAATTCTTAATTAATAGAGGGCTGTTTCTTTTTTTATATATTTAGTTAAAGACTTAGTTAAAGCAATTTCATTTTTTGAAAAGAAATGGTTAGCATCTAAAACTGACTCAAACTCTACTTTTATTCCTTTTTGGTCACTAAGTCTTTTATTTAAATCATTTATGTGTTCCACTGGAACAAGCTCGTCTTTTTTACCATAAATCATTATTCCAGACGTAGGACATGGAGATAAAAAAGAAAAATCATAAACATTTGGCTGAGGAGAAACTACTGCAAATCTATTGATTTCTGGTCTTCTCATTAATAGTTGCATTGCAATTAAAGATCCAAAAGAAAATCCTGCTATCCAACATTGAGAGTTGTCAAAGTTTTCTCTCTCCAACCAATCCAATGCAGCTGCTGCATCAGCAAGCTCTCCTTGTCCATTATCAAATTCTCCATCACTTTTACCAACTCCCCTAAAATTTACTCTACATACTGAGAAGTCATTATTCACAAATGTTTGAAATATATCTACAACAACTTTATTGTTCATCGTTCCGCCATACTGTGGGTGAGGATGCAAAACTAAAACTATTGGAGAAGTATTTTTTTTACTTTTAAAATATTTCGCTTCGAGTCTCCCTGCAGGACCAGGTATAAATATTTCTATGATTTTGTTATCTGTTGATGCCATTGATAATTAATCTCAAAAAAAAATTAGGTTTTTCTATCAAAATTAAGTGACAAAATGCAAGTTTTTAAATAGCAATTAATCTTGACTAAAATAGTCGGGTATGTATAAGTCCCGTGAATTGCGGAAAATATGAAATTATCAAGTAGAGGTAGATATGCTGTGATGGCTCTGGCAGATCTAGCTAAATTTAATTTAAATGAGCCAGTATCTTTAAGAGACATCTCATTAAGACAAGGTATATCCCTTCTTTACCTAGAGCAATTGTTTTCAAGGTTAAAAAAAAATAAAATAGTTACCAGCGTAAGAGGGAATAAAGGAGGTTACATTTTATCAAAACAAGCCTCAGAGATAAAAATTTCTGACGTATTTATTGCAGTAGATGAAAAAGTGAAAACAATTGGTTGTGAAAAGCATTCCGAAAGTGGTTGTAATGGAAAATCATCAAAGTGTATTACTCATGATTTGTGGGATGAGTTAGAGGATTATATAAACAATTTTTTTCAGCAAAAAACACTAAGCGATTTAATTAATAAGAGAACTTTAAATGGATAACAGACAAAAAGAAATTGATAGTTTAAAAGATTACAAGTACGGTTTTACAACTGATATTGAAAATACAAGAGCTCCTAAAGGTTTAAATGAGGATGTAATTAGATTTATATCTAATATTAAAAAAGAACCTCAATGGATGCTTGATTTTAGATTAAAAGCGTTTGAAAGATTTAAACAGCTTAAAGAACCAGATTGGCAAAAACCAAAATATCCAAAAATAGACTATCAAGATTTATACTACTATTCAGCACCTAAAAGTATGAAAGATAAACCAAAAAATTTAGATGATTTAGACCCTAAACTTTTGGAAACATATAAAAAATTGGGAATTCCACTTCAAGAGCAAAAGAGACTTAATGGTATAGCAGTTGATGCGGTATTTGATTCGGTATCTGTTGCAACGACATTTAGAGAAGAACTTACAAAACAGGGTATAATTTTTTGTCCAATCTCAGAAGCTATACAAAATCATCCTGAGTTAGTTAAAAGATATTTAGGTTCAGTTATCCCAGTCACTGATCATTTTTTTGCAACTTTAAACTCCGCAGTTTTTACTGATGGATCATTTGCGTATATACCTGAAGGTGTTCGTTGTCCAATGGAGCTTTCAACATACTTTCGAATTAACGCATCTAACACAGGACAATTTGAGAGAACATTAATTGTCGCTGATAAGGGAAGCTATGTAAGTTATTTAGAAGGTTGCACTGCTCCAATGAGAGACGAAAATCAGTTACATGCTGCAAATGTTGAATTAGTTGCATTAGATGATGCTGAGATAAAATATTCTACAGTTCAGAATTGGTACCCTGGTGATAAAGATGGAAAAGGTGGAATTTATAATTTTGTTACAAAGCGAGGATTGTGTAAAGGAAAGAACTCAAAAATCTCTTGGACTCAAGTTGAAACTGGTTCTGCCATCACTTGGAAATATCCAAGCTGTATTTTAAAAGGTGATAACTCAGTTGGTGAATTTTATTCAATTGCTATTACAAATAATCATCAAAAAGCAGATACTGGAACTAAAATGATTCATTTAGGAAAAAACACAAAAAGCAAAATAATATCAAAGGGTATTAGTGCCGGTTGCTCTGATATGACTTACAGAGGGTTAGTTGATATCTCATCAAAAGCCACAAATTCCAATAATTATACCCAATGTGACTCTTTATTAATGGGCAACAAATGTGGGGCGCATACAGTTCCATATATTAAAAATAAAAACTCAGAGTCAAATATTGCTCATGAAGCAACAACATCAAAAATCAGTGAGGAGCAGTTACATTACTGTCAACAGCGTGGTTTGAGTGCTGAGGAGGCGGTAGGTTTAATTGTTAATGGATTTTGTAAAGAGGTATTACAACAATTACCAATGGAATTTGCTGTTGAGGCTCAAAAATTAGTTGGTATCAGCTTAGAAGGTAGTGTTGGCTAATGTTAAGAATAAATAAATTAAATGCAAAAATTGATAGCAAAGAGATTTTAAGGAACTTTTCTCTAAATATTAATCCTGGTGAGGTTCATGCTATTATGGGACCAAATGGATCTGGTAAAAGCACTCTATCAAACATTTTGTCAGGCAAAAAAGGATATGAAGTTTCAGGAGAAGTACTCTTTGAGGAAAAAGATTTGTTTGAACTTGAAACTGAGGAAAGAGCTCATAAAGGTATTTTTCTTGCTTTTCAATATCCATTAGAAATCCCAGGTGTTAATACAAATATATTCCTAAAGACCTCATTAAATGCAGTAAGAAAAGCAAGAGGCGAGAAAGAGCTTGATGCAATTGAGTTTTTAAAATTGGTTAAGGAGAAATCTAAAGAACTTAAATTTGATGAAGAAAAATTGAATAGACAACTAAATGTTGGTTTTTCTGGTGGAGAGAAAAAGAAAAATGAAATTTTGCAAATGTCATTATTAGCTCCTAAGTTATCAATATTAGATGAAACAGATTCGGGTCTAGATATTGATGCTCTAAGAATTGTAGCTGATGGAGTTAATACATTAAGGGACAATAAAAATTCATTTTTAATAATTACACATTACCAAAGACTCCTTGATTATATCAAACCAGATTTTGTGCACGTTTTAATGGATGGAAAAATTATAAAATCTGGTGGAGCAGAATTAGCTTTGGAATTAGAAAAAAAGGGGTATGAAAATTTTAATTAGATGAAAGAGCAATTACAAAAAGATTTTGATAATACTATTAAAAATTTAACTTTATCTCAAAAAGATATTGAAATAAAAAAATTTTATTTAGATAATTTTATTAATAAAGGTTTTCCAAACAGACGAGAAGAAGACTGGAGATTTTCTGATCTTAACCAAATAATAAAAAAAAATATTGGAGAGCTAAGCTTTTATAGTGACTACACATCTACAAATAAAGTCGATACTTCTGTATTTGTAGATGGCCTTGAGCATAACAAAATAGTATTTATTAATGGAAGAATAGAAAAAATTGATTTTGATTATGAAAAAAAAGACCAAATAGAAATAATTGATCAGTCAGAAACCATCAATAAATTTAATAATAATAGCCCCTTATGTGACTTAAATAGTGCTTTTAACAATAAGTCTTTTAAAATAGTGGTAAAAGAGGGTTATCAATTAATAAAACCTCTTATTATCTATCATACAACCAACTCTAAAATCTGGTCTAAAAATATTAATTTAAGATTAAATTTTGAATTATATGAAAAAAGTTCCCTAAGATTAATTGATTTATTTAGAGATACTTCAGAAAAAAATTTCCTAAATATTTTTTACAACTTTGATTTAAAAGAAAATTCCATTTTAAAAAATTACAAAGTAGATAAATTTGAAAATAAAAATATTAAGTATTCCTTCAATAATATTGAGCAAGATAAAAATAGTATTTCAGAAACGTTTATTTTATCTTCAGGATCAAATTTTTGTAAGAACGAAATTAACTGTAATTTAAATGGAGAATATTCTTCAGCTTTTGTAAATGGTATTTTCTCTATAAATAATAATAAACACCATGAAATTAGAACAATCATTAATCACTTAACTGAAAATACAAAAAGCTATCAACTTATAAAAAGTGTTTTAGAAGATAGTTCTAAAGCAGTATATCAAGGTAAAATATTTGTTAACTCTAAAGCGCAGAAAACTGATGGTTATCAACTGAGTAAAGCTATATTGTTAAATAAAGATTCCGAGTTCAATGCTAAACCAGAGTTAGAAATTTATGCAGATGACGTTAAATGTTCACACGGCTCCGCATCTGGTAGTCTTAATGAGGACTCGATATTTTACTTAATGTCAAGGGGATTAAATTATCAACAGTCGATAGAACTTTTGATAAACGGGTTTCTGCTTGATGTAGTTGAAAAAATTACAGACCCTGAGGTAAAAAATTTAATTAAAAATATGATTGGAATAAAGGAATGAAACTAGAAAATATAAAAACTGAGTTTCCTATATTTGATGAAAAAATTCAAAATAATGATCTAGTCTATTTAGATAGTGCTAACTCATCACAAAAACCAAAAGTTGTAGCTGATAAAATAAATGAATTCTATACTAAACAATTTTCAAATGTTGGAAGAAGTGTTCATTATTTAGCAGTTGCAGCGACAAACTTATATGAAAACACAAGGTCCTCAGTTCAAAAATATATAAATGCTAAAGATAAAAACGAAATAGTTTTTACAAAGGGAGCAACAGAAGCATTAAATTTAGTAGCAAATACTCTAGGGCAAAAATATCTGAATGAGGGAGACGAAATTTTAATTACAGAGCTTGAGCACCATTCAAATTATGTGCCTTGGCATTTCTTAAGAAAATCAAAAAATATTAAAATCAATTTTGCAGAGGTAAATCAAGATGGTGATATTACTTTAGAGGATATTGAAAAAAAAATAACATCTAATACTAAAGTAATAGCAATTACTCATTTATCCAACGTGACGGGAGCAATATTGCCTGTTAAAGAAATAACAGATTTAGCTCATTCGAAAGGAATAATAGTTGTCATTGATGGTTGTCAGGGAGCTCCTCATCTTAAATTAGATATGCAAGACTTAGATTGTGATTTTTACGCAATATCATGCCATAAAATGTATGGGCCTACTGGACTAGGTGTTTTATACGGTAAAAAAAAATGGTTAGAAGAACTGCCACCGTACCAAGGTGGAGGCGGAATGATTAGAGAAGTTAAAAAAAATAAAATATCTTATGGCGATTTACCAAATAAATATGAGGCTGGAACCATGGCTACAGCCCAAGTTATTGCATTTGATCAGTCAATTAAGTTTATGGAGAGTATTGGTATAGAGAATATAATGAAACATGAGGCTGATTTAGTTGAATATGGTCAAGAGCTATTACAAAAAAATAATTCTGTTAAATTGATTGGTAGTCCAAAAAATAAAGGTGGAGTTCTATCTTTCACATTAGATGGTGTTCACCCACATGACATTGCAACAATACTAGATGAAGATGGTGTTGCAATAAGAGCAGGCCATCATTGTTGCCAAATATTACATGATAAATTGAATATACCTGCTAGTGCAAGAGCGTCAGTTGGAATTTATAATACTAAAGATGATTTAGACAAGTTAAACGACTCAATTAATAATTGTAAAAAAATATTTAATTTAAAATGAACTTAAAAGAACTTTATCAAGAAATTATTTTAGAACACGGAAAAAATCCAAGGAATTTTGGTAAAACACATGAATTTAATAAAGATGCCAAAGGTCATAATCCATTATGTGGAGACAATGTTCATGTTTATCTAAAATTAAATGGACAAAAAATAGTCGAGGATATTTCATTTAAGGGAAGTGGGTGTGCTATTTCAATGGCATCAGCATCTATCATGACTGATTTAATCAAAGGCAAAAATGAACACGAGGCTAAAGAGATTGTTGAGGATTTTTTAGGAATGATAAAAGAAAATCCAGAATTAAAATCAGAATACTTAAAAGAAGATGAAAAAACCAAACTAATGTGTCTATCTGGTGTTAAACAATATCCAATGAGAGTTAAGTGTGCAACATTATCATGGCATACTCTTACATCTGCAATGGATAACTCAAAGGAAACCATTAATACCGAGTCGTAACTATATGGAATTGAAAGAAAGAGTAATTGAGGAAATTAAAAAAATTTACGATCCTGAGATACCAGTAAATATTTATGAACTTGGGTTAATATATGATATTGCCGTAGATAAAAAAAATATTAGTGTAAAAATGACACTTACTACTCCAAATTGTCCAGTGGCCGAAAGTTTGCCTAAAGAAGTCAAAGATAGTATTATGCAGTTAGAAGAAGTTGATAAAGTAGATTTAGATTTAGTTTGGGAACCACCATGGGATAAGTCTATGATGTCAGAGGCAGCAAAATTAGAATTAAACTTATGACTAAACAGGTTATATCATTAAGCGATCAAGCAGCAGATAGGATAAAAGAAATCATGTCTTCTGCTGATAACGAGTCCATTGGTGTCAGAGTTGGGGTAAAATCAGGTGGATGCGCAGGAATGTCATATATAATGGAATACACAAAGGAAATAAATCCTAATGATGAGGTTATTGAGGACAAAGGTGTAAAAGTTTTCATAGATCCAGCCGCCGTAATGTACCTTTTTGGAACTGAAATGGATTACAAAAAAGAAGAATTTTCATCACAATTTGTTTTTAACAATCCAAATGAAACTGAAAGATGCGGTTGTGGAGAGTCTTTTAAAATTTGACTAATTATTGGTAATAAGAAATGAACCAATATTGGCCTCTTTTATTCATAGAATAAGTTTTATTTTTTCTTCGCTTAGACTTTTTAGTTTCAGGTTTTTTATAACCAATTATATTCTTTAAAGTTGAAATGAAATTACTCATTTCTCTTGATAACAAAAATTAATAAAATAAGAATTCTAATATGGGAATACCTGCTATTACTACAGGTAATCCCATAAAATATAGCTATTTAACAGCTATAATACATGTCAAATTCAATAGGGTGCGGCGTATGTTCAAAATTATGAATTTCTTCATATTTAAGTTCAATATACGCATCTATTTGATCATCAGTAAACACATTGCCTTGAGTTAAGAAACTTCTATCTTTGTCTAACGCTTCCATTGCCTCTCTTAAAGAACCGCAAACAGTTGGAACTTTTTTAACTTGCTTTTCTGATAAAGCATAAAGGTCTTTGTCAAACGATTTACCTGGATCAATTTTATTTTTTATACCGTCAATTCCAGCCATAAGCATAGAAGCAAATGTTAAATACGGATTTCCGGATGCATCTGGGAATCTTATTTCACATCTTGCGCCCTTTTTACTTAATGTGATTGGAATTCTGCATGAAGCCGATCTATTTCTTGCAGAGTATGCAAGTAAAACAGGAGCTTCAAATCCTGGTATTAATCTTTTGTAACTATTTGTAGTAGCATTAGCAAATGCATTAATCGCTTTTGCATGCTTTAATACTCCACCAATATAGTAAAGAGCAGTCTGTGATAATCCAGCATATTTATTTCCAGAAAATACAGGAGTTTTTCCTTTCCAAATTGATTGGTGAGTATGCATACCTGAACCATTATCACCTTTAACAGGTTTAGGCATAAATGTAGCAGTTTTTCCAAAAGAGTGAGAAACCATTTGAACAACATATTTGTATAGTTGAACGTTATCTGCTTGATTAACCAAAGTTCCAAATAACATTCCAAGTTCATGTTGGCTCGGAGCAACTTCATGATGGTGTTTTTCTACAGTAATTCCAACATCTCTTAATCCTTTAAGATATTCACCTCTCATGTCTTGTGCACTATCTACTGGTGGTACAGGAAAATATCCTCCTTTTACTCCAGGTCTATGACCCATGTTTCCATTATCATAAGATTTTCCAGAATTATATGGACCTTCTGAACTATCAATTGAAAAACTTGTTTCGTTCATATCGTTTTTAATTCTAACATCATCAAAAACAAAAAACTCAGGCTCTGGACCAAAGTATGCTGTGTCACCAATTCCTGTTTTCTTTAAATATGCTTCAGCTTTTTTTGCAATTCCTCTTGGATCTCTTTCATAGGGATCTTTCTTAACTGCATCTAAAATATCACAAAATAAAATTAAAGTATTATGAGATGTATAAGGATCTATTACTTTTCTACTTAAATCAGGCTTTAATATCATGTCAGACTCATTAATTGCTTTCCATCCTGCAATTGACGATCCATCAAAAAATACACCGTCATTTAGCATTCCTTCATCTACGATAGTTGTATCCATTGTTAAGTGTTGAAGTTTACCTCTTGGGTCCGTGAATCTAAGATCCACAAACTCAATATTTTTAGTCTTAATTAATTTTAGTACGTCCTTAGCGCTCATATTATCTCCTATAATTTTTTAATTTTCTTATCAGTTAAGAAAAGATAAATAATGCCTATTAAATAGATATCACTTATGCTTTTTTTACATGTATATTAACCTTAAAAATTTAGAATTTTCAATCAATCCTAAGTTGCAATAATGAGTTTATTAAATAAAGAACCAGTTAAAAGAGCTGAAAAAGCATTAAAAGAATTCGAT
Source organism: uncultured Pelagibacteraceae bacterium (assembly GCA_902526085.1). Taxonomy (GTDB): domain Bacteria; phylum Pseudomonadota; class Alphaproteobacteria; order Pelagibacterales; family Pelagibacteraceae; genus Pelagibacter. Next base: position 35,788 of record CABZJN010000004.1, read on the forward strand.
GAGACTTTATCAGTCACAGAATTAGAAAATACAGCAAGAACAGCAGTTGATGCAGCAAAATCTTTAAATTGTGAAGTTGGTGCAATTGTAAAAAGCTTACTTTTTAAAAATGGTGATAATTATTTTTTATGTTTGGTCTCTGGTGACAAAAGATGTTCATTAAACAAATTAAAAAAGTTTTTTAATAGTAAAGATTTAAGTATGGCATCACCTAATGATGTGAAAGAACAAACTGGATATACAATTGGAGGAGTATCTCCAATAGGACACACAAATAGCTTGCAGATATTAGTTGATAGTTCTTTGAACAGATTTAAAGATTTATTTGCAGCTGCAGGACATCCAAACTGTATTTTTAAAATTAATTTTGATGATCTTATTAAAATAACAAATGGATCAATAGAAGATATAATTGAATGAAATCTCCAAACGCTACTGATTATTTCATTCTTACTTTTTTAGCCTTACTTTGGGCTTCAGCTTTTTTCAACATTAAAATTGCAACATATTCTTATGGACCAATAACCATAGCTTTTTTAAGAATTTTTTTTGGTATGATACCATTATTATTACTTTGTTATTTTAAAAAAATAAAAATTGAAGCATTTTCTAAAGATTGGAAATGGTTTGCAGCAATTGGTATTATTAATTTAGTTATACCTTTTTTCCTAATAGCATACGGGGTTCAGAAAGTTCAAAGTAACTTAGCAGCAATTTTAATGTCAACTACACCAATAAGTGCAACAATACTTGCACATTTCTTTGCAGAAGGAGAAAAAATTAACATAATAAAAATATTTGGAATAGTATTAGGTTTTTCAGGAATTGTTTATTTATTCTCAGAAAATTTACTTATAAATAATGGAAATTTATTTTCTGCTCTTATGATTCTATTGGGATCCACTTTTTATGTAATTGGAGGAATTTTAACATTAAAAATTAGTAATAAGAAAAATGAAAATGTAACTGCATCAATTCTTATTTGGGGAGCTTTAATTGCTTGTCCAATATCACTAATAATTGAGCAACCATGGAATTTAAATCCATCATTAGATTCTACATTATCTTTGATTTATCTTGGTATTTTCCCAACTGGAATCGCATGGTTATTAAGATTTATGATTTTAAAAAAAAATGGCTTAGTTTTCCAAAGTCAGGTAGCTTATCTAATACCGATTTTTGGTGTTATTTTAGGATTTATTTTCCTAAACGAATTAGTAACATCTAAAATTTTAATTGCTTTATGTGCTGTTATCTTAGGAATTTATTTTGTAAAAAAAGCAGGCGATAAAAAAATACAAAGTATATAAAAAATTTCTAATTTATTTTTAATTGTTCAAATTTTTTTGACTTAACTGATTTTTGTGCAGCTTCAGCTAATATTATAGATTTTCTTCCATCTTCAAAAACAGCTCTAGGTTTAATATTTTTTTTGCAAAAATTTGCAAGGTCAGATAGTTGCAATCTAAAAGCCTCAGCATATCTCTCTATAAAAAAATGGAGTAGCGGAGATCTATTATTTGTTGAATTTTTTAAAAAGAGATTAGTTTCAGTATCTCTTTTATTATCTGATATTATCATTCCTTTTGTTCCAAAAAGCTCAACTCTTTGGTCATAACCAAAACTACAATGTCTCGAATTAGTTATAATGCATTGCACTCCTTTTTTCGACTTAAGCACTGTAGTTGCAAGTTCATAGTCTTTTATTTTATTAAATCTTTGGTCTGATATGTTACTTCCAGTAGCAAATACCGATGTAAATTCATCCGAACCCAAGTAGTATCTTGCTAAATCAAAATCATGAATCATCATATCTTTAAAGATACCTCCAGAAACTTTTAAATAGGATAATGAAGGAGGAGCAGGGTCCCGACTAGTTATAATAATTTTTTCTAATTTACCTATTTTATTTTTTAACAAATTCTTTTTGAGTAAATTATGTCCAGGATCGTATCTTCTATTAAATCCTATTTGAACTTTAGGATTAAGTTTTTTAATTTTTGTTAAAGATGAATTAATTTTTTTTAAATTTAAATCTAGTGGTTTTTCACAAAAAACTACTTTTTTATACTTAGCACCCTTTTCAATAAATTTTAAATGCGTAGAAGTAGAGGAAGCTATAAAAATACATTTAATTTCATTATCTTTAAAAGCAATATCTGGATTATTTAATGAAATAGCATTAAATTTTTTTGAAGTTTTTTTTGATAAATTTTTATTTAAATCAAAAACATATTTTAATTCAAATTCACTATTTTTTCTTAAATTATTAGCATGCATCTGGCCAATTCTACCAAGGCCAAACAGAGCAGTTTTTATTTTATTTTTACCCATCTTTTTTTTCTGTTTGAAACCTTGCATGCTTCAATAAATTTTGCAGTTTCCAGTCCTTCGTCTTCATTAGGGTAAAAATACCTTTTTTTTGTATTATTTTTCAAGGAATCTGCAAATTCACGATAAATATTTGCAAATGCATCTAAATAACCTTCAGGATGTCCAAATTTTAATCTAGAAAATTTTTTAGACAATTCAGCATTAAAAAAACCTCTTTCAATAAATTTAACAGCACCATTAGATGGATTAAGTTTTAAATAGTTTGGATCGTTTTGAACCCATTCCAAACTCCCTTTCGTTCCAAATATTCTTATTCGTAATCCGTAAACACCGCCTCTAGCCATCACATTTGTCCAAAACATTCCTTTAGCTCCATTATTAAAATTAATCATAACTTGAGCATTGTTGTCCATTTTAACTTTATTTGAAACTTGTTTAATATCTGCAAAAATAGTTTCACCTTTTAAACCTGATATATAAGTTGCCATATGATATGCATGGGATCCAATTTCATTTAGGACTGCTGAAACTCCAACAATATTTTTATCTATTTTCCATTTAAACTTTTTCTTTGCATTTTTTTGAGAGATATATTCTCCATCTGACCAATCTTGAACATATTCAACATTTACATATTCAACATTTCCAATTTTACCTTTTTCTACCAATACTTTTGCTTCTCTAACCATAGGGTAAGCAGAATAATTATGTGTCAAAGCATACTTAATTTTTTTATTTGATTTTATTTTTTTAAATAGTTTCTTAGCTTGAGTAAGATTTCCAGCAAATGGTTTGTCAGAAATCACATGAATATTTTTATCAATAAATTTTTCTGCAATAATTTGGTGACTTGAGGGAGGTGTCATTATTGCCACAACATTAATACCATTTTTTCTCTTCGCTTCTCTTTCAGCCATTTCACTAAAATTTGAATAGCATCTCTCTTTTAAAATACCTAGGGTTTGACCAAAGCTTTTAGATAGTTTTGAATTTCTTGAAAAAACACCAGCAACTATCTCATATTGATTATCAAATCTTGATGAAATTCTATGAACATGACCAATCCAAGATTTTGGACCACCTCCAACTACGCCAAGCTGGATTTTTTTTCCTTTAATTAATCTCATGATTAAATATATCTTAACAAATAAAAAATTTATGTCAGTAAAATTAGGTATAGCACCAATTGCTTGGAGTAATGATGACATGCCTGAATTAGGTGGAGATACACCTCTAGAGCAATGTTTGTTAGAAGCAAGTCAGGCTGGATATGTTGGCATTGAGTCAGGTGGTAAATTCCCAAAAACATCAAAAGAATTATTACCAAAATTAAATAAATATAACTTAAAACTATGTTCTGGTTGGTATAGCGGAAATCTTAGAAAACATTCTGTTGAACAAGAAAAAAATTTAATTCAAGACCAACTGAAATTATTTAAAGATTGTGAGGCTCCATGTATCGTTTTTGCTGAAGTTTTTGGTTCAATACAAGGCGATCCAACAGTAAAACTTTCAAGAAGGCCGAAGATGACGGACCAAGAATGGAAAGATTATTGCACAAAAATTTCTGAACTTGCAAAGTATCTTGAAGATGAAGGTATGCCTTTAGCTTACCACCATCATATGGGTACAGTAATAGAAACAGAAGAAGAAACTATTAGATTACTAGAAAATACAGATAATAGTGTAAAATTAACTTTAGATACTGGTCACATGTTATTTGCTAAGGGAAACTCAATTAATATAATTAATAAATTTAAAGAAAGAGTAATCCATATACACTGCAAAGATATTAGAGAAGAAGTATTAAAAAAAGCACTTTCTGAAGACTTGAGTTTTAGGGACGCTTTTTTAGAGGGTGCTTTTACGGTACCTGGCGATGGGTGTATCGACTATAAACCTCTGTTTGATATTTTAAAAAAAAATAATTATCAGGGTTGGCTTGTGGTGGAGGCTGAACAAGATCCTAAAAAAGCTAACCCACTTGAATATGCTATTAAGGGTTACAAATATATTACAGATACTTTAAAGAAATCAAATTTAGAAATTAATAATCTATAATTTTACTTTTTTACTATCTTCAAGGTTACCATCGAAAAAATCAAAAATATTTTGAATAGTTTCTTTTGCCATTCTTGTCATACATTCCTCAGTGAATGCTGCAGCATGAGGACTGAGGAAAACCTTATCATTTTTTAATAGAGGATTATCATCTTCTGGAGGCTCTACCTCAAATACATCAATTCCTGCTCCAAAAATCAAATTTTCATTCAAAGCCCTATCTAAATCTTTTTCATTTATAATACCGCCTCTTGCAGCATTTATGATGATACAGTTTTTTTTCATCGTTTTAAGAAGTTTGTAATTTATAATATTTTTAGTTTGATCAGTTAAAGGTATATGGAGTGAGACTGCATCCATATCTTTAATAGCCTCTGATAAATCTTCAACTTTTTTACCACCCATTTTGCTTATTGTTTCTGAATCTACATATGGATCGTAAACAAAAACGTTCATTTCAAACCCTAAACATCTTTTAATCAACGCTTTTCCTATTCTTCCAAATCCAGCAATAAGAATGTTTTTATCCCAAATTTCTATAGTTTTTGGTAATTTATTTCGTTCCGTAAATTTTCCATTTTTGACTGAATGGTCATACATACTCTTTCTTTTTGAGATATTTAAAAGCATGAAAAGAACATGTTCTGCAACTGCCACAGCATTTGCTGTTGCAGTTATTGCTATATCGATATTTCCTTTTTTACAGCTATTTAAATCAATATTATCGTAACCAACTCCATGTCTTGAAATTATTTTAAGGTTTTTTGCATTCTCAATTGCCTCAGCGGGCAATATTGAAGTTCTTAACGAAACTGCATCTGCATCTACAATTTTTTGTTTTACGTTTTCAACGCTTAAATCCTCAATAACTTCGTAACTATAGTTACTATTACTTTTTAGTAATTCAATACCTTTTTCATGAATAGGTTGGACAATGAGAATTTTTTTCATAATTTAAAAAAGAAATTATACTAGTCTAGCAAGATCTCTTTTACTATTTTTAAATGTTGGAAGCGGATATTTAAATGCATACTTTCTTGGTATACATTTATTCTTTGCCTCTTCCCACAAAGCAATCCATTGCTTATAGTTGTGGATAGTAATATTTTTTTTATTTTTACTTCTCACATAAAAATTGGGCAAAGGTTTCCTACCAGATGGGGTTCCAGCTCTATTGTATCTTAAATCAGCGCTAATTCTAAAATCATTAGATCTATTAGGTAATGAACAATGAATGGAATGTTTGTGCAAAATAATAATATCGCCAACATTAGCTTCTAGAAAAACTGGTTTATAATTATCAAGTATTTTACTATCTTTTATTTCGACCTGACCTCTATATCCTGATATATGATTCAATAGTCCCAATTTATTAATTTTTTTTACTGTAATCATACATCCATTTTTTTTTGTAGTTTTAGTAAATGGAATCCAAACAGTAACCATATCTGTTAATCTTTGTCCCAAAGATGATAATACTGCTGCATCCTGATGCCATGGTGTTCGGCCTGAGAGACCATCGTGAACAGAATGTTTAGGTAATTTATTTTCAGGTTGTTTAATTCTTGTATTTTGAACTGGATTTGAAAGTATCTCTGGCCCTAATAATTTTTCAACCACATCCAAGATTCTTTTATGATTTATTAAATTCCATAAAGATTGAGATGCAAAATAATCACTGTCTTTCTTCACGTGATCTCTTGGAAGTCTAGTATTAAAATATTGATCAAGATCATAAATATTTAGCTTTGAAATGTATGTGTATTTTTTCCTAAAGTTATATTTAAAAATCTTTTCTTTCATGTGATCTGGAGCAAATTTATGAACTAAATTGTCCATTACATATTCCATGTCATTTAAAATTGGTTTTAAATCTTTATTGAAGTTAAGAACATTTCTTACTCTTAAGAAGCCATCCCTGTCTAAAATACTCTTTAATTTAGTCTTAATCTGCATAATTACTAATTTTTTAGCAAATAATTTGAGTCATGAAAAGATGTAAGCATTCTTTTTTTCGTCGCAACAATATGTGGATGATATTCAGCATTTTTATATTTCCATATTACTGGTTTATTAAGGGCATAACTTCCATAAATAAAAAATCTTTTTGGACATTCTTTTTCCTTAAATCTTTTTACTCCGTGATAAGAATTAGGAGTAGATTTAAAGAAAATTACACTTCCCTGTTTAGGTGTAAATTCCTTTAATTTATCAAGTTCATTAATCTTAGGAAACCTTCTAAAGCTTTTTCTAAGTTTTTTGTTTGCTTTTTTCTTATATAAAGTAAGAGATCCTCCATTTTTTTTTGGTATATCGGTTAAATAGATTAAAAAATTATATAGCCTATTCACATCATCTCTATGTGGTCTCAATCTATATCCTCCTTTAGACACAGAGAAATCAATGTCTAAGTTTAAATTTGGATTTTTATAATTTTTACCTAGTAGTGTTTTTAGCTCATTGGAATTTACTTTTCTTTTTAGTGTATATTTTTTTTCATTAAATTTTTTTGGTTTAAACAAACTTTCCCAAGTATTTGCCTTAAACTCCGTTTTAAATTTTTTATCAATTTTCTTATAAAACGATTGTGTATTGAAAATAGCAAAAAGTTTTTTTGAGATTTTAGAACTTGAGATATATTTGTTGAAATTTTTTGATCCTTTGTTAATCCTGCTTCTGCCACCCATAATCATATCATCAAAATTTTTTGAATTAGTTATTTCTTTAATTAAAGAATTGCAGACTTTTCTACTGATTATTTGTTCTCCAACAATGACTGGGAAGTTTGATTTAATTTTCTTTAGTTTACTAATTTTCAGCATTTAGCTGTACATGCCCTCTTTTACTTTAATCATTTTGTGCATAAGGTCATTTAATGGTGTGGCTATTCCATGTTTTTTTCCTATTTTAGATACGGCGCCACTTATGAAATCAATTTCAGTTTTTCTTTTATAAAGTACATCAAAAGCCATGGAAGACTTATTTGTTTGTTTAGAATCAACTATTTTATTAAACATGAATAAACACTCATCTTCAGAAACATCAACACCATCTGCTAAAGCAACATCTCTTGTTTCTAATATTATCTCTTTTCCTAAACTTCTAGAAACGTCGTTAGCATTATTATTTATGTAAAGATCAGTATGATGTAAATCAAAAATAGCTGAAAGTGGTCCTATTGCGGTTAAAGCAAAAAGTTTCATCCATTTTCTTTTTTTTACATCCTCAGCTGCAATCATTTCTAAATTATGAGCAGTAAAGGTGTCTGCAATTTCGCTTATTCTATCTGTTATACCACCATCATATTCTCCAATCCAAGAGGGTAGAGCAGCATGATTCATAATATGACCAGGGCCTAAGATATTTGATGCTTGGGTTGTCGTTCCCCCGATTACTTTTTCATCACCAACAATACTTTTAATTATAGCTTCATGTCCAATTCCATTTTGAAAAGACATTAAAACTGTTTTATCGCTTATAATGTTTTTAATACTTTTTAAAGCAGGCTCTAGAGCTGTTGATTTACACATAACTATCACAGCATCAACTTTTCCAATTGAAGATGGATCTGATGTTGCAGGTACCTTTATAAATCTATCACCACCATAACCATCCATTTTTAGACCGTTTTTATTTATTTCATCAACATGCTCTTTCCAAACGTCAATGAGCGTTACATTTAGACCTTTTTCTGCTAGTAGGCCTCCAAATAAACAACCCATTGCCCCTGCACCAAGAACTGCAACTTTTAAATCTTTATTATTCATTTTTAAAATCGAAATATATTTATGTAAAAAAATTATGCAATATATTATGTACCTAATTTATATATGGAATTAAAAATAGAAAAAGGAATTTTTAAAAAATTTAGGTTAGAAGAAATATTAAACGCCTTAGAAAAAGGTCTGTCAAAGAATTATGATAGTGTAAATGCAGAGGTAATTGATTGTCCAAATTTAAGAAATTGGGATTGTCCATCTGAAGGTATGAGTGGCAACCAAAGGATAATCGATGTTGGAGGAGAGCCTTACATGCATGATCCAAAATATCTTGGAACTGAATTTGATTACTCAGAAATCTCAAAGATGATAGGATCAGAAAAATCATACGCGCTTGGTGCAGGATCTGGAGCAATGTCTTGCCTTGATGGACACTGTGGAGAATTGGTAATAAATGAAAACTTTATAACAAAAGAAAATAGATCTTTAATTGCTAGGGTAGGAAAAGATAAAGAATGTATAGTAGAGGATTACACTGCAAGCAAACATGGTGGACTAGGTAATGTTTATTATTCTGATGGAGTTAAAGGAAAAGTTATATATTTAAAAATAAAAAAAAGAATTGGAAAACAAGGTTCATTTCCTCAATCAATAAGAACAGCACTTTCAGAAAATCTTAAAATTGGGAATAAAGATCATATTGCACTTGCTGGTGTATTTAGAGTTTTGAACGGAAAAATAAGATCTCACGTACAACCAGATTATAAGGATATAAAATATGAATATTATGATCCACAATTGATGAAATGCACAAAAGATTTTCTACAATTTTACGAGCCTGTTGGACCAAAATTACAATGCTATACTGTTTTATGGACAGGTGATCCTACGGGGGGAGAATTAAATTTAAGAGAGTCCGGTGAGCATACTCACTTTCACTCATATGAGCATAAGAATGATGCTGGACATTATCATTTTGATGTATCTCCAGAAGAAATTGAATATGAAGGATACTTTAATATTGCACAAGAAGTACATAGAGTGAATAATATCTATAAAGAATTAAAAAATATAAAATGAAAAAGATTTATACTTGGGCCGCTCAACCTGCCAACAGAACTCTTACAGTTGGTGATCTTAAAAAAGCAAAAGGAAAAAAAAAATTTACTCAAGTCACAGCTAATACACTTGACGAAGCTGAGGCCGCAGAGAAGGCTGGATTTGACATGATAATCTGCAATGCTTTTAATGTGAAACAGGTGAGAGAGGGGTCAAAAAATCTATTTTTAACTGCTGCGCTAGTATTAAATAAATTTGTAACTTCAGAAGATATCATGAGAGGAGCGTTTGAAGCTCTAGAAAATGGAGCTGATGCTGTAATGACGCCTAGAAGTATAAAGATTATAGAAATGCTGGCTAATGAGGATGTTCCAGTTATGGGACATCTTGGTTTAGTTCCAAGAAAATCTACTTGGATTGGTGGTTTAAGAGCAGTAGGAAAAAATAGCGAAGAGGCATATCAGCTTTTTTTAAAATTTAAAAGATTAGAAGATGCGGGAGCTTTTTCTGCTGAATGTGAAGTTATTCCAGAAAATGTAATGGGAGAAATCTCTAAAAGAACGAATATAGTTACAGTTTCGTTAGGTTCAGGAAAAAAAGCAGATGTAATGTATTTGTTCATGGAAGATATATGTGGAGATACTTTAAATCCTCCAAGACATTCAAAAGCTTTCGGAAATTTATTAAAATTAAAAAATGAAATAAAAATTGAGAGAGTTCGAGCTCTCAAGGCGTTCAAAAAAGATTCTATGTCAGGAAAATTTCCAGGAAAAAAACAATCTTCAAATTTGAATAAAAAGGAATTCGAGTCTTTTCTTGATAAACTTGATTAATATGTTTCAGACTCTTTTTTGCTTATTGAGCCTTTCATTTTTTCAACAATTGCTTTAGCGCCTGCGCTCATTGCTCTTCCATCTGATCCAATTGTTACAAAATTAAATCCTTTATCAATCATTTTCTGAGCGTACTCAGTTGTTCCATTATGTATTCCTGCAAAAATATTATTTTTTTTAGCATGCTCTAATATTCTTAATATTTCTGAATATGCTTTTGTATTTTCTGGTCTATCAAATCCTGGTTTCTCCCCTATAGCTAAACTTAAGTCAGCCGGACCAATATATATTCCATCTACACCATCTGTAGACATAATTTCATCTAATTTTTCCAATGACTCTTTGGTTTCAATCATAGCTAATTTTAAAATTTCATCGTTTGAATGATCAGCATAATCTGACCCACCATAAATTAATCCCCTTATTGGTCCAAAACTTCTGTATCCTTTAGGTGGATACATACAAGCTTGAACAAATCTTTCTGCCTCTTCTTTGTTACTTACCATTGGACATATAATTCCATAACAACCAGCGTCTAAAATCTTCATTATTTGACCTGGTTCATTCCAATTTACTCTAGCAAGAGGAGTTACTCCAGTTGATGAAATTGTTTGAAGCATTGGAAGTGCATTTGTGTAATCAACAAGTCCATGTTGCATATCTACTGTAAGAGAGTCCCACCCTTGATGAGCCATCATTTCTGCTGAAACCGTAGTTGGTATTTGTAACCAACCATTTACAACTGGCTTACCATCAGTCATCATCTGTTTGACTTTATTTTTTCTCATTAATAATTGAGACCGAAATGTGTATACTTGACGTTCAAATAATCTTTGATAGCCATAGAACCACCTTCTCTTCCATAACCTGTTTGTTTTATTCCTCCAAACGGTACTTCAGCAAATGCAATTGTTGGATGGTTCACTGCGCATGTTCCAGTTTCCATTTTTTCTGAGACTTTGTGCGCTTTTTCTAAAGAATTTGTGTAGATATAACTTGCTAAACCAAGGTCATTGTCATTTGCTCTTTTCACAACTTCATCTGTGTCTTTAAAAGTAAGCAATGGAACCAAAGGTCCAAATGGCTCTTCTTTAGCAATTGTAAAATTATCTTTAACATTATCAAAAACAGTTGGTTCATAAAAATACCCTTTATTAAAACCAGCAGGTCTTTTTCCACCACATAAAACAGTCGCTCCTTCATTTTTAGTTTTTTCTACTAATGTCTCTATTTCATTTAATCTTTTTTCTGTTGTTAAAGGCCCTAGAATTGTATCTTCATCCATTCCGTTACCAACTTTAAGCTTGGTGACTTTTTCAACTAAAGTTTTAGCAAATTCATCTTTTTTACTTTCATGAATATAAAACCTTGCTGGTGATATACAAACTTGACCATTATTTCTAAATTTAGCAGTAATTGCCATGTCAGTTACTTTGTTAATATCTACGTCGTCAAAAACAATAAAAGGTGAATGACCACTTAACTCCATTGTAACTCTTTGAACTTTTTCAGCGGCTTGTTTTAAAATAAGTTTTCCAACTCTTGTTGAACCAGTAATAGAAACTTTTTTCACTATATCAGATGATATTAATTGAGATGAGATTTTAGCCGGGTCACCAGATAGTAAATTTACCACTCCCGGAGGAACGCCTGCATCATTTATAATATTCATAAGCTCCATTACACTACCTGGAGTAATTACATCAGGTTTACAAATTACTGAACATCCTGCAGCTAAAGCAGTGGAAATTTTTCTTGAAGATAAAACTATTGGAAAGTTCCATGGTATTAATCCAGCAACGACTCCAACAGGTTCATATTTTACATACATTCTAGTATGTTCAAATCTACTTTCAACTATCTGACCATAGATTCTTTTTGTTTCTTCAGAGTTCCATTCAAAAATATCTGCAGCTCCTCCAACTTCCCCTTTTGCCTCTGATAGTGGCTTTCCAACTTCTAATGTTAACCACTTAGCCAATACATCAGTTCTCTCTCTCATTAGGTCTGCAATTTTTCTTATAATTTTTGATCTTTGCCAAGGTGGAGTATTTCTCCAAACTTCAAGACCTTTTTCTGCAGAATTAAGTGCTTTGTTTACATCCTCCGCACCTGCTTTAGATGCTTTACCTAAAACTTCTTCTGTTGCAGGATTTAAAACATCATAAGTTTCATTATTTTGTGATGCTTGCCATTTGCCATCAATGAATTGTCCAAATTTGCTATACATAATTTTTGTTTTGTGGTTTATTAGTTGAATATTTGAAGAGAATATAACTAGAAAAATGAGAAAAATAAAGCTTACTTGCGCGCATGCATTGGTTAAACATTTAATAGCTCAGAAAGTCTATATTGACGGTCAAGTTAAGCCTTTGTTTCCTGGTGTATTCGGTATTTTTGGACATGGAAATGTCGCCTGTCTAGGACAAGCATTAGAAGAAAATAAAGATCAACTTCCAACTTACAGAGGTCATCACGAACAAAATATGGCTTTAACAGGTGTTGCTTATGCAAGAGCTAAAAGAAGAAAGCAAATTTTTATTGCAACAAGTTCGGTTGGACCAGGTTCTACTAATCTAGTTACAGCATCAGCTGTAGCAATGAGTAATAGATTGCCAATTTTATTTTTACCTGGAGACACTTACGCAAATAGAATGCCTGATCCTGTATTACAACAAGTGGAACATTTTTCAAATCCTGGAATGACCGCTAACGACTCATTTAAACCCGTTACAAAATATTTTGATAGAATTACAAGGCCAGAGCAAATATTACAGTCACTTCCTCAAGCAATTCAAACCATGATAGATCCAGCAGAGTGTGGGCCTGCATGTTTATCTTTGTGCCAAGATGTACAAGGTGAAACTTTTGAGTATCCTGAAGAATTTTTTAAAGAAAGAATTCATAAAATTAGAAGACCAAGACCTGACGATTTTCAAATAAAACAAGCAGTAGAAAAAATTAAAAATTCAAAAAAGCCTATAATAATTTCTGGAGGTGGAGTATTTTATTCTGATGCTATGGATGAGTTAGGCAATTTTGCAATTAAACATAATATACCAGTAACTCAAACAGTTATGGGATACTCAACAATGAAAAAAGATCATTCTCATTTTGTGGGACCAATAGGTGGCTTAGGTGGTAAGGCAGCAAATAACTTAGCAAAAGAAACTGATTTAGCAATTTGCATAGGAACTAAGCTTGCAGATTTTACAACTGGATCGTGGGCTAATTTTGAAAATCCTGAATTTAAGCTGGTTTCAATCAATATTGCTAGACATGATGCAAATAAACATTTAGCAGAGGCAGTTATAGGTGATGCAAAAGTATCATTAATAGATTTATCTAACGTCATTGGAGATTGGAAATCATCTGATAGCTGGTATAAAAAATCACAAGATGAGTTAAAATCCTGGAATGAATATGTGGATAAAGAGAGCGGGCCAACAAATCAAGAATTGCCAAGTTACGCTCATGCTGTTGGAGCAATTTATAGGAATTCAGATCCAAGTGATATAGCTGTTACAGCAGCCGGAGGTTTGGTCGGAGAAGTTGTTCAAGTTTGGCGGCCGAAAGAGCTAAATACACATGAAACAGAGTGGGGATTTAGTTGCATGAGTTATGAGATTTCAGGTGCTCTTGGAATTAAAATGGCAAACCCTGATAAAGATGTCATTGCATTTGTAGGAGATGGTTCATATTTATTAAATAACTCAGATATATATTCTTCAGTATTAACTAATAATAAATTAATAATTATCGTGTGTGATAATGGTGGTCATGCTGTTATAAACAGACTTCAATTATTCAAAGGTGGAAAAGAATTTAATTGTTTATTTAGTTCATCAAATGTTCAAAATTTAAAAGGAGTTAATTTTGCTCAACATGCTACAAGTATGGGTGCAAAAGCAGAACATGTTTCTAGTATTTCAGAATTAGAAGAGGCATTTAAAAGAGCTAAGCAGTCAGATATCACTTATGTTATTTCAATCAAAACACATAGTTATGAATGGCTTGAGGGATCTGCTTATTGGGAAAGTCCTACGCTTGAAATACCAACATCAAAAGAAAATAAAGAAGCATTAAAAATCCACAAAGAAGGAAAATCAAAACAAAGACAAGGTGTTTAAAAACTTTTTATGAATAAGGTTTTTAAAATTGGTTTAATAGGTTGTGGACATATAGCTGAAACATATTTTAGAGCTGAAAAATATTTTAATAATATTAAAATAATTAAATGCGCTGATATTAATGCGAAAGCTGCAAAACGTTGTGCATTAAACTATGGAATAAAATTTTTATCTGTAAATGATCTGCTAAAAGATAAAGAAGTTGAAATTATTCTAAACCTTACAATTCCAAAAGCGCATTATTCAATATCTAAAAAAGCTTTAACAAATGGAAAACATGTATACTCTGAAAAGCCATTAGCAATAAATTTAAAAGATGGAAAAGATTTAATAAAATTTTCAAAGAAAAAAAAATTATATTTAGGCAATGCTCCTGACACGTTTTTGGGTGGTGGAATTCAAAAATCAAAAGAACTAGTTGAAAAAAACATAATCGGAAAAATAAAATTAGGCAATGCAGTTTTTGCTTTTCCTGGAATTGAATCTTATCATCCTAACCCTGAACCTTGGTTTGCAAAAATTGAGGGAGGTCCTGTTATTGATATGGGACCATATTATATTACCACTTTAGTAAATCTGTTAGGACCTGCAAAAAAAGTAACTAGCACCATCATTCAAGGTCAAAAATATAGGACTATTGGAATAGGACCAAAAAAAGGAAAAAAATTTAAAGTAGAATGTCCAACTACTTATTTATCTACAATCACTTTTAAAAATAATTCTGTTATAAGATTAACATTATCATTTGATGTAATAGCTCATCAAAGAAATCACATTGAATTATATGGAGAAAAGGGCTCAATGATTGTTCCAGATCCAAATATGTTTGGTGGATCAGTATTAACCTGTAATAAATTAGGGGAAAATTGGAAAGAGTTTAAGACTACAAAAATGCCTTTGGGACGTATTAACATTAGAACACAAAGTTCTAGAGCTAACGAGGCACCAACTAATGCAAACTATCGAGGAGCTGGATTATCTGAAATGGCATATTCAATTGAGAATAAAAGAAAACATTTATGTAATGGTGAGATATCTTTACATGTATTAGAAATTATCACTTCTATTATGAAAGCAGCTAAATCTGGAAAATCTGTATCAGTAAATACTAACTGTGCAAAACCAAAAAAGTTTTTAGAAATAGATGCAAAGAAATTACTTAAATAAATAGACTGTGAAGAAACATATAGTTATTACTGATCCATTTCCAAGAAGATTAGATTTAATCTTTTCAAAAAAAAAACTCAAGGAATTAAAATCAAAATATAAAATAATATCAGCTCCTAAGTTAAATAAAAAAGATTTTTATGAAAAAAATATTCATAAAGCTACTTTTATAATCGGTCAACCAGATCTGGATAAAAATCTTTTATCAAAAGCTTCTAAGTTAAAATGCATTATAAATGTTGAAAGTAATTTTATGGATAATATTGACTATAATTATTGCTTTAAAAAAAAAATCGATGTTATCGCTACATCACCTGTTTTTTCAAAGCCTGTTGCTGAAATAGCCTTAGGTATGACTTTGTCTATATTAAGAAATATACATAATGCTCATTTTGATTTTGTAAAAGGTAAAGAAAAATATGGTTTAAAGAGTAATTTGAATGCTTCCCTTTTGGCAAATAAAAAAGTTGGTTTACTTGGTTTTGGAGATTTAGCCAAGGCGCTTTACCCATTACTGCTACCATTTACAAAAAATATAAATGTTTATGACCCTTGGGTCCCAAATAAAATAATAAAAAAAGCTGGGTTTAAGTCTATTAATTTAAATAAAATGTTTAGTGAATGTGAGATTATTTACGTTCTAGCAACTATCACAACTAAAAACAAAAATTTAATAAACAAAAAATTATTAAATAAAATGAAGCCTAAATCAGTTTTTGTTTTATTGAGTAGAGCAGCAATTGTTAATTTTGTGGACCTAAAAAAAAGAATTAAAAAGGGAGATATATATGTCGCAACAGATGTATTTCCTGAAGAACCTGTCAAAAAAAATGATCCAATTAGAAAGCTTAAAAATATATTGTTTTCAGCTCATAGAGCTGGAGCTTTAGAACAAGCTTTTTTTGATATGGGTGATATTGTTCTAAAAGATATGAACCTAATTTTAAAAAAAATGCCCCCAAAATTCTGCAAAAGGGCTCAAAGAAAAACGGTAAATCTGTTAGCCTCAAAACCTGTTGCAATTAACTGATTTTTTTATATTTTCTTCACTTATGTCATCGATTAATCAATTACTTCTTGAAGCAAAAAGTGTAACAAAATACTTTGGAACCATAACAGCTCTTGAGAATGTCAATTTAAAGATACATGCAGGAGAATGTCTTGGTGTTGTGGGTGATAATGGAGCTGGAAAATCAACTTTAATGAAGGTTTTATCAGGGCTTTATAAACCAAGTGCAGGCTCATTATTCTTTGATGGTAAAGAGAAGATTTTAGAAAGCCCTAAAGACTCTCAAAATTTAGGTCTAGAAATGGTTTATCAAGACTTGGCATTAGCTGGAAATCTTCCAATAGGTGAAAATATTTTTTTAGGGCGTGAACCAACTAAAAATCTTGGACTACTTAAATTTCTAGATTATAAAAAAATTAAAGAACTTACTGATGCGCATCTTGGTAAATTAAAAATTAATGTCAAAAGTGCTGATCAAAAAGTAGAAGAGCTTTCAGGTGGTCAAAGGCAAGCAGTTGCAATTGCAAGATCAACAGCATTTAATGCTAAAGTAGTAATAATGGATGAGCCAACTGCTGCACTTGCAATTAAAGAAGTTGGTAAAGTTCTAGACCTTATAAATAGTTTAAAACAAACAGGTGTTGGAGTAATAGTTATCAGTCATAGAATGGATGATATTTTTGCCGTTTGTGATCGTGTGATGGCCTTATTCCAAGGAACAAATTTTGCAGAGTCTGAATTATCTAAAACTTCAAGAGATGAAGTAATAGGTTGGATTATGGGTAAAAAATAATTATGGAAAATAAAGATCAAGAAAAAAATTCACTGTATTTAAAAATAATGCCATACCTTGAAAAGTATGGAATATTATTACTACTGGTAATAATGATTGTAGTAATGCACTTCCTTCAGCCAGATGTTTTCTTGTCTTGGAGAAATGTTACCAATGTATTCAAACAAATTTCTTGGCAATCGATGTTAGCATTAGGTGTGTTTATGGTGATAGTTACAGCAGGGATTGATCTATCGGTTGGATCAATAATGATGTTGTCGTTAATGATCCTTGCAATAGTTGCTAAAGCAGGGGCGCCTTGGTACATAGTAGTAATAACGCCTCTGATTGCAGGATTTCTATGTGGTCTATTTAATGGATTAGGAATAACCCTACTAAGGATGCCTCATCCTTTCATAATGACTTTAGGAACATTGTATATTTTTAGAGGTACAGGTAATTTAATTTCAGGTGGAACACCAATAAGTGGTTTTACAGACGAGGTTAGATATCTTGGTCATGGACGGATTGATTTAACTTGGCTTGGTTTAGAAAAATCACAATATTTACCAGTCAGTTTAGTTCTTATTGCAATTGTTTATATAATTTTTTGGATATTTATGAATAAAACTCGAACAGGAAAATGGATTTATGCAATTGGAGGAAATCCTAATGCTGCAAGAGCCTCTGGTATAAACGTTAATAAAATTCTTGTAATAGTTTACTCACTTTGCGGATTTTTATCTGGAATTGGAGCGCTTATTTTAGCTGGACGAACAGACTCGGGATATCCTAATGCTGGATTACAATCTGAGTTAGATGCTATAGCAGCATGTATTATTGGTGGAGCGAGTTTTTTTGGAGGAAGAGGTACAGTTCTTGGAGTTTTTGCAGGTGTAATGATCATGGGTATTTTAAGAAATGGTCTTAATCTGATGGATGTAAGTTCATTTTGGCAACAGGTTCTAATTGGATCTATTATAGTATTAGCGGTATATATTGACGTTCTTAGAAGAGATCTTGGGACAAGAAAATAACACACCTAAAAGTTGTAATTGTAAATTTGATTGTCTTTTATAAACAGTTGAATTTTTTTTAAAAATTTTATTAAATTAATTTTTAATAATTATTAAAGAGGTAAAATATGAGAGAACTAAAAAGAAAAATTGTTGTTTTCATTTCAGCGATTTTTTTATTGATGAGCATGGGGTCAGTATCTTTTGCTGACGGACATGGTAAAAAAATCTTATTCAGTATTAAAGGACCTGGTTCTGGAAACCCATTCTGGGCTTCTGTAACAAAAGGTGCTGAAGAAGAGGCAAAAAAATTAGGAGTAAAATTAATTTTAATTGCTCCTCCACAAGAAGGTGATGTACAGGCTCAGATAAACCAAGTTGAGGATCAACTTGCAAAAGGTGTTGATGCACTAGCACTTGCACCAGGAGATCCAAACGCTTTTGCACCAATTGTAGACGATGCTATTAAAAGTGGTGTTCCAGTTGTATTTGTTGATACAAAAGGAATTAATGAAGGTGTAACTTTCATTGGGACAAATAATATGAACGGTGCAGAATTAGCTGCAAAATTTATTTGTGATAAAACTCCAAAAGGATCTGATGTTGCAATTCTCACTGGAATTGAGTCTCAATCAACTGCATTACTAAGAAGAGATGGAGCAATTAAAGGATTTAAAAACTGTGGTTTAAACCTTGTTGCTACTCAAACAGCCGAGTGGGATACTGCAAAAGGTAGATCAGTTACTGAATCAATCATTTTGAAAAATCCTAATATCAAAGCAATTTTTGCTTCTAATGACAATATGGGATTAGGTGCAATGCAAGCACTAAAAGATGCGGATATGAATGATGTGATCGTTGTTGGTTTTGATGCTACTCCAGATGCAGCTACAAGCATCCTAAAAGGAGAAATGACTGCAACAATAGCTCAGTTCTCATACAACATGGGCGCATATGGAGTTAAATATGCTCTTGAGCTAGCTAACGGTGGAAGTATTGATCCTAATATTGATACTGGTACACAATTAGTAACAACAGAAAACGCTAACGATTTTAAATAATCTTTAGAAAATTAAAAAAAAAAGGGTGAAATTTTATTTCACCCTTTTTTTTTATATATTATAATTGCAAAATGCTAATTAAAATTAATCCAATATTAAGCCCTGAGCTCCTATATCAGTTAAGGGCAATGGGTCATGGTGATAAACTTGTTTTAACTGATGCTAATTTTCCAGCATATTCTCACTCTTTAAATAATAAAGTAATTAGACTAGATGGAGTAGATATTTATGAAGCTACAAAGGCTATTCTTTCTGTTTTTCCATTAGATAGTTTCATTGATTCAGCTGCAAACAGAATGCAGGTTGATAACAAACCTGATGAATTAACTGATTGTCATAAAGATTTTATTAAAGCTGTGAAAGAAACTTCTGGAGAAAATTGGAAGATAGGTTCAATTGAAAGACAAGAATTTTATAAAGAGGCAAAAAAATCTCAATTAATAGTATCTACCTCTGAAATGAGACCATATGGGTGTTTCATATTAACAAAGGGAGTAATTAAACCAGATGGTAGTGTTTGGGTTCTTGATAAATAATGAGCTCAATATGTGTCTTTGGAGTATTTGTAGCTGATCTTTGTTTTTTTGCTGACAAAATTCCAATCAAAGGTGAAACAGTTTTAGGTAAAAATCATATAGTTGGTCCAGGTGGAAAAGGGTCAAACCAAGCTATCGCAGCTGCAAGACTTGGTGGAAATGTAAATTTTATAACCAAGATAGGAGATGATCAAAATGCCAAGATGGCTCTTAAGTTGTATGAGGAGGCTGGAATTAATACAGATTCAATAATTCAAGATCCAAATCAGTCAACTGGTGTTGCAGGTATAATGATAAATGAAAAAACAGGGGATAATGCAATTAATATTGTACCTGGGGCTGCTGGTTCTATATCTAATGAAGATATTGACAACAATATTAAGTTTATAAAAAAATCAGAAATTTTTTTAACTCAACTAGAAACACCAAATGAAATAACTAGTTATGCCCTTAATATAGCAAAAGAGACAGGATCTATTACAATTTTTAATCCGGCACCTGCATCAGATATAAAAGAAAGTGATTTTAAATGTATTGATTATTTTACTCCAAATGAAACTGAAGCAAGTTTTTATTTAGGCAAAAAGGTCGAGAGTAAAATAGAAATTGAAGAGTCTGCAAAAACTTTTTTAGAAAAAGGAGTAAAAAATATTATTATTACTTTAGGTCCAAAAGGCCTCTACTTTGCAAACTCTAAGGAGAGTTTTTTTATAGATGTTTATAGATTAAAGGATAAAGTTATAGATACCACTGGAGCAGGCGATGCTTTTAACGGAGCGTTTGCATATGCTTTATCCAATAAATTAAAAATTAAAGATGCTCTAGAATTTTCAAATAAAGTAGCTGCAATTTCCACAACAAAAGCAGGTGCAGCTAATGCAATGCCTAAATTAGATGAAGTAGAAGTTTATTAATTATTCTATTATTTTAAAATCAGACCTAAATCTGTCGGTAATTGTTAAACCTAGACCAGGTTTTTTATCATCTAAATCTATATATCCATTTTCAGGGGCAGGATCACCTTCAAAAATGTAATAAAATAATTCATTGCCAATTTCTACATCATGAACTGGAAAAAATTCAGATATCGGACAATTAAAATTTGACATTGTTAAATGATAATTATGCATTTGACCTGCATGAGGAATAACTGGCACTTGATAAGCTTCTGCCAATGCATTTATTTTATTTGCAATTGTAAATCCGCCAACTCTATTATTATCATATTGAATATAGCTGACTGCTTTAATATCCAATAATTGTTTAAATCCAAATAAGTTGAATTCATGTTCTCCACCAGAAATTGGAATTGCATTCATATTATTTAATTCTGCATAGCCATGAATATCATCTGCTATAACAGGTTCCTCCAACCATCTAGGGTTAAATTTTACTAATTTTGGGATCATCCTTTTTGCATAATCTAAGTTCCAACCCATATAACATTCCATCATTAGGTCGGTATCATATCCAATAACCTCTCTAACTGCTTCAGCTAGCTCAATATTTTTTTTCATACCATCAGGTCCATCTTTTGGCCCCCATCCAAATCTCATTTTAAACATTTTAAAACCTTGCTTAACATAGCTTTCAGCTTCTTTTTGCAAATCCTTAATTGGTTGGCTGTATAGTTTAGATGCGTAGACTGGTATCTTTTCCTTTGTTCGTCCACCTAATAGTTTAAAAACAGGTTTGTTTGTAATTTTTCCCATTATATCCCAGAGCGCAATATCAATTGCGGAAATAGCTACCATCCCCAATCCTCTTCTTCCCCACGCATGCGTTCTTCTATACATTTTTTCCCAGATATAAGAATAATCAAAAGGATCTTCACCTATTACTAAAGGAGTTAAATAAGTATCGATTGTTTTTTTAACTAATTGAGGTGCTAGTGCCGCATTTCCAATTCCAACAATACCATCATCTGTTTCGATTTCACATATTAACCATTCATGAAATCTAAATGAACCCATAGCATCTGATTTTTCAAACAAAAGGTCTGAAGCATTTGTGCAAAAATTATTTTGTGGAGGAACTGTTTTACCGTTCCATTGATATACCTTGGTACGAATACTTTTTATCTTAGACATTTAATTATTTTTATTCTTTGCCATTGTTAATGCAATTTTGAATGAATTCAAAGTAGGTTCTAAATTTGCTTTATTTTTTCCTGCAATATCAAATGCTGTTCCATGAGCAGGAGTGGTTACAGGGATTGGCAAACCACCTTGTACGGTTACACCTCTATCAAATCCAAATGCTTTCAATCCAGATTGAAGTGCATCATGATACATACCAACAATACAATCATGATTCCCATTTTTATAAGCTGTGATAAAAGAAGTATCACATGGCAAAGGTCCATCAGCATTAATACCTAGTTTTTTTGCCTCTTCTATTGCAGGGATAATTTCGTCTTTTTCCTCTGTTCCAAATTCAGCATGAGGATTTAGTGCTTGAACTGCTACTCTTGGATTTTTAATACCATTTAATTTCATAGCTTCATTTATAAGCCTAATTGGCTTAATAATTTTTTCCTTTTTTACATGTTCAGGTACTTCTTTTATTGGAATATGTGATGATACCCTTGCTGTCCAAAAATTATCAATAACATTAAACTCACAAAAAAAATTTTTAACCTCTAATTTTTCAGCCATTAAATGTAATTCATCAGAATATTTATTTCCTCCAAGTTTAAGGCTTGTTTTGTTAAATGGTCCAAAGTTTATTGCATGAATTTTGTTTTCTTTAGCAAGATCTAAAGCTAAATCTAAAGAAGATAGAACGCTTTCTCCCGCCTCTTTAGAGCACTCAGATAATTTATAATTATGATTTTTACCTTTAGAGATATCTAGAAAAAATTTATTACCCTTTGCAAAATCAATATTATCGAAATCTTCTACAAAATTTAAATTATGTGATTTACCTGAAATTTTATTTCCGCTCTCTAAAATATTTTTTTCACCTATGATAATTACATTAGACTTGTTTGTTATTTCTTCAGATAATAGTTTTGAGACTAATTCGGGTCCTATACCAGAGGGGTCCCCTAAAAGAACCGCTATGTTAATTTTATTTTGAGCCATTTTTTACTTTACGCTATGTATCAGATTATGTTTAAATATTTAAATATAAATTAACTAAAAAAGAGGGAAATAATGAAAAAAAGTTTTAAATTATTTTTAGCTGCCGCATTTTTGGTAACTGAATTTTTTGTTGTTGCACTTCCACTTATGATTACTTCTGCAAAAGCAGATGGTCACCCAATTCAAGCTATTACACACGCTGGTTTTGGTGGTGGAACAGACGTAACTACTAGAATGATGTTATTAAGAACTAGAAGGTATCTAAAACAAGATATGCAATTAGTTAACAAAAAAGGTGGTGGTGGAGCAGCATCAATGGATTATATGATGACTTTACCTGCGGATGGTCAACATACTTTAACTTGGACAACAGGTCATGCTGTATCAATGGCATTGGGTAAAACTAAAGTTAAATTAAGTGACATGCAACCATTAGCAAGAGGAACAGATGATCCTCAGTTATTTGTCGTAAATTGTAAAAATGAAATCAAAGACGCTAAGAAGTTTATTAGCGCACAAAAATCAAAATCATTAAAATACGGAACAACTCACGTCGGTGGTATTGATGATGTAAGCGCGATTGCTTTTACAAAAAAAGGAAAATTAACAGACCCGACAATTGTTCCATACAAAGGAGTTGGTCCTATTAAAACAAACCTAATCAAAGGAGATATTGATGTAGGTGTTTTAAACTTAGGTGAAGCAGTTACAGAAATTGAAGATGGAACATTATGTGTTTCAGTTGTTCTTGCAAGTAACAGAATGGAAAAATTAAGTAATGTGCCTACTGCCACAGAGCTTGGAATACCAGTTGTGTTATCAACTGTTAGAGGATTTGTAACTAGAAAAGGAGTTCCAGCTGACAGAAAGAAACAATTGGAAGATGCTATGATAAAAGCTATGGAGCATAAATATTTCCAAAGCTTTCTAACTGACATCGGACTTGATTCAACTAGTGTTGTTGGAGCTGATGAGTGGGGTAAGCAAATGGAGGTGATGCTTGCAGAAATGACTGCTCAACTTAAAGCTTTGGGTTACATTAATTAGTCATAAGAAAGTACATTTTTTTTATGAATAATGTACACAATAAAAAAAGGGCAAACAAAAGTTTGCCCTTTTTTTTTAAAGATGAATTTAAAGTATTTTTTGTAATAATTTTTTTTTCTACAATATTATTAATTTCAACTTTTACTTTTGATAAGGTTCCGCCAATCTTAAATAGAGGTATTCAGCCTGCAACGTTTCCAAAAGGATTATTAGTATTGATAATGTTTTTAACAACAACTATTTATTATCTATCATTCAAAAATCCCTGGAAAAAAGAAAAAAAACTTCCAAAACCATTTTTTTTAACAATCTTAAGTTTTATTTTATTTGTTATAATCTCTAAAACATTAGATTTTTTCTTAGCTATTTCAGTTCTTTCAATATTTGTCTCTTACAATTGGGGTGAAAAAAGAGTTTTTTATTTACTATTAGTTGGAATTTTATTTCCACTAGTAGTTTTTATATTTTTCGAAATGATACTGGGTCTTAGATTTCCTCCAGGAATAATTACAAACCTTTATTATTACTAGTATGGATAATCTTTTATTAATGATGGCGCCTTTATTTAGTTCCAAGTTATTAATCGTTTTACTTTTTGGAACTTTATTTGGACTAATTTTAGGTGTTTTACCAGGATTGGGTCCTACAACTGGTGGAGCATTAATTTTACCATTTACTATGACTTTGGACCCTCTTTCAGCAATAGTTCTTTTAACATCAATTTATTGCGCCGGAACATATGGTGGTGCAATCACTGCGGTTTTAATAAATACTCCTGGAACTCCAGCAGCAGCAGCCACTTGTCTAGATGGTTATCCTTTAGCTCAAAAAGGAGAAGCAGGAAGAGCTTTAGGTATGGCAACAGTTTCAAGTACAGTGGGTGGAATATTTAGTGTGATAGTTTTAGTATTTTTTGCACCTGTTTTAGCTAAACTCGCCTATGAATTTGGCCAACCAGAATATTTTGCATTAGCTATTTTTGGTTTAACTATGCTCGCATCAATTGGTGAGGGAAGTCCAATTAAAAATTTAATAGCTGGTGCATTTGGAATTTTAATTTCTACTATTGGAAAAGATTTTATGACTTCAATTGATAGATTTACTTATGGAATTAATGAACTTTCAGTTGGTATTGGATTTATCCCAGTAGTAGTAGGTTTATTTGCTATAAGCGAAATGTTAACTCAGTCAACACTTCTTGATCAAGTGTTCAAAAGAGTTGCATTAAAAGCGGTAAAACTCCCATCTCTAGATGATTATAAGAAAACATGGAAAACAATTTTAAGATCAAGCGGCATAGGTTCTTTCATTGGTGTTTTGCCAGCAGAGGGAGGAACTGTTGCATCTTTAATTGGGTACTCAGAAGCAAAAAGATTTTCTAAAGAACCAGAAGAATTTGGCAAAGGATCAATAGAAGGAATTGCTGGAGCAGAGGCTGCCAATAATGCTGCTACTGGTGGCGCAATGGTTCCAACTTTAGCCCTTGGAATCCCTGGGAGTGCTACCACAGCAGTTATATTAACTGGACTTATAATTCATGGAGTAAGACCAGGTCCAGATCTATTTAGAGAACAGCCTGATTTTTTGTATGGAATTTTTGGAGCAATGTTAATTGCAAACGTTTTATTTTTTATATTTGGTTTTTTTGGTGCAAAATTATTTGCAAGAATAACTTTAGTTCCAAACAAAATTTTATGGCCAATGATATTTGCTGTATCTGTATGTGGAACTTATTCTTTAAGTCAGTCGATAATTGATGTCTGGATAATGTTATTTTTTGGAGTACTTGGAT
Organism: uncultured Pelagibacteraceae bacterium; assembly: GCA_902526085.1. Classification (GTDB taxonomy): domain Bacteria; phylum Pseudomonadota; class Alphaproteobacteria; order Pelagibacterales; family Pelagibacteraceae; genus Pelagibacter. Next base: position 61,410 of record CABZJN010000004.1, read on the forward strand.
TTTTTATGAGAAGATTTGGTTTTTCAGTTGTTCCAGTAATTATAGGATTAATTTTAGGAGAATTAGTAGAAGGAACTTTAAGACAATCTTTAGTGATTTTTGATGGAAATTGGCTTATGTTTTTAACAAGACCAATAGCTTTAACCTTTTTTATTTTATCTTTTATTGCATTGGCTTTTCCTTTATTAAGGTCAAAAAAACAAAAAAAATAATATGATTAATTTTGATTTAAAAGATAGAGTTGCAATAGTGACAGGAGGCGCACAAGGTTTTGGACTGGCTATTACAGAAAGATTTATTGCTTCAGGAGCAAGCGTTGTTATTTGGGATATAGATGAAGAGGCAATTAAAACTGCAATAAAAAAAATTAATTCAAATAAGGTTTCATATCAAATTGTGGATGTTGGAAATTATGAAAATATAGGAAAAAATTTAGCTGAGATTGAAAAAATACATAAAAAAATCGATATTTTTATCAATAATGCAGGTGTTGCAGGAAAAAATACTACAGTAGTTGATTATCCACTTGATGAATGGAAAAAAGTTATAGACTTAAATCTAAATGCAGTATTTTATTGTTGTAAAGCCGTAACTCCTTACATGATAAAAAATAATTATGGAAGAATTGTTAATATTGCCTCTATCGCTGGAAAAGAAGGCAATCCTAACGCTAGTGCCTATAGCACTTCTAAAGCTGGAGTTATAGGTTTAACTAAATCGCTTGGTAAAGAATTAGCATTAAAAAATATAGCTGTTAATTGTGTAACCCCTGCTGCTGCTAAAACTAGAATTTTTGATCAAATGACTGAGGAACATATTAATTATATGTTATCTAAAATCCCAAGAAATAAATTTGCCAAAGTAGATGAATTAGCGTCTCTTGTTACGTGGTTATCCAGTGAAGAAAATTCTTTTTCAACAGCTGCAGTATTTGACTTGAGTGGTGGAAGAGCAACTTATTAGTTTATGCAAATAGGAATTGATGTTGGAGCTACAAAAATAGAAAGTGTAATTTTAGATGAAAAAGGTAATGAAAGTAATCGTGAAAGAACAGATTGTCCAAAAGATTATTTCCAAATTGTTAAAACAATTAAAGATATTAACAAAAAATTAGAGAAAGAATTAAATAAAGTATTACCAATCGGTGTATGTCATCCTGGCATACATTCACCTCAAACTGGATTAGTTAAAAATGCACCAAACTGTTATTGGTTGGAAAAAAAACCATTTCAAAATGATTTAAGAAAAGAATTGGGTAAAGAGGTATTTTGCGAAAATGATGCAAATTGTTTTGCTTTATCAGAAGCATTAGATGGAGCAGGAAAACATTATAAAATTGTTTATGGAATAATAATTGGTTCAGGTGTTGGTGGTGGTTTGGTAATAGATAAAAAAATAGTTAGCGGACCTAATGGAGTAGCAGGAGAGTGGGGACATAATCAAATTACTCATTTAATTGCAAAAAAAGAAAACTTCGAGTCTACCAATTTAAGAGAGGGCGAGATTGAGAGTTTTATGTCAGGTTTAAGTTTAGCAAAAAAATTCAATAAAAAATTCAAAAAGAATTTAAAGACAAATGAAATTTTTGATTCATATAGAAAGCATGATTTAGATGCTGAAGATTTAATAGATAATTTTAAAGTAAATTTAGCAATGTCCTTAGCGAATATAATTAATATTCTTGATCCTGATTGTTTTGTTTTTGGCGGGGGTGTATCAAATGAAATTGATTTTTTAAGTGAAATCGAAAGCATTGTAAGAAAATTTGTAACTGGCAGAGAGTATGAAGGTGTGTTTCTTAAGCCAAAGTACGGAGATGCTAGTGGTGTTAGAGGTGCTGCAAGATTAGGAAGAAAATCAATTTATTAATATTACAACTCAATTAATAGTTGTATTTTTTTTTCTTGTAGTCTTTTAATAAATCAATCTATAATTGTTTTTTTTAAGTTAACTTAATTAACAAATAAGAGGGAAAATATGAAAAAAATGTTAATAGCTTTAATTGCTTTTGCATTCACTTCTGCATCTTCTTTTGCAGGACCAAAAATTGAGGTTTTGCACTGGTGGACATCAGGGGGTGAAGCAGCCGCACTTAAAGTATTAAAAGATGATTTCGCTGCAAACGGTGGTGAATGGTTAGACATGCCTGTAACTGGTGGTGGTGGAGATGCTGCTAACGTTGCACTTAAAGCAAGAATAGTTGCAGGAGATCCTCCTTCAGCTTCTCAAATTAAAGGTCCAACAATCCAAGAATATGATCAAGAGGGAGTAGTAGCTCCATACAACATTGATCCTATAGCTCAATCAGAAGGTTGGGATGGACTTTTAGATCCAATGATTGCCGCAGTTCACAAATGCCAAAACAACAGTGGGCCATACTGTGCAGCACCAGTAAACATTCATAGAATTGATTGGATGTGGGCTAACAAAGCAGTATTTGATGCTAATGGAATTTCAGTTCCAACAACTTGGGATGAAGTAAATGCAGCAGCAGAGAAACTTCAAGCTGCAGGAATAATTCCTTTCGCACATGGTGGTCAAGCTTGGCAAGATGCAACAGTCTTTGAAGCAGTCGCTATGGGTATTGGTGGAAATAACTATTACAAAAATTGCTATGTAGATCTTAAAGAAACATGCCTTAGAAGTGAGACGACAGTAAAAGTTTTTGATCAAATGAGAAAACTTCAAGGTTTTACTGACGAAGGTAGCCCAGGAAGAGACTGGAACGTTGCTACTGGAATGGTTATTGAGGGAAAAGCTGGTTTCCAAATTATGGGTGACTGGGCAAAAGGTGAATTTACAGCTGCTGGAAAAGTTCCAGGAGTTGATTACTATTGTTCTCCAACACCTTCAAATAATGGTTACTTGTACAATGTTGATAGCTTTATATTCTATAAAACAAGTGATCCTGATAAACAAGAAGGTCAAAAGTTATTAGCTAAATTAATGATGGGTAAAAACTTCCAAAAAGTTTTCAACCTATACAAAGGATCAATTCCAGCACGTTTAGATGTTTCTATGGACGAATTTGATAAATGTGCAAAAACTTCGAATTCTGACATCAAAACTGCAGGTGCAGGCGGTGGATTAGTTCCAAGTTTTGCTCATGGAATGGCTCAAGGTAATACTATGAAGGCTGCCTTACAAGATGTGATTACAGAACACTTTAATTCTGACATGTCTTCTGTTGATGCAGCAAACGCTTTGGCTGATTCAGTTTTAGATAACATGTAAAATACAAAAATTAAGGCCACCTAAACTTTAGGTGGCCTTTTTTTTTAATCAAAATTAGAAAATATTTATAATGCTCAAGTGGTTAGAAAAAAACCTACCAAAAATCGTAATGGCCCCAGCTGTTGGATTAATTGGTTGGTTTGTCTATGGTTTTGTACTTTGGACCTTATATATATCTTTTACAAATTCTAAAATCTTGCCCAAGTATGAACTTTGGGGAGTAGGTCAATATGTTAAACTTTGGGGTTCTAGAAAATGGCTTATTGCAGTTGATAATCTTCTTATTTTCACAGCTTTATTTTTAATTTTTTGTGTTGTGATAGGAATTATTCTTGCAATATTTCTAGATCAAAAAATTAGGGCAGAAGGTGTCCTTAGAACTATTTACTTATATCCCATGGCTTTGTCTTTCATAGTCACTGGAACAGCATGGAAATGGATTTTAAACCCAACCCTTGGTATCCAAAAAATGTTTATCGATTGGGGATTTGAAAACTTTACATTCGATTGGTTGGTCAATCGAGAAATGGCCATCTACACCATTGTCATTGCAGGTGTCTGGCAATCTGCTGGATTTGTAATGGCGTTATTTCTAGCTGGATTGAGATCAGTCGAAGATGAAATAGTTAAAGCAGCTAAAATAGATGGTGCTAATTTATTTACAGTGTATTGGAAAATTCTACTTCCAATGATGAGACCAGTTTTTTTTACAAGTTTTGTAATTTTGGTTCATATTTCAATTAAAAGTTATGATCTTATAGTTGCGTTAACTCAGGGTGGTCCAGGCATATCTACAACTATGCCTGCATTATATATGACACAAACTGCATTCCACAAAAGTCAAGTTGGTTTGTCAGCAGCAAGTGCGATGATGATGTTTATGGCAGTAGCAGCTGTAATTATACCTTATTTATACTCTGAACTTAGGAGAGAAAATGCAAGATAAAATACACTCTTCATACAAACAGCTTGAACAAAAATCTAAGTATACAAATATGTTCCTTAGATGGTTTTTATATTTTGTTTTAGTAGTTTTTGCTTTGTATTTTATTTTTCCATTATATGTGATGGTTGTTACTTCATTAAAAACAATGGAAGAAATCCGTCAAGGCACACTTCTAACTTGGCCAAGTGGATTAAATTTTGACTCATGGTTAGTAGCATGGGGAGGTAGAGGATATGGTGCAGGCGATACTTTCTTAAAACCATATTTTTGGAATTCAATTAAAATGGTTGTTCCAGCAGTATTTTTTTCTACGTTCATTGGTGCGATGGCTGGATATGTTTTAACAAAATGGAGATTTAAAGGAGACAAATGGGTTTTCCTTTTTTTATTATTTGGATGTTTTATTCCTTATCAAGCAATCTTGTTACCCATGGCTAGAACCCTTGGAGTTCTTGGAATATCGAATTCTGTAATTGGACTTGTTTTGGTCCATACAGTTTACGGAATTCCATTTACAACTTTATTTTTTAGAAATTTTTATGTTTCTATTCCTTCCGAATTAGTAAAAGCTGCGAGAATAGATGGAGCAGGATTTTTTAAAATATTTTTTAAAATTTTACTTCCAGTATCAACACCAATTATTGTAGTAACAATAATCTGGCAATTCACACAAATTTGGAACGACTTTTTGTTTGGCTCAACATTTTCATTCGGAGAGGCAGCGCCAATACAAGTTGCTTTAAACAATATGGTTTTATCGAGCACAAGTGTAAAAGAATATAATGTTGATATGGCATCTGCTATTATTGCAGGAATTCCAACACTTATAGTATATGTCTTAGCAGGGAAATATTTTATTAGAGGATTAACTTCAGGAGCAGTAAAAGGTTAAAAATGAAAACATTAAAAATTGAAGAATTATCAAAGAACTTTGGATCAACTGAGGTTTTAAAGAAAATTAATTTAGAGATAGATGAAGGTAATTTCTTAGTTCTTTTAGGTCCTTCTGGATGTGGAAAATCTACATTATTAAATATTATTGCAGGATTAGAGACTATTAATGAGGGAAATGTTCACATAGATGATTACAATGTAAGTAAAGTAGAGCCAAAAGACAGAAATATTGCAATGGTATTTCAATCTTATGCTTTGTACCCATCAATGAATGTGCGTGAAAACATGATCTTTGGTCTTAAACAAGCTAAAGTTTCAAAGGAGAAAATCGAAGAGCAATTGGAAAAAGTATCAAAATTTTTACAAGTAGATGCTTTGTTAGAGAGAAAGCCATCACAATTATCAGGCGGACAAAGACAGCGTGTTGCAATAGGTAGAGCACTAGTTAGAGAACCAAGAATATTTTTATTCGACGAACCTTTGTCAAATTTAGATGCAAAGTTAAGAGTTGAGATGAGACGAGAAATTAAAAAACTTCATCAACAACTTAAAACAACAGTAGTTTATGTAACGCACGATCAAACAGAAGCTATGAGTTTAGGTACAAATATTGCAATTATGAATCATGGCGTAATTCAGCAAAATGACACGCCTGAAAATATTTATAATAAACCTAGTAATACTTTTGTGGCAGACTTCATTGGCTCTCCATCAATGAATTTATTAAAAGGCAATCTAAAAGAGAGTTCAAATAAAATTTCATTCGTTACCCATGGATCAAATATTGAAATACCTATAAATGGATATGATTTCAAAGAAAAATCTAATTTAGATAATAAAGAGGTTTTTTTTGGAATAAGACCAGAGCATATATTTTTTAAAAAATCTAATGAAGAGGATTTTGAAATCAATTTAAGAGCAGATTTAAGTGAATATATTGGACATGAACAGATAATGACCTTTAATTTTGAAAATCAAGAGGTGTTAGCAAAGTTTCCATCAACAGTAAAAATAGATCTATCAAAAAATACAAAATTATTCTTTGATTTAACTCAAATTTCATTGTTTGATGCTAAAACAGAGGAGAGAATTTAAATGAAAGTAAAATATTTTGACTTAAAAAATAAAAAAGTTTTTATTACTGGAGGTGGATCAGGAATTGGAGCCTCAATAGTTGAACATTTTTGTGAACAAGAATGTGATGTTTATTTTGTTGATATCAATAAGAAAGACTCAAATAAATTAATTAAAGATCTTAAAAAAAAAGGTCTTAAAGCACCTCATTTTATTGAATGTAATCTAATTAAAATTAAAAAATTACAAACTATCATTCAAAAAATAATTAAATCGAAAGGTCCTATCGATATTTTAATAAATAATGCTGCTAATGATGACAGACACTCCACAGACCAAGTAGATGAAAAATATTGGAATAATAGAATGGATGTGAATTTAAAACATTTTTTCTTTACAATTAAAGCAGTTTTAAAAGGAATGATTAAAAATAAAGGTGGAGCTATCGTAAATTTAAGTTCAGTCTCATGGATGTTGGGTGAGGGTGATAAAGTTGCTTATGAGACTGCAAAGTCTGCTGTTATTGGATTGACTAGATCATTTGCGAGAGAGTTTGGTAAATATAATATTAGATGCAACTCAGTCACTCCAGGGTCAATTGCTACTGAGAGACAAATTAAAAATTGGCTTACTCCAAAGTATAAAAAATTTATTCTTGATAAACAGTGCTTGAAGAGACAGCTTAAACCTGATGATGTGGCAAATTTAGTTGTTCATCTTTCATCTGATGTATCATCAGGATGTACGAAACAAAACTTTATTATAGACGCTGGCATCACTTAAAAATTATAAAAGTGTCAAAGAAAATTAAAATATCTGTTGTTGGAATAGGTTTAATGGGACTGCAACATATTAAAGCAATTAATAAATCAAAATTATGTACTTTGCACTCAATTGTTGAAATTAAAAAGAATGAAAGTTTATTTAAGAAAAAATTAAACATTCCTGTCTATAATAGTATTGAATATTTAATAAAACAAAACAAACCAGATGCAGTAATTATTGCAACTCCAAATAGTTTACATGAAAAACAAACAATTAAATTTTTAAAATTAAAAATTCCTGTACTTTTAGAAAAACCTATTTCAGATAAAATTACTTCTGCAAAAAAGATAATTAAAGCAGCCAAGATAACTAGGACACCTTTGTTAATTGGTTATCATAGAAGACACAATTCAATTATTAATGTTGTTAAAACCATAATTAAATCAGGTAAATTAGGAAGAATAGTTTCCGCAAATATAATTTTTTGGATATATAAGCACAAAAAATATTTTGAAGAAGATTGGAGAATTTCTAAGGGAGGAGGTCCTTTAGGAATTAACTTAGTCCATGATTTAGATACAATATGTTATCTGCTTGGACCAATTACTTATGTTCAAGCCTTTACATCAAACAAAATAAGAAAGCACAAAGTAGAAGATACCGCTTCTGTAAATCTCATATTCAAATCAGGAGCATTATGTACAATAAACATTTCAGATACGATAGTGTCTCCTTGGAGTTATGAACTTACTGCTGGTGAAAATCCAGCATATCCAATCACCAACCAATCTTCATATTTTATTGGTGGAACCAAAGGATCAATAAAATTTCCAAATATAAAGATTTGGTATTATAAAAATGAGAGAAGTTGGTGGAATTTTATTGAGTCAAAAAAAGTTAAAACTAATAAAAGTTATGACACGCTTATTAATCAAATAAATCACTTTTCAAAAGTAGTTCAAAAAAAAATCAAACCAAAAGTATCAGGAGAGGATGGTTTAATTTCATTAAAAATATTTGATGCTATCACTAAGAGTGCGAATTCTGGTAAAAAAATTAAGATATAAAATTGAGATGAAAATAAAATTTTATTTTAAGCTGATTAAGGATTTTGTAAGACTTGGTTTTAATTCAGACGGAATAACAAAATTACCAAAAGTTATTTTAAAATCTATTAAAACTGGAACTTATATGGACATTGGTTGCTACCATCCTTTTAAAGAGTCTCATACTGCACTTTTATTTAAAAACGGTTGGAGTGGCATAAATATAGATATCTCAAAAGAAAGTATAAGTTTATTCAAAATTTTAAGACCAAATGACCTGAACTTGAATTTAGGGTTGTCCTTGAAAAACGGTAAACAAAAAGCATACTTTGAAAAAAAAATTTCAACTGTATCCAGTTTGGATAAAACACATATAAAAAATATTGGCAGAAAAAACAAATTTATGAGAAATATTAATGTATACACATTAAAAAAAATCCGAGAATTATATAATATAAAAAAAATAGATTTTTTAAAAATGGACTGTGAGAGTTTAGATAGTCAAATTATATTAAATTGTGACTTTCGAACATTGAATTGTAGATATCTATGTGTAGAAGTTCTTCCCCAAGAAGTTTTTGGTTGGAATTATATTGAGCCAAAAAGAAAAACAAAAACTTATTATAAGAATTATTTTGTTAAATCTGAAATATATTTAAAATTGAAAAAAAATTTTAAGTTAATATCTAATGACGACTATGCTTTTTTATTAAAAAATAAGACAAAATTAATTAAATTTTAACCTTTTTTGAACTCTCAACTCTAATAAACAAAACTCCAAAAATTATAATTCCAATAAGACCAATTATTTTACTTAAATCTGCCGGGACCCCAAAAAATAAAAAGTTGATTATTGTTGACCATAACAATTGTGAATATTGAAAATTAGTGACAAATGATAAATTAGATAATTGAATTGCATAAATAATTATAAAATGACTTACGAAACCAAAAATTCCCATAGCAACTAAACCAATCCAATAAATATTATTTTCTATTGGCACCCAATTAAATGAAATATAAATTGTAAATATCAGGGCTCCAGTAACCGCAGTATAGAAAACTGCTGTAAATGGCTCATTGTTTCCAGAAATAAGTTTTGTAAAGAATTGATAAAGCGCCCAGCATACTGGTGGAACAATGGGGAAAATTAATTCTGGCGATAGTATTTTCATACTAGGACCTAAAGCATAAATAATTGATCCAAAACTTAGTAACATCAAGATGATACCTTTAGGGGATAAAATATCTTTTAAAAAATATGCTGATAAAAGTGACACAATTAGAGGTGCACTAAAAAACACAACATAAATATCGACTAAGTCAAATCTTTGTAAGGAGTTAAACATGAAAAATGTTGCGGTTACCATTAATAATGATCTGATAATTTGAATTTTAAAATTTCTTGATAAATTTAGTTTTGGTTTAAAGATTAAAAAATAAACACAAAGTGCTACAAAGTGGAAAAAAAACCGACCCCATACGGCTTGTGTAACAGGCATTACATTTCCCAAATATTTAGCAGTTGAGTCCATGCACACAAATAAAAAAAAACCAGAGGCAGAAAGAAAAATTACTTTAATTAACGAAGCTTTTTGATTTTCTGGCATGAAATTTTATGAAAATATTTTCAAAAAGTTACATTACTACGCCTACTTGCCAAGGATTAAATTCCTCGTCACCGTAGCCATTAATCTCACTTTTTGATTTATTTCCTGAGGCAGTATTTACAACTAGATCAAATATTTTTTTACCAACTTTTTCAACATCTTCTTTACCTTCTGCAATAGTCCCACAATTTATATCCATGTCTTCTTCCATTTTTTCATACATAGCGGTATTTGTTGATAATTTTAAACTTGGAACTGGTTTGCATCCAAAACATGAACCTCTTCCGGTTGTAAAACAAATTACATTTGCGCCTGAAGCAACTTGACCTGTCACAGATACAGGGTCATATCCTGGAGAATCCATAAAGTTAAAACCTTTATTTTTTAGTGGTTCTGCGTATTCAAGCACATCCTCTAGTATTGATTTACCACCTTTTGCAACTGCACCTAATGATTTTTCAAGTATTGTAGTTAAACCACCTCGTTTATTTCCAGGTGCAGGATTGTTATCCATAGTGCTATTATTAATTGAAGTGTAATTCTTCCACCATTTTAATCTTTTCATTAATTTGTTTGCAGTTTCTTGGCTATTTGCTCTATTAATCAAAAGATGTTCAGCCCCATAAATTTCAGGAGTTTCAGATAATATTGAACTACCACCTTTTTTAACTAACAAATCAGCAGCAACACCTAAAGCTGGATTTGCTGTAATACCAGAGTAGCCATCTGAGCCTCCACATTGAAGAGCTAAAGTTAAATGACTAACAGATTGAGGTGATCTCTTTATCTTATTAGCCTCAGGTAAAAGATTTTTTATTTGTGATAAAACTTTTTCTACAATTTTTTTAGTGCCACCCTCATCTTGAATTGTTAGAAAGTGAATTCTATTATGTTTTTTTAAAGACTCGTCAAATAAACTTACTTGTGCACATTCACAACCTAAGCCAATAACAAATACATGAGAAAAATTTGGATGGTTCTTAAAACCATCAATTGTTCTTTGAAACATTTGCATTCCTTCGCTCATAGTATTCATTCCACATCCAGTAGAGTGGGTGATAGGAACTATTCCATCTATGTTTGGAAAATCATTTAAAATGCTAGAATATTTTATTTTTTCAACAATAATCTTGGTAACAGTTGCCGAACAATTAACTGTACTAACAATTCCTATATAATTTCTGGTAGCTACTTGATCGTTGTCTCTTAAAATTCCATTAAAATAGCTATCAACTTTTTCATCAACGATTGTTTTTTTACTTTTTACATGGAATTTCCTATCAAATTCTTTGAATTCCAAATTATGAGAATGAACATGTTCTCCAACAGTAATATTCTTTGATGCAAATCCAATTATTTGATCATACTTAATTATAGGATCACCTTTGTTAATAGGCTTTAAACAAACTTTGTGTCCAAACGGGATAGGATCAATAGTACTTATCTCTTGACCATTAATTTTCGTTTTTTCTGGTATAATAAATTGACTTACACCAACATTATCATTCTTATTGAGTACAATTAGACTATTCATTTTTTAATTTAAGTTTTATATATCAATATAATATATTTTATTAATTTATGAAAAAGAAGAATTTAAGAAGTAAACAATGGTTTGACGACCCAAAAGATCCAGGTATGACAGCCATGTATTTAGAAAGATATCTAAATTATGGTCTTACAAGAAAAGAACTTCAATCAGGAAATCCAATAATTGGAATAGCCCAATCTGGGAGTGATTTATCCCCATGTAACAGGCATTTTTTGGATTTAAGTAAAAGAATTAAAGATGGAATTAGAAGAGCAGGTGGTATTCCGATGGAATTTCCTACTCACCCAATTCAAGAAACTGGAAAAAAGCCAACTGCAATGTTGGACAGAAACTTATCATATTTATCTTTGGTTGAGATACTTTATGGATACCCGCTTGATGGAGTTATACTTACAACTGGATGTGATAAAACTACCCCAGCAGCATTAATGGCAGCTGCAACAGTTAATATTCCTGCAATTGTTTTATCTGGTGGTCCAATGCTTGATGGAAATTATAAAGGAAAGAAAGCTGGTGCAGGAACCATTATTTGGGAAGCAAGAAGATTGCATGCTAAAGGAGAAATTAATTACGAAGAATTTATGGATATGGCAGCAGCATCTTCACCAAGCCCTGGTCATTGTAATACTATGGGAACCGCTTCATCAATGAATTCTGTTGCCGAGGCATTGGGAATGTCTTTACCAGGATGTGCAGTAATACCAGCTCCTTATAGAGAGAGAGAACAAATTTCTTTTGAGACTGGATCGAGAATTGTAAAAATGGTCCATGAAGATTTAACTCCTTCAAAAATTATGACAAAGAAAGCTTTTGAAAATGCTGTTATAGTTGCAAGTGCTATAGGAGCTTCTAGTAATTGTACAACACATTTAATTGCTATTGCAAAACATATGGGTGTTAAATTTGATTTATCTAATTGGCAAAAGCTTGGGCACAAAATACCTTTATTAGCAAACTGCCAACCTGCAGGTGAACATTTAATGGAAGGTTTTTATAGAGCTGGAGGAATACCAGCAATCATGAAAGAATTAATGAAGAATAATAAAATTCACCAAAACTTAATTACTGTAACTGGTAAAACAGTTGCGCAAAATTTAAGAAAAAAAATCGATGTAGATAGAAATGTGATTAAAACATTTAAAGATAATTTGACTGATAAGGCTGGGTTTCTGGTTATGAAAGGAAATTTCTTTTCATCTGCAATTATGAAGACTTCAGTAATCAGCAAAGAGTTTAGAGATAGATACTTATCAAACCCTAAACATCCAAATGTTTTTAAAGGAAAAGCAGTAGTTTTTGAGGGTCCAGAGGATTATCATAACAGGATTAATAGCAAGAAACTAAAAATAGATGAAAATTCTATTTTAATAATAAGAGGTTGTGGGCCTGTTGGATACCCTGGTTCTGCTGAGGTAGTTAATATGCAACCACCTGATAGACTACTAAAAAAAGGTATTAATGCACTTCCAACCCTTGGAGATGGAAGACAGAGTGGTACCTCCGAAAGCCCATCAATACTTCATGTATCACCAGAGTCTGCTGTTGGCGGTGATTTAGCTATTGTTAAGACAGGAGATAAAATGACAATAGATCTTAATAAAAGAAGAGTCGATCTTCAAATAACAAAGTTAGAATTTATTAAAAGAAGAAAAAAGAAAAGGATAAAAAAACTTACAAATCAAACTCCGTGGCAAGAAATATCTAGATCAAATGTTGGTCAACTTGAAGACGGCGCATGCATTATGTCAAGAGATCAGTATTTAGACATCACTAAAACAAAAGGTGTTCTTAGAAACTCTCATTAGATGAAACCAAAAATTTTAGTTTCTCGAAAAATTTCTGATGGTGCTGAAGAAATATTAAAAAAAGAATTTGATGTAACTCTTAATTTGGAAGACAAACCTTACACATATGAGGAATTAATAAAACTTTCTAATGAATATGATGGTTTAATATCTACAAGTTTTGATAAATTAGATAAAAATTTTTTTGATAGTTTAAATGGAAAATTAAAAATTATTGGTCATGTTGGAGTTGGCTATGACAATATTCATACACAATCAGCTAAAGAAAAAAATATTAAGGTTTCAAATACACCAAATGTATTAAATGATGCTGTAGCAGAAATAACAATTCTTTTAATTTTAGCATCGTCAAGAAGAATTGGTGAGGCTTATAATTTAGTTAAGACAAATACTTGGAAAGATCATAGACCAGATATTACTAAATTAATGGTTGGTAATGAAATTACAGGAAAAACTTTAGGCATAATAGGTATGGGAAGGATCGGACAAATAGTTGCAGATAGGGCTAGAGCGTTTAAAATGAAGATAGTTTATTACAACAGAAATAAGTTAACTAGTGATTTAGAAAAAGATGCAACTTATTACCCTGATTTAAAATCAATGCTACCAAATTGTGATTATGTAAGTTTGCATACTCCTGCTACCCCAGAAACTAAAAATATAATTAATTCAGAAAGTTTAAAATTATTTCCAAATCATTCAGTGTTTATAAATACATCAAGAGGATCAACTGTTGATGATGATGCTCTGATTAAAGCTTTACAAAATAAAAAAATCTATGGAGCTGGATTAGATGTTTTCAATAATGAGCCTAACCTTGATAAGAGATACCTAGAGTTAGAAAATTGTTTTGTTCTTCCTCATGTAGGTAGTGCGACACATGAAACTCGATTAGCTATGAGTATGTTAGCTGTAAAAAATATAAAATGTTTTTTCTCTCAAAAACCTCTTTTATCAGAAGTTGTTTAAACAATACAACTTTTAGTTGTAATTATATAAACTAATTATTTTTAGAATTTTATTTCTGCCTTTTATTTGAATTTTTTTTCTCTTTATGTTTAAATTTAGAAAAACATAACCGAGAGGGAAAATAATGTTAAAATTAATAACAAAAATAACTGCTGCGATTGCTGTAGTGTCTATTGCTTTATTTGGTTCTGCTTATGCAAAAACTTTAAAAATAGAAACTCACTTTACAGCTAGTTCACCAAATGGTGAAGTTGCAGCTCAATTCGCTAAAAACGTAGAAAAGTTTTCTGGCGGAAGCTTAAAAGTACAAATGTTCTACTCATCATCAGTTACAGGAAAGTCTGCTGAGGTATTTAACTCTGCACAAACTGGAATTATTGACTGTGATATGACAGGTGCTGGTTACCAAACTGGTAAAAACGCCGCTTTCCAATTCGCAGGTGACGTTATGGGTGGATATGATAACCCGTATCAACAATATGACTTCTTAAAGTTCCCAGGAGCTCAAGAAGCTGTTGATGCACTATACAACAAATATGGAATGACTTTGATCGGTTGGTGGATACCAGGACATGAGTCTTTAATATCTAGCAAACCTATTCCAGATGTTGCATCTATTAAAGACTTTAAATTTAGATCACCTCCAGGAATGGAAAGTATGATCTTTACAGCATTAGGTGCTAAGCCGATCGTGATGGATTTTGGTGAAGTTCCAACTGCTTTACAAACTGGTCTAATTGACGGTGCCGACTATTCATCTTTAGCTACAAACTATGCAGGTGGACATTATGAGCAAAATAAATATGCTACATATCCAGGTTTCCACTCTATGCCTGCTGACCATTTAGCTTGTAATACAAAAGTTTGGAATAAGTTAAAGCCTCATGAAAAAGGTGCTATGCTAGCAGCAATCGAAATCTGTGGTAGAACAATCACTAGTTTAGTTGAGAGAAAAAATGCTGAAGCAGTTAAAGCTTTAACTGCTATGGGTGTTACTCTTCATGACTGGTCTAGAGAAGATAGACTTAAGTTCAGAAATGCTGCACTTGGAGCTTGGGAAGAATGGAAGAAAAAATCTCCTGAAGCTGCTGCTCTTATTGAGATACACAAAGCTTACATGAAAGCTAACGGTATCCTATAATTATTAGCAACATAAAATAAATATTGAAGGGCCTGAGAGGGCCCTTCTTGTAAATAATTTTTTTGCCAATGGACGATAAAGAGCTTCAAGATAAACAATTAAAAGAGCAAAGTGAAAAAGTTGCAAGTAAAGACGATTTTCCAATATTTTGGATAGATAGAATTTCTCTATTTTTAAGCCATACAATAAAATATTTAATTCCTGTAATAGTACTTGTGATGATGTACGAAATTTTCATGAGATATGTCTTGTTTAAACCTACCCTATGGGCCAATGAATTATGCCTATGGTTGGCTGGTGTTTGTTATTTAGTCGGAGGCATATATGCTACAAGATTAAGAAGCCATATTAGAATAGTATTATTATACGATTATGTTAGTAGACCAACACAGCGAATTTTTGATTTAATTAGTACTATAGTTATTGTTCTTTTTGCAGGGGCTGTAATTTATGGTGGTATGGAGGATGCTTACAGATCATTTGTAAACTGGGAGAGATTTGCAACGTATTGGGACCCACCGATACCAGCTACTATGAAACCACTTACACTAATATGTGTATTTCTTATTGCACTTCAGTCTATTAACAATTTAATAATTGATTGGAGAAATCCTAAAGAAAGACAATACGATCCCGCTAAAGATTTAGAATAACATGGAATTTGAAATAGGAACACTCTCGATAATACTTATTGT
Organism: uncultured Pelagibacteraceae bacterium; assembly: GCA_902526085.1. GTDB lineage: Bacteria > Pseudomonadota > Alphaproteobacteria > Pelagibacterales > Pelagibacteraceae > Pelagibacter. The sequence continues at coordinate 77,141 of CABZJN010000004.1, forward strand.
TGGATTACTAGCTCTTATAGCTATTGGTGTTCCAATGGGTTTTGCCTCAGGTTTTATGGGTGCTGTACTCGTATTTTTATACATAGGTGAGCATGCATTAGGAATTTTACTTTCAAGATATTATTCTCTTGTTGTAACGTATTCTTTCTTATCAGTACCCTTATTTATATTTATGGCCTCCTTACTTGAACGCTCTAACATCGCGAGAGATTTATATGATGCATTAAATGCTTGGTTAAGAAAAACTAGAGGAGGGGTAGGTGTTGTAACTGCAATCATGGCAACAATCATGGCTGCCATGAGTGGAATTATTGGAGGAGAAATAGTTTTATTAGGGCTGATTGCGCTACCTCAGATGTTGAGATTGAAATATGATCAAGATATGTCGATTGGTATTATTTGTGCATCAGGTTCTCTTGGTACAATGATACCTCCATCTATTGTTTTAATTATATATGGATTAACAACAGAAACATCAATTACAATGTTATTCCAAGAAGCTATTGTTCCAGGTTTAATGATTTCAGGTTTAATAATTACTTACATTCTAATACGAACAAGATTACAACCGCATCTTGCACCATTAAGTGATGAGCCAGCTTTAACTTTAAAAGAAAAAATGTCCTATCTTCCAGGACTACTACCACCAATTGGTATTGTAATAATTGTTTTAGGTTCAATTTATTCTGGAATAACAGGTATCACTGAAGCAGCTGGAATGGGTGTAGTTGCAACATTAATTATAATAGGTGCAAGAAAAGAGCTTACATGGTTTTTATTTAAAGATGCACTTGTTAGAACTTTTAAAGCATCAGGTACGATTTTAACAATTACATTTGGAGCTACAGTTTTAGCTGGAGCTTATTCTTTAGCGGGTGGACCAACTTATGTAGCTGAAACAATTTTAGCTTATGATTTAAAACCAATGTATTTAATCTTTATGATGCAAGTAATGTTTTTGATAATGGGTGCTTTTATGGATTGGGTTGGAATTGTTCTTCTAGCAATGCCTGTATTTTTACCAATAGTTCTTGCACTCGGTTTTGATCCTATTTGGTTTGGAATACTATTTTGTGTTAATATGCAAGTATCATTTTTAAGCCCACCTTTTGGTCCAGCAGCTTTTTATTTAAAATCAGTAGCACCTCCACATATTTCATTAACAGATATTTTCAGAGGATTTGCTCCATTCGTAGTAATTCAGTTAATTGTTTTAGCATGTGTAATGTACTTTCCAGAGGCAATGACACAAAATTTCCACGAATTCGTACCCAAAAAATAAATGACAAAAAAAATAGGTTTTATAGGCATAGGCCTGATGGGCCTGCCAATGTCTAAAAATTTAGTAAAAGCTGGATATAATTTAACAGTATTCAATAGATCAAAGAGTAAAGCAGAGCCACTAAAAGAATTTGGTGCAAAAATTTCAAATACATTAAAAGATGCTGTGGATGGAAGCGATATTGTTATCACAATGTTAACAGATGATACTGCTGTTGATGCAGTGATGAATAACGATGATTTTACAAAAAGCTTAAAATCTGGTGCCATAGTTATTGATATGAGTTCAGTTAAACCAACTACAGCAACTAAACATGGTAATAATTTAAAATTAAAAAATATAAATTATTTGGACGCACCTGTATCTGGAGGAACAATTGGTGCAGAGGAAGCCTCGTTAGCTATAATGGTTGGCGGAGAGCAAAATATTTTTGACGATGCATTTGATATTTTAAAAAAAATGGGTAACCCAACATTAGTTGGTCCAATTGGAAGTGGACAAGTATCCAAATTAGCAAATCAAATCATTGTTGGTTTAGCAATTGGAGCTGTGGCAGAGGCCGTGACTCTTTGTGAAAAAGCAGGAGCTGATCCAAATAAAATGATTAAAGCTTTGTCAGGTGGTTGGGCAGACAGTAAAGTTTTACAAACACATGGAAAAAGAATGATCGATAAAGATTTTTCTCCTAAAGGCAAAACATCTGGTCAATTAAAAGATATGAATAATATCTTAGAATGTGCCAATAATTATAATACTCATTTACCTATTTCAAATTTGGTTAAAGAAATGTATAAATCTCTTGTTGACAAAGGACATGGTGAAAGAGACCATAGTTCTCTTTATAAAGAAATTGAAAGGATAAATAATAAATGAGTGGAAGATTAGAAGGTAAAAAAATTGTAGTTACAGCAGCAGGCCAAGGCATCGGAAAAGCAACAGCAATCGCTTTTCATAATGAAGGGGCCCATGTAATAGCAACAGATTTGAATGAAAAAACTTTAGCTGATTTAAATCAAGAATATCCTAATATTAAAATTAAAACTTTAGATTCTACGGACAATAAAGCAATTTTAGATTTTGTTAAAACTCTCGATGAAGTAAATGTTCTTTTTAATGCAGTAGGATTTGTTCATCATGGAACAATTTTAGATTGTGAAGAAAAAGATTGGGATTTTTCTTTTGATGTAAACATTAAATCTATGTATTTCATGTGTAGAGCAATTTTACCGTTAATGGTTAAGCAAAATGGTGGGAGTATAATCAATGTTTCGTCTATTGCCTCCAGTTTAAAAGGTTTACCAAATAGATTTGTTTACGGCGCTTCAAAAGCTGCAATTATTGGGTTAACTAAGTCTATAGCCTCAGACTTTGTAAAACAAAATATTAGATGTAATTCAATAGCACCAGGAACAGTTTTCTCTCCTTCTTGGCAAGATAGGGTAAACCAGAGTTCTGATCCTGTTCAAGCTAAGAAAGATTTTATAGCAAGACAACCTATGGGAAGACTAGGAACTGCTGAAGAAATTGCTTCTATGGCTATTTATTTAGCTGGCGATGAATCAACATTTACAACAGGAAATACATTTTCTGTTGATGGTGGAATGACAATTTAAATATAAAGGAGAAACAATGAAACTATTAAGAGTAGGTCAAAAAGGAAAAGAAAAACCAGCAATTTTAGACGCTGATGGAAAAATAAGAGACATAAGTTCTCACATAAACGATTTAAACCCAGAAAATTTAAATTTTGAAACAATTTCAAAAATTCAAAGCGCAGACACATTAAGTCTTCCTGAACTTTCATCTAATCAAAGAGTAGGTTCATGCATTACAAGTCCTGGAAAATTTGTAGCAATAGGACTTAATTATTCAGATCATGCAGCTGAAGTCGGTGCTGATATTCCTAAAGAACCAATAATGTTTATGAAAGCGACTAGCTCAATGTGCGGTCCTAATGATGATGTAGAAATAGTCTCTGGATCAAAAAAACTAGATTGGGAAGTTGAACTTGGAATTG
>CABZJN010000005.1 GCA_902526085.1 uncultured Pelagibacteraceae bacterium
ATTCTTAGAGTTCCTGGGGCTTATAATCCATTAACAGCTAAGTTAATTGAGGAAATCGGTTATGATGCGGTCTATGTGTCTGGTGGTGTAATGGCAAATGATTTAGGCTTTCCAGATATTGGTTTAACAACCCTTCAAGATGTCAGTACAAGATCTTATTTAATTTCTAGGGTAACAAATCTGCCAACAATTGTTGATATAGATACTGGATTTAAATCCTGTAAAGAAACGATTGAAACATTTGAAGAATTTGGTGTTGCTGCTGTTCATTTAGAGGATCAAATAGAGCAAAAAAGATGTGGTCATCTAGATAACAAAGAGCTTATTTCTAAAGAAAAAATGATATCTAAAATAAAGGAATGTGTTAGTTCTAGAAAAGACAAAAATTTTAAAATCATAGCTAGATCAGATGCAAAAAGTGTAGAGGGAATAGATAGTATGATTGATAGATGTAAAGCATACGTAGATGCTGGAGCTGAGGTGATTTTTCCTGAAGCTTTGAAAGATGAAAAAGAGTTTGAATTAGTTAGAAAATCTTTAGATTGTTATCTTTTAGCTAACATGACTGAATTTGGAAAATCAAAATTGCTTAATTATACTCAGTTACAAGACCTTGGATATAATATTGTTATATATCCTGTATCTTCACAAAGATTGGCAATGAAGAATGTTGAAGATGGTTTACGTGCTATTTTTGCTGATGGACATCAAAACAATATTATTGATAAAATGCAGACGCGGAAAAGATTGTATGATTTAGTTGAATACGAGAAATACAATTCTTTAGACGAAAAAATTTATAATTTTAAAACAGACGGACATGAATAATGAGTGAAGAAATAAAAAAAGGGTTACTAGGAATAGTTGTTGATGAAACTGAAGTTTCTAAAGTTATGCCTGAAATCAATTCTTTAACTTACAGAGGGTATGCTGCTCAAGATCTATGTGCAAAATGTAAATTCGAGGAGGTAGCCTATCTAATTTTAAATGGTGAACTTCCAAGTAAAAAACAATTAAAAAAATTTGAAAATGAAGAAAGAAAAGAAAGAAAATTATCTAAAACATTATTAGATGATATAAAAAAATTTCCAAAGAAAGCACATCCAATGGATGTAGCAAGAACAGCTGTAAGTATAATGGGTTTAGAAGACAAAGAAACAAAAGACAACTCTCCTAAAGCAAACATGAGAAAAGTAATGAGAATTTTTGCAAAAATGCCAGTTGCGCTAGCTGCTTTTTATAGAGCAAGAAAAGGAGAGAAAATTATACCTCCAAAAAGCAAGCTCTCATTTTCTGAAAACTTTTTTTATATGTGTTTTGGCAAAGTACCAAACAAAGATATAGTTAAAGCTTTTGATGTATCTTTAATTTTATATGCAGAACATAGTTTTAATGTTTCAACTTTTACAGCCAGAACTATAACAAGCAGTTTATCTGATATACATGGAGCAATTACAGGAGCTATAGCAAGCTTAAAAGGACCTCTTCATGGAGGAGCTAATGAAGAAGTGATGCATATGATGAACAAAATTAAAAAACCTGAGCATGCACTTAAATGGATCAATAAAGCTCTAGATAATAAGGATGTTGTAATGGGATTTGGTCACAGAGTTTATAAAAGTGGAGATTCAAGAGTTCCAACAATGAGAGAATATTTTGGAAAAGTTGCTAAAATCAAAAAAGATAAAAAGTTTGAAAAAATTTACGATATTGTAGAAAAAGTAATGATAGATCGAAAAAATATACATCCAAACGTAGACTACCCTACTGGGCCAACTTACCATTTAATGGGATTTGATACTGATTTCTTCACACCAATTTTTGTGATTTCAAGAATTACAGGTTGGTCAGCTCATATTATTGAGCAGCATGCTGCTAATAAACTTATTAGACCTTTGGCAAGCTACAAAGGAAATAAGCACCGTAAAGTTCTTCAACTAAATCAAAGATAATCTTAAGAAAAAGCCTCTGTCCAAGAACCCCTTGTGGATGCTTTTGAATATTCAGTAGCTCTACCTTCAAAGAAGTTCATATGTTCAACTGCATTTAACATAGTATCAAGCCATGTTAATGGATTTTTTTGAACATCATAAATAGACTCTAAACCTAATTGATCTAGTCTTCTATTTGCAATAAATCTTATATATTCTTTTACTTCTTTGGCGGTTAATCCTTCCATAGGGCCCATTTCAAATGCTAGATCAATAAATGAATCTTCATGCTCAACGATTGTTCTACAAGCTTCATAAAGTTCTTTTTTTAGTTTAGGTGTCCAAATCTCTGGATTTTCTTTAATGAATTCCTTAAAGATTCTAATCATTGAATTGCAGTGAAGTGTTTCATCTCTTACTGACCAAGTCACAATCTGACCCATACCCTTCATTTTATTGTGTCTTGGAAAATTAAGTAAAATAGCAAAACTTGCAAATAACTGTAAACCCTCTGTAAATGCGCTAAATACTGCAACTGTTTTTGCTATATCTTCTTTTGAATTTACATTGAAGTTTTGCATGTAATCATATTTGTCTTTCATCTCTTTATATTTCATGAAAGCTGAGTATTCTGATTCTGGCATTCCAATAGTATCTAAGAGATGTGAGTAAGCCGCAACATGAACGGTTTCCATAGATGCAAACGCAGTCATCATCATTAAAACTTCAGTTGGTTTAAATACAGTTGTGTAATGTCTTAAGTAACAATTATTAACTTCAACATCTGCTTGTGTAAAAAATCTAAAAATCTGAGTTAATAGGTTTTTCTCAGGTTGAGATAAGTTCTTTTGCCAATCTCTTACATCGTCTCCTAACGGAACTTCTTCAGGTAACCAATGAATTCTTTGTTGGGTTAACCACGCGTCATAGCACCATGGATATCTAAAAGGTTTGTAAACTGGGTTCTCAACTAATAAACCCATTTTTTTTGGTTGAATTATTTCTTTATTAATTTTTTCAGCTACTGACATGATAAACACTCCTCATAATCTTGTTGATTGTTGCTTTCGTCTTTTGATTTATAAACGTTTGCTGCAATATCTGTTGAATTTGCATCGTTAACATTTTCAGCACGTTGTATTGATTTAGACCTACAGTAGTAAAGACTCTTCAATCCTCTCTTCCATGCTTGAAAGTGAATTTGATGTAAATCTCTTTTATGCACATCTGCAGGTAAAAATAAATTAATAGATTGAGCTTGAGAAATATGAGGTGTTCTGTCTGCACTCAAATCAACAAGCCATCTTTGATCTAACTCAAAAGCTGTTTTAAAAACGTCTTTTTCATCCTGAGTTAAAAATTCTAAATTTGTTACTGATCCTTGGTTAGTCGTAATACTTGACCAAACTTCATCTGTATCTTTTCCGTATTTTTTTAATAGTTGTCTTAAATATTTATTTCGAACATTAAATGAACCTGACAATGTTTTGTGAGTAAAACTATTAGCTGCTATTGGTTCAACACCTGGAGATGTTCCACCACAAATTATTGAGATAGAAGCTGTAGGCGCTATCGCAGTTTTGTTAGAAAATCTCTCCATTATACCATAATCTGCAGCGTCTGGGCATGAACCTCTTTCCTCAGCCAAATCTTTTGATGCCTTATCCACGTTTTTATGAATATGCTCAAAAATTTTTTTATTCCAAGCTTTGCTCATAACAGATTCGATTGGAATCATTTTTTTCTGATAATAAGAGTGTAGTCCCATAACACCTAAACCGACACTTCGTTCTCTCATTGCCGAGTAAGTTGCATCACTAAATTGTTCAGGTGCATTTTCTATGAAATCAGTCATAACATTGTCCAGAAATCTCATGACATCTTGTATAAAGTTTTCATCATCTTTCCACTCATCGTACTTTTCTACATTTAATGATGATAAACAACATACAGCAGTTCTATCTCTTCCATCTTTATCAATTCCTGTTGGAAGTGTAATCTCGCTACAAAGATTTGAGGTTTTAACAGTTAGACCAGCAAGTTTATGATGTTGGGGAATTTGTCTATTAACAGTATCTATGAAAACAATATATGGTTCACCAGTCTCAATTCTAGCTGTTAGTAATCTTATCCATAAATTTCTTGCAGATACAGTTGCTTGAACTGCTCCATCTTTTGGACTTTTTAGTCCCCATTGCTCGTCCAATTCAACAGCTCTCATGAAAGCATCTGAAACCAGAACACCGTGGTGTAAATTTAATGATTTTCTGTTTGGATCTCCTCCTGTTGGCCTTCTCATCTCAATAAACTCTTCAATTTCTGGGTGATCTATTGGTATATAACAAGCGGCTGAACCTCTTCTTAATGAACCTTGGCTAATTGCCATTGTTAAAGAGTCCATTACCTTAATAAAAGGAATTATGCCTGAAGTTTTACCAACTCTTCCTATTTTCTCACCTATTGATCTAAGGTTTCCCCAATAGCTTCCAATGCCTCCACCACGTGCTGCAAGCCAAACATTCTCACTCCATAGATCGAGAATACCGTTAAGACTATCGCTAGCTTCATTTAGAAAACAAGATATTGGCAATCCTCTTGTTGTTCCTCCATTTGATAAAACAGGTGTTGCTGGCATGAACCAAAGGTTACTAATATAATTATATAATCTTTGAGCGTGTAAGTTGTCATCAGCGTAATGACTTGCAACTCTGGCGAATAAGTCTTGAAAAGATTCGTTAGCTCCTAGATATCTATCTTTAAGCGTAGCTTTTCCAAAGTCAGTTAAATTATCATCTCTGCTTCTATCAATTTTAATTGTTATGCCTTTTGAATTTTGAAATAGTTCTGTTTCACTATTAAGAGAAAATAAATCTAATCTTTTATCTTTGGGATCTTGATTCACTTGAGGTGTATAATCAGAGACAGCTTTCCTAATAGCTTGCGATAAAATCTTGTTCATTTAGCTCCTTTTTTGTACTATACTTAATTAAGTAAAACAACTAGATGTTGTATGATGGTTTGGTAAATATACTATATGACCAACAAATCAATAGAACATTTATAGAACTTAAGAAAAAAATTATCAATAAAAAAATAAACAAAATATAAAAATATTAACATGAAAAATTCAATAAAAATTGATCCTTTTGGCTTTAGAGAATACGACGCGCGATGGTTATACCCTGATAATATCAATTTGGAAGGTGTGACAAATTTGGGAAAAGGTTTAGGAACGCAGGTTATTCGTCATACAAATAAAAGTAATCCAAGAATCATAGTTGGTCATGACTACAGATCTTATAGTGAAGAAATTAAGTCAGCTTTGAAAAAAGGACTTATCACAACGGGATGTTATATTGAAGATGTAGGATTAGCATTATCTCCGATGGTTTATTTTGCACAATTCAATTTAGAAAGTGATGCAGTTGCAATGGTTACCGCTAGTCATAATGAAAATGGGTGGACAGGAGTAAAGATGGGTATCAAGAAAGGTTTAACACATGCACCAGAGGAAATGCAAGAATTAAAAGACATAACTTTAAATAACAAATTTATTGAAGGTCAAGGAAATGAAAAAGAAATAACTAATTTTCAAAGCGTTTATAAAGATGATCTAGTAAATAAGAATAGAATTAAGAAAAAAATTAAAGCTGTAGTTGCCTGTGGAAATGGAACTGCAGGAATATTCGCTCCAGATATATTAAGAGGAATAGGATGTGATGTAATAGAGCTAGATTGCAATTTGGACTATACTTTTCCAAAGTACAATCCTAATCCCGAAGATCTTGAAATGTTACATGCAATAAGCAAATCTGTAAAAGATAATAACGCCGATATAGGATTTGGATTTGATGGTGATGGTGATCGTGTAGGCGTAATAGATGACGATGGTAATGAAATTTTTTCAGATAAAATTGGATTATTGATTGCAAGGAACTTATCTTCAAACTACAAGGGATCTAAATTTATTGTAGATGTAAAATCAACTGGGTTGTATTCAACAGATGAAGTTTTGAAAAATAACTCGTGTGAAACATTGTATTGGAAAACTGGACATTCCCATATCAAAAGAAAAGTAAATAATGAAAAAGCACTAGCAGGCTTTGAAAAAAGTGGTCATTTTTTTTTTAACAAACCTTTAGGTTATGGATATGATGATGGTATAAATTCAGCTATACAAGTTTGCCATTTACTAAATAATAATCATAAAAAAATGAGTGAAATCATAAGTGAATTACCTAATACCTATCAATCACCTACCATGGCTCCTTTTTGTGAAGATAATGAAAAATATCAAGTTGTTGAAGAAATAATTAAACAAATTGAGGATTTAAAAATAAATAATATTCAAATTGATAATCAAAAAATTGAGGACATTCTTACAGTAAATGGTATCAGGTTTTCTTTTAAAGACGGATCCTGGGGTTTAATAAGGGCCTCATCTAACAAACCTTCTCTAGTAGTTGTTACTGAAAGTCCAACATCTGATGAAAGAAAGAAGAAAATCTTCGAATTTATCGACGATTTACTACAAAAGACCGGTAAAATAGGTGAATACGACCAAAAGATTTGATTAGAAATCTAAAAATCTTATCAAAAACAGAGTCCCTATTACATATAAAAATACCCCAAACATCCTTTGAGTTTTATTTTTATCTGTGGTGTGAACCATATTTGCCCCGACTCTAGCCATAAAAGATGTAATTGGAATAAATATCAAAAAAGCAGGAATATTTACAAAACCTAAGCTTAAAGGAAGGTTTGCATTTAGCAAAAAACCAGATGTCAAAAAACCAATTGATCCAATAGATGCTATTACAAATCCTATTGCAGCTGAACTTCCAATTGCTCTACTTATAGGATACCCAAAATATCTTAGGATTGGAACATTCATCATAGCACCTGTAATTCCCATAGGTGCAGATATAAAACCTGAAATGAAACCAAAAATTGCTCTTGGTAGAAACTTAAATTTTTTATTTTTTTTTAACTCCTGTTTTACAAGCAATAAATATCCACCAAAAAAATATACAACTACAGCGAAAAATAAAACCAAAGATTTTGTATTTAATAATGCTGCCATGTATGTACCAAGCAAAACCCCAAATATAACAAAAAGGCCATAAGTTTTTAAAATATTTGTATCTACGGCTTTGTGTTTTCTATGTGTCATAACTGATACAAAAGCAGTAAATATTGTAATAGAAAAAGCAGTTCCTACTGAAAGATGCATTAAATATGATTTATCAACATTTGCTGTTTCAAAAATGAAAAAAAGTACTGGTACTGAAATAAGTCCTCCACCTATCCCAAAATAACCTGCAAAAAATCCAACTGGAAATGCAGTTATTACCATTAATATAATCAAAAGATAATACTGATTAGAAAGAATAGTATTAATCAATTCGACCTGCCGAATGTAAATTAGGAGAAAGTCTAACTTTATCCATAATATGATCAATTTTTTTTACATCCGCATCTCTTACACACATATTTTCACTCAAATATCTTTTCCAGTAGCTTGAACCTGTTTGCCCATGGAATAAACCTAGTGTATGTCTCATAACTTGATTTACTCTTGTACCCATTTGTACTTGAACCTTAACATAGTCAATTAACTCCTCAACAATTTCTTCACGTTCTTTAATATCGTGATTGTTGAATATCTCTTTTTCAATATCAGCCAAAAGATAAGGAGAATGATAAATAGATCTTCCAATCATTGTACCGTCCACTTTATCTAAATGATCTTTCACATCTTCCACTGAAGTAACGCCACCATTAATAATTATTTCAAGGTCTTTGAAATCTTGTTTAAGTTTATATACGTAATCATATTTTAAAGGAGGTATATTAAGGTTTTGCTTAGGTGTAAATTTACCCAACATAGCTTTTCTTGCATGTATTATAAAAGTCTTAACCCCCGTTTCCTTTAAAGTTTTTATAAAATTATAAAAATGTTCGTAGTCTTCTACATCATCGTAGCCAATTCTAGTCTTAACTGTGACTGGCAGAGATGTTGAATTTATCATTTCTGACAAACAGTCTGCTACTAAACTTGGCTCTTTGATTAAACATGCACCAAATCTGTTTTTTTGAACTTTTTTACTTGGGCAACCTAAATTTAAATTAATTTCATCATAACCAAATTCTTCACCAATTTTTGCTGAATTTGCTAATAATTTTGGTGTAGAACCACCTAATTGAAGCGCAACTGGTTTTTCTCTAAGGTCAAAAGATAATAATTTTTCTTTATCTCCCCTTTCAATAGCTTCAGAAACAACCATTTCTGTATAAAGATGAACATTTTTACTTATCAATCTCAAAAAGTATCTTTCGTGTCTATCAGTGCAATCCATCATAGGTGCAACTGATACCAACCTATTAATCTCAGACATGTTTTTTAACTTTATTTGAAATATTAACTTTCTTTTCGTTTACATATTCTTGGTGATTTTTCTCAATTTTTGCTAATTCGTATCTATAATTAACCATTACACCAAAAGATCTTTTAAAACCAACCTCAGATACATTTGCATTTACTGCTATATCATCAATATCAGCTCCATTTTTCAAATGAAATCTGCAAACATCATTTATTGGAAAACCAAAGTCATTTTTCTGTTTAACTAAATAATTTACTGCTAGCCTATTAATCAAAGCTTTATTATCAGCAATTCTTTTATCTCCTATTTTTAAATTAGATGACTTTAAAAAATCTAAACTATTTTTATTTGCTTCTCCAAGTATTTCTGCGGATTGAGCGCTTTCCATGTTTTTAAACCAATCGGCAAATCCAACCATTGGGGATAATGTTCCAAAATATTTTATATCTGGAAGTTCCTCTTGAAGCTCATAAACAACTCTTTTTATTAAAAAATTTCCAAGGGTTACTCTAGATAATCCCTCTTGACAGTTGCTAATTGAATAAAAAGTTGCGGTATCATAATTTTTTATTTTTTCTTCTGAGGGTCTTGTTAATTCTTGTATTGACTGGCTAAGACCTTTTGTCAAAGCTATTTCAACAAAGATAATTGGCTCATCTTCTAAAGCAGGATGAAAATAAGCAAAAAATCTTCTATCTTTTCCAAGTCTTCTTTTAAGTTCATTCATATCTTTCATTGAATGTACTTTTTCGTATTTTAATAATTTTTCTAAAATATTTGCTTTTGTATCCCATGTAATCTTTCTTAATTTTAAAAAGCCTGGGTTGAACCAATTTTTAAATATATCTATTAAGTCATAATCTAAACTTTTAAGTTCAGGGTTATCTTTTATTAAGTTTAATAAATCCTCTCTTAAGGAGACTATTTCTGAAGTGCCGTTTGGAGCCATATTTAGTCTTACAAATAGCTCTTTTCTTGTTCCTGATGTAACCCTTGATAGATTTAAGATAGATGAGGTATCCTTTGATTTGCTATAACTTTTAATGGCTTCATCTATTTTTAATGAGTCTGGTTTATATTTATCATTTACTTGAATTAAAAATTTGTTTTTATCCTCTAGAGATAAATTTTGATATCTGAACAAGATATCTCTTGCAAGCGTTATCCCAAAAGCCGCTCCTTTAGTTGACAACAAATCATCACAAAGATCTAAAAGATCTCTTTTTTTTGCAATGCTTTTAATAGATTTTTTTTCTAAAATCTTTTGTCCAGCATCAGCTATGGTCTCAAAAATTCTTTTTATATTTAACATTGTGTTTTATATATATTAAAAACCTAAACTTTTGCCCATTATTTTATCAGGTAGCCAGGTAACAATTTCAGGAAAAATACATAATATTAGTATAGCTAAAGCCATAATTATCATAAAAGGAATAGATCCTTTTAATATTTCTGACAAGCTTACATCTGGAGTAATACCTTTTATTATATAAAGATTTAATCCAACAGGTGGAGTGATAAGGCCGATTTCCATATTTATTGTAAATACGATTGCAAACCAATATGGATCAAATCCTAAAGTTGTTATAACAGGTAACAATATTGCTGAAGTCATCACAATGACAGCGACTGGAGGTAAAAAGAAACCCGCTATAAGTAAAAAAATATTAATTAAAATAAATACTACCCATTTGTTAGAACTTAATTCTACCATGCTTTGAGCTAATGATTGCGTTACATAAAGTTGAGATAAAGTGAATGCAAAAAGGTAAGATGCAGCAATGATAAACATAATCATCACACTTTCTTTCATTGAGACTTTAACAATGTTCCATATTTTTTTTGGTTGATAAATTTTGTAAACTACAGCGATCAATACAAAAACCAAGAATGCTCCTACACCTGACGCCTCTGAAGGTGTAGCAACTCCTCCATATAACACATATAAAACACCAGCAATAATTGCTAAAAAAGGAAGAATCCTTGGTAACACTTCAATTTTTTCTTTAAATGTTGGAGGTGTTCTGTTTTTTAATGCCTTTGCTGAGTCTTTATCTATAAAGTAACTATGTATTAGAGCCCAGATTGCAAACATACCCGCCAACATAAATCCAGGTACTAAACCACATAAAAATAATCTTCCTATTGAAGTCCCAGTTGCAATTCCATATACAATCAAAACAATACTTGGGGGAATTAAAACTCCAAGTGTACCACCCGCAGCTATCGTGCCCGTTGCTATTTGATCTGAATATCCTCTTTTTCTCATTTCAGGTATACCCATAGTGCCAATTGCTGCACAAGTTGCTGGACTTGATCCACTTAAAGCAGCAAAAACAGAACATGCTCCAATATTAGATATTACTAAACCTCCAGGAACTCTCCAAAGCCATCTATCTAGGCCGGTGTACAAATCTTTTCCTGCAGGTGAATTAGCAACTGCCATTCCCATTAAAATAAACATTGGTATTGAAAGTAGAACAAAAGAGTTTAGTCCTGCGTAGAAGGTTTCAGCAAAAACATCTAACATTTGAAAGCCTTCAAATGCCACTAGAAGAGCTATAGACACAAAACTTAATCCAAATGCAATTGGTATTCCTGAAAATAGAACTATAAGAGTAAAAACCGCAACAATTACTGCTATTAATAACGGATCCATTAATTATTACCCTCTTCATCAAAAAGTTTTATAATTTCAGCAATATATTGAAGTATCATTAAAGCTGCACCAATCATCATTGAAGAATAAGGTATCCATAAAGGTGGATCCCAAACTGTTCCTGTCGAATAATTTTTTGTGAAAGCTTCCTCAACCATTAAGAATCCAAAATAGAATAGAATTAAGAAAAATAATAAGCTTATTAATGATGTAAATATTTTAAGTCTAAGAATATTTTTTTTTGATAAAAAATCATAAATCCATTCCATACTAACATGTGCTTTTTCACTTAAAACATAAGCACTTCCAATGAAAGTCGAGGCAACTAAAAGCATTGTAACTAACTCAGTTTGCCATGTGATTGCTCTTTGAAAAAAATATCTTTCAAAGACAAGCTCAACAATTACTAAAATAGATAATATTAATGCTAAAACTGCAAAAGCACCGCAAGCCTTTGACGATAAATTACAAAATTTTAAATATTTTTCTTTCATAAAAAAAACCCCTATTTAATTTTCAAATAGGGGTTCTTTATATATCTTTTTATTTAACTGCTAAAGCCATTTCCATCAGCTTATCACCGCCTGGAACTTTTTCAGCAAATGCTTTGTGAGAAGATTGTTTTGCAATCTCAACCCAAGCCGCATGGTCGTTTGCATCCATATATACTAACTTAACTCCTGCTGCTTTATAAGCGTCTTCAAATTTTTTATCTAAATTTTCGACTTGCGCAGTCATATATTTCTCAGCAACTTTACCTGCCTCCATTAAAGCATTTTGTTGTTTGGAATTTAATTTATCAAAACTCATTTTTGACATCAAAATTGGCTCATACATAAACCATAATCCAAATTTTCCTGGAGGTGTTGCACAGCTTACTTGTTCATAAATTTTGTAACTTACAAAACTTCCTGAACTAGTGTTTGCACCAGTTAATACTCCTGTTTGTAATCCAGTGTAAATCTCAGATGAAGGCATACTTTGAATACCCGCTCCCGCTGCTTCCAACATTTGGTTAAATGCTTTACCAGCTGCTCTCATTACTTGTCCTTTAGCATCTGATGGATTTTTTATACATTTAGATTTTGATGCAAATCCACCACCAAGCCAAGCATCAGATAATACAACTACACCAGCATCATTAATGATTCTCTTGATCTCTGTCATCATCGGGCCTTTATTAAATCTTAAAGCATGATCATGATTTTTAACAGTTCCTGGCATTAGTGTTGCATCAAATTCAGGATGAAATTTCGATGCATATGCTAATGGAAACGCTGAAATATCTAACTGACCAGTAGTCATTGGTTTCCATTGTTCTTTTGGTTTGTAAAGCGATTTTGCAGGATAAATTCTAATATCTAAATCAACACCTGCTTTTTTAACTTCATCAGCAATTATTTGAACCATTTCATGTCTTGGATCAAAAGAACCATCAGCTCTTGGAGTGCCCGGCCACTGGTGACTTGCTTTTAATGTCACAGCGTAAGCTGATCCAATTAATGAGAAAGCTAAAAATAATGTTGTGAAATAAAAACTTATTTTTTTTAACATGTTTTCCCCTCTTTAAATTAATTTAATAGTCTATTAAATTGAACTTATTAGTAAGAGTCAATATAAGTAAATGTCATATATTTAATTATGGATGGACCATTAAAAAATTTACTAGTTGTTGATTTAACAAGGGTTTTAGTAGGACCTTATTGTACAATGATACTCTCAGATTTAGGTGCAAGAGTTATAAAGATTGAAGCACCTGAGACAGGTGACGACTCTAGAAAATTTGGACCCTTTGTAAAAGATTACTCAGCTTATTTTATGTCATTGAATAGAGGAAAAGAAAGCATTGCATTGAATTTAAAAAATGAAGATGACAAAAAAATATTTGAAAAAATATTGTCTAAGGCAGATATTTTAGTAGAAAATTTTAAACCTGGCACCTTAGAAAAGTGGGGTTTTGGTTGGGAAGATGTGAGCAAAAAGTACCCTAAATTAATTTATGCATCAGCATCAGGGTTTGGTCAAACAGGACCCTTAAAAGAACTTCCAGCATATGATATGGTCGTTCAAGGTATGGGAGGATTAATGAGTGTTACAGGTCATCCTAATTCTGAACCTACGAGAGTTGGAACTTCTATCGGTGATATTACTGCTGGTCTATTTACAGCAATTGGAATTAATGCAGCTTTATACGATAGAAAGAAAACTGGAAAAGGAGCTTTTATAGATGTTTCAATGTTGGATTGCCAAATAGCAATTTTAGAAAATGCAATTGCAAGGTATCTCTCCAAAAATGAAATTCCGGGACCAATGGGTTCAAGACATCCATCTATTGCACCCTTTGAAGCTTTTAAAACAAAAGATAGCTACATAATTATTGCTGCAGGAAATGATAAACTTTTTACAAAACTTTGTGATGTATTAAAAATTCCTGAAACTGCAAATGATGAAAGGTTTAATTCTAACTCGTTACGATGTGAAAACATGGATCAATTAAAAGAAATTTTTGAAAAACAATTAAATTCAAAATCTACAAATGAATGGGTAAAAGAAATGGAAGCATTAAAAATTCCATGCGGACCAATTTTTAATATAAAGCAAGCTGTAGAGAATCCTCAAATTCAAGAAAGAAATATGATTGTGAAATCATACCATAAAATTATTGGTGAATTTAAATCTGCAGGTAACCCAATTAAAATGTCTACTTATAAAGATGAAGATACTAGAGGTGATATACCTGATTTAGATGAACACCGAGAAAAAATAATAAAGGAATTTGGTTAATTTACTCTTGATTTTCTGTTTCGTCTGAAACCGTTTCTTCTTGATCTTTCATTTCGTCTAAAGAAACATCAACTTCTTCTTCTTGTGCTTCTTCAATAGGATCAGAACTAGGCTGCTCGGTAGTATTTTGCAATTCTTCTAAATCATCTTTTGATACTTGAATTTTTTCTGGAATTTTTCTTGCTCTTTTAGATGGAAGTATTGGAACACCACTCTTTGAAATCTCCCCTTTGTAAAGATTTTCAAAATCATCACCAATATCATCTTCATCTTCAGATGTGTCATCAACTTGCTCAACATGTTTTCTTAATTTGTAAACAGCAGCATCTGTTAAATCTGAAACTTTTATTGTTTCTTCTGCTATTTCTCTTAATGCTATAACAGTGTTTTTATCGTTATCTCTTTCTAAAGTTGGTTCTAATCCTGAATTAAGTTGTGTAGCTCTCTCCTTTGCAACTAATACTAATTCATAAGGACTCTCAACTTTATCAATACAATCTTCAACTGTTACTCTTGCCATGGCGGTTAAATACACCTCGATTATAAAAAAATCAAGCAGTATTAGAGATAAACTGGATTTAATTTTTTTCTAATGGTGAAAAGTAAAGCTATAGAGCATGCGATTGCAATTGCTGCAATAAATGCGATTTTTTCAATTGAAAATCCAGCATCTATAAAAAAACCAAACAATGCTGTACCAAAAGCAGTTGCAAATACCATCAAAGCTGTGGTCAAAGCTTTAATAGATCCAATATATTTTACCCCGTAAATTTCTGCCCATGTTGATGATCCTAATAAATTAGCAAGACCATTAGATATTCCTACCAAACCTAGAAATAAAAAAGCAGTTTGCGGAGCATCAAAATAGATAATGACTAAAGTTCCTAAGAACAATGGAATATTCATGTAGATTAGTAATTTTCTACTTGTAAACTTATCAATTAAATAACCAGCAATAATTAAAGTAATTACAGAAAAAATTGAGTAAGACATAAAAGATTGGGCAATTGTATATTCACCCCACCCTTTTGAATTAGTGACGAATGATTGATAAACAAATACTCCTGTAGCTATCCAGGGCATTGCCAGCATATTTAATGAAACAATATAAAACCTATAATCCTTAAGAACTTCAATTCTTTTCCAATTTTTAATATTATCCTCTTTTAGTTTTTCATTTTGGTTGCTCTCTCTAGTATCTAATTTCACATCTTTAACTAAAATGTAAGATGCTAAAGGTAAAAAAATTAAAACTATTAAAGAAAAGATTACCCATAAATCTTGCCAAATAATCATTGTTAAAAGGTAAACAATTAATACAGGCATTATAAATTCTGCTGAAGATAGACCAAACCATATAATGCTTAACGCTTTACCTCTAGATTTTGTAAAATATCTTGAAATAGTAGTTGAAGCTGTATGAGACATTAATCCTTGTCCAGAAAACCTCATTAAAAAAATTGAAACAAATAAAAAAGCTACTGATGATGTTTTGGAAAAGAAAAATGAGGAAAAAGACAAAAGTATCGTAACAAAGATTGCAAATTTAAGTACATTTACATCATCAATTTTTTTTCCAATCCATATTAGAAGTAAACTACTAAATAGAGTAGCTGATGCATAAATCGTGCCAAATTGTCCATGTGTAATAGAAAGTGTTTCTCTGATGCTTAAATTGAATAAACCTATAAAAAAACTCTGTCCAAAACATGAAAAAAATGTAAAAATAAATCCAAATATAATTACTTTTAAACTTAAATTTTTAAACATATAAATAATTTATGACTTGTAATGTTGCTTTCATAGGTCTCGGGGTAATGGGTTATCCAATGGCTGGTTATATATCAAAAGCTGGGCACAATGTAACTGTTTTTAATAGAACAACTGCTAAAGCTGAAAAATGGATTACTGAATATAAAGGTAAAATGGCTTCAACACCAAAAGAAGCTGCAGAAGGTGCTGATTTTATTTTCACTTGTGTGGGTAACGATGAAGATTTGAAACAAGTTACTTTAGGTGAAAACGGATTATTTCATAGCGCTAAAGAAGGTTCAATCTACGTAGATAATTCAACTGTATCTGCAGAAGTATCAAGAGAACTTTATAATAAAGCGAAAGAAAAAGGATTTGCATTTTTAGATGCACCAATTTCTGGTGGTCAATCAGGTGCTGAAGGTGGAATTCTAACTGTTATGGTTGGGGGTGATGAAGAGATTTTCAAAAAAGCAGAACCAGTAATTGATTGCTATAGTAAAAAAGTAAAATTAATTGGTCCATCAGGAAGTGGTCAACTTACAAAAATGATGAACCAAATGTGCATTGCAGGTGTTGTTCAAGGTCTATCAGAAGCTATCAATTTTGGAATAAACGCTGGTTTAGATATTGATAAAGTAATGGAAACAATATCAAAAGGTGCAGCTCAATCTTGGCAAATGGAAAATAGATATAAAACTATGGTTGAAGACAAATTTGATTATGGTTTTGCAGTAGATTGGATGAGAAAAGATTTAAAGATTGTAATTGAAGAAGCAAAAAGAAATGGTTCACCAGTCCCGATTACTGAAATAGTTGATGAGTATTACTCCGATGTTCAAAAAATGGGTGGTAATCGATGGGATAGCTCTAGTTTAATTGCTAGACTGAAAAAAAAGAAGTAATCCAATGTCAAATGCTGTCCCATACTATGAGGACTTTTCTGAAATAATGAAAAAAATTTGGTTAATGCTTGATGATGCAGTTACCAATAGATCATCACCTTTTCGAATTCCAGTTTTTGTTTGTGGAGATCAATCAGACTTTGATGGAAGGATTGTAGTTCTTAGAAAATCAGATCAATCAAATAATATAATTCAATTTCATAGTGATATTAGATCTGATAAAATTCCAAAGTTAAAAAAAAACAACAGTGCAGCGCTTATATTTTATGATAAAGAGGAAAAGATTCAGCTTAGGGTTAAAGTTAAATGTGTTGTCAATCATAATAATGAAATAACTGAGCAATCATGGTCAAAAACTGCTCACGTAAGTCGAAAATGTTATTTAGTAAACAATGGACCAGGAACAGAAACGGATGAACCAAGCTCAGGTTTAAGTCAAGATATTGAAAAGTCTGGCTTTACAATGGAACAAAGTGAAGAAGGTTATAAAAACTTTACAGTAATACAATGTAAAATTGAAAGTATTGAGTGGCTTTATCTTGCAGCAAAAGGTCATAGAAGAGCAAGATTTGATATTTCAAATAATAAACAAAACTGGCTTGTCCCATAAAATGCTAAGTGGATTTATTATTGCTGTAGCACTTGTTTTAGGTGGATTGGCAGTAATGAGGTTTGGAATTTTTCAAATAAGAAAATTTAAAAAAGGTGAAACTAAAATCACAAAAAAAGTTAGTGAACAAATAGCTTTTTTAATATTTTTTGTGATTATTTTAGGGTTAATTGTTTATTCTGTTAATGATTTGCTTTTTAGATAAATTAGTTTTCCTGATAAATGTTTAACTCATCCTCCCAAGATGCAGTAACATCACTTCTAGCATAAAAACATTGATATCCAATACCTTCTTCAGGTTCAAATTTTATATAATCATGTTTAGTAACTTTCCATTTATCTTTTGAAAGGCAGGTTAATTCAAAGGGGTCAAAAGGAGTGTCTGACGTGGGAGTGAAATAAACACTATCTTGCATATCTGGACAATTTTCAATGTCATGACCCCAATAATCATCATTCTTTGGATCTAAATTGTGATTTTTTCCATCGCCTGACCTGCTCATCATATCTTTTGTTTTTTTAGTGTTATGTCCTTCAATATAATTTGGTGAACATGTATAAATTGCTCCCATAGCATGCAAAACCTCGTGTAAAATAAAATATCCAACCTCTTTGTTGTTAAGTGGCCATTTTTTTTGATGTTTAGAAAATACATTAAATATTGGAAATCCACCAGAAAATGGCCAATCCTTATAACTAAAGTCTCCAAAGTTAAAATAAATTTTTTTAGGATTATTCATACCACTGTTAATTATAGATCTTCCGAATACATTTGCACAACTTCCCCATTTTGATTTTTTCATATCTTTTTTGGTTCTATTAACTCTAAGAAATGTAATATCCAGCTTTCCATCTTCACGTCTGTCCCATTTTAATTTCTGACCTTCACCATTATTAAAATTTGATTTTTTATTTGCTTTTGCAGTTTTCTTCAAAATCCAATTATCTGCAATCTCTACCCATTTTTCTACATCTCCATTTATATCGCCTTCTTTATCTTTAGAGTCCTTTAATAAAGTGTAAACAACATGAACTTGAAAATCATCATTAACATCTGGTTGATCCTCAAAAAATCTGCCCGGTTTTTTATCGCTATCTAAAATTACTGGAGTTGTGTTACTATCATAGCATTTATCAGCATATGCATTTGAAATTATTAAAATAAATGAAATAAGTATTATTAATATCTTTTTCATCTCTAGAAATTATTGAACTCTTTATATCTATTATATGTACACCAAGTTCTTTTTTTTTTAATTTTTTTTAGTTTTTTATGAGAATATCTATCTCTCCATTCATAATTACTATCAGGAGAAATACCTCGACCAACTTCAGCAGCCATTGCACATTTTAAGTAAACAGGATTAAATGGTGTACTAGAAGTCGGGTCTAAAAAGACAGAGTCTTTAAAATCAGGACAGGTAGGATCTTTATGATTATACAATGATGAGCCTAAATTATACTTGTCTCCCCCGTCAGGCCCTCCAATTATTGTTCCAGACTTGTGTGATTTTTTAGCTCCTTTTGTGCATGGCCAAGCAAATCCATTTACATGCATTAATTCATGTAAGGTAATGAGAATTCTTTTATTTTTACTTGGGTTATGTTTACTTTTTAAAAAAATATATCCATGGTGTACACTTCCTTGTCCCCCATCTCTATGTCCTACATCAACCCATGCAAAGTACAATTTATTAGGATTATTAAAACCTAATTTTGTTAAGTAAGCATCAGGGTAGTTCATCCCATAGTTTCCTTCATATTTTTTGTCAAATCTAACAAAAGAAATATCCATTTTGCCATCTTCCCTTAAGTCATACCTAAACTTCTGATTACCCTTTGTCATTTCGAACATTTTTTCATTGGCCTCTAATAATTCCTTCTCCATTTTTCCATTGATATCCCATTCTCTATCCTCGCTATCTTTGTTTAAGAGATAAATAAAATGAACTTGAGGTTCATTAGTAACATCTGGTTGATCTTCAAAATATCTTCCAGCTTTTTCATCTGATGCTAAAACGGCATTTGAAAATAGGGAAAAAACTATTATTAAAATTTTAATCATTTAGATATGTTTTTATCGTTTAAGTCTACCATCGCTTTTCCTGGAGAAAAAGTATAATCATTATCATCCATTAATTTACCGTTTTTCATATTATATAATTTCCAATTAAATTTTATGCTGCTATTTTGTTTTTTTCCTAATTTTAAAATTGTTAATTCAATTTTTCTAGGTTTTCCTCCAGAAGATCCTTCAAAAGACCTGGCTTCTCCTTCTTTCCAAACTCCTAAAGGAAATTTACATCCATTTTCAATTATTCTACCACCACGTCTACTATCCCAAATTCTTCCTATACATTGTCCATCGTTAGTTATAGTAAATAGCTGGGTTTTGAGACCACTTTGCCCTTTTCTTGTTCTTTTATAAACTTTTATTTTTTTTCCAGTTTCTGGATTATGCCAGTCTTCGGGACCTATAATTTTCTTTTTTTTCTTTTCTCCAAACACCAAATTAGCTTTTGTAAATTTAATTTCTGTATCATTTCTAATTTTTCCACCTGTGAAAAGCTCTAAAGGTATAAATCTCTCAAAAGCTTGGGAGAATTGAGTTAATAAAACTAATATTAATAAACTATAAAAAAGCTTTTTCATTAAAATATAGACTGTGAATATTTTTTCCAATTTTCTTGGTACCTAATTGCGTTTTGTTTTATTGCATTAATTTCGTCTTCAGTACACTGCCTTATTACTTTTCCAGGTGATCCCATTACTAAAGAATTGTCTGGAATTTCTTTATTTTCTGTAATTAATGATTTGGCTCCAATGATACAATTTTTTCCAATTTTTGCTTTGTTAAGAACTACAGCTCCGATTCCAATTAAAGAATTATCGTCAATTGTGCAGCCATGAAGCATTACTAAATGACCTATTGTTACATTCTTTCCAATTATTAATGGATAGCCTGGGTCAGTATGCAAAACACTTCCGTCTTGAACATTTGACCCTTCTCCTAAATAAATATTTTCTATATCACCTCTTAATGTTGCATTAAACCAGACACTAGAGTTTTTATCTAATGTTACATCACCTATTATAACAGCGTTAGGAGCTACCCAATTTTCGCCAAGGTTTTTTGGTTTTTTATCTTTTAAATCGTAAAACATAAATTATATAGTCTTTTAACATGGCATTAACTAAAACACCAATATGTGACTTCGGCAAAAAAGCTGATAACTTTGAACTCAAATCTATAGATAATAAAATAATTTCCTTGAATGATGCAAAGGGTGAAAATGGAACACTAATAATGTTTATCTGTAATCACTGTCCATATGTATTAGCTGTCATAAATAATGTTGTTGAAGATTGTCAAGAATTAGAAAATGATGGAATTAAATCTATAGCAATAATGTCAAATGATCCAAAAAGATATGAGGAAGATTCATTCGATAATATGGTTAAATTTTCAAAAAATCATAACTTTCATTTTCCATACGTAATAGATGAAACTCAAGAAGTAGCAAAAACTTATGGTGCAGTCTGTACTCCTGATTTTTTTGGATACAATAAAGATCTTGAGCTTCAATACAGAGGAAGGATAAGAGAATTAAAAAATTTAAAACCAACAGAAAATGGAGACAGTGAACTCAAAAAAGCTATGAAAATGATTGCAAAATCAAACAAAGGTCCAAATGAACAGTTTCCAAGTATGGGCTGCAGTATTAAGTGGTTTTAATAAATAATGTATTTATTAATTACTAGAACTTTTCCACCAGAGTTGGGGGGTATGCAAAATCTCATGTGGGGATTGGCAAGATCTCTGGCAAAAATAAATCTAATAAAAGTTTTTGCAGATTACCATGAAAATCATGAAGAATTTGATAAATCTGTTTCATTTTCTATTGAAAGAGTTAGTGGAATGAAACTAATAAGAAAATATCGAAAATCTTATTTGATAAATGATTATCTTGAAAATAATAAAAATGTAGAATGTTTGATTGCTGATCATTGGAAAAGTTTAGAATATATTAAAACAAATAAAAAAAAAATCTGTCTAATTCATTCAAAAGAAATAAATCACCCTAAAGGCTCTGGATTAAATAAGAAAGTTTTATCAGTTTTAAATAATGTAGATCATGTTGTTGCTAATTCAAATTTTACAAAAAATTTGGCTGTTGATCTAGGAGTAGATGAAAAAAAAATAGTTGTTATAAATCCTGGAATTGATCCAGTAGTTGAAGTTCCAAAAAAATATTTAGATGAAGCTGAGGAAATATTAAAAGGTAAGAAAAATAGACTAATTACCGTGTCAAGATTTGATAAAAGAAAAAATCATGAAAAAGTAATTATGGCTATTAGAAACCTTAAAGAAATTTATCCAGATATAATTTATACATGTGTAGGATATGGAGATGAGGAAGAAAAATTAAAAAAATTAGTTATAGAACTTAACCTTAATGATCAAGTAACTTTTCTTAAAGATATACCATTAGATTTAAAGAATGCTCTTGTAGCTAAATCAAATATTTTTGTAATGCCATCGATAATTCACAAAAAATCTGTAGAAGGTTTTGGTATAGCTTATGTTGAAGCTGCCCAATATGGTATACCATCTATAGGGGGTAAAGATGGAGGAGCTTCGGATGCAATAATTCATGAAAAAACTGGTTTAATATGCGATGGTAACAAACTAGAAGACATTTACTCAAGTATAGACTCTCTTTTTAAAGAAAATAAATATGTAGAATTCGGCAGAGAAGCAAAAAATAATTCTGTAAACTTTCTTTGGGATAAGGCAATTGAAAAATATAAAAGAATCCTATAAAATTTATTTGTGATTGATAAATTTAATAATGTTTGGTATTTACTTATATTTCTAGTCCATTTTATTGGTATTGGAGCTTACGCTTATCAAACAATTTTTCAAACAAGAAAATTT
Source organism: uncultured Pelagibacteraceae bacterium (assembly GCA_902526085.1). Classification (GTDB taxonomy): domain Bacteria; phylum Pseudomonadota; class Alphaproteobacteria; order Pelagibacterales; family Pelagibacteraceae; genus Pelagibacter. The sequence continues at coordinate 21,967 of CABZJN010000005.1, forward strand.
TGCACAAAGTTTGAAATTGATGATTCAGCATTTACAATTGTTAGATTTGTTGGAGCAATGTTTTTAGGTCAATTAATTATGGCTCTTTATATATTATTTTTAAGAAGGAATGGTGTTGTTGCAGCTGGGTCCTTTTTTAATTTAGTTTTTCTAACAAATCTGTGTATTTATCTTGTAAATTCATATTCAATATTAATTGATAAAACTGGCATAAAATCACCCGAGAGAGCCAGAGAGGGTATCATAGCTCCATTGTTTTTTTCAGCAACTAGTGCAATTTTATGTTATGGGCTTGCTGATAAGATTTACGGATATTAATCAAATTTATTTTTTTAAACTTTTAAATAATTGCCAGCATACAATACTCAATGTAAGTAATAATATTATAAGTGTTAAAGGTCTACCCCATAAAAATTCCCATGATCCGTTGCTTAACAATAAAGATCTTCTTAAATTCTCCTCCATTAAACCTCCAAGTACAAATGCGAGTATTAATGGTGGCATTGGGAAATCATAAAGCCGCATAAAAGTTGCAACAACTGCAATTCCAATCATTAAATAAATATCAAAATTATTAAATGACATTACGTAAATTCCTGTAATTGAAAAAAATAATATTAAAGGAATTAAGTAATTTTTTGGAACTGCTAAAATTCTTGCTATATATGGAATAAGAGGAAGATTTAATATTAATAATATAACCATACCTATATACATTGACATTATTATTGACCAAAATATCTCTGGATTTGTCATATATAATCTTGGACCTGGCTGAACTCCAAAACCTAATAGTGCGCCCAACATGACTGCAGTAGTACCACTTCCAGGTATACCTAACGTTAACATGGGAACAAATGAGCCTGAGCACGCTGCATTATTTGCAGTTTCGGGAGCTGACAAACCATTTACACTTCCTTTACCAAATTTTTCTTTTTCTTCATCGTTAACGACATTTCTTTCCATTCCATATGCTAAGAAAGATGCAATTGTTGCACCAGCGCCTGGTAATACACCAATTAAAAAACCTATTATTGATGATCTAGGAATTGTTTTATACATTTTTAATCTTTCTTCTTTGTTAATTTTAATCGAACCAAGTGCTGTTAATGAAACTTGTTTAGCTGCGCTAGTCGGATCATTTCTTTTTAATATGATTGTAAGTGCTTCACTCATTGCAAATGTTGCCATAACAACAAGAACAAAGCTAATTCCATCTGTTAAATTCATGTTATTGAATGTAAATCTGGTAATATCTGATAAGCTGTCTTGACCAACAGATGCTAGCATTAAACCAAGCACTACCATCATCATAGCCTTTAAAAACTGACCCTTGGAAGAAAACGCAGCTATAGCAGTCAGACCTAAAATCATTAACGCGAAATAATCAGGAGATCTAAATGATAAACTTACTTTGGATAAACTTGGAGCCATAAATAATAAATAAATTGCTGACAACGTACCACCAGCAAATGAACTCCAGGCGGCTATGGCTAAAGCTTTCCCTGCCTTTCCTTGTTGAGCCATTGGGTAACCATCAAATGATGTTGCTACAGTTCCTGGAACACCAGGTGCGTTTAACAGTATTGATGATGTAGAACCTCCAAATACTGCACCATAGTAAACGCCTGCCATTAAAATTAAACCAGTTGCTGGATCAAAACCATAAGTAATTGGTATCATTAAAGCTATAGCTGTCATTGGACCAAGTCCTGGTAACATTCCAATAATTGTTCCAAAAAAACAACCAACCATTACCATTAAAATATTTTGAAGAGTAAGAGCTGTTGTTAAACCAATTAGAATTCCCTCTATCATCCCATTACTCCAATTGATTGTAAGAATGGATCTCTTAAATAAATATCAAGAACGCCATGAAGCAAATACATAAAGGCTGCTACAAAAGGAAAGGACAATAAAAACATTAAGACCCATCTTCTCTCTCCCAAAAAATAATATGAAGAGAACAAAAATAATGATGTAGTTAAAAAATAACCAACTTTTAAAATTGTAGCACCATAAATTATTGCAATAACAATAAGTATTAGTGTTTTTTTATATTCTAAAGTTTTATGGTTAACTTTTATTGTATTAGGATCAGGTAAAATTAGTTTTAAACCTGAAAAAAAAAGGCCTGCATAACCTAAATAAATTGGGAATGTTCTTGCATTAAACGGTGCATTTTCATCGAATGCAAAAACTTGAATTTGATAAGCTGTATATAAATAAAATGCAGAAAATATAAAAAAGAGCAGTGATATAACTTTTGTAGTATTTATATTCACTGCTCTAATATTTAATAATCGTTAAGATTATATAACTCCTAATTTCTTCATAAGAGCTGTCATTTCCTCAGTTTGTTTTTCTAAGAAGGATACAAACTTACCTTCTGGATTGTAAATATTAACCCATGCATTTCTTGCTCTAACAGTTTCCCATTCTGAAGTCTTTTGTACATCGCCTAACATTTTAGCAATTTTTGATTTATCTGCACTACTCATTCCTGGAGGTCCAAAGAAACCTCTCCAGTTAACAAATTGCACATCATAACCTTGTTCTTTAAGAGTTGGTGCATCTGGAGCATCAGAAACTCTTGAAGGAGCTGTTATACCAATAATTCTTACTTGGTCTCTTGCACCCATAAGCTCACCTAAACCTGTAGAGATAATTTGTGTTTCCCCAGATAACAGTCCAGCTAATGCTTTTCCACCTGCATCATAAGGAATATAAGCAACATCATTAGGATTAGCACCAGCAGCTTGGAATGCTAAAGCACCAATTAAATGGTCCATACTTCCTCTCACTGATCCACCTGCCATTTTAATAGAACTTGCATCTTTTTTGTATGCATCAACAACATCTTTAAAATTTTTATAAGGTGAATTTTTAGCAACTGCTATTGCACCGTAATCTCCAATAACACCAGCTATTGGCACAACATCTTTATAAGATAAAGTTCCACTTCCACTTACATAACCTTTGTGTCTTGTAATTGATCTTAATACTAATGGTGTTGATTGAACTAAGACTGTATTTGCAGGCTTATTATTAATCATATAAGCTAATGCTTTTCCACCACCACCACCTGACATATTTTCAAATGATGCACTTTTTAACATACCGGCTTTTGTTAAAGCTTCTCCAGTGCCTCTAGCAGTTCCATCCCAACCACCACCAGCACCACCGCCAATTACAAAGTGCAATTTATCAATTGCTATTGAACTAGTTGTTGTTGCTGAAAGTATAAGAGTTGCTGAGAATAAAACTGAAATTATTGATTTAATTAGTTTCATTATTTTTTCTCCTATTATAATTATAATTAGTTATTAAACATAAATTAAAATTCAGTGTCAATGAGGATTTATTATTTAAATATTAAACGTGATTCCATTTAAAAAATTATTAAATGAGCTTAACATTAGTTATAAGGCTTTAATCATAGGGGTAATAGGAGGTTATATTGGAACTCTAATTGGTCTTCCTTTGCCTTGGTTGCTAGGTGCTTTAGGTTTAAATCTATGTATTGCATTTACTAATTTTAAAATTGAATTCTCAACAAAATTACTTAATCCAGTTTTTCTGATGGTTGGTATTATTTTAGGTGGAACGTTGAATGTATCTTTATTATATAAAATTCATTTATGGATATTCTCATCTATGGCTATGGTTGTTTGTACTGTAGTCAGCACTATTTTAGCAGGATATTATTTTATTAAAGTTTGTAAATTTGATAAGTTTATTGCAACACTTGCCGCACTACCTGGGGCATTTGTCCCAATAGCTGCGGCACTTTTAGAATATGGAAAAAAAGAAAATCATAAACAAGTTTTAATTCCTCAGGCTACAAGAGTTATATTTATTGTAAGTTTTGTACCTATATTATTTATAAGTAAGTTAGGATTTTCTGAAATTGCAGGATATAATTATGAAAATATTTACGATCTAAGATATTTTTTAGAAATTATTTTTTTAATAGTCATTTGTTATTTATTTTCAAAATTGCTCAAAAAATTTAATATCCCTTCACCTATACTTGTTGGTGCAATGGCCTTATCTGGCTTGTTTTATACTTTTGAGATTGTTAACTCTAGATTCCCAGATACTGTAATAAATATAGCTTTCATTTTTTTGGGTACTGCTCTTGGAAGTAGATTAAATGGATTAAAACTTAAAGAATTATTTTTTTATATTTTTCATGGAATAATTGTTTGTTCTATTTTAGTTGTTGTTGCGATGATTACAGCCTACTTTCTTCAGTATTTAGGATTTGATTTTATTCCAACTTTTTTAAGTTTTGCTCCAGGAGGAATTCATGAAATGGTTGTGATTAGCGTTGCCTATAATATTGATCCTATTTTTGTAAGTTATCATCATTTTTTAAGAATATTAATAATTGTAACTTTTTTACCATTTTTGCTTAAAAAATTTGGAAACAACTCTATTAAAAATACAAAGTTAAAATAAAATCAAATATTAACTTTGTACTACTGACAAGAATTAAACCATAGATAATGTTATAAAACAAATTTTCCTCTATAATTTTAAGCAATTGATAACCAATAAATATTCCAATTAAAGCTAATGGAAAAAGAGATACTGATTGAAACAATGTATCCAGATTCATCATTGATAGATAAATATACAAAGGTAGCTTTATTAAGTTCACACAACAAAAAAAGATAATTCTAGTTCCTACATAAATTTCTTTTTTCAATCTTAATGGAAGTAAATAAAGACTTGTAGGTGTTCCACCAGCATGAACACAAAAACTCGAAAAACCTGCAATTGACGAACAAATTGCACCTTTCAAAAAGTTCTGCTTGACAGGAACTGTCTTTTCTTTTTTAAACAAAAAATAATGCCCAGCAAATAAAAATCCCATTATTCCAACTATTAATTTAAGAAAATCCTCTGAAAAATGATTGAATGTAAAGGAACCAATTAAGATTCCTATTCCTGCAAAAGGGACAATTAATTTGAGTATTCTAAAATTAAACTCTCTTCTAAATCTGTAAACTGCAATCATGTCTGAAAAAATTAAAATAGGTAGAATAATTGCTAAAGCTTGCTGTAATGACATTACGACTGTCATCAATGGGACTGATATTAATGATATTGAACCTCCTAAACCAGATTTTGCAATACCGTACAAAATTATTGCAGGAACAACACTTATAAAAAAAAGGAAATTTATTTCCATTAATTTAATGATTTTGTTAAATATTCAAAAACTTTTTCAGGTGATAGTTTATTTAAATCTGTTACTTGTATTGCTTTAAAATTGTCTCTCTCTATACTTACTTTGTGTGCTGTAGTATGAGAGCCGAATAAAGCTAAACCTTTAGTTCCCAAATGAGCAGTCATGTGTGCTGGACCAGTATCATTTGCGACAACAAAAGAACTATCTTTTATTAGTGTAGCAAGCTCAGAGATGTCTAAAGATTTATTTTTTTTTAAAATTGAAATAGCATTAATTTCTTTTGTCCTATCAATTTCATTAGGACCTGGAGCCACTATAATTTTATATTCATCTTTAAATTTATCCTTGATTAAATCAATAAGTTTGTTGTAATTAGGCCATTTTTTTATCTGTAAATGCGGTGAGCAAAAAGGGAATAAAATTATATATTTATTTAAATTAAATTCCTTTTTTATACTATCTATATTAGAACAAGCCCATTCAAAATCAGGAAACATTGTTTTATTTGTTGTCAGTCCTGAAGTGCCCAATTGATGTTTAAATCGATCTAATACTGGTTTTTTATCAAATTCCGCTTTTGACTGATCCTTTGGTAAAGTGGTTTCTGATGATGACCAAATGGTATGATCTGCATTTGGAAATAATATTCTTTTATAAAAACTTGATCTTGAAGAATTTTGTAAATCAAAAACTTTTTTAAATTTATATTTTTTTAATTCACGCATCATGCTGAACAAATAAATTAGATTAAACCTTGATAATCTTTTATCTAAAATAATATCCTTTAAATGTGGATTTTTTTTAAAAAGATTAAAGTAAGGCTTAGTTGTTAATAAATAGATGCTATCACCCTTATGAAAATCAAAAATATCTTGAATCGCACCACTAGCTTGAGCTATATCTCCTAAAGAACCATGTTTAATTATAAGAATATTAGACATATTTTAAACAACTTAACACACTACGTTTTTTTATGAATAAAATTTTAGTTGAAGTATCTGTAGGTGAACTTTTAGATAAAATTTCAATTTTAGAAATCAAAAAAGAAAGGGTTAGAGATTCAGATAAATTAATATTTATTAATGATGAATATCTTGTTTTAACTAAACAATTAGATGATAACATAGCTCTAAATGATGAATTAAAAAAACTTTATGAAGAATTAAAGGCAATAAATGCCAAACTTTGGGATATTGAAGATAATAAAAGAATGTGTGAAAAAAATAGCGATTTTGGTGAAAATTTTATTAAACTATCGAGGGATGTTCATTTTCTAAATGATGATAGAGCAAAAATTAAATTGGCAATAAACAATAAAACTGGTTCAAAAATAAAAGAGATTAAACAATACACAAACTATTAAAGCATACTTGGAATAACTTTTCTTAACTCCATCGCTATTTTTGGTTTTATATTTGAATATATAATTCCTTTTCCAAATTTCTTGAGCGCCATTATTTTACCATCGGGTGAAATAATAACTGTATGCCCAAAAGTTTCTCTTTTAATCGTATTTTTTCCTGTTTGATTAGGTGCAAAAATATAACAAAAGTTTTCAATTGCTCTTGCTTTTAATAAAGTTAACCAATGTCTTTGACCAGTTGTTTTAGTAAATGCAGATGGAACAGTTATAAAACTTAGATTTCTTTTTGATAAGTTTCGATAAAGTTCTGGAAATCTTAAATCATAACAAATTGAAAGACCTAATTTTCCCCAGGGTAATTTAGCAGATACTAATTTTTTACCTGCCGTAAATACTTTACTTTCTTTATGTTGCTCTTTTTTTGAAACTTTAACATCAAACATATTTATTTTATCATAATAAGTATTTATTTTACCCTTAGGTCCAATAAGAATAGACCTGTTTCTTAATTTGTTTTTTTCTTTAATGCACATTGATCCAAGAAGTATCCATTTCTTCTTTGTTTTAGCTATAATTTTTACTTTTTTTATTATTGGATCATTTTTCATTTCATATGAATATTTAAATAAATTATCTTTGTCAGCAGACATTAATGAAGAGGTTTCTGGTGTAATTATTAAGTCTGCTTTATTTGCAATTGCTTGATTAATATATTTTACAATATCTTTGAAATTTTTATTATAATCTTCTCCGCTAGATAATTGAATACAGCCTACTTTCATGTTTGAAATCCGTATTTTTTTTCTAAGTACTTTATAATATTGTGAATTATAAATGTTATAAATAAATAAATTATCCCTGCTGTAATAAAAGCCTCAAAAGGTTTAAAAGTTAAAACATTTACTTTTCTAGCTTCACCCATTAAATCCATAATTGTTATAACGCTTGCTAGAGAGGTACCTTTAAGCATTAATATTATTTCATTTCCATATGCTGGAAGTGATTGTTTTATAGCTATGGGTAATTGAATTCTGTAAAAAGTTATTTTTTTTGTTACTCCTAAACTTTGAGCGGCTTCAATATAACCTTTTTTAATTGTCTGAAATGCTGATCGTAGTATTTCAGACGTATAAGCTCCCGTATTTAAAGAAAAAGCAATAATTGCACACCAATATGGCTCTTTTATAATTACCCAAAAAAAAGAATTTCTTAAAAATTCAACATTAGCTAATCCATAATAAATTAAATATAATTGAACTAGTAGAGGTGTTCCTCTAAAAAAATAAGAATACCCATAAGCAAACTTATTAATTATTAGGTTTTTATTAATTCTTAAAATTGCAAAAATTAAACCTATTATTAATCCAAAAAACATTGAAACTACTAAAAGTTGAAGAGTAATAACTGCACCATTCAGCAAACTGGGAAAAATACTAATCATTAAATTTATATCCATCAGTATCCTTTGCTATATTTCATTTCTAATTTATTAATTAATTTCATGCTTAAGAAGGTAAGCATTAAGTATAATACCGCTGCTACTGAATAAAAAAATAAAGGATCTCTAGTTGAACCAGCGGCAATATAAGATTGCCTCATTATTTCTACTAATCCTGTTACAGAAATTAAAGAAGTATCTTTTAAAGTTATTTGCCAAACATTACTTATGTTAGGAATTGATAACCTCAACATTTGTGGTAAAATGATTTTGTAAAATTGAATATTTTTTTTTATTCCCAAAACTTTTGAAGCTTCAAATTGACCTTTATCGATTGATAAAATAGCTCCCCTAAAAACTTCAGTAGAATAGGCTCCAGAAATAATCCCAATTGCAAGAGCACCAGTTATAAATGCATTAATTTCAATATAACCATCATACCCAAAAATTGAAGCTACATACATTACAGCCCCAGTGCCACCAAAAAATAATAAGTAAATTACTAACAGTTCTGGAACACCTCTAATAATAGTAGTGTAACAATTTCCAATAATATTAAATGATTTATTTTTAGAAAGTTTTAAGGGTGTAAATATTAAAGCAAATAAAAAGCCTATTGCCATAGCTGCAATAGAAACAGCAATTGTCATTAAGGTTGCAAAAAAAAGCTCATCTCCCCAACCAGTATCTCCAAATGAAAGAAGTTCCATATAGACTGGCGACTATATATTATAGTCGCCATATCTAAAATTAATTACATAGAAGCGTCAAAACCGAACCATTTGATGGCTAGTTTGCTAATAATTCCATCATCTCTAGCTTTATCAATTGCTGCATTAAATTCATTAAGAAGCTTAGAGTCTCCTTTTCTAATTCCTACACCAACTCCATTGCCAAATGCTCCACCAGAGAAAGTAGGACCAGTCAAAACTACTGCTTTTCCAGATTTTTCTGCATAGTCAGTGAATGCAACTGCAGCTGCAAGAGCAACATCACATCTTCCATTTGTCAAGTCTAGATTAACTTCGTCTTGAGTTTTGTAAGTTTTAAGTTTTATCTTGCCAACATCACCAGACTCTAAAAAGTTTTGATGAATTGTACCTATTTGTGTACAAACTGTTTTACCAGATAAAGAACTAGTTAATGTTTTAAGAGCTTTGTCAACATCAGAACCACCGATATTAAGGTTAATACCTTCTGGTGTGTTGATATTTTCAATACTTGATCCCTTCATTACAGCTAAGGATGCAACTTCATCAGCATATCCTTGAGAAAAATTTATAGTTTTTAATCTTTCAGATGTAATTGACATTCCAGCCATTATTGCATCAAATTTCTTTGAAGTCAGAGCAGGAATCATCCCATCCCAGTCCTGTTCAACTACTGTACAATCATGATTCATTATTTCACACAAGGCATTAGCTAAATCAACCTCAAATCCGTTAAGATTGCCTGATGAATCTTTAGAATTCCAAGGAGGATAAGCTCCTTCAGTTCCTATTTTTATCGACCCCGCATTTGCACTAAATACTAGGAAAAAAGAAATTATAATTCCTAGTCCAAATTTTTTAAATTTACTCATTTTACCTCCAAATTATTTTAAAAGATTATTTCATAAATTTAATCAATTAAAAAGAAAATTAGTGGTTTATTGATGATGAAAAGTTCCATGAACAATCAAAACTTGGAATATAAACTCTTGATAATTTTGTATTACCAAAGTTTTGATTGAATACATTTAGCCAACTCTCAACTTGTTTGGGTTTTTTATCTTGGCTACCAACTTGTGCAGTAATAACTCCTTTTGGTTTTAAAATTCTTACAAGTGAATGCATATTTTTAGAGGCCAAATCTATGCAATATTGATCATCATTTAAATCAACATATATCTGATCATATGTATCATCTTTGACTGATTTGATACTCTCAAATGCATCTCCCCAAACACATTTTACTGAATTTTTTTCATTTGCTTTATTACCAATCTTTCCAAGATGTTTATCACATACATCTACCACTTCTGGATCTAATTCATACCAATCAATAAAACCAAAGTTTTTAGATATACACTCTCTAGCTACACCTCCATCTCCCCCGCCAATTATTGCAGCTTTTTCCTTATTAGAGTTCAAATCTAAACCAGCATTAACAAAAGTAGAACTATAAAGGTGTTCATCTTTTTCAGCTACTTGAATTTCATTATCTATAAATAATGCTTTTCCAAATTGTTCTAATTCTAATATCTCAATATGTTGCCCAACATTTGATTTAAAATTTTCTAATACTTTATTAACTACGTATGATTTTTTTAATCCTGGCGAGCTATAAATGTCATGATAAAGATCCACTGTATCTCTATTAAATTCCTTTTTAACTATTCTACTGTGTTCAATTTCCTCTTTAATAACATTTATTGCTACTGAAGGTGAAATTTTTGCACATGTAAAAAAGTCAAAACTGATAATGCCTTTTTCGGGAAAAGTATGGAAACTGATGTGACTTTCTGCGAGAAGTGCAATTAAAGTAAATCCTTGTGGCTCAAATTTATATTTAGAAATTTCAAGCACAGTAACCTTCGCTATTTTCGCGATTTTATAAACTAATTTCTCAAAGAAAACAGGATCGTATTCCCTTTTTGTACCTATTATATCAAGCGTAATATGTTCTCCAACTTTAGTCATATGAATATTTAATGACTTTACTAATTTAATTTTTTCCTTCTTTCAAATAAAAAACTACGATAATAATTTATGCGAGGATATTACTTTGAAAAATAATTGGTCAAATACAGAAGCTAAAAAATATATATCAAAATACAAGAAACTGGGTCATTCTAGGGATATGGCATTGAGAGTTTATACAACTAGATTACTAGGAAGAAATACTGAATTGGTTTTGCATGGAGGTGGTAATACCTCTGTTAAAACTACCTTAAAAGATATAGATGGAAAAAACTATGATGTTTTGTGTGTGAAAGGTAGTGGATGGGATATGGCAGAAATTGAACCAGAAGGTTTGCCAGCTGTAAAAATAAATCCTCTTTTGGCATTAAAGAATAAAAAAAAATTATCAGATGAAGAAATGGTAGCATATCAAAAAAGGAATTTAATTAACATTAAATCTCCAAATCCATCTGTTGAAACTTTTCTTCATGCTTTTTTACCATTTAAGTTTGTTGACCATACGCATTCTGATGCGATTATGAACGTAACTAACAGACCAAATGGTATTACTTTTTGCAAAAAGATATTTGGCAAAAAAGTAAGTATTATTCCTTATGTAATGCCAGGGTATGGATTAGCTCAGAGGATTAAAGAGGTTTACTCAAAAAATCCAAATATAAACTGTCTTATTTTACTTAATCATGGAATTTTCACATTCTCTAACGATGCGAAAAAATCATATGATCTAATGATCAAATATGTGAGTGATGCTGAAAAGGCTATAAAAAAATTAAAAAGAAAAAAGATCAAACAAATAAAAAATTTAAATACTAAAATTACTCCTGCTCAAATAGCACCAATACTTCGAGGACTAACATCTAATGGTGCAAATAAAAAATTTATTCTTACTTTTAGAAATAATAAAATATTGAAGTATTTTATTGATGGAAAAGAGGTGTCAAGATATTCCACAGAAGGAACCGCAACACCAGATCATGTAATAAGAGTTAAACCCTTTCCTTTAATTATAAAACCTAAAGCTAGATCCTCAATTAGTGAATTTGAAAAAACTGCAAAAAAAGCATTTATAAATTATAGGAAAAAATATTTGCAATATTTTGAACAAAACCAAAAAAAGGTTAAAGAAAAAAAGACAATGCTAGATACTTCACCAAGAGTAATAATAGTACAAAATATTGGTATATTTTGCGTAGGTAACAGTCTTAAGGCTGCAAATATTGCTGCTGATTTGACAGAGACTAGCGCAAGAGTAATTTCATCCGTTGAAGAAACCTCTAAGTATAAATTTATAACAAAAAAAGATATTTTTGATGTTGAATATTGGTCTCTTGAACAAGCAAAATTAAAAAAAGAAAAAAAGGAATTAGAAGGAAGTATTGTTGTTATCACTGGTGCTTTTGGTGGAATAGGAACAGCAACATATAAATTATTCAAAAAATATGGCGCAGAAGTAATTTTAATAGACAATAATAAAAAAAAGGTTGATGAAATGAGCAAGAAATTAAATGATCTTTGCATTTATTGCGATGTAACAAACAAAGAAAGTGTTAAAAGAGCATTTAATTTAATTTCATATAAATTTGGGGGGATAGATATTTTAATATCAAATGCGGGTACTGCTACAGGAGGTTCTATTGCCGAGGTAAGTGACAAAATATTAAGAAAAAGTTTTGAAGATAACTTCTTTTCTCATCAATACTGTGCTTCCGAAGCTACAAGAATTATGAAACTTCAAAATAATGAAGGATGCTTATTATTTAATATTTCAAAACAGTCTGTAAATCCAGGTAAAAATTTTGGACCCTATGGTTTGCCAAAATCTGCGTTATTAAATCTTTGCAAACAATATGCTGTTGATTATGGTTCTTACGGGATAAGATCTAATGGGGTTAATGCAGATAGAATTAGAAGTGGTCTTCTAAATGATAAAATGATCAAATCAAGGGCAAAAGCCAGAGATGTTACGACTGATAATTATATGAAGGGCAATTTACTTTTAAATGAAGTCAAAGCCGAAGATGTAGCCAAAGCATTCTTTCATCTTTCAATTTCAAAAAAAACAACTGGAGCTATTTTAACAGTTGATGGTGGAAATATTGCAGCATCTTTGAGATAGTTTATGACTTTTTATCAACCAGATAAATTACCAAAATTAATGGTAGCTCCAAATGGAGCAAGAAAAGTCAAGAAAGATCATCCAGAAGTTCCTCTAACAATTAGCGAAACCGTTGAAGTTGCCAAAAAATGTTTTGAAGCAGGAGCAGGTGCTATTCATTTACATGTAAGAAATGATAAAGGGGAACATGTTTTGGACGCTGGATTGTATAAAGAGGCATTAAACGAATTAGAATACCAAGTTCCTAAAATGCATATTCAGGTCACTACTGAAGCAGTTGGTAAGTATTCTCCTGAAGATATGAGAAAACTGGCGTATGATGTTACTCCACCAGGCACATCAATTGGAACAGTTGAATTAATACCTTCCAGAAAACCATCAGAGGAAGATATAAAATTATATAAATATTTGACAGAAGCTGGAACTAAAATACAGCATATTTTATATAATCCAGAGGATATAGACTTATTAGTGAACCTTTTAAATAAAGCAGGTATTCCGATTAATGGGGCTTGGTGCTTATTTGTAATTGGTCATTACACAGGTAAAATTAGTTATCCAGAAAAAATTCCAGATTTCTTAAAAGTAATGAAAGATAATAATGTCAGTTTAGATTGGTCGATATGCGCTTTTGCAAAAGAAGAAATGAGTTGCTTGGAGAAAGCGATTAACTTAGGTGGCAAAATTAGAGTAGGTTTTGAAAATTCTTTGTATATGCCAAATGGAGGGATTGCTCCAAACAATCATTCAAAAATATTAGCTGTGAATGAAATGTTCAAGTTATCGTAAAATTGAAGAATATTTTTTTAAAAGTAAACTAACATCTTTATTTGATCTTGCTGAAGCTAAAATAAATCTATCTGGTCTTACTAAAATAGCTTTTGAATTAATATTTTTTAAATATTTTGATACATTACTCAAATTCTTTGCTTTCAATAAGGAGCAATTTTTTGAGATTTTGGGTTTTATATCTGAAGATAAAATTATCATTCCTTTTTTTGAAAAATGATCATCTAGGGTTTTATTATTTTTAAGTTTGAATTGAGGAAAAGTTTTTCCTCTATTTTTATCCTTTAGGTTGCCTAAGCCTTTTCCTAGTTTAGGTTTAATTGACTGCATACTTTTTATACCTTTATTATCAGATTTTATATTGTCTGTTATTTGAATGGACTCAACAGCATTTACAAATTCTCCCATCCTCATAGTGGTCTCAATATATTCTTTAACATTGAGAGATCTTTCTGATTGATAAGTGCTTAAAAGTGTCTCATCAAATTTATTTCTTATACAGTTAGCAATTTTCCATGCTAAATTCGATGCATCCCTAATTCCAGCACACATTCCTTGACCCATAAATGGTGGCATTAAATGAGCGGCATCACCGGCTATAAAAACTCTACCTTTTCGCCATTTTCTAGCAATAGCAGATTCAAATGTATAAATTGTTTTTCTTTCAATAATTGCTTCACTTTTATTTAGCCAAGGTTTTAGAAAATTCCAAATATAATTTTCTGATAAAACTTTTTTATCACTATGATTTCTCTTAATTGCAAATTCCCATCTTCTTCGTCTGCCAACATTTCTACAATATGTTGCTGGTTGTTTTGGATTTGAATATTGAATTGTTCTATCTGGTAAATTATTTTTTTTCTTTTTCAATATTAGATCAACTACTGCCCATTTTTGAGTAAAACCTAAATTATCCATTTTTGTTTTCATTTGTTTTCTAGTTATAGAGTTGGCACCATCACAACCAACTAAATATTTTGATCTTATAAAATGCTCCTTATGATTATTTATATTTAAATAAGTTATATCCACATGATTTTTTGAATTTTTAATTTTTATAACCTCGGAGTTTTGTTCTATTGAAACTTTTTTATAATTTTTTAATTTTTTTCTAAGTATTTTTTCTAGATCTGGTTGATGAAATCTATAGCTTGGATACCATCCATTATCTGTAATTTTTTTCGGTCTTGGCCAATCTAGTATTACTTTATGTTTAGAATTAACGAATTTAGTACCTTTATTAATTATAGTGTGTTTCAAAAATTCTTTTGTAATTCCTATTGTTTGAAATACTCTCATTATTTCATCGTCAAAATGAACCGCTCTAGGCAGAGGATAAAAACTTTTTTCTCTATCAAGAATTAATATTGAAAAGTCATGCATTGCTAGAAGGTTTGCTAAAGTTCCTCCCGCAGGCCCTAATCCTACTATTGTGACATCAAATTCTTTCATTGGTATTTTTAAAAATTATTTTTTTTTTAAATTTGAATATAACCAAGGACAATCAATTAACAATGGAGCTTGTTTTCCTTGGGAAGCAGTTTCGAGTCTTTTATTTCTAAATTTCATTCTCTCATCATCGGGTAAATAAAGTCTCTCATGTCCCCAAAAACTAGGACCCTCAAATGTTTCAATTGGCTCCCATGTGTCTGGATTAATAATTCTCCCACCCCATCCATTTTCAATAAAAAATCCTGAAGGTGTAATTGAATAAAATGATGTCATATAATCGTTAGTATGCCGTCCCATTGTGTAAGCAATTGCATTATCCTTGTATTGTAATAAGTCATAACCTTGACCTACATCGTCTAAGTTATTGTATTCAACCATAAAATGATGGAAACCGGTTCTACCTGAACCAAATAAAGCTAAACTATGATGCCTACCATTAACATGAAAAAAGCATAAAGATATTGGAGTATGACTATAATCACTTATCTTGAAACCCATAATGTCTCTGTAAAAGGGAATTAAATCATCGATATTTTTAACATGTACAACTGCATGCCCCATCCCTAGTGCCCCAGTCTTAAATCCTGAAATTGGTCTACCTGGTTTAAAAGGATCTGTGTCTAACATAGGCTTATACACTAATTCAATACGATTTCCTTGTGGGTCATTAAAATATATTAAATCCTCAACAAAACGTTTGTCAGCAAAAGAAGTCTTACCATGATTTACTACTATTTTATTTTCTTCTAATTTATTTGCAAAGGTTTGAAGATCTTCCTTAGTCTCAACTTCCCATCCTAAAAATCCTAATCCATCTCCTTTATCACCTGTTATTGTTAACCTTTGTTTTTGGTCATCCATTCTAAAAGATAGAATTTCTTTTCCACGGTCTATCTGTTGCATACCGAGGTATTTTTGAGAATACTCTGACCAATCCTCAAATTTATCTGAATTAACTCCAATATAACTTAAAGCTTTTACTGCCATTTTATTATTATACTTAATTTTGAAAGAGCCCGCTATGAAATTAGCGGGCTCGAATTTAACTATTAACCGTCTATTTTAGAAATTACTTCTCTTGCTCTTTTTAATACAGCATCTCCATCAAGACCTTTGCCTTTCATTTCTGCTAACCAGTCTGATTCGATTGGAGCTAATATTTTTTTATATTCAGCTAAAACAGAGTCTGATGCAACTGTTATTTCGTGTCCTGGAGTGTTTTCAACTTGAACTCTCATCTTGGCATTCTGAGTATCAATTAAATTAGATGCCCAATCGCCAAACCATTGACCTGAATGTTTATCAACACAACCTTTAGCTGCTGAAGAAAGACCGTTATATTTCCCTTCATTCATTATTAATCCAAAAGTAGCATTAGTGATGTTAACTTCTGTATGGTATTTAGTAACATCAAATAATCTAAATGAACCAATTGCTGTGTATGGGAAAGGCGTTCCATCAATAACACCTTTATTTAAGGCTTCTGAAGTTCCTGGTGCTGGTACTTTAACCCCAGTTGCTCCTAAAGTTTTAAGAATAGTTCCAGCTATTTTGCTTGGAACTCTCATTTTTTTTCCTTTAAAGTCTGCAGGCTTAACTACTTTTGTATCTTTCATATGGATTTGGTATCCAGGATTTGAATGAAGTCCTATAAGCTTAATTCCTGCCATTTCTTTATTAAGGTAACCTTCTTCAAAAAGAGTATTTAAAGCTCTAGATCCAGCTTTTGAAGTTTTGGTCAAGAATGGCAGTTCTACAACTGAACTTAAAGGAAATTGACCGCCAATATATCCAAGAACTGTCCAAGATATATCTGCAACTCCTGAAGTTACTATATCGTATTGTTTGGGAGGACTTCCTAGCACTCCTCCTGCATACATTTTTACGTTTAAAGCACCATTTGAACATTTATTAACTTTATCTGCCCAAGCGGCTAAAATCTTACTTGCTATAAATGCTTTTGGTGGTTCAAAAGTTGCTAACTTTAATTCTGTAGCTGATGCTGTACTAATAATGCTTAAGGAAAAAATTCCTATAACAAAACCAATTATTTTTTTTTTCATATTAATCCCCTCTTAATTATTAAATAATTATTAGAAAGTTTAACTTGAAAATTAGATTATTTCATCCTTAATTGTATTAGATAAAGTGCCAATTTCTGTGATTTCTATTTCAACATTATCTCCAGGCTTCATAAATATTGGAGGATTTCTTTTGAACCCTACACCTCCAGGCGTACCAGTGACTAATACATCCCCAGCTCTCCAAGCCATAGCTTTAGAAACATACGAAATTAAAATTGGAATATCGAAAATAAGTTGACTTAATTTTGCGTTTTGCATTACTTCGCCATTTAGTCTAGTTTCAATTGTTAAATTTTTATAATCATTAATGTCTTCAGCTAAAACCATATGTGGACCAAAACTCCCTGTTTTTTCAAAGTTTTTGCCCATCCCAAATTGTCTAGTATGTCGCTGCCACTCTCTTACAGTACTTTCATTATAACATGAATAACCAATTATATGCTTTAAGGCATCCTCAGGTTTTATGTGTTTGCCACCTTCATCCATAATTACTGCCATCTCACCTTCAAAATCTAAACTTTGTGAAACAGCAGGTCTTTGAATTGGCTGTAAGTGTGCAGTTTGACTTTCTGGAAATCGATGAAAAATTACCGGGTTCTCTTCAACTGTTCTGTTTGTTTCTTTAACATGTTCACTATAATTTAAACCAACACAAATAATTTTTCCAGGATTTGGAATTAATGGCAAATATTCAATATCTGAATCATTAATATTGCCTGGATTATTTGTTGCATAGGATTTTGCTTCTTCAATTCCTTGGTTTTGAATTAAATCTTTAAGTGTATTAGAATTAGATACTTTTCCAGTTAGATCTGTAATTTTATTATTATTTATAATACCGAACTTATTTTGTTTATTATGTTTAAAAGAAATAAACTTCATGATTAATACTTTCTATTTTTGAAACTACTTATATGTTAATGTTTAAATAATTTGAAGCAACATTTTTATGATTTCTAAAGTCAGTAAAGTTTTTGATTATTCGGCGATAGCTTCAGGAATTGTTTTGTTTTTATTAGCTGTATTAACTTTTTGTGATGTATTTGGAAGAAGGTTTTTAAATTCACCAGTTACAGGCACAATAGAGTTAGTTGAAATAGGAATGGCATTAGTAGCTTTCCTTGCAATGCCAAGAGCGTTTTATTTAAATGCAAATGTTTCAGCAGATTTTATAAATAATTTAAATTTGGGTACATTTAAAACCTATTTGGTAATTTTAAAATTTGTTTTAATGATATCGATTATGTCCTTAATGGCATACTCTACAACTTTGACATCATACAAATTTATGAACAATCAAAGAGTAACGATTGATCTAGAGCTTTATTTTTATCCTTTTTATTTCATATGCTCAATTGGGATGTGGTTAAGTGTTTTTGCTATAATCATATGGTTTACCAAAACTATTTTTAAAATTAATTCAAAAGCTGAGAATTTGTAATGGGATTAGAGCCTGTAATTAATGGTGGATTGTCTTTTGCTGCTGTATTAATTTTGATGGTATTAAACGTACCAATAGGAATTGCAATGTTGGTTGTTGGTTTTACTGGCTTTGCAATGATTTCAGGATTTGACCCTGCAATATTTGTATTGGGAACTGCTCCTTTTGATGCTGTCTCAAAATATACATTATCAGTGTTGCCTTTATTTGTTCTAATGGGAAATCTTGCAAACAGTTCAAATTTATCAAGAAATTTATATGATGCAGCTTATGCAATAGTGGGCCATTACAAAGGTGGTTTAGCGATGTCTACTGTAGGGGCATGCGCTGGATTTGGAATGATTTGTGGATCATCGATTGCAACAGCTGCAACAATGTCTCAAATGGCAGGCCCTGAAATGAGAAGACATGGTTATAGTGATGCCCTAATAAGCGGATCTATTGCATCTGGTGGAACGCTTGGAATCATAATTCCTCCGAGTGTAATATTAGTAATATATGCTTATTTAACTGAACAGTCTGTTCAAGAATTATTTTTTGCTGCACTGATACCAGGAATAATAGCAGTGGTACTGTATATGATTGCTATTAGGATTTATCTTTTAATTTATCCCTCACAAGGTGGTTATGGAACAAAAATGCCTTTCAAGGAAAGAATTTCTGCATTATCAAAAGTTTTTCCAATTTTTTTAATATTTGCAATCATGATGGGTGGACTTTATTTAGGTTTTTTTACAGCAACAGAAAGTGCTGCAGTAGGTGTAATTTTAGTTTTAATTTTTATTTTTTTTAGAGGTCAATTAAAATTAAGTTTATTGAAAGATGCTTTATGGGCCACTATAAAAACTGTTGGTTCATTATATTTAATTGTTATTGGTGCAAGTATATTTAATTATCTTATAACTGTCACACAGTTACCTTTTGCGGTTGTTGATTTTATAAATTATCTTGAGCTTACTCCATTAGGAATAATTCTAGTAATTTGTGTAATTTATTTAGTTCTTGGTACTGTAATGGACTCTTTGGCAATGTTATTTTTAACTATTCCAGTATTTTATCCAGTAATTATTGATGCTGGAATTGATCCTGTTTGGTTTGGTATATTTGCAGTAATAGTTGTTGAATTTGGATTGATTTCACCTCCTGTTGGAATGAATTTATTTGTTATTAAAAGTGTAATGCAAAAAACACCTTTGCAAACTATATGGTTTGGCACTCTTCCATTCTTAATGACTGACGTAATTAGGCTTGCTTTAATTATAGCTTTTCCTGCAATTTGTTTATATTTGCCTAGTCTGATGGCTCACTAGTATCTTTTATTTTTTTTATATAATTAAAATAAATAAAGCCAAAAACTAAACCTACAATCATTAAAATATATTGATAAAATTTTAATAATACAAACACTATTGGTAATTCTTTACCTGGATTCCGAGCATAAAAATTATCTGTACCATCTTTATATAAATCCATTGGGCCTAAAGTTGCATATAAACCAAAGATAAATATATAAATACAGGGCAATAAAGAAATAATTAATAAAATTCTATTTCCACGAATTAATTTTATTAAATTTGCAGATACTCCGACTGAAACTAGACAAATTAGCGACAATATTAAAGGGTTCATTACCAAACTCCTATCATAATTCCATCATCTTTTGTATAATCTCTTTCTTTTAAAACAAATTCATCTGTTGCTGCAACCCTATTTTTTCTATTTGTAATTCTTTGAAGCAATATATCCTTCATTTCATCAATAATTTTTTTATGATCTGATGATTGTCCTAAATCATTGAATTCATCTGGATCATTTTTTAAATCAAATAATTGAGATGGAAAACCTTTGTAATAAATATACTTCCATCTATCATTTCTTATCATATATGCTCTTGCATCTGATGCTCCAATATTAAGAATTTTTCTTGCTTCATTAAATGAATAATCTATTTCACTAAATACACTGTTTTTCCAATTAGGGACTTCATTTCCTCTTATAATTGGTAGCAATGATTGACCCTCAAGACGATGTTTGCTTACTTTACTATCTACAGATTCTAAAAAAGTTGGAAGCAGATCAATAGCCTCTACAAATCTTTTTTCTCTTACTCCCCTATTATTATCTGACAAATTACTTGGATCATAAATTATCATTGGAACTTTAACAATTTGTTCATGAAAAAGCTCTTTTTCTCCTAGCCAATGATCTCCCTGATAATCACCATGATCTGATGTAAAAACTATCATTGTATTATTCATAAAATTTTTTTCTTCAAGAAAATTAAATAGTCTCCCAAGATTATCATCTATTTGTTTTATCAATCCCATGTATCCTGAAAGAACAGTGTTTCTCACTTCTTCTCTTGAAAAAGTCTTTGAAATATTATTTTCCATGAAAGCTTTGTAGACTGGATGATCTATTTCTTTTTCAGCATTACTTCGATGAACTGGGTAAAATTGATTTGAGGAGTACATATTATGATAAGGTGCAGGAGCAATGTACGGCCAATGAGGTTTAATATAAGATAAATGTAAAAACCAAGGCTTTTCTCCACTTTCTTGAATAAACTCCATTGATCTATTTGTCATAAATGCAGTTTCGGAATGTTTTTCTTTAACTCTTGCTGGTTTATTTGAATTTCTTAACCTCCATCCACTCAAAATATTTCCACTTTCATCCTCTGATGAATTTGCCCAACTATCCCAAGGATTATCACCCTCATATCCAAGTTTATTTAGCCACTCATTGTAAGATAATTTTTTGTTTGAGTTTTTAATATGGTTATTTGGGTGAAGACCATCATCTCTTTCATAAGGCTCAAAACCTGGTTCACTAACCGTCAGACCTATTTCTGTATCTTTTGAAATTCCAAGTCTATTCATTCCATCTATATCGGGTCTCATATGTGTTTTGCCTACAACACCAGTCCTAATTCCAGATTGCCTCAAATAATCACCAATTGTTAGTTCACCGATTGGCAAAGGTATTTGGTTCCAAGTTGATCCATGGCTAAATACTGTTCTTCCAGTATAATAGGATGCTCTTGATGGGCCACAAACAGGGGCTTGAACATAAGCAGACTCAAACAAAACTCCTTTTTTTGCTAAACCGTCTATGTGAGGTGTTTTAAGGTGCGGATGACCATAACAAGAAAGATAATCAAATCTTAGTTGATCAGCCATTATAAATAAAATATTTTTAACTTTATTCATTATCTATTAAACATTTGTTTTAAACCGACAGCTGATGCCTGGCATATACCTTTCTCTGTAATTAAACCTGTTACATATTTTGCTGGAGTTATGTCAAACGCTAAATTCATTGATTTACTGTTTTCAGGATAAATTAAAACTTTCTTTATATTATTTTTTTCGTCTTTTCCTTCTATATGGGATAGTTCCTCAGAATTTCTTTCTTCAATAGGTATCTTATTATAATCTTTAGTTTCCCAATCAATTGTGGAGCTTGGTAAAGCTACATAAAAGGGCACATTATTATCATGTGCTGCTAATGCTTTCAAATATGTACCAATTTTATTGCATACATCGCCAGTTGATAGAGTTCTATCTGTTCCAACAATGCACATATCAACCTCTCCTCTTTGCATTAAAATACCACCAGTATTATCTGTAATAATTGTATTTGGTATACCCTCTTCGTTTAATTCAAACGAAGTTAGATTTGCGCCTTGGTTTCTTGGTCTTGTTTCATCAACCCATACATGAACTGGAATACCTTTTTTGTGAGCGTGATAGATTGGAGATGTTGCAGTACCCCAATTAATTGTTGCTAACCATCCTGCATTACAATGGGTTAGTATATTGACTGTATTCTTCTTTTCCTCATAAATTTTCTCAATAATCTTAAGACCTTCTAAACCTATATTTTTACAAAAATTTATATCTTCATTACATATTTCCTCAGCTTCTTTTAATGCAACATCAAATAAATCCTCAGATTTTATAAATGATAATTTATTATTTATTCTGTGAACTGCCCATTGTAAGTTAATCGCAGTTGGTCTAGCATTGACTAATTCTTCTGAGCTTTTTTTAATGAATTTTAAATCATTATTTTCCTTGATCGCTAAAGCTATACCGTAAGCGGCCGTAGCTCCTATTAACGGGGCGCCCCTTACTTCCATTGATTTAATTGCGTTAACAGCATGATCTACTGTTTCAAGATTTTTTATAATGAAATTATGAGGAAGTTTTGTTTGATCAATTATTTTAACAACATCATTTTCATACCAGATAGTTCTATATTCTTTGCCTAATATTCTCATTTATTCAATACTCTGCCAGCTATTGTTTTCAATTTATCTTTTGTTTTTTTTGTTCTTTTTTCTGGAGAAGTTATTATAGCTGTATCTAGACAATTGTTTGTTGGATCGTTTGGGTTAATATGATTTTGAAAGTTATGAATTAGATTTTTTAATCATATTTTTAGCTTTAGATGTGTTGTCTGTTAATACTTTAATAACTTTCTGAACATCAACATTTTCGTGATCTGGATGCCAACAATCATAATCAGTAACCATTGAAACAGATGCATATCTTATTTCAGCTTCTCTAGCTAACTTGGCTTCTGGCATATTAGTCATACCTATAACATCGGCTTTCCAAGATCTGTACAAATTAGACTCAGCTAAAGTTGAAAATTGAGGACCTTCCATTACCACGTATGTTCCTCCTCTTTGGTATTCTATTCCAGCCTTCTTAATTGCCTCCTCACATGCATTCATTAATCCCTCAGAAGTAGGATGGGCCATTGACACATGAGCAACAATCTCATCCTCAAAAAAAGTTTTATCTCTTGCAAATGTTCTGTCTATAAATTGATCAATAATTACAAATTTACCAGGAGGCAAATCTTCTTTTAAAGATCCAACTGCTGATACTGAAACTATATCAGTAACACCAAGTTGTTTGAATGAGTCAATATTTGCTCTAAAATTAATATTAGATGGAGAAATATAATGACCCCTTCCATGTCTTGGTAAAAAATAAACTTCTATATTGTGAAAATTAGTTTTTAAAATTTTATCAGATGGTTTGCCCCAAGGTGTACTTATATCGAGAAATTCTCTTTCTTTAAATTGCTCTACATCATAAAGTCCACTACCACCAATTATTGCTAATTTATTAATTGCCATATAAAAAAGTAATTATATTGTACTTATAAATAACTATTATGAATTTAAAAGATTATATTCGTTCCATTAAAGATTATCCAAAAAAAGGTATTTTATTTAGAGACATCACAACTTTGATTAAAAGCGAAAATGCATTTGAAGAAACTATTAACCAAATTGTTAGCAGATCCAAAGAATTTAAAGTTGATAAAATTGCAGCTATAGAATCAAGAGGATTTGTATTTGCTTCTGCAGTTTCGTATTTATTAAAAAAACCTTTTATAATGTTAAGAAAAAAAAATAAACTACCAGCTGAACTACATTCAGTTGATTTCCAGCTTGAATATGGTACTGCAACAATTGAGGTTCATAAAGACTCAATTTCAGAAAATGACTCAGTTTTAATTATCGATGATTTAATAGCCACAGGTGGTACAGCAGAGGCTGCTGCAAAGTTAATTAACATTTCTAAAGGTAAAGTTGCAGGATTTATATTTGTAATTAATCTGTTTGATTTAGGTGGAAGTGATAATCTAAAAAAACTTGGTTACAAAGTTGAAAATTTAATGGATTTTCCAGGTCACTAAACGGAAAATGTATTTAAACAAATATATTAAGTTTTTAGCTATAACATGTTTCTTAATTTTAAACATTGTACTTTTATACTTTTCTTTTTCAGACTACAAAGGTCAGATAATATTGTTCTTAGCTTTACTGTTGATTAGTAATGCCTATATCTATTTTTCTTTTAAACACAGTAAACTATTCCTAGATAAAACCTTATCAGTATTTTTGTGGTTAGGTTTTTTTTATAAACTATGCATTATTTCAATATTTCAAACATCATTTCCTGAGGGAGGCGGTGCCTTCTCATACTCTGCTTATGATTTTGACAGATTATTAAAGTTTTCAAGTATTGGTATTTTAGGTTTTTTAGTTGCAAGTATAGTTTTCAACAAAATTTTAAATTTTAAAAATTTGTCTTATACTCATGATAATCCTATTTTGCTCAATTTTTATAGAAAAAATAGAAAATATTTATTTTTAATGTTTTTAATGCTTGTCATTATTATAGGTTCAACTAATTTTTATTTAGGTTTTTATCAAAAAGGGTTGTTGCCTAGGTATGAAATTAATTTTATTTTTGGTGCTTTTTTAAAATGGATGTTAATTTTTGGTTTAACATCAATATCATGTTTGCTACTAGAGTATGAGCTAAAAGTTTTTAAAAAATTAAGTACTTTTGTATTATTTTTATTTTTTTTTGAATTAGCATTTACAAATTTATCTCTTTTAAGTAGATCAATGATTTTTGGTGGGTCGGCAGTTTTATTTTCAATTTATTTAAATTATGAAGATAAAATTTTCAAAGATAAATTAATAAATTCTTTAATATTAAATGTTTCAATTTTATTGATAATTTTTGTGTTGATGATATTTCCAATTAATAAAATAAGAAATTCAAGCTACATTGATGCTATGTATTTTGCAAAAGAGACAGCAAAACAAATGGTTTTAGATAGCAAAGGAATTATTGAAACAAATAGAACTAATGAGAATTTTAAAAAACCTGAAATACAGAATATAGAAATTAAAAAAATTATCGACAGCGATATTTCAGACGAAAAAAAAATTGAGATTATTTCTCAAAAAATTGTTAATAGAGAAAAACAAATATTAGATATTAACGAAAATATTGAACGAATTATGTTTGTTATCAAAAATAGGTTTGTAGGACTAGATGGAGTTGCTGCTGTAACAAGTTACCCAAAACAAGATTACAATCTATTAAAGAGAGCTTTAAATGAGGAATTTAATCCAAACTTGTACGGATTTTATCAAAGAATATTTGTAATTCCTTTTGAAAATAATAACGAAACTACTTATAAAAAATCATCTAAAAGACATTATGGTATTATAATACCTGGTATTATATCTTTTTTATCTTATCCAGGATCATTATCTTTCTTAATTTGTGCTGTAATCTTGGCACATTTTTTTTGTTCATCAATTGAGTATTTATCCAAAAGATTAACATTTAACAGTTCTATATTTTCAAGTTTTATAGGTTTTGTTTTAGGATATAGATTAGTTCATTTTGGTTATTTGCCTAAACAAACATATCTAATTATTTTAGCAATAGTTATAACTATATTATTAATCTTTTTTCTAAAATTTTTAATTATTAAGAATTTCAAGTAAATGAATAAAACTTTAATAGAAAAAACCAATTTATTATTTTTATATATTGGAATTTTTTGTTTCTTGTTTCTATGGGATATTAAAAGTGAACTCTTTGAATTTAGATATCTAATTGTCTTACCATTTTTTACATCAATTTTAGTTATTTATAGAAATAATCCTCTAAAAATTATTAATGAAATTACTATTCCAATTCTAATATTTTTACATTTGTTTATTCTAAGCAGCTATTATGATTTTAGTTTAAACAAAAGAGATTATTTTGGATTATTATACTTGATTATAATTTTTTTAATAATAACGAAAAATAAAAATATAATTTATTCAAATTTTCATAAAATCTTAAATTATTTTATAATATTATTTACATTAAGTTATATATTTTTTTTTGTTTACTCTAATTCAGATATTGTTTTAAGTTGCTACAATGGATGGTTTTTTAGAACAAAATTCATTTTTTTAGAAAATTCACACTTTGCAATCATTTCTGTCCCTCTTATAAACTATTATTCTCTATATTTTTCGCAGTTAAAAAGTTTAAGTAAAAAAAATCTTATTTTGTTAATTTTTTCAATAATTTTTCTATTGATTTCGTATTCTAATTTTTCAACAACTTTTTTAGTAGGAATGGCATTAAGCCAATCAATGATTGTTTTTAAAAATTATTTTAATTCAAAGTTATTCTTTTTTTCTGTTTATATAATAACGGTTTGTATAGTAACACTTTTAAGCTATGAACAATGTAGTGAAAGGTCTTTTGGCGCCATAAAGCCTATTAAAGAATTCTACATTTTTAAAAATACTCAAGATCTAAGTGAAAATGAAATTATTAATATTGACCAAAATAAAGAGTTTAACGAAGATTTTAGTAAATTTAAATTGCAAGACATTAATATGTCAATGTCAGTTGAAACTTTTCTTGTTTCATTAGAGATAACGAGAAAATCTTTTTTTGAAAAACCATTTGGAGTCGGTTTCAATAAATATTATTTGTCACATTCAGAATATATAAACAAGATTATACTTTCCGATCCTGATATTAAAAAAAACAATATTAAAGATGGTTCAACAAACATATCAAAATTAATTACTGAGTTTGGTGTTTTTGGAATTTTTATAATACTCCTATTGCCAATTTTTTATTTCAGAAATAAAAAAATTGATAATTTAGATTTTTTTTTATTAAGTGTTATTTCAATGCAATTTTTAAGAGGAGTTGGTTATTTTAATGGAGGTTTTATTTTTGCATATATATTGCTAATTTATAAGCTAATATATTTAAATAATCTAAATTTTAGATTTCTTAAGCTTTGGCACAATTCCAAATAAAAATTTGAATGTCTATAAATTAATAAATATTTGGTAGCGGGAAGTGGGATCGAACCACTGACCTCGGGCTTATGAGTCCCGCGCTCTAACCAACTGAGCTACCCCGCCATAAAAACATGAGAGTTATAATAGAAATTTTTAACAACGCAATCAACTATTTAAAAAAAACTAAGTTTTTTTAACTCCTGTTGGATGTGGAATTCCATCAATAACTAATTTTGGTTCAACACTTACATCAATTAATTCAGGTCGTTTATCTAAATAAGATTTTACATTATCAATAGACATTATATCTTCTAAAAATTTTTCTAATCTAGGAAATTTTTTTATAATTGATGGATCCAGCATTTTAGATAAGTCTAAATGATGAAATGCAGTAAAATCACATGCTCTCGGTTCATCATAAATAAAGAATTTTCTATCATTTTCTTTCATTGCCTTTTCAAGGTCTCCAAATCTTGACATCAAAAACGGCATCATATCTTCTCTTTTTTTTTTAAACTTCTCACCTGTCGCAAAGTTTACTGTTGGATTAAGAGGCATAAACAGTTCTTGTGAACTTTGCATTATAGCGTTTGCTTTTGCATTTATTATTGGATCAGTAATACTCATACCAGCTAAATTTTCAACAAATGTCATAATTGCTAAACTTTGACAAATTTCATGTTTTTCATCAACTATCAACATAGGAAGTTGTTTAAAAGGAATATATGGTTTTACCTCTGACCAATCCTTATCATAATAATCCCATGACATAACGTCATCATACTTAATCCCAGTATAATGAAATAATAAGCGAGGAGCTTCTGCTAGTGCTCTCATTTTGAAATAAATTAATTCCAATTTATGTTTCATATTAATTTTTTAGGAAGCTATAAATTTTATTAAGTAATAGAGAATACCAGTAATTATTGTTGCGTAAATGAAACCAACCACAAATAATTTTATTACAGTTTTATTATCATCATATTTAGATTTTAAATAAACATATATAATCGTATATATTCCGACGATTGCAATACTTAGTAAAATATCAGTTGGGTTCATTGAATTTCATCAAAAAATAATTTTTTTTGTTTGTATTTAAAAGGATACTCTTTTCCAATTGGTTGAAATTTTGTTTTAATGACCATTAAGTTTTCTTTTCCAATTTTAATTTTCCAGGTGAGTTTTATATCACCGTTAAATAATCTTAGTGCTCCTAATTTGGAAAATCTCCATCCATCTTCAGATATGATATTACCATCCTTATATCTTTTATAACTCTCGCTATCGAAAATATAGGTTACTTCCCCGTCAGTTCTCTCATCTTTAAGGGTAATCGCATAATTATTTAAAAATTCAGCTGTTTGATTTTTGTTCAGTCCTCTTTTTTGAAACAGACTTTAAAAAATCTGTAGTTTTGTCAACAGCTTCGTCTATTTTAGTCTCGCTATAAGAATAATTTGAGAATAAAAGCAGAAAAAAAAGCAAAAAAAAGCTTTTTTGTAATTTGTTAAACATGTTTAAGATTAATATAACATTTAGCCCTTATTATTCAAATTTAACCAGTTTTATTTTGATTGTTTTAATTCACTCAAAATAATATGATTATTTAAAAAGAGAGGGAAAATATGAATATAATAAAAAAATTATCAAAATGTTTAGTTAGCATTTTCTTAGTGTTTTCATTTGTAATTTCATCAACTGCAGCTTTTGCAGAGATTGTTGGACGTTTATCTGTTCATTGGAGTCCAAAACATCATAGTGCAAAGCATGCTCAAATTTTTGCAGATGAAGTAAATAAAAGAGCAAATGGGAAACTTAAAATTGAAGTTTATCCATCTAAACAACTTTTTGGAATTAGAGAAGTTATGGGTGCTGTAACATCAGGTGCTGTTGAATTAGGAGGGATTGTTGGAGTTGTAAGCTTTCCACCAATTAATAAAAACTTTAATGTTGCCTCTTTTCCAGGATTATTTAATTCTTGGGAACAACAAAGAGGTTTTTTCCAAAATTCAACTAAAGGAAAAGAGATATGGGGAGAGTTAACAAAAAAAACCAATTCTACTTTAGTTATGTACAACCCAGTTGGACCAGTAATGTCAATTTCAAGTGCAAGAGAATTAACTGGTATTGATGCTATGAAAGGTCTTAAAGCTAGAAGATTGCTTAAGAGTGAAGAACCTATGTGGGACGCTCTTGGAGCAAACCGTGTATCTTTAAAAACTGGTGAGGTATACAATGCTTTGCAGTCTGGTATGATTGATACAATAAATAGTCCTCCAGGAAGTATTAAAGCATATAGTTGGTGGGAATTTTTAAAATACGCTCAAAAACCTTACCAATACTATGCTGATGCTTACATAATGGCTAACTCTACTTGGTTTAATAGCTTACCTGCTGATTTACAGAAAATAATCATGGATGTTGGTAAAGAAGTGGGAACACTTTCAACAGACCGAATTATGGATCATGGTGAAACAGTTCTTAAAGAATTCCAAAACAGAGGTGGTGTAGTAACAACTCTTTCAGGAGCTGAGAAAGCGAAATTTGATAAGCTAATGAAGGATAAGGTTATGCCTGCAATGGCTAAAATGATTGATGCTGATGCTTTAAAAGCAGCACAAGATTACGCAAATAATAATTAGAAGAAGTTTTTGCTTAATCTAAAAAAATGAATGCGTTGCGAGCAGTTAATAATTTTTTAGCTTCGGCTTCATTAGCTCTCGCAATGTTAATCATTTTTATAATGGTTGCTGCACTATTTTTAAGTGCAGCTACAAGATTCATAACTGGAACTGGATTTGCTTGGTTTATAGAATTACCACCTGTTTTGGTTAGTTGGTTAGTATTTCCATTATTAGGACCCCTGCTAAAAAAAGGACAACATATTAAAGTTGATTTTCTAACGCCCTTACTTTCAAAAAAAAATAAAGAAATTTTGTTTTTAATTGTAAATATGGTTGCACTTATATCAGCTTGTATTTTTTTTAAAGCTGGTGTTGATGCAACGATAATGTATTTCAATTTAGGTCAAGTCATGGAAATCGAGATTAGTATTCCTATATGGTGGATGTTTTTGGCATTCCCTGTTGGTTTTTTTATATTAGCTCTAACCTCATTGGAATTATTATTCGAAAATATTATAAATTTACAAAGAAATTAAATGTTTGCATTAGCATCTATATTATCTTTAGTAACTTTAATAATTTCTGTACCAATTTTTTTAGTATTTGGGTTAGGTAGCTCTATTGCTGCTATTGGTGGGCTAAATCTTCCTTGGTCTGTTTTAATTCAAGTATCTTTTGGGGCTTTAACAAAACATGTTCTTATAGCAGTGCCATTATTTATTTTCAGTGGAATGGCAATGCTAAAAGGTGGAGCAGCACTACGACTTGTAAGATTTGCAACAACTTTAGTTGGACATTGGCCTGGCGGTCTGGGTGTTGCAATGGTTATTGCAATGGGATTTTTTGCAGCATTCTGTGGATCTATTTTAGCAGCAATTACTGCAGTAGGAACAATTATGATGCCTAAAATGATTGAGCAGGGCTACCCTACTCCATTTGTTGTTGTTTTAGCTGCATCAGCTGCATTACTTGAAGCTCTAATACCACCATCAAATGCTGCTATTTTATTTAGTGCGCTTACATACGTGCCTGTTTCTAAAACATTTGCAGCTGGCATCATACCAGGAATTATACTTTTAATTTTAATGGTTCTGTTAGTTTTATTTAAATGTAGACATATAAGAGCAAATAAAAAAGCAACCTTTAAAGAGAGATTAAGTTCTTTTGTTGCAGCACTTCCAGCTTTAATTACTCCAATTATAATTTTAGGTGGTATTTATGCAGGTTTTTTAACGCCATCTGAGTCTGCGGCTATAGCTGGGGTTTATGCTGTTGCAATAGGATTTTTAATATACAGAGAATTAACTTTTTCATCTTTGCTAAGTTGTTTAAAAGATACGGCAATAATTACTGCAGTTATATTTTCAATTATTGCAACTGCAACTTTTTTAAGTGTTGTGCTTACTTATACTCAAGCCCCTCAAAAAATTATAACTTATTTTACAGATATGGGAGTAAGTGTGAATTTATTTTGGATAATGTTAGGAACAATATGTTTAATTTTAGGAACATTTATAGAAATAGTTCCAGTGTTTTATCTAACAGTTCCAATTTTTGCGGCTTTAACATTATCTTTTGATCAAAGTCTACTTCATTTATATGTTGTGTTTGTAGCTTTTGCTGGAATAGGAATGATTACCCCGCCAGTTTGTGTGGGAATATATACTGCTGCTGGTGTTATAAAAGAAAATCCAGCTAACGCATTTAAAGAGGTTCCTCTATTTACTATAGTAGGTATTATTTATGGAATATTAATGATATTATTTCCAA
This sequence comes from uncultured Pelagibacteraceae bacterium, assembly GCA_902526085.1. Classification (GTDB taxonomy): domain Bacteria; phylum Pseudomonadota; class Alphaproteobacteria; order Pelagibacterales; family Pelagibacteraceae; genus Pelagibacter. Next base: position 53,581 of record CABZJN010000005.1, read on the forward strand.
TTCTTTCAACTTGGCTACCAAGTCTTCTTTGATTATTCTAATTGCTCTCTAATTTCTTTTTCACAAATAATTCTTGCTTCTTGTGGGGCGATTTCTTTAAGTATTTTTCCTTTGGCTATAACACAAGCTGATATAGATTTTTGAAGACTAAATTCCTCGTATTTTTCAACACTAAAATAAAGAAAAACTATTGCTGCTCCCAAAAATAATAACAATTTATAATTTTTATACATTAAGAAACTTGTTGCTCTGGTAATGAAATATCTAAATGATAGTTTGGTTCATTTCTTTGTTTTTTAAGAGCTGGAATTATTTCTTTATAGGTTTCAAATAATCCATCTTTAATTTCGGGTAACTGATCTTTTAAATGATGATGTAATTTTTCTAAATTATAAGCGGGGACAGTTGGAAACATATGATGTACACAATGATACTCCATCTTCCAATAAAGAAAGCTTAGTATTGGGTTCAATTTCATATCCCTTGCTGACAATCTGTGATCTTTTACATCTCTAGCTAAGCCAGCGTGTTGGGTAAATGCAACGAATTTATGTAATCCTTTCCCATAATAATGAGGTAATAAAAGATATAACACAGGTAGCCATGAAGATATTAATAAGGACCAAATAATTATAGATAACCAAAGACCAACATAAATTCTTGAGATCAAGATAGCTCTTGGTCTTGCATTTTGAGGAATACTATCAATCATAACTTTAGTTTGTATGCCAAACGCATGTTTTATAACTTCAAAAGCAATACTTTTTTTAAAAAATAATAATTCACCAAAAGGAATTAAATTCATTATTAGTTTTTTAGGAGTATCTTTTAAATTATTGTCATATTCAATTTCATGATCATAAGGGTCTTTTGTTGAATAAGTGTTTCCATGATGAACAAAGTGGGTAAATCTCCATCTTGTAGGCTCAAAGTATGCCATGAAACATGAAATATAGTAAAATATTTCATTTAAAAATTTAGTCCTGAAAGCAGTTTTATGACCTGTTTCGTGCCAAATTGGATTACAAAAACAAAAGATATTTCCATAAATGTAAAACAATAATACTGACCACCAGGTACCCCAAGTTAAATATGCTAAATATCCAACAATGCTTAGTAAGATAAAATAAATACTTACATGCATTAATCCTTTGACGTCTGATTTTTTTGTTAGTTCTTTTAAGACATCTTTATCAATATTTGGTCTGAACCACTTTTCTAATTTAACGTCCATAAACTACAGTAAGAATAAACATCATACATATATTTATTTAACCTACCAACGATTTTTGAGGCTTCATATCACTTTTTTCAATTCCTGCTACCTCTACTGGTTTCTTCATAGCATCTCTTCTAAATGGTTCGCCTAATTCTTGATTTAAAATTATCTCTATGAATGTTGTAATTCCTTTTTTTTGATCTTCACAGGATTGCTTAATTGCTTTAGTTGTTTCTTCCATGGTTTTGACAGCAACACCTTTTAAACCACAAGCATTAGCAACCTTAGCATAACTTAATTCTGGATCTAGTTCTGTGCCAATAAAATTATCATCAAACCATAGAATTGAATTTCTCTTCTCTGCTCCCCATTGATAGTTTCTAAATATAACCATAGTTATTGCAGGCCATTCCTCTCTTGCACAAGAACTCATTTCGTTCATACTTATTCCAAATGCGCCGTCACCTGCAAAACCAATTACAGGTGTATCTGGACATCCTATTTTTGCTCCAAGTATTGATGGGAAACCATAACCACATGGACCAAACAAACCTGGTGCTAGATATTTTCTTGGCTTTTCAAAAGTTGGGTATGCATTACCTATTGCACAATTATTTCCAATATCACTAGATATAATTACATCTTCAGGCATTCCAGCTTGAATTGCTCTCCAAGCTTGTCTTGGAGACATTCTATCTGAGTCTCTTTCTCTAGCTTCTTTATTCCAAACTGTTCCTGGATCATCATCTTCATGGTCTAAACTGGTAAGAGTTTGTAACCATGCAGATTTTGTTTGATGAATTAAGTTTTTTCTCTCATCTCTGCCAATATCTCCAGCTGTTGGTGAGAGTTTTTCTAAAATCTGTTGAGAAACCATTTTAGCATCACCACAAATACCAACTGTTACTTTTTTTGTGAGTCCAATTCTATCTGGATTCATGTCGACTTGAATTATAGTTGCATCTTTTGGCCAATAATCAATTCCGTATCCTGGTAAGGTTGAAAATGGATTTAATCTTGTTCCTAAAGCTAAAACAACATCTGCTTTTGAAATTAATTCCATTCCAGCCTTAGATCCATTATATCCTAACGGTCCTACTGCTAAAGGGTGACTTCCTGGAAAACTATCATTATGTTGATATCCATTGCATACTGGAGCATCTAATTTCTCAGCTAACTTTTTACATTCTTCAATTGCATTACCTATTACAACACCTGCTCCTGACAAAATTACTGGAAATTTGGCATCTGATAAAAGTTTGGCTGCTTTTTCGATGGCTTCTTTTCCTCCGCCTTGTCTTTCAAATCTTACAATTGGTGGTAATTCAATATCTATTACTTGTGTCCAATAATCTCTTGGTACATTTATTTGTGCTGGTGCTGAACCTCTAAATGCTTTTTCAATTACCCTATTTAATACTTCTGCCATCCTTGAAGGATCTCTCACTTCCTCCTGGTAGCAAACCATATCTTTAAATAAATTCATCTGCTCTACTTCTTGAAAACCACCTTGACCCATAGTTTTATTTGCTGCTTGAGGAGTAACTAATAATAAAGGTGTATGATTCCAATAAGCTGTTTTAATTGGTGTAACTAATCCGGTAATTCCTGGCCCATTTTGAGCAATAACCATTGACATTTTTCCAGTAGCTCTTGTGTAACCATCCGCAATTAAACCACCATTAGTTTCATGAGCAACATCCCAAAAAGTAATTCCTGCTTTAGGAAATAAATCTGATATTGCCATAAATGCTGATCCTATTATTCCAAACGAGTGTTCAATTCCATGCATTTGAAGAACTTTTATAAACGCTTCTTCAGTTGTCATTTTAGTCATAGTACAGCCTTTCTAATTCTTTTTTTTTAATTGTCAAAGAGCACGATTAATATATAAGATTCAGCGAATTTCAAATAAAGAAATCGTCACAATGTCTAATACTGATATAATAATACATGATGAAAAAGACAACGTTGGCGTAGTTGTTATAGAGAAAATAAACCCACATAAAGATTGTAATTGTTGGATAATGGAAAACGATAAATCTGTTTCAATACAATCAAAAGACGAAATACCTTTAGGCCATAAAATTGCAATGGTGGATCTAAATGAGGGTGACACTATTTTAAAATATGGGCATGATATTGGAAAAGTAGTTAAAAGTATTAAAAAAGGTGAACATGTACATGTTCATAATGTAAAAACAAAAAAGTGGTAATAAATGGAAATTCCAAAAAGTTTTTTAGGATATAAAAGAGAAAATGGTCGTGCTGGGACACGTAATCACGTTATTATACTTCCTGTAGATGATATTTCAAATGCATGTGCAGAAGCAGTAGCAAATAATATAAAAGGTACGATAGCTCTACCTCATTCTTATGGGCGACTTCAGTTTGGTGCAGACTTAGAGCTTCATTTTAGAACAATGATTGGTACGGGAAAAAATCCGAACGTTGCTGCTGTTATAGTTGTAGGTATTGAGCCGAAATGGACAAAAAGAATTGTAGATGCGATCGCTACTACAGGTAAACCAGTTGAGGGTTTTAGTATAGAAGGTGTTGGAGATATAGATACTATTGCAAAAGTTTCAAAAAAAGCACAGGAGTTTTCTATGTGGGCATCAGAAAAACAAAGAGAAGAATGTCCCATGAGTGATTTATGGATTTCTGTAAAATGTGGAGAGTCTGATACAACTTCAGGATTAGCATCAAACCCAACAGTTGGAAATCTAATGGATAAATTGGAACCTTTAGGTGTTCACTTATGTTTTGGTGAAACTTCAGAACTTACAGGTGCTGAAACAGTTTGTGAAAAAAGAGGTAAGACCCCTGAAGCTCAAGCAAAGTTTAAAAAGACATGGAATGATTATAATGATTTCATTCTTAAAGAAGCAACAGATGATTTGTCTGAAAGTCAACCAACTGCAGGAAATATTGCCGGTGGATTAACTACTATTGAAGAAAAAGCATTTGGTAATTTTCAGAAAATTGGAGGATGTCAATTTATTGATGTTTTAGAGCCAGCCGAAGAACCAACAAAAGGTGCGGGATTGTACTTCATGGATACTTCTTCAGCTGCCGCAGAATGCGTTACTTTACAAGCAGCAGGTGGGTTTAATATCCACCTATTCCCAACTGGACAAGGGAATATTATAGGAAACCCTATAGAACCTGTGATTAAATTGACAGCAAATCCTCTCACAGCAAAAACTATGAGTGAACATATTGATGTAGATGTTTCAAAAATTTTATCTAGAGAAATGAATTTGAGCCAAGCGGGAGATGAGTTAATCAAATCAACTTTAAAGGTTGCAAATGGAAGATTAACTTGTGCTGAAGCTCTTGGTCATAAAGAGTTTGTAATGACTAAATTATATAGAAGCGCCTAATTATTTTTTTAATTTTGCTAATCTTTTATCATCCCAATTAGAATAAACTCTTCTAATCATTGCAGCTCCAACTCCAAGTACCACAGCAAGTAAAACTGAGGTTAGGCCATAAAATACGGGTAAATCTCTTGAAAAATTTAATATAAATTCACTTAATGGTCCTAAATTATCTGCAGCATTAACAATAGCACTTGTTGTTTTTTCATCTTTGATAAAAGTATCATAAGCAATTGCTATACCAACTAATAATAATAATATTGCTAAAATAGTTTTAAATTCTGAACTATCAATTTTTTCTCCAATTTTTTGTCCAAACTGTACACCGATTATCGAACCTAAAATTAATACTGTAACTAAAATTAAATCTATAGTTCCATAATTTAAAGCATGTAAAATTGTTACAATCGCACTTATAAATATAGTTACAAAAAGAGAGGTTCCTGGAATTAACCTTGTTGGCATTCCAATAATATAGATCATTGCTGGAACTAAGATAAAAGCACCACCAATCCCCATTATTGCAGCAATGAAACCAACTATCAAACCAATTATTATTGGAGTAAACGCACTTTCATAAAGTTGAGACTTTTTAAAACGCATTCTTAAAGGAAGACCATGTATCCAATAATGTTTATGTAATTTTTTTCTCTCAGTAATTTTTTTTCTTGCTTTATCAATTTCTGAAACACCTTGAATTAGCATAAAGGTTCCTAAAATTGCAAGGATGTACATATAAGCTAAAGAAATAACAACATTAATTTTACCAATATCTTTGAAATATGAAAAAGTTATGATTCCAAGTATTGTCCCGACAGTTCCTCCAATTACAATCATGAAACCCATTTTATAATCAAGTGTTCCTTTAAGATAATGGGTTGTAGATCCAGAGACAGAAGTTCCTAAAATATTACTAGCCTCATTAGGAACTGCATAAATAGGAGGTACACCTAAAAAAATTAAAAAAGGTGTCATTAAAAATCCACCACCAACTCCAAACAAACCAGATAAAATTCCTACGACTAAACTAAGACCAAAAATGAAAAGTAAATTTATTTCGACTTGTGCGATTGGAAGAAAATACTCCATTTAAAGTAATTATTCCTCTAGGAATATAAAGTCAATAAATATGAGTAGTTTTAGATAAAATTTTGTGCAGTACTAAGAAGTATTATACTCCACGCAAAAAAGATAAATAAATATAAAAATGATTTAATTATTTTACTTATTTGATTTTGGAAGAATGAGGGAATATTTTTGAAATTTTCTTTAAAATTAGCTTGCATTCTCCAAATAACCATAAGTTATATAAAATGCAAATAATTTTTTAAAAAATAGTTGCTCCAAAAACTTTTACTTCGTCACCTTCTTCTCCAAGCACTAACCTTCCCAAAAAGTCACCTGGTATCTCAGTACTTGTCTGTCTATACAACACAGTTATATAAAGTCCTCGTCTTAAACACCCAATAGCTTTACATCCCTCTGCTAAACTTGAGATTAATTTATTACTTGCCCATTGTTTTCCTAGCTCAACTTCATTAGCCCCGTACATCATTTGAGATGAAAGATCTCTAGTAAAACCACCATAATCCTTAATATTTGAAGATTTAACTAAGTTTGCCCAAATAGGATCTGCAATTTTAATTATTTCCTCGTCGGATTTCTCTAAAAGACTCATTTACTTATCTTAAAAATTAGGAAGCTTCTTTTTTCTCTTTTTCGTCTACGATATGATAAACAGGAGCTTTTTCCATTGTAAATTTGCCTGTTTTTGGATCTCTTCTAGATAATGTTAAACAATGCCAATTTTCATCATCTAGTTTCATATAATCACCTCTGTAATAGTATCCAGGCCAACGTGTTTCCTGCCTAAATAAAGTATGCTCAGTTACACATTGTGAGGTTAATGTTCTGTGTTTGAGCTCCCAAGCTCTCATAAGTTGATGGTAGTCTTCAGCACCTACATTTTCCAAATCTTCTTCAAGCCATGCTAACAACTCAAGACCCTTTTTGAGAGTGTTTTCATTAGTCATATAATTATAACTTATTCCACCAACATATTCGTCCATAATTTTTTGTAGTCTCTGTAAACCTTGAATAGGAGAAATATAACTTGGAGACACTGTTCCTCCAGTTATTTCGTTTCTTCCAACCGTGTAATTTTCAAGGGGTTTATAAATCACTTCTTTAAAATCCTCACATTGCTTATCACTAACGTTAATGTCAGCTGCTTTTTGTTCTTCTATGTATTTAACAGCTGCTTTTGCTGCAAGTCTCCCTTCAGTAAATGATCCAGATGAAAATTTGTGAGCACTACCTCCTACAGTATCACCAGCTCCAAATAAGCCTTCTATTGTTGTCATTCTGTTATAACCCCAGAAATATTCAGGTGGTGATAAGTCTTCTGGTCCACTGACCCATGCACCAGAACAAGTTGCGTGTGAGCCCATAACGTATGGCTCAGACGTTGTTAATTCTGGATTAGTATATTTTGGATCAATATTTTGAGATGCCCAAACTACCGCCTGTCCAACAGTCATACCTAGGAAATTTTCCCAACCCACTGTTTCTAAGTGTGGATCTTGGAAAGCTTCTTTGGTAACCATATGAATAGGTCCTCCACCTGCCATAGTTTCTTGAATGAAAGCGTGATTACGTAAACATGTTGGAGTTGGATGATGATCAATATACTCTCCAACTAATTCTTTGGTTTTTTCATACCATTTCTTCTCATAATTCTCACCATTTGCGTTTTGGGTGTATGTTTTAAGATGTAAAAAATATGCACCAACTGGACCATAACCATCTTTAAATCTACAAAGGACAATTCTATTTTCCATTTGAGTCATCTTAGCACCAGCAGCAATAGGTAATGCATATGCTGAACCATTGCTCCAAGGGGCATACCAAGTTCTACCCATTCCTTCACCAACTGCTCTTGGTTTAAAAATATGTGAAGCTCCGCCAGCGGCTACAATAACTGTCTTTGCTTTAAAGACATGGTAGTCACCAGTTCTCATATTAAATCCAACAGCTCCCCCAACTCTATTTTCCTTGTTTTCATCCATTAAAAGATGAGTAATCATAATTCGGTTATAAATTTTATCTGCTGATTTCTTTGCTGCCTCAGCTACGATTGGTTTATAGCTTTCGCCATGTATCATTATTTGCCATTTACCCTCTCTTTGGTAACGACCTGTTTCTTTATTCTTCATCATTGGAAGACCCCATTCATCAAACATATGAACAGTTGAGTCTACGTGACGTGCCATATCATATCCAAGATCTTCCCTTACTAATCCCATTAAATCATTTCTTGCATATCTTACGTGATCTTCGGGTTGATTTTCACCCCACTGCATTCCCATGTAACAATTGATTGCATAAAGTCCTTGCGCGACTGCACCACTTCTATCTATGTTAGCTTTTTCAACACAGACTATTTTTAAATCTCTTCCCCAATGCCTAGCTTCAAAAGTTGCACCAGTACCAGCCATACCTCCCCCAACTACGAGTACATCACAATTTTCTACGATAGTTTTTCTAGCCATTAATAATAAACCCCTTTTTTAAAGGCACTCTTATCAACTTTAGGTAATTCTTGATTTGTGTTTAGTCCTTCTGGCTCTGAATAAAGAATTTGAGAATTGATTTCTCCTTGATTTGGTTTGTCGCCTTCAGCTAAATTTGGAATATATTCACCCCAAGGCTTTGTTGTTATAGGTGATACAAAATTCTTTTCAGTTCCATTTCTAAATTTTATTCTCCAAGAAATAGTTCCTTTCTCTTCTTCTCTTCTAACTCTTACGCTATGACCCATTGGAGCAAAATCTGC
>CABZJN010000006.1 GCA_902526085.1 uncultured Pelagibacteraceae bacterium
CATAAGCACTAAAGTGGTTTATATCTGTAATTTTTACATTTGGTATATTTCTTACTGATTTAAAAATATTATTTTTTGAGTTTGTATCAGCAATTATTATCGAATTTTCTGCTTTAAATTTTATCAGTATTTTATGCATTTCTCTGGTTTTCAAAATTTCATTTTTAAAATCGTCTAAAATAACCAGGTCTTGTAATGTATTTTTCTTCGTGATCAAGGATGCAATACTTAATTTTTTTTCACTTTTATTTAGTTTTCGCTTTTTATAATTACTCTCTCCTTTTGGACCATGCGCTACACCTCCTCCAACAAAAATAGGAGCTTTTTTACTCGCATGTCTAGCATTGCCTGTACCTTTTTGTGCATATATTTTTGAGGTAGAACCAACAATTTCATTTTTTTGCTTTGTCTTTGCTTTTCTTCCTTTATAGTTTGCATTTGTCTTGTATAAAACATTGCTTACTAATTTATTATTAATTTTAGCTCCAATTATCTTATCTGATATTTCAATAGAATTTTTGTTTCCATCAATACTTAATTTATTAATTTTCATTTTTTATTTTTTTTTATCTTTAATTTTTTTTGATTTTTCTAATATCTCGTTTTTCTCACTCATAGTAAGTTTACTTATATTTTTTACTGCTTTTTTAATTAAAACTTCTGTGTTTTTTGATCCAGGTATCGATCCTTTAAGATAAATTAACTCATTATCTAAATCTGTTTTTATAATTTCTAGATTTTGCATAGATCTCAACTTATCTCCCATATGTCCTGCCATTTTTTTTCCTTTAAATACCTTTCCAGGATCTTGGTTTTGCCCAGTTGAACCATGTGCTCTGTGTGATATTGATACTCCATGGGATGCTCTTAAACCTCCAAAGTTATGCCTCTTCATAGCACCAGCAAATCCTTTACCAATTGTTTTAGACCTTATATCTAGAAACTTTGTATCTTTAAATATTTCTATTCCAAATTCATTTCCTTCTTTATACTGACCTAGATCCTGTACTCTAAATTCTTTTAATATTTTTTTTGCTTCTGTATTTTTTTTTGAATAATATCCTTTCATTGCTTTAGAAAGTTTTGAGTTTTTTATTTTTCCAAAACCTAATTGAATTGCATCGTATCCTCTTTTTTCTTTACTTATTAATTGTATAACTCTTCCTTTTTCAACTTTTATAACTGTTACAGGAACAGATTGACCAGTTTTATAAAACTCTCTAGACATACCAATTTTTTTTCCAATTAATCCTATCTCGCTCATTATATTTTAATCTCCACATCTACACCTGAGGCTAAATCTAATTTCATTAACGCTTCGACTGTTGCTGGTGTTGGTTCAATTATATCTATCAATCTTTTGTGTGTTCTTGTTTCAAACTGTTCTCTACTCTTTTTATCGATATGAGGCGATCTTAAAACTGTATATCTTTCTTTTTTTGTAGGTAAAGGTATTGGCCCTTTTATGTTGGCCCCAGTCCTTTTTACTGTATTTACAATTTCCTCTGTAGATTGATCTAATACTTTATTATCATATGCTCTTAACTTAATTCTAATATTTTGTTTTTCCATTTTAACCTGTCTTTTTAGTAACCTCGTCCTGAACATTTTGTGGAACTTTGTCATAATGATCAAAGAACATTGAATATTGGGCTCTACCCTGGGACATTGATCTTAAATTATTTATATATCCAAACATATTTGCTAAAGGAACCATAGCAGTTATCACTGTTGCGTTTCCTCTTTGCTCTTGTGTGTTTATCTGACCTCTTCTACTGTTCAAATCACCTATTACATCTCCCATATAATCCTCTGGAGTGACCACCTCTACTCTCATTATTGGCTCAAGTAATTTTAGTGTTGCTTTAGTACACGCTTCTTTAAAACATTGTCTTGATGCTAGTTCAAAAGCTAATACACTTGAATCAACATCATGATGTAATCCATCTACAATTGTTACTTTGTAGTCAATAAGAGGGAAGCCAGCTAATATTCCTCCATCTGCAACAGTTTCTACACCTTTTTCAACTCCTGGAATAAATTCTTTAGGTATTGCTCCTCCTTTAATCTTACTTTCAATCTCTCTGCCTTTTCCAGGTTCTAATGGTTCTACTGTAAGTTTTACTCTAGCAAATTGTCCAGCACCACCGCTTTGTTTTTTATGAGTGTAATCATTTTCTGCTGGTGTAAGAATTGTTTCTCTATAGGCAACTTGAGGTGCACCAACATTTGCCTCAACTTTAAATTCTCTTTTCATTCTATCAACTATGATATCTAAATGTAGTTCACCCATACCTTTTATAATTGTTTGACCTGACTCTTCATCGGATGTTACTCTAAATGACGGATCTTCTTTAGCTAAACGTCCAAGAGCTTCTCCCATTTTTTCTTGATCTGCTTTTGTTTTGGGTTCAACTGCAATCTCTATTACTGGGTCAGGAAATTCCATAGGTTCAAGTAGAACTGGCGTTTCTTTATCAGCAAGCGTATGTCCTGTGACTGTATTTTTTAATCCAGCTAAAGCAACAATATCTCCTGCATTTGCCTCTTTTATATCCTCTCTCGAGTTTGCATGCATCAAAAGCATACGACCAACTCTTTCCTCTTTGTCTTTTGATGTATTGTAGATACCAGTCCCTGATTTAACGGTACCCGAATAAATCCTAATAAAAGTTAAACTTCCAACAAAAGGGTCGTTAGCCACTTTAAAAGCTAATGCAGAGAATGGAGCACTATCCTCGAATTTCATCTCAATTTCATCATCAGAATTGGGTTTGGTTCCTTTGATTGAACCTATGTCTTTTGGACTTGGTAAATAGTTTACAACTGCATCTAGTAATGGTTGAACTCCTTTATTTTTAAATGCAGAACCAGTTAAAACTGGCACAAAGTCAAAACCTAAACATCCTTTTCTAATACATTTAATTAAATCTTCCTCTGTTATATCTTTACCACTTAAATAGTCTTCCATAAGTTTTTCATCTTGTTCAACGGCAGTCTCAACTAATTCCTGGCGATACTTTATAGAAATCTCTTTTAGATCGTCAGGAATGTCAGTTAATTCCCAGGCTGCTCCCAAATCTTCGTTTTTCCATACAAGTGCTTTCATTTTAACAAGGTCAACAACACCTTTTAAAGATGCTTCAACTCCTATTGGAACTTGCATTACTAAAGGTTTTGCTCCTAAGCGGTCTTTAATCATTCCAACGCATCTAAAAAAATCTGCACCAGTTCTATCTAATTTATTCACAAAGCAAATTCTTGGAACTTTATATTTATCTGCCTGTCTCCAAACTGTTTCTGATTGAGGTTCTACTCCCGCAACCCCATCAAACACAGCAACAGCACCATCTAGTACTTTTAGTGATCTTTCAACTTCAATAGTAAAATCAACATGACCCGGTGTATCGATAATATTAATTCTATGATCATTCCAAAAACAGGTTGTAGCTGCTGAAGTAATTGTTATCCCTCTCTCTTGTTCCTGCTCCATCCAGTCCATTGTAGCTGCTCCATCGTGTACTTCTCCAATCTTATGACTCTTGCCAGTGTAATATAAAATTCTTTCTGTAGTTGTTGTTTTACCAGCATCTATATGGGCCATGATGCCAATATTTCTGTACTTATCTAATGTGTGAGTTCTAGACATAATTATATTACCATCTAAAATGGGCAAAAGCTTTGTTTGACTCCGCCATTTTATGTGTATCTTCTTTTTTTTTAATCGCTGATCCTTTGTTCTGATAGGCATCATAAATTTCATTAAATATTTTATCAGACATATTTTTATCTTTTCGTTTTCTTGATGCATCCACAAGCCATCTTAATGCTAATGCTTGAGATCTTTTAGATTTGACTTCCACAGGAACTTGATAGGTAGCCCCACCAACTCTTCTCGACCTAACTTCTACTGTTGGTCTAATATTATTAATTGCATCATTAAATACATTTAATGGTTCGTCTTTCGACTTAGTTTTTATTTTATCTATTGCATCATAGATTATTTTTTCAGCTATTGTTTTTTTACCATCATACATGATAGAATTTATAAGTTTTGGAATTATTGTAGATTTGTATTTTGGATCAATAACTGGTAATTTCTTTGGTGCTTTTCTTTTTCTAGACATATATTATTTACCTTTTTTTGTTCCGTATAATGATCTTCTCTGTTTTCTATTTGTAACACCTTGAGTGTCGAGATTGCCTCTTAGAATATGATATCTAACCCCTGGTAAATCTTTAACTCTCCCGCCTCTGATTAAAACTACAGAGTGTTCTTGTAAATTATGACCTTCTCCAGGTATATATGCAGTTACCTCAAAACCATTAGACAACCTTACACGAGCAACTTTCCTTAGCGCTGAATTAGGTTTTTTTGGGGTTGTTGTATAAACTTTTACACATACACCTCTTTTTAAAGGTTGTTTTTGCAAAGCTGGAACTTTGTTTCTTGTAATCTGTTTATCTCTACTTTTTCTTACTAATTGATTAATAGTTGGCATAATAAATTTTTTTTATTAATTTTTATTTTTGATGAAAATAACTGACGTGTTATTTGTGGCAGCGTTTAGTGATCTAGTCACTACATTCCAACCAAAAACATGGCCAAAATACATTAGAAATTGTAATTGTCAAACTAAATAAAAGCCTAAAAGTACTTAGAATTATTGATTTATTTGTGCTTCTGCAGTTTCAACAGTCTCTTGTTCAGATAAAAATTTTTGGTCATCATTGATTGCTTTTTTGTTCCAAGAATTTTTAATAGCTCCAGTTCCTGCTGGTACCAATCTACCTACTATAACATTCTCTTTTAGACCCGTAAGTTTATCAACTTTACCTTTTATTGCAGCATCTGTTAATACTCTTGTTGTTTCTTGGAATGAAGCTGCAGATATAAATGACTCCGTTTGTAATGAAGCTTTCGTTATGCCCATTAGAACTCTTTCGCCAACCGCAGGTTTTTTACCATCAGTCACTAATTCTTCATTCATTGTTTCAAATTTTATTCTATCTATAATCTCTCCGGGTAATAATTTACTATCTCCAGTTTCCTTTACTTCTATTTTCTTCAACATTTGTCTTAATATAGTCTCAATATGTTTATCGTTAATTATTACACCTTGAAGTCTATAGACATCTTGTACCTGATTAACAAAATATTCTGTTAGTTCCTCTATTCCTAATATTCTAAGAATATCGTGTGGCAAAGGCTGGCCATCTAATAAATATTCACCTTTTTTAATCTTTTCACCTTGATTAAAATTAATATGCTTGCCTTTTGGTATTAAATAACTTGATGTGTCACCATTTTCAGATTCTATTGTAACTCTTTGTTTACCCCTTACCTCTTTGCCAAAAATAACACTACCGTCGTTTTCAGCAATAATTGCACTATCTTTAGCTTTTCTTGCTTCAAATAATTCTGCAACTCTAGGCAATCCTCCTGTAATATCTTTGGTTTTGGTAGTTTCCTTAGGTAGTCTTGCTATTACATCACCTGCTGATATTTTTGCTCCATCTTTTACTGATAAAATTGAATCTGGAACTAAATAGTATCTTGCTTCATTGTCATCTGCTTTTTTTATAACATTACCTTTTGCATCTCTTAGAGTAATTCTCGGTTTAAGGTCAGTATTTTTAGATTGCGTTTTCCAATCAACAACTGCTTTTGTAGAAATACCAGTTGCATCATCAACAGTTTCAGCAATCGAAACACCATCTATTAAATCAACATAGTTCACAATACCATCTTTTTCAGCAATAACTGGTGTTGTATAAGGATCCCATTCACAAATTTTTGCATTTTTTTTAACCTTTTGACCATTTTCAAAAAATAGTTTTGATCCATAAGGAACTTTGTAAGATGCAACTTGTAATCCTTTAGCATCTTCAATTGATATCTCCGTATTTCGACCCATAACTATTTGATTATTTTTTGAGTCTTTTATTAAATTTGTATTAACAATTTTAAGAGTTCCTTCTGAATTTGATACTATTTGTGACTCTTGCTTAACAGAAGCTGTACCGCCAACGTGGAAAGTTCTCATAGTTAACTGCGTTCCAGGCTCACCTATAGACTGAGCAGATATCATTCCAATTGCCTCACCTACATGAACCATTTTTCCTCTGGATAAGTCCCTTCCATAACACATAGCACAAACACCGTCTTTAGAGCTACATGTCATAACGGAGTATACTTTTAATACTTTTACTCCTGCTGCATCAATTTTCTCACAAGCAGCTTCATCAATCATCTCCTCTTTTTTAATTATTACATCTCCTGTTAAAGGATTTTTAACATCTTGAGCAGTAACCCTTCCAAGCGCTCGCTCAGATAGACTTACCATGATATTTCCACCCTCAAGTACTTCTGATAGTTGAATAGAACCTGGGTTCTCACATTTGTATTTTGTTACTGTTAAATCTTGAGCAACATCACAAAGTCTTCTTGTTAGATAACCTGAACTTGCAGTTTTCAATGCTGTATCCGCTAAACCCTTTCTAGCACCATGGGTAGAGTTAAAATATTCTAATGCTGTAAGACCTTCTTTAAAATTTGATGTAATTGGCGTCTCAATAATTTCACCTGATGGTTTAGCAATTAAACCTCTCATTCCAGCTAATTGTTTCATTTGAGCTGCTGAACCCCTGGCGCCGCTATCAGCCATCATAAATACAGAATTTATTTTTAATCCATCTTCTGTAACTTCAGTAGCTGAGATTCTCTTCATCATTTCAGATGCAACCCTGTCCGTACATTTAGACCATGCATCAATAACTTTGTTATACTTTTCTCCTCTTGTTATAAGTCCCTCAGCATATTGACCTTCATAGTCAGCAATAAGTTTTTTAGTTTCATCAATTAATTGTTCTTTATTATCTGGTATTAAAAGATCATCCTTTCCAAATGAAATTCCAGCTTTAAATGCATGTTTAAATCCAATATCTTTCAATTTATCACAAAAAATTACAGTACTTTTTTGCCCTGAAAACCGAAATACATGATCAATAACTTCTGAAACTATTTTTTTTGGCAGCAATCTATCTATTAAAGAAAATTTATTATTTACATTTTTTGGAATTATGCTTGACAATAAAAATCTTCCAGCAGTGCTTATGTGTTTTTCAAATTTAGCATTTCCTTTTTCATCAATAGTGTCAAATCTTGACACAATTCTCGAATGTACTTTAATCTGCCCAGTTTCTAATGCATGTTCTATTTCAGATGTGTTTATAAAATATCCTTCAATTCTCTCAGTTTGAACTGGAGGTTGAGATAAATAATAGATCCCTAATATCATATCCTGACTAGGTACAATTATAGGTTTACCATTTGATGGGCTTAAAATATTATTAGTAGACATCATTAATACTCTTGCTTCCAGCTGTGCTTCCAAACTTAGTGGTACGTGAACTGCCATTTGATCTCCATCAAAATCAGCGTTAAATGCAGCACATGTTAGTGGATGAAGTTCAATTGCATTACCCTCAATAAGTTTTGGCTCAAAGGCTTGTACACCAAGTCTATGCAATGTCGGGGCTCTATTTAAGATTACAGGATGTTCTCTTACAATTAACTCTAATGCGTCCCAAACCTCTGTTCTTTCTCGCTCAACTAATTTTTTTGCTTGTTTAATTGTTGATGCTAAGCCTAATTTATTTAAACGAGCATATAAGAAAGGTTTAAATAACTCTAGAGCCATCTTTTTTGGTAGTCCGCACTCATGTAATTTTAAATCAGGACCAACAACGATTACTGATCTACCGGAGTAATCAACTCTTTTTCCAAGTAAATTCTGTCTAAATCTTCCTTGTTTTCCTTTTAACATCTCAGCTAAAGATTTAAGTGGTCTTTTGCCAGTACCTGTTATTACTCTTCCTCTTCTTCCATTATCAAATAATGCATCAACAGATTCTTGAAGCATTCTTTTTTCATTTCTAACAATAATGTCAGGTGCTTTTAGATCTATAAGTCTTTTAATCTGTTATTTCTGTTTATGACTCTTCTGTATAAATCGTTTAAATCAGAAGTTGCAAATCTTCCTCCATCCAGAGGCACTAAGGGCCTTAGTTCCGGTGGTATAACGGGTACAGTTGTTAATATCATCCATTCTGGCTTATTACCAGTTTCTATAAACGACTCTATCAATTTTAACCTTTTAATTGATCTCTCCTCAGCAACTTTTGATTTTGTTTCTTTAATAGTTTTTATGAGAGTTTCTCTTTCTTCTTCTAAATTTATAGATTTTAGTATTTCTAAAATTGCTTCTGCTCCGATACCAGCTGTGAATGCTTCTTCGCCATAATCATCTTGATACTTTATTAATTCTTCTTCACCTAATAATTGATTTTTTTTTAATCCCGTTAAACCTGGTTCTATAACTATGAAATTTTCGAAATATAAAACTCTTTCAACTTCTTTTAATTTCATATCTACAACTAAAGAAATTCTACTTGGTAATGATTTCAGAAACCATATGTGAGCGACAGGCGTAGCTAAGTTAATATGTCCCATTCTTTCTCTACGCACATTAGACTTTGTAACCTCTACTCCACATTTTTCACAAATTATCCCTCTAAATTTCATTCTTTTGTATTTTCCACATAGACACTCATAATCTTTAATTGGACCAAATATTCTTGCACAAAACAGTCCATCTTTTTCAGGTCTGAATGTTCTATAATTTATAGTTTCAGGTTTTTTAATTTCACCAAATGTCCAAGACTTAATTTTATCGGGACTAGCCAATGTAATTTTTATACTGTTAAAGTTTTGAGCTTCTGATATTTCTGAAGATTTAAATAGATCTGATAATTCCTTACTCATATTTTAATTTAACTCCACATTTAATGCTAATGATTTAATTTCTTTCACTAATACGTTAAATGACTCAGGAATACCTGATTCAAAATTTTCTTCACCTTTAACTATTGTCTCATAAACTTTAACTCTTCCAGCAACGTCATCAGATTTAACAGTCAGTATTTCTTGTAAAGTGTAAGAAGCTCCATATGCTTCAAGAGCCCATACCTCCATTTCACCAAATCTTTGGCCTCCCAATTGGGCTTTTCCCCCAAGTGGTTGCTGGGTAACTAAGCTATAAGGTCCGGTCGATCTAGCATGAATTTTATCTTCAACTAAGTGATGCAATTTTAGCATATATATTATTCCAACTGTAACTGGTCTATCAAATTTTTCTCCGGTTCTTCCATCCCAAAGAGTTGTTTGACCTGAGTTTGGTAAATTGGCAAGGTCTAACATTTTTGTTACATCTTTTTCTTTAGCCCCATCAAAAACTGGAGTAGATATAGGAACTCCACTTTGTATGTTTTCACACAAATCTTTAAATTCGCTATTTGTTAACATGTTAATATTTTCTGAATAGATCTCTTCACCATAAACTGACTTTAAAAATTTTGAGATTTTTTCGTCTTTTTCTATTTTTTTTTGGTTTTTATTTATTAAATCAGTTAATTGCTCGCCAAGCTCCTTACATGACCATCCTAAGTGTGTTTCTAAAATTTGACCTACATTCATCCTGCTCGGCACACCAAGTGGATTTAGAACTATATCAACAGGCTTTCCATTTTCTCTATATGGCATATCCTCAATTGGTACTATTTTACTTACAACTCCTTTATTCCCATGTCTGCCAGACATTTTATCACCAGGTCTTAATCTTCTTTTAATTGCAACAAACACCTTAACCATTTTCATAACACTTGGTAACAAGTCGTCACCTTGTCTAATTTTGAGCACTTTATCTTCAAATCTGTCTTGAATATCTTTTTTTGCGTTTTCATATTGGGATTTTAACTGATTAAGTGCCTCAATTTTTTTTGTTTCCTCAATTGAAATCTTAAATAAGTCAGCGACTGATAAATTAAATATTGTCTCCTCAGATAAATTTGTCCCGTTTTCTAGACTTTTGATTTTTTTTGTTAGTTTAGAATTAACTAATATAGATGATGCTCTTTGTTTAATGCTTCTTTCAAGAATTTCTTCTTCAACATTTTTATCCTGTTGAACACTTTCAATTTCTGCTCTTTCTATTGTTATAGATCTCTCGTCTTTCTCAATTCCGTGCCTATTAAATACTCTCACATCAACTACTATTCCTCCACTTCCACTTGGCATTTTAAGTGAGGTGTCGGTAACATCTATCGCTTTTTCTCCAAATATCGATCTTAATAATTTTTCCTCTGGGCCTGAAGCAGAGTCTCCCTTAGGAGTCACTTTTCCAACTAATATATCTCCAGGTTTTACTTCTGCACCTATATATACTATACCTGATTCATCTAAATTTTTTAGAGACTCTTCATTTATATTTGGTATATCTCTAGTTATATCTTCCTCTCCTAGCTTTGTATCTCTAGCCATAACTTCGTATTCTTCAATATGTATAGATGTGAATACATCATCTGTTACGCACCTCTCAGATATTAGGATTGAATCCTCAAAATTATATCCTTGCCATGGCATAAAAGCTACGGTGACATTTTTTCCAAGTGCTAACTCTCCGGTTTTTGTTGAAGGACCATCAGCAATAATATCTCCTGAATTTACTTTGTCTCCAACTCTAACTAGTGGTTTTTGATTTATGCATGTGTTTTGATTAGATCTTTTAAACTTTTGAAGATTATATATATCGACACCAGATTGTGAATAATCTTTTTCACTTGATGCTTTAATAACAATTCTTTTTCCATCTATTTTATCAACAATACCATCTCTTTTTGCCACAATAGTTACTCCAGAGTCTAAAGCTACATCACTTTCTATACCAGTACCAACTAAAGGAGCTTCTGGCTTTAACAATGGAACCGCTTGTCTCATCATATTAGAACCCATTAATGCTCTGTTTGCATCATCATTTTCTAAAAAAGGAATTAATGATGCTGCAACTGAAACTAATTGTTTTGGAGATACATCGATATAATCAATATTTTCCGGTTTTGATAAAATAAAATCTAAATTTGCTCTACTTGAAACTAACTCCTCAACAAATTTTCCATTTTTATCTAAAACTGAATTGGCCTGTGCGATAGTAAATTTAGTTTCTTCCATTGCTGAAAGATATTCAATCTTATCTTGTACAACTCCATTTTCAACTTTTTTGTACGGGCTTTCAATGAAACCGTATTTATTAATTTTTGAATAAGTTGATAAACTATTAATCAATCCAATATTTGGACCTTCTGGTGTTTCTATTGGACATATACGTCCATAATGTGTTGGATGCACATCCCTTACTTCAAATCCAGCTCTTTCTCTTGTAAGACCGCCTGGTCCTAAAGCAGAAACTCTTCTCTTATGAGTTATCTCTGATAATGGATTTGTTTGATCCATGAATTGAGAAAGTTGAGACGTTGCAAAAAAATCTTTAAGAGAAATCGTAAGTGGTTTAGCATTGATTAAGTCCTGTGGCATCGCTGACTCAACATCCAATGTAGTCATTTTTTCTTTTATAGCTCTTTCCATACGATAAACGCCTATTCTAGCTTGGTTTTCGACAAGTTCTCCAACAGATCTCACTCTTCTATTTCCTAAGTGGTCAATATCATCAACTTCATCTTTACCGTCTCTTAAATCTAACATTTTTTTTATTATTGCTAGGATGTCGTCATTCCTTAAAATTGTAATTTTATCAGAGCAGCTCAGGTCTAGTCTTGAATTCATCTTGACCCTACCAACGTCCGAAAGGTCATATCTATCAGAGCTAAAAAATAAATTGTTAAAAATTTGTGTTGCTATTTCAATTGTAGGTGGCTCTCCAGGTCTTAAAATTTTATAAATTTCAGTGATAGCATCGTTTTTACTATCATTTTTATCATTTAATATCGTCTGAAGTAAATAAGGACCTTTTGATATAGAGTTAGTTTTAGAAATTTTAATAGACTTTATATTTTCATCTAAGATTCTTTGAATTATAGTTTCATTTAATTCAGTGCCTATTTTGAAAGAATTTTCACCAGCAACAATATCCTCATGCAAAAATTTTCCATAAATTGCATCATTAGAAACTAGAATGTCTTTTAATCCATCATTCTGGAGTTTTTTAGCAGTCAAAAAGTTGATTTGCTCGCCAAGTTTTACCAAAACATTATTATTTTTTGCATCAATCACTTCCTCAGAAAAATTTTTAGACTTATAGTTTTCAGGATCAAATTTAGTTTTCCATTTCTTTAAATTTTGATCATATGTAAATGTTTCTTTTTCATAAAATTCGTTAACTATATCTGATTTAGAATAACCTAGGGCTTGTAAAAGGGTAGAAACAAATATTTTTTTTTTTCTGTCAATTCTAAAGTATAAGAAATCCTTAACATCAAATTCGAAATCTAACCAAGATCCTCTGTTTGGGATTACTCTACAATTAAACAAAAGTTTACCACTAGCATGGGACTTTCCTTTGTCGTGATCAAAGAATACACCAGGGCTTCTGTGCATTTGATTGACTACAACTCTTTGAACACCATTTGTTATAAATGTTCCACTGTTTGTCATCATGGGAACTTCACCCATATATACTTCTTGTTCTTTTGCTGATAAAATATCTTTAGTATTATTTTCTTGGTCTATTTCATAAACAACCAATCTTAAAGTACACTTTAATGCTGCTGAATAAGTGAGACCTCGTGTAATGCATTCATCGACATCAAATTTAGGTTTTTCAAGCCTATATGACACATACTCCAAAGTAGCTTTATCGTTAAGATCTTCAATTGGGAAAATGCTCTTAAATACTCTATGGAAACCTTTAATTAGATGTTGTTCAGTTTCATCTTTAAATTCAGTCAATTCTTTATATGAATTTTTTTGAACTTCAATTAAGTTTGGTATTGATAAACTCTCTTTAAGTTTACCAAAACTTTTTCTAATATTTTTTTTCTCAGTAAAAGATAGTTGCATATATACTGTATTACTGAATTAATTTTTCAGTAATTATATTCTTTCTAATTTTATTTACTTAAGTTCTACTTTTGCGCCTGCTGCTTCTAATTTAGTCTTTATTTCTTCAGCATCTTTTTTGTTAACACCTGATTTTATTTCTTTAGGTGCGCCTTCAACTAAATCTTTTGCTTCTTTCAATCCTAATTCAGTAATAGCACGCACTTCTTTAATTACATTAATTTTTTTATCACCTGCAGCTACTAACATAATTGTAAAATCGTCTTTCTCCTCAGCTGAAGCGTCTCCACCTGACGCAGCTGGTACAGCAGTAGCAACAGCAGCAGCAGCTGTAACTCCCCATTTTTCCTCTAATTGTTTTGATAGCTCTGCTGCTTCAACAACAGTTAAGCTAGATAAATCCTCTATAATTTTATTTAAGTCAGCCATAATGATAATTTTTTATCCCTAGTTAATTTTTTGATTTTTCGAGCGCTAAAATAGCGATTTTTGACGCTGGTGCAAGTAAAATACTTGTAATTTTTTGTGCTGGAGACCTTAAAATACCTACTATTTTAGCCCTAGCCTCGTCTAGTGTTGGTAATGTTGCTACATTTTGTACACCAGCCAAGTCTAAAACGTCAGGGCCCATGATTCCACCCAAAATTTTAAGGTTTTCATTTTCTTTTGAAAATTTTGTAAGAATTTTTGCTGAGGCTATAGCATCATTAGATAGTGCGACAGCTGTTGGCCCTGCAAATAAATTTGATAATTCTTTACACTTCGTTTTTTGTAATGCTAATTTTGTAATTCTATTATTAGTAATCTTGAATTTAATACCATGTTCTCGCATTCTTTTTCTAAGGTCATCTAATTGAGTTACAGTTAAACCTTGATAGTGAGTAACAATAACAGCCTCAGTTTTTTCAAATTGAGATGACATATCATCGATATACCGTTTTTTTTGTTCTTTGTTCATCATAATTAAAAACTCTTATCCAGTTTAATTTTATAAGATACACCCATACTTGAAGTTATAAAAACTTGTTTAACTAAATCGCCTTTAATTGTTAAATTAGATTTCTCTTTTTCTAAAGATTCTATTATCGCATTATAATTTTTAATAATTTTCTCATCATTGAATGATTTTTTTCCTATACTCAATCCAATATTTCCATCTTTATCATTTCTGACTTCAGCTTGTCCAGCCTTTGCTTCACTAATTGCTTTTGCAATTTCATTTGTAACAGTTCCTAATTTTGGATTTGGCATCAATCCTTTTGGTCCTAAAATTTTACCTAATTTTGATAATTTAATCATCATTGACGGGGTACATATAAGTTTTTCAAAATTCATATTTCCATTTTTTATTTTTTCAACTAGATCATCTCCTCCTACTAAATCAGCTTTTGCATCTTTAGCTTCTTGTATTTTTGCCTCCTCACATACAACAGCAACTTTGATTACCTTACCTGTCCCGCCTGGCATATTTACAACAGTTCTTAAATTTATTTCATTTTTTTTTTGCTTATTATTTATTCTGAAACTTAAATCTATTGACTCATCAAAATTAGCTGTGCAATTTTCTTTAATAATTTTTAAAACTTTATCAACTACATCTGGAGCTTTATCTTTTGAATTAGTTGGCAATTTTTTATATCTTTTTGATTTCATTATTCTTTTACCTCAATTCCCATTGATCTTGCAGATCCTGCTATTATTTTTGAAGCTTCATCTAAGTCGTGAGCATTTAGGTCTTTCATTTTTTTTTCAGCTATATCCTTTAATTGCTGTTTAGATATTGAACCAATAATATTTCTTCCAGGTTCCTTTGATCCACTTTTTAATTTCATTGCTTCCTTAATAAAATGAGATGCCGGTGGTGATTTTATAACAAAATCAAATTTTTTATCTTTATAAACTGTTATAATTACTGGCACAGGTTTTCCAGCAAAAGATTTTGTTTTGTCGTTAAATGCTTTACAGAATTCCATTATATTAATTCCTCTTTGCCCAAGAGCCGGACCTACCGGTGGAGCTGGATTTGCCTGACCACCTTTAATTTGCAATTTTACATATCCACTTATTTCTTTTTTTGCCATTAACTTGCCTTTTCTACTTGGTTATATTCTAAATCAACAGGTGTTGGACGTCCAAATATTGAAACAGAAACTTTTAATCTTAATTTATCCTCATCTATGTCCTCAACTAAACCACTAAACGAAGCAAACGGACCATCTATAACTTGAACTTTTTCTCCAACATTATATTCAACACCTGATTTTGGTTGCGCTACACCGTCTTTTATTTCACCTAATATTTTTTCTATTTCTTTGTCCGAAACAGGAATTGGTGTTCCTTTTGAACCAAGAAATCCACTTACTTTTTTTAAGTTTTTTATCATATGATAAATATCATTATTCATTTCACTTTTGATCAAAATATATCCAGGAAAAAATTTTTTTTTTCTTTGAACTCTTTTTCCTCTTTTAACCTCAGTTATGTCATGTGTTGGAACTATAATCTCTTCAAACTTATCTGAGATTTTGGCTTTTTCAACTTCCTCTTTAATAAGTTGCGCAACTTTATTTTCAAAACTAGAATGTGATTGAACTATATACCAGTTTTTCATTAAATACTTACCTTAAGAATTATCTCTAAAAAAAACTTTAAAATTTGATCTAATAATAAGAAAAACAGTGAAGCTAAAACAGCCATTGCAAAAACCATTAAAGCACCTTGCACAGTTTCTTTAGCTGTTGGCCAAGTTACTTTAAAAGCCTCTTGTTTAACATCCTGTATAAATTTTAAAGGGTTTTTCATATATAATCTGAAACTAAACTGGCAGGAGCGAAGGGAATCGAACCCCCAACCTCCGGTTTTGGAGACCGGCGCTCTACCAATTGAGCTACACTCCTATTGAGTTTACTCTATAATTTTAGTTACTACTCCAGCTCCTACTGTTCTACCACCTTCTCTAATTGCAAAGTTAAGCTTTTCGTCCATTGCAATAGGTGTGATAAGTTTTACCGTAAATTTAGCATCATCACCTGGCATTACCATTTCTGTTCCTGCTGGTAATTCTACTTCTCCAGTTACATCTGTCGTTCTAAAATAAAATTGGGGTCTATATTTAGTAAAGAATGGTGTATGTCTTCCACCTTCCTCTTTTTTAAGTACATATGCTTGAGCTTCAAATTTGGTATGTGGTTTTATTGATCCCGGTTTACATAGAACTTGCCCTCTTTCGACATCAGTTCTTTCAACACCTCTAAGAAGTGCACCAATGTTGTCACCGGCTTCACCTGAATCAAGGAGTTTTCTGAACATTTCAACTCCAGTACAAACTGATTTTTTTGTCTCTCGAATTCCAACGATTTCAATTTCTTCACCTGTTTTAATTACGCCAGACTCTACTCTTCCAGTAACCACGGTTCCTCTTCCAGAAATTGAAAAAACATCCTCAACTGGCATCAAAAAATCTTTATCTTTTGGTCTGTCTGGTTGTGGGATAAAATCATCAACTGATTTCATTAATTCCATAATCGAATTTTTTCCAATATCATCATCCCTACCTTCAACTGCAGCTAACGCAGATCCTTTTATAATTGGTGTTTTATCTCCTGGAAATTTATAAGATGTTAATAAATCTTTAATTTCTTCCTCAACCAAGTCTATCATTTCTTTATCATCAACTTGATCAACTTTATTTAAGTATACTACAATTGCAGGGACACCTACTTGACGTGCAAGTAGAATATGCTCTCTTGTTTGAGGCATAGGACCGTCAGCTGCATTTACAACTAAAATTGCACCATCCATTTGTGCTGCTCCTGTAATCATATTTTTTACGTAATCAGCGTGACCTGGGCAGTCTACATGTGCGTAATGTCTTTTTTCAGTTTCATACTCAACGTGAGCTGTTGAAATAGTTATACCTCTCTCTTTCTCCTCAGGAGCTTTATCTATTTGATCATATGCTACAAAGTTTGCTCCACCACCTTCAGACAGAACTTTTGTTATTGCAGCTGTTAAAGTTGTTTTACCATGGTCAACGTGTCCGATTGTACCAATGTTACAATGCGGTTTATTTCTTACAAATTTTTCCTTCGACATTACTTTTTTTCCTCACTTTATTTTTATATTACTTTTTTGGAGCGGGTGATGAGAATCGAACTCACGCAACCAGCTTGGAAGGCTAGTGTTCTACCACTGAACTACACCCGCATACCCAAGTGTGCACTCCAAATTATCTAAAGTTTAAAGAATGGTGGAGGGGGAAGGATTCGAACCTTCGAAGACCGAAGTCAACGGGTTTACAGCCCGCCCCATTTGACCGCTTTGGTACCCCTCCCAATTAGAGGGAAGCGTCCCCGTGTTCAATAAAGCTTTAAACAACATGCGTTTTATATATTTTTATTGTACAAATGCAATACGTGAATTTCAGGAAAAATAGTATAAAAACCCTATAAATTCATAAATATGACACAAAAATCATCCTTTTTTATTGCTGGACGTCATGCTGTAATTGGAGCATTAAAAAATCCTAGAAGAAGAGTCATCAAAATATTCTTAACAGAAGAGAGTAAAAAAAATATTCACAAACAAAACCCTCATAAAAATTTATTAAAAGATTTAAAAGTTTTTTTTAAAACAAAAAAAGAATTAGATAAATATTGTAGAAGCGAGGATATTTTACACCAAGGTTATGTTGCTGAAATAGAACACTTAGCAAATCCTGAACTCAAAGAATTCATTAGAGATAAAAATAATTTAACATTTGCTTGTTTGGATGGTGTTACAGATCCTAGAAATATTGGTTCATTAATTAGAAGTGCAGTTTCATTTAATATTGACGGACTAATTGTTAAGGAAAGACATTTTCCGAGTGAGAGTAAATTGCTATATAAGGCTGCAAGCGGATGTATTGAGAATTTAAATATTTTTGAAGTATCAAACATAAATACTTCTTTAAAATATTTGAGGGATAAAAATTTTTGGGTTTATGGCTTCACAGCTAAAAGTAAAAAAAATTTTACAGACATTGAGTGGAAAGGAAATAATATTTTACTATTTGGATCAGAAGGGTATGGGTTAAAACAGCATACTGAAAAATATACAGACTTTTCAGTAAAAATAGATATTAATAAAAATGTTGAGAGTTTAAATATATCTAATAGTGCTGCGATAGTTTTTCATCATATAAAACAGCAAAAATAATTCTTGATAATATGTTAAATACTATTAAAAAACGCATCATGCCCTTGTAGCTCAGCTGGTAGAGCAATTGATTTGTAATCAATAGGTCCGCGGTTCGAATCCGTGCGGGGGCACCATCACTACTTTAATTGTTTTGATGTAATTTGTTTTTTTGGGTCAAAAAAAGGCTTATCAATAACTTCGCATTTAAAATTCTTATCCTTAATTGAAACTTCAATAACTAAACCAATTTTGGAATATTCAACGTCAACTATAGCTAAAGCAATATTTTTTTTTAAGCGTGGAGAATAAACAGCTGAGGTAACTTTCCCTATAACATTATTATCAAACATTAAAGGCCAAAATATAGTGTTTGGTCCACTTAACTTTTCACATTTAATTTCTAAACCAACTTGTAATCTTTTTATTCCATCGGATTTTATTTTTTTTAACGCTTTTTTTCCTATAAAATTAATGTCACCATCTAAGTTAACTAAACGATCTAAACCAAGTTCAAATGGGTTTGTATTTATATCTGCATCAGCATGATAAGAAAGCATTCCACCTTCTATTCTTCTAATAGAAGAAGTATGACCTGGTTTTAGTCCAAATTCTTTTCCTGCTAACATAATTTTTTCATATAGTTCATTTCCCTTTGAACCATCTCTTAAAAACAATTCATAACCAAATTCACTTGACCAGCCAGTTCTTGATACAATTAATGGTATTCCATCTAAATCTAATTCTCGAAACCAATAATATTTTAAATCTTTTATACTTTCTCCAAATAATTTAATCATTATTTCAGCAGACTTTGGTCCTTGTAATTGCAATGGGGATACATCCGGCTCCGATATTTTAACATCTAGTCCTGAATTAATAGCTACTCCCTGAGCCCATAATAAAATATCACTATCTCCTAAGGATAACCAAAAGTGATTTTCCCCCAACCTTAAAAGAACTGGATCATTTAATATACCACCCTCAGCATTTGTAATTAAAACATATTTACATTGTCCTACAGATAATTTTGATAGGTCTCTTGGGGTTAATAGTTGAATAAATTTAAAGGCATCGGGTCCAGTTATTTCAACTTGTCTTTCAACCGCAACGTCACAAAGTATAGCTGTTTCAATTAAGTTCCAAAAATTCTGTTCTGGATCTCCAAAATCACGAGGTATGTACATGTGGTTATAAACAGAAAAACCTGTTGCGCCCCACCTGACAGTTGCATCAAAATATGGAGATTTTCTAATTTGAGTTCCAAACCCAAAATTTTTATTAGTCATTAATTAGTTTCTTTTCTGATTTGCTCTATTTTAATTTTTTTTTGAAGACTTCTGTTTGAATCATATAAAAGATTAAATCTAATTTTTTTATTAATCTTAATAGATATAGTCTTTGCATTTCTTACTTCATAATTGTCAGCAACCGCACTTATTGGTCTTTTATTAATATTTAGATTTTTGATTGTTATATTTGATTTATCGCTCACAACTCTTCCCTTCCATCTTCTAGGTCTAAAAGCACTAATAGGCCTAATAGAAAGTTTTTTAGAGTCTAAGTTTAATATTGGCCCATAAACTGACATATTATATGCAGTGCTACCCGCAGGTGTTGAAATCAATACACCATCTGAGACTAATTTTTTTATAATCTTTTGAGAACCGTTTGAAATCTCAAGTGATGCTGTTTGCCTGCTTTGTCTTAAAATTGAGACTTCATTTATGGCAATAGACTTTTTAGTTTTGTTAAATTTATTTTTTACACTCATTTCTAAAGGAGAAATCGAAACTTGTTTTGCTTTAGATAAATTTCTAATAGTATTTTTTGACGAAAACTTATTCATTAAAAAACCATAACTACCAGCATTTATTCCATAGAATGGTTTTTTGTATTTATTATACTTTTTCAATGACGAAAGCATAAAACCATCGCCTCCAACAACAATTATTAGATTACACTTACCTAATGATATATTTTTGATTTTATTATCTAGAAAATTTTTAATTTTATTTGATGTTTTTGTATGATCAAAAAGAATATGAGGCTTTAACATTTAGTGGTGCCCTCGGCCAGACTCGAACTGGCACTCCATAAATGGCAAGGATTTTAAGTCCTTTGTGTCTACCAATTTCACCACGAGGGCATGAGTTATTTTCATGAGTGTTTATGCCAATATTTATAATTGAACAAGAGGAATAAGTAAATTTTTTTTATTTTATCTCTCTGGCTTCTAGTTGGCTTCTAGTTATCCTATAAAATCCTACAAGTATTATTAATTTAATATTTTTTTCTTCGCTTTTTCAAACTCATCTTTAGTTAAAACTCCATCATCCATTAATTGTTTTAGTTCTTTTATTTGAGTAACTATATCTGAGCTAGTAATATTTGATGAGGTGTCTTGTTGTTTGGTAACTAATTTTTTAGTTAAAAGCTTTTTTTTCTCATTAAATTCATTCTGATCAATAATGCCTAATTTTAAATATCTTTGTAATTTTTGTAATTCTTCAATATCAGTGATTATTTCTTTTTTTGAATTATTTTTATTTGAGGATTCTTGATTATTGTTAGAATTTTTTATATCACCTAAAAAACCCAATTCAGTCAGTCTTGCAAAAATTTCTTTTTCAGACAACTTGCTATTAATTTTTGATTTTTTCCCTTTTCCGGTATTAATTCCATTATCCCATTTGATTGTTCTGTTTCTTGCAAATAATTTACATTCAACTCCATTTCCAGATCTTTCACAATTTTGAAGAATGTGACTATCTCCACCTTTGCAATTATTCATTCCAGCAGAGCAGTATAAATAGCTATACGCATTACCATCCATAGAAACAGCAAACAAATAAGGTGCTTTAGATGTTGTTGATCCTTTGACATACTCAACAAACTTTGCGGCAACACCAGGATGCAGATTTATCTCACCTCTTCCCCATTTGGACTCTGCAAATGCATTGGGTTTAATTAAAATTAACAAGAGTATTATTTTAAAAAAATATTTCATTTTTTTAATAAGTTGTTTTAAAGATGATTTATTTAACTCCGTTTTTTATTAAATCTCTATAATCTGTTTTATCAATCTTTTCACAAACTTGATCCATAACAATGTCGAGAGTGCTTTTATTATTTTCAACCATCGAAAATGTTACACTATTGTGATAGTTATTATTTATTTTTTGGACCGCAAACCCCATTGTAACTGTGGTGCCTTCAACTTTAGCTTTATCAACAAATGTATAAATTTGGTCTTCATTTGAGTAACTATCCCATTTTGTAGATTGGTATGTATATTTTTCAGGTTTTTTTCCTTTCCAATCCCAGCCATGGTTAAGAAAACTTTGCTCATGTATCATAACTTTTGATTTTTTTTTAATTTCTTTGTATTTGTAAAAAAAATACCCGATATTTGTTCCACTCTTTAACTTATCGTTATTTTTAAAGGGGCCATCTTCTGTTTTATTTTCCATAACAACAGCTTTACATGATAAGTAAGTAAACGGAGTTGCTGCATATGACATGCTAGGCAAAATTAAAATGAAAAAAACAATTTTTAAAATAAATTTCATAATCAAAAATACTATTACAATATCATATTGACTTCTAGTCTACTTCTAGTTTGAAAGAATTTATTATTCATATTTTCCAATAAAAATAATTAAAGGTTTTTTTAAAGTATAGGATTTAATGGGATTTAAGACTGTATGAGACTGTATGAGACTATCTAATTGCTCTACACTATGTCTTTTAAGTCCTTTGTGTCTACCAATTTCACAACAAGTTTAATCTAATATTTTACTACTTTACCCCATAGGGATTGAGATGGTCCATACCCTATTCGAGCATCTTCCATTTTGAGAACTCTACTATGATCAACCATCATATTTATACCCGGACCATAGATATCTATATATTTTGATAATACATCCTGGTCATCGGCCTCAACCATAAACTGACTCAATTCTAGTGGACTAATGATTTTATCAATTATATTCCATCTATAATCTTTCTTATCAAGGTTTTCTGTCAAACCCTCTGATTCTAGTAATATTTTCCAAGAACCTGCTTCAATAAATCTTTTAGATTGCATTTTAATTCGTTCTACAAAAATTTCTTCCTCGATAACTTTGGAATGTGCAAACGCAACTCCAACCTCATTAATAACTTTTATCCCTTTGCCTGTTGCATTTTCGATAAGTCTACACATCTCATCATCATCTAAAGAACGAGCTATTCTTGAAATTTCAATTATATCGATACCAAGATTAACAACAGTTTCTAGATAATCATCTACCACTTCTTTCCCACCAGACAATGCAACGTCCATAATTGGATTTCCTAATGCAACTTGAACACTATGCTTTTTGCAGGTTTCGATAAATCTCAAAAGTGATTTTTTGCTCATCATTACACCTTGTTTTCCAGAAATCTTAAAAATATCAACAAGGTTTGCATATGCTTCTAGGTAATCATCTATACAATTTCCCACCATCACAGGTGCCCTAACATAATTTATGCCTGTCTCTCGAGGTTTTTCCTTTCTTTTTATAAAAGGTAATTTTGGAAATGTTATTTCAGTCATTTAAATTCTATTTATTTAATTCAATTGCCCACCTAGCCACCAAGGTAAATCGATAAATAATCCTATCAAACCGTTTGGAAACTGTAAAGTTAACAGAGACGATAACGCCCATAGTATTGCCATTAATACAGCAGAAATGCAAATTGATGACACATAAGCTTTCCTATTATGAAATAATATAAACATGTTAATAAAAAGTGCAGCAGCAATTGGAAAACCAAATGTAAAATTCATTAATAAGAAACCAATAAAACTTAAATAATAAAAAAGTTGATTATTAAAGTTTCCACTTATTTCAAAAATATTCGACCGAGCAAACTTCATCAAACTATTATTTAAAAATGGTAAATTTTTTAAATCTGCAATTTTTATAAAAAGTATAAAGATTAAGAGTGAAAAAGCTATTACACTTAGACTTATTGGAAACAAATTAGCACGATAATCTAAACTACTTGTAAACCAAATCATTGATAATGGCAGACAAAGTAATATGACTATATAATAAATTTGAGTAAGCTTACCTTTAATAAGATCAGACCTATAATTTTTGTCAAACTTTTGTTTTGTTAATAGAACGATGGTAGCAAGACACAAAATTATAAGAATTATTGAAACTGGACGGGATAAAAAACTTAAACCATATACTGCTTGAGTTTGATAGCTTAGAAGTTCAACTTTGCTTGATAAAAAGAAACCAATTAAAAGAGCTGGTCTAGACCAACCAAAGTTTTTAAAGGTAATACCAATTATACCAAATGATAATAGTCCAATAAAATCATACCAGTCCCTATTAATATTAAATGTCGCAAAAAATATTAAACAAACCATCACAGGTGCAAGTATGTAATATGGAACTAAAGTGAATTTAGAAATTTGAGATGAAAAACCCATACAAATCCCAGCACCTAAAATATTTGCAATAGCTAATGACCAAATCATTAGATAGGTAAGATCTAGGTTTGTCGTTACCATATCTAAACCAGGTTCAATTCCAATTAGAACAAAACCTCCAAGCAATAAAACCTTATTACCAGAACCAGGTATTCCAAAAATTAATGTTGGAATTAATGCTCCACCCTCTTTAGCATTATTAGCAGACTCAGGTGCTATAACACCTCGGATATCACCTTTACCAAATTGAGAAGTATCTTTTGTTGTTTGTTTTAAGTGACTATACGCAATCCAATCAACTACTGTTCCTCCTAAACCTGGTAAAGCTCCAACTAGACAACCAAGAGTAGAACAACGTAAAACTAAAAACCAATTTTTTACAACATCTTTTAAACCTGTGAACCAACCTTTTTTAGTATTAAGTGATTTTGCAATTGAACCTTTTGAATCAAGTAGGCCAACTATTTCTGGAATTGCAAACAATCCTAGTCCAACAACAACAAGAGGAACACCCTCTAAAAGATATAATGTATCAAATGTATATCTAGGATCTCCTGTAATTGGAGCAGTTCCAATTGATCCAATAATTAATCCTAAAAAACAAGAGGCAATACCTTTAAATAAATTGTCACCTGTAAGAGCACCAACCATTAATAAAGCGAGAACTACTAATAGAAACTGTTCTCCAAATCCAAACGCCATTATAATTGGAATGGCGTAATAAATAGATATTGATAATATAAATGCTCCAAAGATACCCCCAAGTAATGAAGCACTAAAGGCAGCGCTCAAAGCTCTTGCTGCCATACCTTTTTTAGAAAGTGGAAAACCATCCATCACTGTTGCTTGAGATCCTGCAGTGCCAGGTACTCCCATAAGCACGGCAGGAAAAGTATCTGAAGTTGTCGTAGGTGCCAGAACTCCAATCA
The DNA here is from genome assembly GCA_902526085.1 of uncultured Pelagibacteraceae bacterium. Taxonomy (GTDB): domain Bacteria; phylum Pseudomonadota; class Alphaproteobacteria; order Pelagibacterales; family Pelagibacteraceae; genus Pelagibacter. The sequence continues at coordinate 24,497 of CABZJN010000006.1, forward strand.
TCATTGCAAGAGCATGTGATGGCTCCATAGTAAAAACAAAAGGTAAAACAAGGGCTAAACCTGATGTTCCACCCATACCTGGAAGTATACCAACAATTAAACCAAGTAATGTACCTGCAAATAGAAATGCTAAATGAGTAGGCTCAAAAAGTTGAAAAAGTGCAGCTAATAATTGTTCCATAAAAAAAGCTGCTAGCTATTAGCTAGCAGCACTTTTTTTATTTGTTCTATTGAACTCTATATGTGAATTTATGTTTCTTTAAAGCTGCATTTAATTGCTTTTTAGTAGTATCAGAAAATACTGCAGCCTTTTTGATTATTTCACCAGCTTCTTCTCCTATGATTAATGGAAATGGTCCAAGAGCTTTTACAGCTTTAGCCTTAAACTCTGGGTCATTTGTCATTTTAATAGCTGCATCTCTGTATGCTTTTACTATTTCATCGGATGCATCTGCTGGAAGCATCATTGCTTTAGATGCTTGAGACCATGCAGCACCTATTGCATAGTATGCTTCTAGGTCATCACCCTCAAGTTTTTTACCATTTACCTTCTCATACATTTCAGGAAATGTAGGTGCATTTGGTGCCAAAGGATTTCTAGAAACTGAACCATCAGCTCCAATAATTCCTAATGTCATTAAATCTACTACTTTTCCTTTTTCTATTTCAGGCTTAACTTTTTTCACATAATTTGCTGCACCATGTGAACTTAGATGAATTTCACCTCTTAGGAATGCTTGATACCCTCCTGAAGATGAAAGACCAGGTATAGGTTTAGCCCCTTTGATACCAAGTTTCTCGTAAATCCATATGTGGAATAAATCTGCAGATGCAGGAGTTTTCAATGCATAAAGAACCAACTTCCTCTCTTTAATTTTAGATAGATCGTGAGGCTCAGCTAAATCTGAACGTGTGAACCAATGAGTATTTTGTGGTAGCAAAACTACTGGTCGGTATTCACTAAGATTATATTTAACAAGTGGATTTCCAGTAGCAACGTTTACTATTACTGAAGTTGAACATCCAAAAATAAAAGTTCCATCTGCTTTTGCGTTTTTTTCAAAATAATTTGAACCTTTAATAGCTCCACCTCCTGGTATGTGCATGATTTGGACATCAGGATTTCCAGGTAAATATTTTTTTAAGAAAGGTTGAATAAATCTTGCAAATCTACTCGTACCACCACCTTCTTTAAATGGCACAACCCATGTAACTGTTTTGCCTGCGAAATTCACATCTGCATTTCCAATGGATACAAACGGGAATAACGACATTAATATTAATATTAGAATTTTACGCATAATTTCCCCCCTTGAGAATATTGTTAGAGATAGTATAACGTGTTCATTATGGGTCTTTCAACTAATTATATTTTTTTTACATCCCCAAGAACTATGAAAATAACGTATTTAGTTAGAAATTTATCTATTTGAATAATATAAAAGCAAAAAACATGTCTAAAACAAAAAATTCGATATCAAAAGTATTTGATTTAAAGACAATCGATCCTAAGCCTAGAACCAAATCCCAACTATGGTTGAAAGATGTAGGTTTTGATGAAGGCCCTTGGTACCACGAAAGAATGGGACTTCGTGAGTTAGAAGACTTTCTAGAGGTTGCAGGTAACAGGATTGACCATGTTAAAATTGCAACAATGCAAGTTCTGGGGCATCCAAAAGAATGGTTAGAACGTAAGAATGATCTTTACAAAAAACACTCGATAGAGCCTTACTTAGATCATGGTTATTTTATAAAAGCTTTTAAAAAGGGAAAAGTAAATGAAGCAATTGATGTTGCGGCAGATTTAGGATTTTCTGCAATGGAATTCATGAATACATTTGGAGACATTCCTGAAAATCAAATTAAAGCTTGGTGCAATCATGCGATTAAAAACGGAATGAATATAATTTATGAACATCATCCAGAAAGTGGATGGGATAAAACAAAAAAAAATACTCCTGCAACATTAAAACAAATTGTTGAAAGTGCTGAACCTTTTTTTGAATATGGAGCATTTTCAATGCTTATTGATCATGAAGAAATTGAACTTCATGATAGTAAGTCAGATGTACTAGCTGGAGTGCTCGAACACTTTGGTAAAAATAAGGTTGCATTTGAAGTTACTTCACCAAAGGAAGCTGAAGTGAGATGGTATTCAGATATACTTAATTATTTTGAACTTTTTGGTACAGATTGCAATTTAACTAATATTATGCCTAGCCAAGTAATGCTCATTGATCCATTAAGATCTGGAGAGAGACCAGCTGAAATTTTATTTGATAAGTATCCAGAATTAGTCTCTGTAAAGAATAAATAAATTTGTCAATTTTTGACATGAATGTAAATAATTAATGTTTTATTAATAATATCTTGTAAATTTTTTGGCGCGACAAGAGTTTATCTTCGAAATATCTTTTCATAGGATAAAAAGCGACATGCTAAAAACAAAAAAAAATATAGATATTATTCTAGCTTGGTCTGTTCATTTATTTACATGTTTTGGACTAATAGCTGGTTTTTTAGCAATTATAAGTATTTTCAAAAATAATCAAACTTCAGCCTTTTTATTTTTAGGACTTGCATTATTGATTGATGCTGTTGATGGTACATTAGCAAGAAAATTTAAAGTATCTGTTTTTGTAAAAAATATAGATGGAAAAATGCTCGATAGTGTAATTGATTTTTTTAATTACATAATAATTCCATCTGTAATGATATATTGGTTTAAATTTGTACCAACACCTTTTGAAATAATTATACCTTCAATTATTTTAATAATATCAGCAATATCATATTCAAATAATAATTTGATGACTTCAGATAACTTTTATAAAGGTTTTCCATGCATTTGGAATATATTACTTTTTTACTTATATTTGTTTGATCTATCGCAGACTTATAATTTATTTTTTATATCTGCTTGTATATTATTAAAATTTATACCAATAAAATTTATACATCCATTAAGAGTTAATAAATACAGAAGGTATTCAGTTGTATTTATGGTTCTATGGTTTATTTCCTCTTTTAAAATTTTATTAAGCTCATTTTTTGTACTTAAAAGTAATTTTGATTATTTATTTCTGGGTATATGGCTAGTCTCAAATATGTACTTTATTTGTCTTACAATTTACGAACTTTATCGTCCGATACTAAAAAATATTTATTTAAAATTTAAAAGACAAAATACTTAAGTTTCTTAAATTAAAAGAAATACTAAACAAATCATTTGAATAAAATTAATAACCACTGAGATAAAGTGAGAATATTTAAATTTTCTATCCTGCTTTTCATCTTTATATTTGTTAATCAAAGGCATTAATAAATAATTTGAGGTCCCAAATAAAATTGTAATTACTAGTATTAAGTAAAAATCTATTCCTAATTTACTTAAATATAAAAATGTCAATAGTACAATAAAACTGATCCCTAAATTTACATTGTAATAAAAAGGGAATATTCTTCTAATAAACTTTCGAGCATTTTCTTCATTTAAAGTAGTGAATACAACAGGTGCTATTACGAAAGAAAAGAATAGCATTATTCCCAAAATCATTGCTGTCAAATAAATACTGACTTGTTCAATCATAATTTAGCTTTCTATAGAATTTTCTTCTTTCATTAATATTGGTCTTCCATCATGTGCTGTATTAAGAGGTATAATTTTGCCTTTATATTTAGCACATAAAGTTGGGGCACTTCTTACCTCTTCTCCTAATCTTACTTCTAAATCAACAATAACTAACTTTGCATCATCTAATTCTTTTATTATTCTCATATTTCTCTCCTGTAATTAAAATTTAAAATATATTTAAAGTACTACTTCAAAACCTTCAAAGTTAGGTGCTCCAAGATATAAGTCTTTATGTTGACCTGCATTTTTATGGGCTAATCTAAAAGCCTCTGATTTAGTCCAGTTAATAAAAGCCTCTTTAGAGTTCCATATACTGTGAGAAGCATATAATGAAAATTCATCATTTTTTTCACCTTTTACTAAATGGAATTCCTTAAACCCCTCTACGCCACTTAGATGCGTATCCCTTTCTCTCCAAACTTTCTCAAACTCGGCCTCCTTACCTAATACAATTTTAAATCTATTCATTGCTATAAACATGCTAACCTTTTATTCTAATTATTTGATTCTATACAAAATATGATTGTCGCAGAATTAGTAAGAATTAAAAACCTACGATGAAGAAGATATTTATTGCTTATGGACATCACAATACAACAAATTCCTTTAATGCAGCTATAAGAGATACTTTCATCACAGAAGTTAAAAAAAATGGCTACAAAGTTGATTTAATAAATTTATTTGAAGAAAAAGAACAACTTCCATTTTATAATCAAAATGTGAATCCTCCACCACAATTAGTACTAGATTACCGTAAAAGATTAGAAGAATGTTCAGTTATGATGTTAATAGGAAGTTGTCACAATTTGAGATTAAATGCAATTTTAGAAAACTGGGTTGATTGGGTGCTTCATCCAAAATGGTTTTTTTCCTATAGGTCACTGGTTCCAGGTAATAAGTATTTTAAAAATTATGGCTATCCAGTACCAGGAGCTATGAAAGGTAAACTTGGTATTGTCTCAATAACATATGGGGGACCAATGATTACTTATCAAAATTTTTCAATTTTTGACAACATTCCATTTAGAAGAATAAAAAAAATTGTTTTTAAATTAGGTGGACTAAAAACAAAATATCTAAGATTTTACTCAGTACTACCGAATATGGAAAAAGATGTTTTTGAAAAACATATGGAGAAAGTTAAAAAATTAGCAAGAAGTCTTTAAATTAAATTAATGACAAGCTTGATTATGTTTCTTAAGTCTCCAATAGTTATATGGCCAAGGAGTAACAAATCCAACTGCTAACATTATAGGAACCACCCACCAGGTAAGTATTGCTCCTCCTGTTAATACATAATCTGTAATATTCATAGCAACTTCCATGCTAACCATAGAAATAAAGCTCATTCCTAGTGCAGTCTTTAATGCTTTTTGAAAAGTAAAATTTTGTTTTATTAAAATAAAAGTCTCTAAAATTACACTTGTAATTAAACCATTAATAATTGCTAAAATCATAATACTTAAAACAGGGAAAGGAATTTTGGTTAATTGAAAAAATAATATAGTTCCAAAATCACCAATAGCACAACCTAATAAGCACCAAGCTGTATTCTTGGCACTTCTTCGCCAGGTATGTTTACATTTCCAATTAAAACTTATTGCCTCAGCACTCATAAATTATTCATATCAAAATTATTTAAAATTTTTGTGTATAATATTGACGTATCTTAAAGAATGTATTTATCACCCAAATACATTGCAAAAGCTATCGCAGCACCTAATAAAATATATTTCATATATAAGCTTTATATATGAAAGACTAACGACTTTACAATTTATTAATTTGACGACTTAATTCTTTTATTTTTTTCAATTTTTTCACAAATTTTGTCTCTATTAATTTTATTAATTCTTTTCAGACATTTGCTGTTAAATATAAAAAAAAGAAAATAGGTTTATTTTTTCATTACTTACTTTCTGTTATCCTCTATTATCTTTTTTATAAGCTTTAGACTATCATCATTTGGAGGGTATGAATTGTCTGATGTTTTAAAAAATTCACCACCAGTTTTAAGCCTTAAAGTATTTCCACCTCTCTGTGTAACTTCAATGTATAAATAAACACCAGCCTCTCTTAAGTTTTTTAACTTTTCTCTAAATTCTTTAGAAATTTTAACATCATAAGGTGCAGTTTTGGATACTTGGTTATCAAGTGTTTGGGGTTTTAAATTATTAGTATTGAAAATTGGGTCTTTTAAACGACTGTAGATGATAGTTTCTCCAATTATTACACCTTTTGGAAGCTCTTTTTGAATTTTTTTAGCTGCACCCTCCACACTTATAAAGCTGTTTTTTGGCAGATTATCGAAGTATTTTTTTATTTCTTTGTTTTTAATTTCGGTGCTTGATCCAAACTTAAATTTATTTTCATACTCTTTTAAAATTTTATTTGTGTTTCCATTTACTTTGCTTCCTGATGCTCTAATTAATTCACTTCTACTTTCCCATTCAATTTTTCCTTTTTGAATTTGATTCTCTAAATACTCTCTAAGTTTCATTTTAAAAAATATTGATTTAATCCTGAAAATTATTCACTTTTAATTGTTGTTAAAGTTTTCGTAGAGAGTCCATTTATTTTAAGTTTATTCCCTTTTGAAATTTTTTTGGCAAAAGAGGCAAATTTTGTGTTATTTAACTCATTAGATTTTTTAAAATCATACCCATATACCCAGACATCTCTAACATTGGAATTTTTACAGAATTTATTAATTTTTGTTATAAATTTATCAAATAAAATATTAATGCTAAAAGTACCCTCGGCATAAATTTCACTATACCAATTATAAAATCTTAACTTATTTAAAGTCTTTATTTTTTCAAAATTTGGTAAATCGCTTACTTGTAACACTCTAAGATTAAATGTATTAGGATATTTTCCACCATAACCCTGATTACCTTTTAAATCAGGTTCCTTTTTTTTTAAATCTTGTGGAATTATTATTTCAAAATCTTTTAATTTTTTTGGATAAAGTTTCTTAGGAAAATTATATCGATTATAATCAGGATAATGGTCAATTGGAGGTTGAAGCCAACAATCTGGATTTAGAGTGAATTTTTCTAGATTGGGTAATTTATATAAATTTACAAAAAATGAATAAGATGCTTTTCTTGAGATTATACAATTTTCTAAGTGCAAGTGTTTTAGTTTTTTTAATTTAGATAGTGAAGACCAATCATTAATATACTCAATATTAGTTAACTCTAATTCTTCAAGATTTTTAAGTTTTTCAATTTCTTTTAAACTTTTTGAATCTCTTAAATCTATTTTATCTATCTGTGCTTTTTTTAATTTTTTATTTGATATATTTTTTAAATATAGACTTTCCTTATTTAATTTGTTTACTATTAATTTTCCATTTTCATTTTTGTTTAAGTAACAGCCTTTAATACCCTCAACAACTATTTTGACATATGCAAATTCATCTCCTTCTCCATTGTCAAAACTTTCATCGCTATAACAGTGTAAATAAACTGGATAAGAACCTTTGCTTACTGGAAAGATTATTTGAGAAATAGAAAAATCTACATCTTCTTTTACCTTATAACCATCAAACAATCCGTCTATGCCCTCCGAGGAAGAGATTTCTAATTTTTTCTCACTAAGTTTCCTTTTTTTGTTTTTTTTACCAAATGTGGGTAGTTCTAATTCTTGAGGCTCTATATCTTTAATTATTCCAATAATAAAATCTTCAAACTGTTTTCTTCTTAATTCAAATACTTTTTTAAAATTTTCTTTAAACAAAATTTTTGTTTGTTTTTTAAGTATTTGTAAAGCTTTTGGCAATCTATCTGAAATATATTTTCCAGAGATTTTCACATCTTTTTTGATCCTTAAATTAAAATTAGAATTAAAATTTCTATTAACATCATATTCAAACTCATCAACTTTACACAAATAATCATTAAAAATATATTTTGTCGGATAACAGCCTTCGTCTAGTAAGTTACTGAAAATTTCTGTATATGAATAATTGATTGGTTCTTGATGAGGTTCTAGTTTTTTGTGAATTACTGAAGAACTAAAACTTGATGACTGAGGCTTTGTAATAAGACCATATGAAAAATTAACTATTAATATTGGTGTAGTATTTTGAAAAATACCATTTTTTTTAAAGAAATTTAAATCAATTTTTTCTTTTAACTCAGAGTCACTATCTGCATAACCTGGGCCATCATTCCAGCCCAACAAAAATCTTAATGGTCCAGCATAATCACCTACCGCAATAAGACCTGATCTTGTATCTAAATCAAATAATTTAATTCTATTTTGATTAACCTTTTTAAAAAACTGATCATTAAAATCTTCTTTATCCCACCAATTTGAAATATAACTTTGAATATCTTTGGGTTGGCTTTTATATTCAGCTACAGTGGCATCTGCAAATATTTTTTTTATTCTATTTTTTCTATCAACGCCAATGTATACTGAATAACCACCATCAGCTCCATTATGGTATGAAATAGAATTGTATTTAGAGGCATTAATTTTTCTATAGTGATCAGTTACCTCTTTAACATTAGGTGCATCGATTCCTGTATCAAAATCATTACTTAATCTTTCACATAAGTCACCGATAGTAACTGTGGCAGCATCTACCGCATTCATTTCTAAAAAATAAATATCAGTGATAGGAAATGGATCTGAAACTTTTTTTATCACTTAGGAATCTTTAAGCCTTTCTTTATAAATTCTATCTCTGTATTGTTTTAATTTAATTTGAGATTCTGTAAGGTTTTCATGCCTTTTTTTATAAAATATTTTTTTTTTATTAGCCGGCATCAAATCTCTTTGTTTTTTTGTTCTAGCTCTATTTCTAAAAGTATCTTCATTAATAAGACCTTTTTCAAATTCACCAATACTTTCGTATGAGGAGTGTTTATATATATCTTTTAATGGTTGTTTTCTTTTACCAAAATTTTTAAATACCAAACCAGGTCTTTCGGTCTCTTTTCTAGTTAATATTTTTCTGGAATTCAGTTTACCTTCACCTCTAAAATCCTTTTTTGTAAAATTAGGATGTTTATTTATTATTACTTGAATTTCCTCATCAGTTCTTTTAACCCATTGATTAAAGCCTTCAGGATTTCTATTTGTATCTCTTGACATAACTAATAATTAAATTTCGTCTAAAATTAATTTATTATCTTTGTATGACCATATTTCTAAATCAATTTTCTCTTCAGGAACCTCATTTGCTCCCTCTTTGTATTTTTCGACTTTCTTGAAATTTAATAAAATTCCTTTTGTAACTTTACTTATTATTTCATGATTATTTAATGGAGCTGATCTTAATTGAGATTTTAGCTGATGCCTGTTTGTATCATCAATTTTAGACGCCTGTTTCATCTCGATTATTAGATATTCTTTAAGATCCCCGTGTGGTGAAATAATGAAATCTAATTCAACCATACCAATAGGGCTGGTGTCATAATAAATTTGTACACTAGTCTCCCTTAAATGAGGTATTTTTAATTTATCAAATTCAATTGAGAGGGCTGCTTGAATATATCTTTCTTCTGTTCCACCTATTTGATCATAAATTTTTTCTGAGATTTTTTTTAAATTTTCAATAAATTCTTTCATTATTAATTCTCCATTGAGTAATATTTCAGAAATCTATCCTTAAAATGATCATACATTCTTTTATCTATTTCATCATAATATTTCTTGGACTTTGGGCTTATCCCTTCAAATTCTGTTAATTGTCTGTGTAGTTTAAAAGCAAAATTTGTCATAATTTCATCGTATCCGAACCAAGAATTTACTTTTGCCCATTTTTCAGCCTTAGGATCAGATTTAAAGTCTTTGCCTTCTATTTTTGCCCAATCTACTTTTTCGTAAATATTTTTAGCTATTTTTTTACATACTCTTATGAAAAATCTCACAAGATTTAATATCGTTAAATAAACGAAGTACTTTGCTGTTTTCTTTTTTATTTTTCCTCTCATATTTTCCTTTCAAAATTAGATTTGCTTTGGAACAATCTTCATCAATTAATCCATAGCAAAACTGTTAGTTTTGTTGGTTAATATGACAAAATTATAGAGAAGGTTTAACGGTTTTAGTTAAATGCTATCTAAATAAGTAAGTCTCAAATTAACTAATATTATATTATCAAAGAGTTATTATGATTTCAATAAAATAATTATTTTTTGTTTTTTATTTTAAAACCATTTTTTTCAAGAACAGCTATTAAATTTTTAAGCATTTCTTCTCTTGAGCTATTTTTATCTCCAACACTTTCAAAAAATAAGAGCTTTCTTCCTTTTTTTTCTTTTGATTTAAAGTATTCTTTTAATGATTGTATTATATGTTTCATACATCTCCTTTAGCGTTGTGTTTAAAGTCCCAGCAAGTAGAGTTAAGTTCTAAATCAGGACTAGTAATTTTATATCATAGTTTAGTCATATTTTTTAGTTATTTTATTAATTGTTAAAGTTATTTTTCGGACTTTATAAACCTCAAAACATGCAACAATTAGATCTATTTGATTATAGAAAAGATTATATCTTTGATAGGGAAAATCAGATTGCACATTATTATGATATTTTAAGCGAAACAAGAGACACTATTATTTATTCAGAGCACATAGATCCAAAAAAAGGCTTCTCTGTATGTGGAATGGATTATGAGGAATATGTAGATGTTAAGAAAATACACTTAGGAAAACTTACATATGATCAAATATTACTATATCTAAAACAATCTGAGAAAGATCAAAGAATTCAAAAATACAAAGAGCTTCTTAAATTTAGAAATATTCCATACGAACATGACACATTCACTTGGAGCAACGATGATTTTTAATTAAAATTGTATCTTTGAACCAAAAAGATCATTAAGTGCTTTTATTAATTCTTTAAATTTTCTTGGAAAACTCTCATAACCTGAACAATATTTTGCTCTACCACTTCTATCTCTTAGTTTTAATTCCCAACTATAACCATCTAATAACTGCTGATATTTAAGTTTAGAATATGGATACTTTTTATGCCACTTCCATACACCAATTTCTTCAATTCTGTCCCAGAAAGATAAAATTTTATAATCTTGTATATCTACAATTTTTGCATCCAATCTAGGAGTGATAATGGTTCCTTTGTTATTTTCTAATAGCTCGACACTTTCTGGAGGTATCATTGAGTGACCACTATAAGAAATAACTTCTTTTTTCATATATTTATAAACGGTTTTATTAAAATTTTGTTTTAAATTTTACGATGTTTTGCTCTAGTAGCTTCGTTGATGTTATCTAAATAAACTCTTATTTTTTCATGCTCAGAGACATGCTTACTTTGTCTTAATTTTTTGTCAAAAATTCTTTTATCGAGTTTCTTCTTATATAAATATATAAACACAACAAGTGATATAGCAGTAATCATGAAAAGTACTAAAAGTATTTGAAAATCTGTCATTGTGATGAAATATATATACCTAACAAAGCAGCCGCAAGTTCAATTAAAATAATTGTTTCAAGCATTTTTAAATTCCAAAAAATTTAAAGTCAAAAACTCTCTTCTAGATATCTTTTTCTTAACATTAGGGACTCTTAATTTTAAAGATTTTAAGTATTTAATATATTCAAAGAATCTTAATGAACTCACTGATTTTCTAACAATAGCTGCTATACAAATTCCTACAAGAAAACTTAGTAGAGAAACACCCATAGCTTTAATTGTTAAAGCAAACGCACTTACACTTAAACCACCTTTAACAATTCCCCATTTAAGATTTCTTAACTCATTTTTATTGGTTGATTTTGTATATCGGTAAGCAAGCACAACTATTGAAGTAACTGTTCCAATCGGATCTCCATGAATAAAACTTGAGGCTAAAGCGCCTGATGCAATTTCTGAAAATTCCTCTTTATGTCTTTTTTTCCAGCCAAAATATAAAGCTAAAGGACCAATCGATGTAGCAAGCAGTTCATTAAACTCTACGTGCTTAATATCTTCTATCCATTTCTGAGGTACCTTAATTGCTTGATTAAGTTGATCATAAATAATTGTATATGATTTAGAATAAGTTGAATGAATTAAAGTAGATATATTATTAAAGTAATATAATCTTTGCATCATAACTTATTGTTTTATAAATGAATTAAAGCATAAAAATGTCAGACTTTGAGAGATTATTTCCAATTGGAATATTGAAAAAAAGCAGAAACAGAGAGCTTAAGCCAGACTTTGAGAAAGGTGAGTTTTTTTTAGCAGATTATTTAAATAAAAATTTACCTAAAGAATGGAATATTTATACTCGTCCTGAATTAAAAGCACGCTGGGGTTCAAATCAAAATAAAAAAACACCTGATGTGGTAATTGCCCATCCATCAGATGGTATAATGATATTTGAAGTAAAGAATTGGAATATTTCAAATTTTTTTGTAGATGAGATAAAAAAAATAGGCTTTCGAACTAGAGTAGATATTTATCAAAAAAATTTAAAAGGAAGATCGGGTAATTTAAATCCAGTAGATCAAGCAGAAAATTATTTGTGGAGAATGAGAAATGGTATTAATGATATATTGGAGGAAATTTATGAAAATAACAACAAAAGACATTTAATTCGTTGTGGTATTTATTTTCACAATCCATATTCAACACAAGAAGCCAGGAACTTTGTTAGATACAAATATATAGATCAGGATAGATGTTCTGTTATTGCTCGAGATTTTTTAGAGAAAGGAATAGAAATAGAAAAAATAGTTCCATTAATTAATAATAGATTTAAAATTAAATCAGATAAAGATTGGTTAAGTCTGTTTTCTAATTGGATTTCACCACCTTTACACAGACAAGAAAAGCAATTTAGATTGTCCATAAATGACCTTGATAATAATCAAAAAAAATATGTTGAGAGTAAACCTAATGTAATTCAAAAAATTTCAGGAGTTGCTGGTAGTGGTAAAACTACTATTGCTGCATTAAGAGCAGCAATTTCAGCTAATAATAAGAAAAAGGTTCTTGTTCTTTGCTACAATATTACAATAAAAAATTTTTTAATAGATGAAGTAGAAAAAACTATTTATTCTCAAAATGAATTAATTGACTTCTTTCACTTCCACGATTTTTGTAAAGCTTACAGAGAGAATAATAAAATTTCTTATAAAACAAATATTTTAAATGAGGAAAGTGACGATATTTCAATTGATGAAATAAAAAATCATAAAGAGCAAAACAAAGATTACTCAATTAACTATGATGTAATAATTATAGATGAAGGACAGGATTTTAAAAAAAACTGGTACGATTTTATAAGAAAATTTTTAAACCCAAATGGAGAAATTTTAATTGCACTTGATCAGAAGCAAAATATTTATAACAGAGAAAAAAAAACCTCACTAAAAGGTATTGGTGGCGGTAGGTGGGGAATTTTGAAAAAAAGTTATAGATTATTAAATGCACATATTGACTTAGCAAACAAATTTTCTGAAAAATTTTTGATTGATAATAATGAGGAAGATGAAGACCCAAGAATTGAATTAGATAAGAATAATCAATTTAAATTACCCTTTAAAGCAGAACCAGCTTCATATTGGTTAAATATTTTAAATGATAATGATTTAAATGATAGTGTGATTGGAATTCTAAAAGATTTATTTGATAAAAAAGTAAGTCCTTCTGATATTGCAATTTTAGTTACAAACCATGATCAAGGAAGAACTATTAAAGAGGTAATTAGTAATAGTTATGATGACTTTAAAATTATGGATGTTTTTGACAAAATGGACGTTAGACAAAGGCAACAAAAAATACTGTTTAAAGTCCATAGTGATAAACTCAAGATGGCAACTATCGCAAGCTTTAAAGGTTGGGATAGAAGAAATATATTAATAATCACTGATAAAACCTCTAGCTTTGAAAAAAATAATGCCCGAATGGATTTTGAATTTTATACATCAATGACTAGAGTTAGAGAAAAAGTTTACATTTTAAACCGTAATAAACGTTATACAGAATTTCTTAGGGAAAACTTTGAAAAATATTGATCTATTTATAATTTAAAAGCAAAAAATATGATAAATTACGATGATTCAATAACTTATGAAATTTATAGATTTATTTGCAGGACTTGGTGGTTTTCACTTAGCTCTTAACAAGCTTGGTCACGAATGTGTATTTGCTAGTGAGTTAGAAATCTTCTTGAGAAATCATTATGAAGAAAATTTCGAATTGTATCCTGAGGGAGATATTACAAAAATAAATATCAAAAAAATTCCAAAACATGAAATTTTATGCGCTGGATTTCCTTGCCAACCTTTCTCTAAAGCTGGTTTTGCGAATGGATTTAGCCATAAAATCGCTGGAGATATGTTCTTCTATTTATTTAAAATAATTAAATACCATAAGCCTAAATACTTATTTCTAGAAAATGTGCCAAATCTGCTTACGCATAATGATGGAAAAACTTGGTTATTTATGAAAAATAAAATATCAAAGCTTGGCTATGTTGTTGATCAGAAAGTTCTATCGCCTGTGGATTTCAATATACCTCAAACTCGTGATCGACTTTATATTGTAGCAAAACAAAATAATCTGAATGATTTTGAATGGCCTCAAAAAAATAAAGCTAAAAATAATCTTAAAAAATTTTTAATTTCAAAACCAAAAATAAATAAAAAACTTACTAAATTAAAAAATAATGTTCTTGAAACTTGGAAAGGTTTTTTGAAACGTATTCCAAAAAATACCTATGTACCAAACCCCCTTTGGTCAATGGAATTTGGCGCCACCTACCCTTATGAAAATTCAACACCTTACAGCACAGGTTTAAAAGAATTAAGAAAACTGAAGGGTTCCTTTGGGAAAAGTCTTAAAAATGTTAATAGAGATAATATTCATGATTTAATTCCTAAATATGCAAATAAAACAGTAAAAAAATTTCCTGATTGGAAAATAAGAATGATTAAACGTAGTAGAGAATTTTATAAAAATAATAAAGTTTGGATAGATAAATATCTTCCTAAAATCACATCATTACAATTTGAGGCTTACCAGAAACTAGAATGGAATTGTCAAGGAGATGCATTCAATTTAAGGAAGAAGATTGTAACATTTAGAGGTTCAGGCGTAAGAATTAGACGTAGTACAAACTCCCCTACTTTAATTTCATCATCTGTATCTCAAGTTCCATATTTACCTTGGAAGAAAAGATACATGTCTCATGAAGAATGTTTAAATATTCAAGGCTTTAGAGGAATAAAAAGTTATCCTGAAGCTCATGAAGCATTCTATTCAACGATTGGTAATGCAGTAAACGTTGGAGTGGTTACTAAAATAGCAAAAAATTTGTTACAAAATTAAAATAATACTTGGTTTTTTAAAGTGACAACCTTATTATTTGATATCCAGCAAATTTTAATTTTTTCAGATAACAAAAATTTCTTTTGAATATCGTTAAGAAATTTTTCCGGATCTCTATCTACTAACAAATATAAGTTTGTACTTGTTGGAATTTTTTTCCAGTACAGTGCATAAGAGAAGAAATACTCTTTTAGTTGCATAATCCCATGCCTAATTTGTTCTTTAAAGTTATCTTTGTTGAATGTTTTTACCTCAAATAAATAACCTTTATTTTTTTGGTGACTAAAGAAATCAATATGAATGGTTCTATGAATTGGAAGTCCTTTGTTTTTAAATATGATTGCTAAATTATTAATTGTTTTTTCATGTATTTGATTTGCTTTATCAATTTGATTAAGCCCTTCAATTTTATCTTTAAAGTTGTCAGGATTAATTATTCTATTTTGGTATTCTTTATTTATTATAATATCTAATAATTCTGGCTCGTCATTTGAGTGAGATGATATTGTATAAATTTGCGTTTCCTTTTTTTCTGTCTTTAATATTTGTTCTTTACCAATTAAAATTTCTAAATTTTTTGATTTTATTTTATTTATAAGATTTTCAGCGTCATTTTTAAGTCTATTCTTATCAATTTTATTTTCTTCGAAATAAATATCCCAAATTTTTTGCTGAGGTCCATGTGCACCACCAGGATAACCACCGACTTCATTTGGGTCTGTAAATTTAAAATTTTGTATCTTTGTGTAAATTCCATTTATATTTCTAAATTTTTTAACATAATCTTCAGGTATGAAGTTAGATAAAGGACTAAAACCTAAAATTTTAAATCTTTCGTTACATAATTTACTAACAAATAATAATTCTGGATCATTTTTATCAATATTTTTAGTTTTTCTCTCTAAACTATAAAGATATAAAGATAATAGTAAGTCATCTTTGCTATAAGGGAAATTATGTCTTTTTATTTTTTCTCTAAAAGTGTCTACAAAATCTCTATCAAATATTTTACTAAAATTTTTTAAAACTAATGAAAATAAAATAGCATTTACACTTAAGCTTAAACTTCGTTGATCATGTCTTCGATTATTAAATGGATCTCTTTTTCTATAATAATATTTAGAAAAACCATTTCTCTTTGCCTCTTCAATGACATTTTTTCTAGTATATAGAGATTGCTTTGTGTTTGTTTCAAAACTATCGTCGTATTTCCAGAAAGTAAAAGTATTTGTATCCTTATCAAACCCTAATAATATTACTTTATAATCTTCTGCAGTATATCCAATTAATTTATGTTTAATTGAAACAGATAATTGAATTCTAATTTCATCAAGATTACGAGAACCTCCTGAATGAGATACTTCAGCAAAATAAATGATATATTTTTTACTTTTAATATTTAAGGTTAATAACTGCGAGTCTGTTTTTTCAATCGAAAAGGTTTGATGATTCTGATCTAATGAATAGTTAATTAAATCTAAAATCATTAAATTTGTTTAATTCTTTGTTTCTTTAAAACCTTTTCCTAATATTTTTGGAATATATAATCTAAAATATGGAACATTTTCTATTAAAGGGTTGTCGCCTTGCTCTTTTGATGAATGAATATTGAATTTATATAATTGAATAGTGGCAATTTTGTTAGCCTTCATTCTTTTATTTCCCTCTATTGGCTTACCATAAGGAGAGTCCTTGCTAGGTGTGGGATGCCATTTAGGTTGTGGTTCTATCATAAATTCATAATGTAAATATGCATGTCCAGGTCTGCTTTTGTTTGCACCTGACTCAATAGGCACAGAACTATCCTTAGAATTAAAAGAATATTTATCTACTCTTCTTTTAAAACTTGAATCATCATCATTCATAATAACAACTGCAATTTCAATATCATCTTTTTTTAAATAATTTCTCCAATCTGCTAGTTCAGTAATGATTGAATAATCATCATCATTTGTATCGTCATAATAATTTAATTCTTTAAGATATTTTTCTGACACCTCATATAAACTTAAATTATTTATTACATCTATATTTTTTAAATTTGATGAATACTCGTGCTCAGAAATTTCAGAAAATTTAATTTTATTACCAATATTTGAAAGCGCATCGTAAATATCTCTATTTTTTTCTAATCTATAACTATCTAAATGATGTGCTCGATGGTCTGAAATAATACCACCATGTGGAAACTTTTTAAGGTTATTTTCGATAATACCTATCCTAGCAGGACCAGCTTTACCTGCGAATGGAAAACTTCTTTTCAGATCTTTTCTCAAATCGCCATTTCTTTCTACAATTTCTCTTATTTTTTCTCTTATAATAATTTCATTTTCTTGTTGCTGTGAAAAATTATCTGCGAGAACTTGTGGTAAATACATTCTTACTAGGCCTATGTAAGGTTTATGGTAACCAAAAAATCTTGCTCTTTGATAAATTGTATCATCGGTTCCTGTTTCTCTAACTATATAAGAAACTGTTAGGCCTGAAATTGTATAACCTCTCTCTAAACCAATTCCACCAACAAGTATTCTTGCATAAATAGAGTCTTTGCCCCATTTTATGGTTGGTATTTTTCCCTTCTGTGTATTAAATAAATCTACTCTAGGCTCTACAATATCTATTGCTCTAACCATTCTTTTTATGAATTCATCATTCCAATTAGATAAATTTTCATCTGTCATTTTTAAATCCTTGTGTAATTTGATAAATTCTTTTTCTAATTCAGGATAATCAATATCAATTCTTTTTGATGGGTCGATTATATTTCTACCTTTAGAATCAAATGCTTTTTTATATCTTTGAAGTTCGCTTTTAATCCAATTCTGCCAATCTTTATGTATAGTTTTATTTACAGATGGATGAACCAACATTGATCTTGATTTTTTTTTTATGTGCTCTTTATTTAATAATCCCTGGGCTACACCAATCAAAAATATTTTAATAGCTTCAGTAAGGCTCTCAGGTTTAATTTTATTATCATTTATATTTTCTTCTTTTATTATTCTAATGTGTTTTTTTTCATTATCTGAGTTTCCAAAAAAATAGTTTGCACCAGTATACATTGATCCAGGCTCTAAAATTGTTGCACTTTGAGGTGAAAGATGACTGACTTGTGCAATTAGAAAGTTGGCTACTGGTGTGGCGGTATATCCTAAATACGAATGTTGAATTAATAATTGTCTTAATCTCTTAATCTGTCTATGTGTTGTTGTTTCAGGTCTCTCTACTAAAATTTCAATACCTTCAGTCAACTCAAAGTTCTCATCTTTTTCAAAATCATTTAAATACTTTAAATTATCAATCGATATTCTAAATTTTCTACTTATTTCCTCTAAATTTTCATCTTTTTGTACAATATGTTTAACTGCTTCATTATATTTTTTGAAAGTTTTCTTTTTTGTTCTTGCGTAAGCATCTAGTGAATAATGATCGGCCTCATCATCAAAAATTATTGTTGGGATTTTAGATAGTTCAACACCATTTTCTTTTGCGGTTTCAAATATTTCTGAAACTTTAGAAATTGAATTCCAGAGTTTTTTTGTAACTATTAAAATTGCAGGTTTCTCCTCCTCTTCAACAAATAAAGAGTCATCTGATTTTTCTAATTGTTTAATCAGGTTTAATGATTTTTCCTGGTCAACTTTGCCGTCTATGTCTATTCTGTTCCAACCAAACTGATCTAAAGATTCATAAATTCTGTCTTGTGTTTGTTCTGCTAAATTTGAAACATGACCAGATAAAATTATCATTAGTTTAAATCCATTGTCTCTAGCCATGCAAGAAACAGCTTCCATAGATGTTGTTTTTCCGCTTTGAATATAACCAAGTACTAGATTTGTTTTAAAAGTTTCATTATTAAGTGTTGGATTATTTGGATCTATAGTTTTTGATAGTGCGTCTTGAGCATTTTCAATTACCCTGTTGATATCATCATCTTTAAAATTTTCTTCTTTAAGTTTTCTCTTAAAATCATTTGTAAAAGAACCATTTTTTTTTGGAATCCATTTAATCATAGTTATGTCCTTGGTGGTATATTCTCACAAATTGAGTTCAATCTTAGTCTCATTAATGCTGCATCTCTTGAGCCATCTATATGTCTTACCTGAGCTTCACAAATTGCAAAAAAAGTAATTAATGTCAAAAAACCATTTCTATCGTTATTATGAGTAAAGAACCTCTCTGCAAACTTGTGTTTTAAGTTAATATAAACTTTAATTTTAAAATTGTTTTTTGAATCTGGAAATTCCGCAAAATATAAATCAGTATTACTTTCATCATACTCTGTAATGATTTGGTATCTATACTTTTGATTTTCTAAAACTACTTCCTCCCAATCACTTTCATTTCTCTCCTCTGCTTTCTTGTGTTTTTTTTCGTCTTTTATTGGATTAATTTTTGTAAGTCTTGCGTTTTCAATACCTCTTTTTATAATTTTACTTATTTGAGGTAAGCTTTTAGTAGTTTGTTGTCTTATATCATCTCTTTCTAGAGACTCCGACCATTCTTTAGCTTGTTGTATGAGATTAATTTTCTTTTTATCATCTAAGAATTCTATTTCATTTTTTAATTGAGATATAAACTGACTCTTTAGAGTATCATCCCATTTAAAATCATTTTTTTGAAAAGTTACTGGCATATCATCAAGATTCAATTCTCCAAATATAACTTGCTGTCTTCTATCGTTTCCTAATCCAAATATTTCTTGAGGTTTAAATGGAACCGCTTCTGTACCTGTAATTAACCTTCCTCTCCTAAATAGAGAGAACCCAGGTTGTTTAACTTGACCTTTTTCTCTTATTCCAACATGACCTGTGACATGTGTTAAATCTTTAAATGTAAAATCTAATTTTTTAAACCATCTTCTTTTTTTTGGGTTTTTAATAATTCCATCCTCCCATTCTTTGTAGTATCCAGACGTACGTACTGGAGGAGGTTCGTATTTTAATTTATTTCCATTAATTGAAATTTCTATTTCGTCTGAATTAATTAAGTGTCTATATATTGAACTTAAATGTTGAAAAATCTTAGTAATAGAAGTCGATTTAGGTTTGTGGTTCAATTTATTTAAAGTGACAATTGTGTAGTGAGCATCTTCATTGGCTTTACTTTCTGTTACCTCTAATTGTTCTGTATTTTTTTCTCTTAATTTTTCTATATTGAATTCAACCAATCTCCAATGTTTCTCACCTAAAGCTTTTGTGTGAACTTTCCATTTATCAGCAAACCAACAAGATGCTATTTTCATTCCAACACCAAATTCAGATAGACCTTGAGTATCTGGCGGGGGTTTGCCAGTTTCAAAAGCATCTGCGTATCTTTCCTCTGAAATGCCAGCAGCATTATCTTTAATTCTTATCTCATTTGGTAATAAATCAATTCGTATTTTTAACTTATAGTCTCGTTCTAATTTTCTAAGTTTTTTTTTATTTGCCCTGTAACTTTGAACAGAGTTATCAATAAACTCTGCCATTGCCTCCCATTCGGTATACTTGATATTTTTCATTAAAGCCAACAAACCTATTGTTGGTCTTATATCTATGTATTTAATTGACATTAATCTTGATCAGATACTTTATTATTATATTTAAACGCTGGTTTATAAACTATATTAGCAAAATTTCTTTTAGTCATCCCAATTTTGTCTAATAGAATTTTGTAATTCTCATTAACAGATAATGACCATTTATAATTGTTTTTTATGAGTTGTTCTAAGTTTACAACCATAGGTGATTTTGAACTAAGATAATTATTGTCATAAAAAAATGGTTTATCTAATACTATTTTTTTAATCATAGAATCATAAAAATAATTTGAAAAATTGTATAATAATTTTTCATTTAATTTTTCCCTTATAAAACTAATTGTAGCAAAGTCGTAATTTTCTAATAATATCTCTAATTCATTTATAATTTCTTTTTCATCATATAGTTTAATGGCTTTATCAAAACCTATATATGTACCTGGGCTTGTTTTAAAAATTATAAATTTATCTACTAAGTCGTTTAAATGAATATCGACAGCTAATTCCTCATTTGTTTTCTGTAATTTTTTGATTATTTCATTTTGATGAATTTCATTTTGAGAATTTAAAACTATTTCTCTAATTTTATCTTTTAATGATATAAATTTAATTTCTTTATTTAAACTTATTGTATTGGTACCAGATTGTCCTTTATGAAATAATCCACTTTCTGCTCCAAATTTTTTTATTATAGCTCTAGCATCATAGAAGTTTAAATCTTGAAATTGAGATAAATTAGTTATCTCTTTAAATGCTGGCTCCATAGAAGATTGCTCTAAATTATTATCTTGAAGATACTTAATAAATAAATCAATAATTTCATTTTTATTTTTAATCTCATTACAATATCTAAATAATCTATAAGTTCCTCTTTCAGAAAGATATATGCTTTGATTAGTTAGCATATTTAAAGACGAGTCTCCTACTATCCTATTCAAATCCCATTTATTATTAGTAAATGAATTATTGCCAATTTCAGCTATCTTTCTCCAATGCAATCCTTCAGGATATGAAACTAAAATATGTGTCACTTCCAAATTTTTAAGCATCTTCAAAGGATAAATTTTATTATTTACAATTTTAATTAATTTTTTATTTTCCATAAATTCAATAGAAGATTTTGCTACAAAATTATTGTATCCATAATTGTCTTTGATAATTTCAATGAAATTTTCTTGGTCAAGTCCACTAGGAATTAATGTAAATATTTCCTTTAATTTATCTTCATTAAAATTCCATAACTCTCTTTCTGGAGTTTTAAAATATTCTGCTTTTACACCGCAATAAAATTCCATAAACACAGTTAATTTATCCCTAGTGATTTCCTCTGTGCCTCTTGCTGTATCAGTAAACATTTTGTCTAACCTGGGAAATAGTTTGTGAAAACTCACATAATCATATTGATTGAAATAATTAATTAATGTTTGCTTTTCAATTAATCCAATTCTGGCTAGTGATAAATTTAAAATTTTTTCAAGCTGTCGCACTCTTTCTCTTGTAATTCCATATTGTTTTCCTAATTCGTCAAGTGTTTTGTAGTTTTCTTTAAACCCATAACGTCCAAAGAAAAAAACTTTCATTCTTTCTGTTAAGACAGAAATTAAATATTCGATATCTTTAATTATAAATTCTTCTATTTCTTTCACATCAAGGTCTTTTGTAATTTTTATTGTCTTAATATTATAAAAATTCTCTTTGAAGTTGTTGAAATCATTAAAAATTGATTTATTTAGACCACTTAAATTATTTCGAGTTTCTATTTTTATTTTTTCATTTTCTTTATATCTCTTTATTAGATCTTCTCTCATTTCAGACCAATCAGACAGATCATAGGAAGTATTTTCTTTATCTATATTAAATTTTTGAAATAATTCTTGTATTTCATTAAGTGATTTTCTACCAAAGTTTCTCAATTTTAATAAAGACGTTTCTTCATAAGATAATAAATCACCTAAAAAAATGATCTCCTCTGCTTTAAGGGCATTATATGTTCTAACCGAAAGAGGCCAATCATTTAAAATATTAATTGAGATTAGATTTAGATAATTAATTTTTTGAGGATCTTCAGACATTTTATTTTATAAAATAATATTTTTATCTATTTTTAGACAAATTTAAGTCTAAATAAAAACATCTAAATTACCTTTAATATTAATACTTATTTAATGGTTGATTTTATTTTCTATTGGTGTGTAGATTTTCTTGCAATGTTGGCAGTAGCATTTGGTACAACTTATGAGTGGATCAATATTTTAATATTTATAATTGGCTATCCTATTTTTGTTATTTTTTTATTTGTAATTATTTATTATCAGCACAAAAAAATAAAAAGTCTTGTTCATACAAAAGACAAATTTGAAACTAAATAACAACAAATATTTTTTTTAAAAAAAGAATCGTGAGATTATCATTATTCTTTTTTCTTCATTTAGTTGCTTTAGGAATCCTCTTACTCGTTCATCCTCATGCAAAAGCTGAGGATGACGAGTGGTATATAAATGATTTTGGAGATTACGTTGTTGCAGCAGTTCCTGGGGAAGTAATTCATGGTGATAAATTAAGATTTTTTATTAGAAAGTCTGACTGTTTTGAGGTTGGTATGCTCTTTTCCTTTTCGACAACAAAAGATGCAAAAAATATTGAGGATTTACAGAACACAGATTTACCAATTAAAATTAACCAGTGGAAAGACTTAAGAACTGCAAGAGTAATAACAGTTCATCCAATGTATGGAATGACCATTGTAATGATGCAAACTAAAGGTTTTTATAATCTGGATGAATTTATTGATAATTTAATGAAAATGTATAATCATGAAAAAGAGTTTAGCATCCAACTAGCTAATAGTGAAAAATACAATCCAGATGAGTATTTTGATATATTGGATAACAGTTGGAAACTAGATCTATTGCCTCATAAAATAAAAGAAGCCCAAAGAATGTGTTTTGGACCAGGAGACATAATAAAAAGCTAATTATGTTTGTTGGAATGGAAGCTCTACTTATACTCAGTCTTTTTGGACTTATATTTTAATTACTTTTCTGAAGTTGATAGATAGAAACATAGTGTTTCTTTTTAGGTAATGGAATAATTACAGGTACATCTGTACATCTTGGGACTATTGATTTTTTTCCATAAATTATATTTGCATCATAATTTTCAAAGTTAGTCTCTGGATGCGGATTGCCATCATTTATAATTGGCCATGCATCACATGCTCTATAACCAAATAATATTAAAGGTCTTGATCCATTAGTATGATTTAAGCCTGAACCATGAATTGTTCGACAATGAAAGAAAGCAACTGATCCTGCTTTACCAGTTAAAGAGACTGACTTTTTTAAATTGATTTTGTTTTTTTTAATATTAATTTTGCCTACAAAATAATTATCATTGCTGTGATGACTAAATAGTTCTTTTTTATGAGAACCTTTTATAACCTTTAAGGGGCCATTTTTTTCACCACAATCTTCAAGATAAATACCAACTGTTATTAAATCGTCATTTGTATGAGGGTAAAATGCAAAGTCTTGATGCCATTCAACTAAACTCCCCTTTTTTTTATTAGGTAGTTTAAAGTTTAATTTGCCAAGATGAAATCTTACTGTTCCACCAATTAGCTTTTTAACAATATCAATAATCTTTTTATTTCTTGATAAATCATAAAATAGTTTATTTTTATTTTGAGGGTTATTTAATCTTAATATTTCTTTATTTTTTGAAGAATTGCTATTGAATACAAAGTGATAATTATCATAACTTTGAGTTCCTCCTTGATCTTTAACTTTTCTTCTACTGTTCTTTTCTTTAGTTACAATCTTATTAATAAGAGTATTTAATTTATTGATATCTTTCTTTGAAATAAGCTGATCTTTAATTAAGTAGCCGTTCTTTTTATAGAAGTTACTTTCAGATCTAGTGATGCTCATAATTAAATTTTATAATAAAAATATAATAATCCAATACGAAAATAGACCAGATATTATAGTGGCTATTACATTTCTTGAAAAATAACCAACCAATATAGCAATTATGGCACCGAAGATTTTTGGATCATTCATTTCTATAAAAGTTCCGTAATCATTAATAAATATTCCAGGAAATATTATTGCTGGAAATACGGCTGATGGAACATAAGCTAAAACCGCTTTTACTCTCTCTCCCAATAAATCTCTATCTACTAAAGCAACCATAGTCATTCTCATTAAATAAGTAATTATCCCTGCAATAATAATTGTAAACCAAGTCATTTTTTTAACCTCAAAACTAATGCAGCAACAAATAATGCAATTATAGGTGATATAATTATGTAAGATTTAAAAGGTGCATCAAAAAATAATAAAGAACTTAATCCACAAGTAATCATTACTATTACATGATCCAATTTTTTAATATCTTGAACAACAATTGCGATAAAAGTTAAAGGAACTGCAAATTTCAATCCTAATTCCTCAGGCACAAACGAGCCAAGAATTATTCCAGCTAATGTAGATATCTGCCAACAAACCCACAAAGTTCCACCACTTCCTAATAAATGATAGTGAAGATGTGTTTCATTTTTATTTTTTTGAAAGAACTTATTAGATTCAGCAAAACCCTGGTCTACGACTAAATAAGATATTAGTAGCTTCTTGATAAAAGATAATTTTTCTAAGTATTCAGATAAAACAGCCCCGTATAATAAGTGTCTAGAATTAATTACCCCTACTGAAGTTACTGCAATTAATGCAGAGGCTCCTCCGGAAAGAAGCTGTAAAAAGACAATTTGAGATGCTCCACCAAAAATAATGATAGACATTGCATAAACTAATACTGGACTAAAATCTAACTCAATACCAATTGCTCCACATACAATACCAAAAGGAATTACTGAGAACATATGCGGTGCAACAGCCAATATTCCTTTAGTAAATATTTGTTTTTTAGTGAGCATTTACTTAACTGGTTGTAGAGCAACTTTTAAGTGTTTAGTGTCTAACTTACAGTCTTTGTATCCTCGTTTAACAACATTTAAATATCTTTCAGTTGGATATCTAAATTCAGTCTTATTAACCATAATGTAAGTCATTACTGTCTTAGTGTAGTAAGTAAAATATAATTTCTTATAAAGAATTGGGTAATCTTCATAAACATCTAGTTTTTTTTCATCACTTTTTGATATTTCAAATAAAGCACCAG
Organism: uncultured Pelagibacteraceae bacterium; assembly: GCA_902526085.1. Lineage (GTDB taxonomy): Bacteria > Pseudomonadota > Alphaproteobacteria > Pelagibacterales > Pelagibacteraceae > Pelagibacter. Next base: position 50,136 of record CABZJN010000006.1, read on the forward strand.
GAACTATAGAATTTTTACTCTTTTCAATGTCCGCTGCTCTATATTTGCTTCTAAAGTTTAATCTATAGCCTTTAAGCTCGTATTTTTTTAAGAAAATAGAGTCTTTACATCTCCGCTTCATTTGAAAAAGATTAAGATTACTTCCGTAAGCAAAATACAACATTACTCTAGTTCAACTATTTTAATATTCTTTGCTTTTACAAATTCAAGAATTAGTGAGTTACACAAGTTTATTTTATCTTGATCTTTTGATCTTAATACAATAGATACACCTAATTTACCTTGTCTAAAAAAAGGATAACTGCCAATTTCTACATCTTTATTGTTATCTTGAACATTAGTTAATGAGCTTGCTATTTCACTTTCATAAGTCATCAAATTTATTGTCTTACTAAGAATTGGATCGCCGCCTACTAATACATTACCAAGTCCACCAATCATTGCCTTTAATATAGATGGAACGCCTGGGAGGGAAAAAACATTTTCTACATAGAATCCTGGAGCGCCACTTGTTGGATTTAAAATTAAATTAGCTGTAACTGGCATCTTTGCCATTTTTTGTCTACCATCATTAAAATTACCTGGTTCATAATATTTTTCTAGAATTGCAAACGCCTCTTTATGAAATCCATATTCAATATTAAAAGCTTTTGAAATTGATTCTGCTGTAATGTCATCATGAGTAGGACCAATGCCACCTGTGGTAAACACATAGTTGTATTTAACTCTTAACTCATGAACAGTATCTATTATAGTTTTTTCCACATCAGGAATTACTCTTACCTCTCCTACCATTATTCCTAAAGAATTAAGCCAAGTAGCTAATGTACTTGTATTCAAATCTTTTGTTCTACCTGATAGTACCTCATTACCTATAATGATAATTCCTGCAGATATTTCTTTTTTATTAGTCATTTCTAAATATAAATAAAATTCTATGAAATTTACCAACACTTTATTAAAAGGCAAATTACAACGGAGATATAAGAGATTTTTCACAGATATAGAAGTAAATAATAAAACTGTTGTAGCGCATTGCCCAAATACGGGCTCTATGATGGGTTTATTAGATCAAGGTAATGAAGCTTGGATAAGCGAGCACAGTGACCCAAAGCGTAAATTAAAATTTACTTTAGAGATGATAAAAGTAAAAAAAAGAATAATTGGTGTAAATACTCATAGAGCAAATAGAATTGTCGAACATGCTTTAGAAAATAAATTAATAAAAGAATTTAGTTCTATAAAAAATATACTACCAGAATTTAAGTATTCTGATGATACTAGATTTGACTTTTTGTGTGATAAGAAAATATTAGAAGTAAAGAATACCACGTTAATGAGAGAGGATGATATTGCAGAATTTCCAGATGCTATTACATCAAGGGGTACAAAACACCTCCAAAAGTTAAAGGAATCAATTAAAAAAGGATACAAACCTTATGTCTTATTTTTAACTCAAATTCAGGGTATAAATAATTTTAGAATAGCAAAAGATATAGACTCTACTTATTATAAAGAATATTTAGATGCTAAAAAATCTGGTGTAAGCTTTCTTGCTTACAGATGTAGCTTAAATTCTAAAGAAATAAAAATTGAAAAGAAAATAAAAATTTTAGATGAGTAATTATTCAGAAAAATTTGAGAAAATGAGAATTGCTGGAAAACTAGCATCTCAAACTTTAGATATGCTTACGAATGAAGTTAAAGAGGGTGTTTCTACAGATAGAATTGATCAATTGGGTTATGAGTTTATAAGAGACAATGGTGGCCACTCTGCCCCGCTATACTACAGAGGTTTTAAAAAATCACTTTGCACATCATTAAACCATGTTGTTTGTCATGGCATACCCTCTGATAGAGTTTTAACTGAAGGAGATGCAGTTAATATTGATGTAACAGCTATAGTTAATGAGTACTACGGTGACACCAGTAGAATGTTTACCATTGGAGATATTCCAGTAAAAGCTAAAAACTTAATTGACACAACTTACGAGTCGATGATGAAAGGAATAGCAATTTTAAAACCAGGTGTAAAATTAGGAGATATTGGATTTGAAATTCAATCCTTTGTTGAAGAAATGGGTTTTTCAGTAGTTAGAGATTTTTGTGGACACGGTATTAGCAATACTTTTCATGAGCAACCTAATATTCTTCATTATGGTAAGAAAAATACTGGTCATGAACTAACACCTGGTATGACCTTTACAATAGAGCCTATGATAAATGTAGGTAAATTTGATGTAAAAGTTCTTAATGATGGATGGACAGCAGTGACAAAGGATAAGTCTTTATCTGCACAATTTGAGCATACAATAGGAATTACAGAAGACTCTTATGAAATTTTTACAGAATCTGTTAAAGGTTATAAGAGGCCCCCATATAATTAATGATAACAAGATACTCTAGAAAAGAACTTACGGATATCTGGTCCGAATATAACAAATATCAAATCTGGTTAGATGTAGAGATTACTGCAGCCGAAGGAATGGAAAAATTAGGTACAATTCCAAAAGGTGTTGCAAGTGCTGTTAGAAAAAAAGCTAAAATTAATGTTAAAAGAATCCATAATATCGAAGCTAAAGTAAAACACGATGTAATAGCTTTCTTAACATCTGTAACCGAAAAAGTAGGTATTAAAGCAAGATACTTACACCAAGGAATGACCTCTTCAGATGTAGTAGATACAAGTTTTAATATTCAGTTAGTTCAATCTGGAAAGATTTTAATAAAGGATATTGATCAAATATTAAAAGTTTTAAAATCAAAAGCTAAAAAATATAAATTTACACCATGTATGGGTAGAAGCCATGGTATTCATGCAGAACCAATTACATTTGGTCTTAAATTAGCTTCATATTATGAGGAATTTAAAAGAAATAAAAAAAGACTAATTATTGCAATAGATGAGATATCAACGTGCGCAATATCTGGTGCTGTTGGTACTTTTGCAAATATTAATCCTTATGTGGAAAAACATGTTGCTAAAAAGCTAGGATTAAAAGTTGAGCCAATATCTACACAAGTTATCCCGAGAGATAGACATGCTTATTATTTTTCAGTTTTAGGAATTATAGCAGGATCAATTGAGAGGGTCTCAACAGAAATTAGACACTTACAAAGAACTGAAGTTTATGAATTACAGGAATTTTTTTCAAAAAAACAAAAAGGTTCAAGCGCAATGCCTCATAAAAAAAACCCAATATTAAGTGAAAACTTAACGGGACTTGCTAGAATGGTTAGAAGTTATACTATTCCAGCACTAGAAAATATTGCTCTTTGGCATGAAAGGGATATTTCACATTCAAGCGTTGAGAGAAATATTGGTCCAGATGCTAATATAACTTTAGATTTTGCATTAGTAAGGTTAGCAAACTTATTAGACAAGATGATCGTCTATCCAAAAAAAATGCTTAATAACCTTAATATTACTAAAGGTACCATTTTCTCCCAAGAGTTGATGTTAGAACTGACAAAATCAGGTTTGACTAGAGAAAACTCTTATAAATTAGTTCAAGCACATGCCAAAAAATGCATAGCAGATAATCTTAATCTTTTTGATGTTGTGATGAGTGACAAAAACATTACATCTAGAATATCAAGCAAGAAAATGAAAAAAATATTTGATTATTCCTCACACTTTAAGAATATTAATATAATTTTTAACAGGGTCTTTAAATAATGAAAAAAGGTAAAAAATTATACGAAGGTAAAGCTAAAATTATTTATGCAACTACTGATAAGAATTTAGTAATTCAACATTTTAAAGATGATGCTACAGCTTTTAATAATCAAAAAAAAGATGTCATTGAAGGTAAAGGAATTTTAAATAATAGAATTTCAGAACATGTTCTTACGCAATTAAGCAATGTTGGAATAAAAAATCATTTAGTAAAAAGACTTAATATGAGAGAACAACTTGTTAAGTTAGTCGAAATTATTCCAATTGAATTTGTTGTTAGAAATATTGCAACAGGTTCTTTGACGAAAAGATTAGGAATAGAAGATGGAACAGTGCTTGATTATCCACTAGTTGAATATTGCTTAAAAAATGATGATCTAGGTGATCCTCTTGTAAGCAGAGAGCATATTTTAGCATTTAAATGGATGGATGTTTTCGAATTAGATTTTATTTACGAAGAAGTAAGAAGAATAAATGATTTTCTTCAAGGCATGTTCAGGGGTGTCGGTATTAAATTAGTAGATTTTAAAGTTGAATTTGGAAGATTTGAAGCTGATGGTAAAAGAGAAATTATGTTAGCTGATGAAATTAGTCCAGATACATGCAGGCTTTGGGATATGAGAACAGATAAAAAACTTGATAAAGATAGATTTAGAAATAACCTTGGAAACTTGGTAGAAGCATATCAAGAAGTAGCAATTAGGCTAAATATATTGCACGAACAATCAAATATAAGACCCTTAACTTATCCTAAACCTAAAGCAGTAAAAATTAAGAAAAAATGAAAGTAAAAGTAATAGTTACTTTAAAAAATGGAGTGCTTGATCCTCAAGGTAAGGCGATACAACAAACTCTAAATGGAATGACTTTTGATAATGTTTTAGAAGTTAGACAAGGTAAATATTTTGACATCGAAGTAAATGAGAATGATGAAAATAAAGCTAAATCGCAAGTAGAGGAGATGTGTAAGAAGCTTTTAGCAAATCTAGTTATTGAGGATTATAAAATCTTGTAACTACCTAATGAAATCATCTGTAATTATATTCCCTGGCTCAAATTGTGATAGAGATATGGATGTGGCTCTAAAGAAATTTGGTTTTGAAAATCAAATGGTTTGGCACAATGATGATGAAATTCCAAAGAGTGATTTAATTGTTTTGCCAGGAGGTTTCTCCTATGGTGATTACCTTCGATGTGGGAGCATTGCTGGTAAATCAAGAATTATTAAATCTGTAATTGATTTTGCAAATTCTGGTGGATTGGTACTTGGAATTTGTAATGGTTTTCAAATACTAACTGAAACAGGTTTATTACCTGGAATACTTCAGCAAAATAAATACCTAAACTTTATTTGTAAAAATGTTTTTGTCAAAATTAAAAATAAAGAAAATAAATATTTTAAAAATATTAAGAAAGAAGTTTTAGAACTTCATATCGCTCATAACGAAGGAAATTACTTTTGCTCAAATGATGAATTAAAATCAATACAAGATAATGGTCAAATAGCCGTTACTTACTGTGATGATAAAGGAAATGATGACGAAAATAATAATCCTAACGGAGCTATTAAAAATATAGCTGGGATATTCAATAAAAATAAAAATATTTTGGGAATGATGCCTCATCCAGAAAGAATGATTGATCCTTTTCTTTCGGGTGAAGACGGGTCACTTTTTTTTGAAAATTTAATAGGTAGCATGTAATGAGTGATGTAAATGAACAAATAGCTATCGATCATGGACTGAAGAAAGATGAATATAAAAAAATTTGCGATCTATTAAAGAGAACTCCAAATATAACAGAATTAGGTGTTTTTTCAGCAATGTGGAATGAACACTGTTCCTATAAATCATCTAGAAGACATCTTAAAAAATTACATACTAAAGGTGATCAAGTTATTCAAGGTCCAGGAGAAAATGCTGGTGTTGTCGACATTGAAGATGATGATGCAATTGTATTTAAGATAGAAAGCCATAACCATCCTTCATTTATTGAGCCCTATCAAGGTGCAGCAACAGGTGTTGGTGGAATTATGCGAGATGTATTTACTATGGGAGCAAGACCTATTGCTAATTTAAACTCAATTCACTTTGGTTCAATTGATCACGAAAAAACTAGAAATCTATTAAGAGGTGTTGTTAAAGGTATTGGCGGATATGGCAATTGTATTGGTGTTCCAACTATCGCTGGCCAAACTTGCTTTGACGAGTCTTATAATGGAAACATTCTAGTCAATGCTATGACATTAGGCTTAGTAAATAAAAATAAGATATTTTACTCTAAAGCTGCTGGAGTCGATAAGCCTGTTATATATGTAGGGTCAAAAACAGGAAGAGACGGAATACATGGTGCAAGTATGGCATCAGCTATTTTCGATGATAAGATAGAAGAAAAGAAGCCGACAGTTCAGGTTGGTGATCCATTTACTGAAAAACTACTTTTAGAGGCTTGCTTAGAATTAATGGCAGGTAAATCAATAATATCAATTCAGGATATGGGAGCTGCTGGACTAACTTCATCAAGTATTGAAATGGCATCAAAAGGTGATTTAGGCATTGAAATAGATTTAACAAAAGTACCATGTAGAGAAGAAAATATGACACCTTATGAAATAATGCTTTCAGAAAGCCAAGAGCGAATGTTAATTGTATTAGAGGCAGGAAAAGAAAATGAAGCAAAAAAAATATTTGATAAGTGGAACTTAGATTTTGCAGTAATTGGTAAAACAACAAATAGTAAAAATATAGAATTATTTTTTGAAAATAAAAAAGTTGCTGAAATTCCAATAGATTTTTTGGCAGAAAATGCACCTATGTACGATCGTAAATGGACAAAAGCTAAATTACCTAAAGAAAATAGATTTTCAAAAGATGCTTTTAAATCTTTGAAACTAAATGAATGTCTAAATAATATTTTAACTGACCCGAACATTGCAGACAAGAAATGGATATGGGATCAATATGATCATACTGTTATGGGTGATACTATTCAAAAGCCAGGTGGAAATGCTGGAGTTGTAAGAGTCCATGGAACTAATAAAGCTGTGGCTGCAGCGGTTGACTCTTCGGCTACTTATTGTAACGCTCATCCATTAACAGGTGGAAAGCAAGTAGTTTGTGAAAGTTGGAGAAATATGATTTCTGTGGGAGCTAAACCGATAGCAATTACAAATTGCCTTAATTTTGGAAACCCAGAAAAAGATAAAAATATGGGTGAATTTGTTGAGTGTGTTGAAGGTATTACTGAAGCTTCTAAGTATTTAAATTACCCAGTAGTTTCAGGAAATGTATCTTTCTATAATGAGACGAATGATAAAAGTATCAAACCTACCCCATCTATTGGAGGTATTGGTCTATTGTCTGATTATAAAAAGATGGTAACAATGGACTTAAAAAATAATGGAAACTTTTTATTAGTAATTGGTAAGACTGTGGGCCATTTAGATCAATCAATATTTGCAAAAAATATTTTGTCTAATCATAATGGACCACCTCCAGAAATTAATTTATTCAATGAAAAACAAAACGGGATGTGTATTTTAAATTTAAATAATAAGAATTTAATTGAAACTTGTCATGATGTTTCCTTAGGAGGAATTTTAACTGCTGTTTCAAAAATGAGCATAAAAGGAAATAAAGGTGTAAAATTATTTCCAATTAAAGGTTTAGTGAATAAATTTGAGTATTTTTTTGGGGAGGACCAGGGAAGGTATATAATAGAAATAAAGCCTGAAAATTCAGAAAATGTTGAAAATATACTTAAAAAAGATTCAATCCATTTTGATAAATTGGGTATAATAGAAAGCGATCAGATAACTTATAGTGATGATCTAAAAGTATCAATTGATGATATTAAAGATGGCTATAAAAAATGGCTAAAGGATTATATGGTTAATTAATGGCAATGGATTTAAAAGAAATTGAAAGCTTAATTAAAGAAGCCCTTCCTGATGCAAAAATAGAAATTCAAGATCTTGCAGGTGACGGTAATCATTATTCAGCGACAGTAATTTCGTCGCAATTTGCAGGAAAAAGTAAAATTCAACAGCACAAAATGGTATATAGTTCCCTTAAGGGTAAGATGGGAAATGAATTACACGCATTAGCCGTAAAAACAAAGGAGAAGTAAATGGATAGTCAAACAAATGAGTTAATTAATAATGAAATAAAAAGTAACGAAGTATGTTTATTTATGAAAGGAACACCTGATGCTCCACAGTGTGGATTTTCGATGGCTGTAACAAATATTTTAAAAATGCTTGAAGTTAATTTCAAAGGTGTAAACGTTTTAGCGGACCAAAACCTAAGAGAGGGAATTAAAGTTTTTAGTGACTGGCCAACAATTCCTCAATTATATGTCAAAAATGAGTTCATAGGCGGTTGTGATATAGTGAAAGAAATGTACGAAAGTGGTGAATTAGCTAAACTTTTTGAAGATAATGGGATTGAATTTAAAAAGAAAAACTGATCTTATTTAATTAATAATCTAATTTTTTTAGAGAAATACTTTTTTAATAAATTTAAAATTGATATTTTAAATGGACTTTTTAAATTATTTTCATCTAATTTAAATTTTATACTATCTTCCCAACTCAACTCGATTACTAAGCTTTCGCGAAAATATTCATTTAATTTTTTTATTGTTCCTACAGTTAAAATTGGTTCAAAGTATTGTTGTTTTTTTGAAATGTTAATTTGATTATTAATATCATCGAATACTAAGTGCCAAATGTGAGCTTTTTTATTTTCAAAAACTAAATTATCTTCAAGTCTTGTAGGTACTTCTATATATCCTTTTTTTCCTACTCTAGATAATTCATTTAGAAAATATGAAATATCTTCAACATGTTCAGCAACATGGGAGGCAATAACAAAATCAAATTCTTTATCTTTGAATGGTAATCTTTTTTTAGTAATTTTTATGAAAGATTTATCTTTATAATGATTGGATAAATCCATTATATCACTGATTGTAGTTGCGTACTTATTTGCACCATAACCACAACCAATATCTAGAATCTTCCAGTCTGGATTTTCTGATAGTATTTTTTCTATGTGAGTTTTTGTTGTTCTTTTAATCAAAATTATCTTGAATAATATTCAATGACCAGATTTGGTTCCATTACAACAGGATAAGGTACTTCTTCAAACTTTGGAATTCTTACAAATTTAACTTTTTTATTTTTTTCATCTAATTGTAAATATTCTGGAACTTCTCTTTCTTTGTTAGCAAGAGCAATATCAATTAAAGCTAATTGTTTGGACTTATCTCTAATCTCAATGCTATCCTCTTCCTTAACTTGGTAACTTGATATATTTACCTTTTTTCCATTTACTCTAACGTGACCGTGGTTAATCAATTGTCTTGATGAAAAAATAGTATTTGATAATTTTGATCTATAGATTACAGCATCTAATCTTCTTTCTAGCAGTCCAATTAGATTTTCTGCTGTATCACCTTTTTTCATGATAGCTCTTTTATACATATTTCTAAACTGTCTTTCATTTATGTTACCATAATAACACTTTAATTTTTGTTTAGCTTGAAGTTGAATTCCATAATCAGATGGTTTAGATGATTTTGATTGTCCATGTTGTCCTGGGGGATATGCTCTAGTATTAAATGGGCTTTTAGGTCTACCCCACAAATTTACTTTAAGTCTTCTATCGACTTTATGTTTTGAGTTTAATCGTTTTGTCATTTTAAAGTTATTGGGTTTATAGACATCATTATATTTTTGTCAATCAAGGTTTTTTAATTAAAGCAGCAAATACGCTTGATAAAATGCGTATTTCTT
>CABZJN010000007.1 GCA_902526085.1 uncultured Pelagibacteraceae bacterium
GAAATCTCTCTCTTATTATAAGTTAATTATAATACTAGGCTTCGCTAACTAGAAGCCTAGAAAAACAAAAAATTTCCTTTAATAAATAAATTTAAGCTTACATGTGTCACTATAATGTATGTTCATCTGTTGATTTAATCATATAAAGACTAACTAATTATGAAAAAATTGATTGTCTTTATACTTTGTTTAATTGCATTTAGTGCAAATGCAATGGAAAAGAAGACTACATTTGATAAAGCACTATTTGAGAAAGCTCAGTCTGAAGGTAAGTTAATAGTTATTAGTTCTTGGATAGAGTACTGCGGATCATGTGCAAATCAGATGAAAGTTTTACAAACAGCAAAGAAAAAGGGTGAGTTATCAGATATTAAATTTGATAACATTGAATATTTTTCATTTGATGTAACAAATAGAGATATAGCTGACTCATTTAATGTACTCTATCAAACCACTCTATTGATTTTTAAGGGTGATAAAGAAGTTTATAGAAGTATAGGGGAAACTACAGAAGATTTAATTTACGAGGCTTTGAAAACTTCAATAAAAAGTTAATAAAATTATTTAAATTTACTCATTTCTTACAAGTGGATATACTTTTGGACTTAAATACCTAAAGTTTGTAATTATAATTAGAGCAAGTGTTGCTATACCAACCCCAATAGTAACATAGAAAAATATATTTATTTCAAATAACCATTTAAGTTGAAAAATATTTTCTATGATAAACTTTGATGCTAATACAGCAAAAATAGTTGAAAAAAATATAATAGACAAAAAAGAAATTATAAATTCAATAATTGATGACATTATAATTTCCTTCTTAGAAAAACCTAAAATTTTAAAAACCAGATTTTGAAAAATTTTAATTTTTCCTTGAACAATTATCGCGCTTGAGATTACAACTAAGCCAATAATAACTGTTACAGCTGATATTATGCTGACTGCTATAAAAACTTTATTTAGAACATCAGTAACTTTTGATAAATAATCTGAAATTTTTATTATCGATACACTTGGAAATTTATCTAAGAAATTAACTTCATTAAAGCTTTTAATATTTTTAAATTTTATTGTAGAGAGATATTCGTGTGGAATATTTTCTGCGAATTGTGGATTTAGTAACATTGCAAAATTGATACTTAAATCTTGATAGTTAACTAATCTAAAATTTACTACTTCTCCTTCAATTTCTCTTCCATAAATTCTAAGTGTAAATTTGTCACCTATACTTACTCCAAAGTCTTTTGCAACTTTACTATCCAGTGATATTTGTAACTTATTTGGTTTTGAAGTATCCCACCAACTGCCTTCTAAAATAGGATTGTCTTTTGGAACTGTATTAACCCATGAGACTCTTCTATCATTCATGATTACCCAATAACTATCATTAGAATTTGAAATATATGTATTTGGATCTATTCCATTAATTTTTACAAGACCTGCTGATACCATAGGAACAATTTCCATGACTGCCTCTTTATCAGAATCAATAATTATTTTTTTAAACAAATTTTTTTGATTATTTTGGATTCCTAAAAAAAAATAGTCTGGAGCAATTTCTGGAATTGATTTTGCTATTTCTCTTTTAAAATTAGAGCCTACAAATGCTAGCGTAAGTAACAATGTCATACCTAGTCCAAGTGACATCACAGTTACAGGTGTAATACTTTTTGATTGTGTAATATTTTTAATTGCTATTTTTGATGAAATACCAAGATTAAATAGATTGTTCCTGAGTAATAATATTATAAAACGGGAAACATAAAAAAAGACGGCTAGACATACAAAGAATGAAGCAAAATATATCAAACTATAAGTAGGTATCGAAGACCTAAAAGCAAACAAGCTGATTAAAATGGTAAGCAGTAACAAACTTAAGCTAATTGATAATTTTGAATATTTAAACTGCAAACTTTGAAAAACATTTCTAAATAAACTAGAAGCTTTAATTTGGTCAATTGAATTAACAGTTGGGATTGAAAATATTATTATAACTAACAATCCAACCATAAAAACAATAAACAAATTTATTAAAGAAAATGATGCCTGAATATTTAATCCAAGTCCATCTGATATATATTTATCAACAACTGGGACCAAGAAAAAACTTAGTCCATAAGCAACTAAAGAAATAAATATTAAACTAATTAGCAGCTGCAAATAATAAATAGTTTTAATATTTCCTGAATTAATTCCAATTGCTTTTTGAACAGCGATTGATGAATTCTTTTGATTGATAAAAGAAAGAAGAGTATTAGCAATTCCTATACCAGCAATTAACATAGCACTTATTGAAACTAGTGACAAAAATTGTGAAAAATTATCAATAATTTTTTTTATGCCTCCTGCAGAATTCTCTGGATATCGTATTTTTACCTTATCATTATTTTTAAAAATTTTTTTAATTTCATTTATTTTTTTTTCTTTATTTTTATAATCATCAAATTTAATTTTGTATTCATAATTTAAGAAACTTCCTAAAGTATTTAATTCTAGTTTATCTAATGTTTTTTTTCCTGTTAATGCAAAATCACCAAATACGAATGCTCCACCAATATCTGGAAGAACTTTTGCAACACCAATAACTTTAAATTTTATATTCTGAACTTTTACAATATCATTAATTTTAAGGTTCAAATTCTTAAAAATATTTTCATTTACCAGAATAGTATTGTCGATTTCATTTAATTTTTTTAATGACCCAACTGGTTCAAAAATTACATCTCCATACAATGGGTAATTTTGATCTATCGCTTTTATTCTAGTAAATGATGTCTTATTCTGTTTTTTTTCAATAGTTGAAATCATCGTGCTGAATTCAACTATTTGAGATACTGTTGAAATATTTTCAACCTGTTTTATTAAATTCCTATCTCCTTCTCTGTTATTATAATCAATTTCTAAATCTCCTCCTAAAAGAACTTTAGAATTTTCGTTAAGTTCATTCTCTAAACTGTCTTCGATGGTTAAGATAGCACTAAGTATAAATAGACTAATTAATAAAGTAATTATTATACTTAAAATTTTCGAATAACTTCTAATTAAATCACGAAATGCATATTTAGAATAAAGACTTAAATCATTGATTTTCACTAATCACTCCATCTTTAATAGTTATTTTTCTTTTAGTTAAATTAGCTAAATTATTGTCGTGAGTGACCATTATTAAGCTAGCGTTTTCATCTTTTATGTAATTAAAAAGTAAACTAGAAATATTCTCTGTATTTTCACTATCTAAATTGCCAGTTGGCTCATCAGCTAAAATAAGCTCTGGTTTCATTACAACAGATCTTGCAATGGCTACTCTCTGCTGTTCACCTCCTGATAGTTGACTAGGAAGATTGTTAAATCTTTTGCTCAATCCAAATCTATCTAAAATTTCTTTTGCTTTTTGTGTTGCATTATCAAGTTTATTTATTTCAAGAGATAGGCTCACATTTTCTAGTGCGGTGTAATTTGGTATCAAATAAAATGATTGAAATACTATTCCAATATTTTTTCTTCTGATTTCAGAAATTTCATCCTCAGTCATATTGGATATTTCTGACCCCTTAAAAAAAATATTTCCTGCTGAAATCTTTTCGAGTCCCCCAATTAACATGATTAAACTTGTTTTACCTGAACCACTTTCTCCGACTATTGAAATAGTTTCTTTATAGTCTACTTCAAAGCTAATATTTTTTAAAATATTTATTGAGTTGTTATCTATGGTATAATTTAAACTAACATTAGATAATTTTAAAAGTTTATTCATGACAAAAAAATTAATTATTAAAATAATTATTTTATTAATAACAGGATTTGCAGCTAAAGCCGATTACAAAGTTGTCTTATTCGGTGATAGTCTAATGGCGGGATATGGTGTAGATAAAAAATATCATCTATCTTCAGTGCTTGAGAATAATTTAAATAAAAATGGTTTAAAAGTTAAGGTTATCAATGCAAGTGTATCAGGTGATACATCTGCAGGTGGCTTAAATAGAATAGAATGGACAATTGCTGAAAAGAATATCGATTTAATTTTAATTGGTCTTGGTGCAAATGATATGTTGCGTGGTATTAGTCCAAATGAAACTGAAAAAAATTTGGAAAAAACTATTAAAAAGATATTAAACAAAAAAATTCAAATAATTTTAGCAGGAATGGTAGCACCAGATAGTCACGGAAAAGATTATAAAAATAAATTTGATAAAATTTATAAAAAACTATCTGATAAATATGACTTAAATTTAATTCCTTTTCTGCTTGATGGAGTTGCTTTAAATCCTGAATTAAATTTAGACGATGGAATGCATCCTAATGAAAAAGGAATTACAATTATAAGTGGTAATATTGAAAAAAAACTACTAAAAATACTTAATTAATTTAATGCATCTTTTGCGGTTAAATAATCATATCCAAAGACATCTGCAACTGCTTTGTATGTTACTTCACCCTTATGGACATTCAAGCCAGCTAAGAAATTTGGATCGTCTTTTAAAGCTTTGTAATAACCATCGCTAGCTAATTTGTTTAAAAAGGGAAGCGTAGCCTTGTTTAAAGCTATGGTTGAAGTTCTAGGTACACCACCGGGCATATTTGCTACACAATAATGAACAATATCATCTACAATGTATGTTGGTTCAGCGAATGTGGTCGGTTTACTTGTTTCAACGCATCCTCCTTGATCAATTGCTACATCAACTATTACAGATCCTCTTTTCATATTTTTAAGCATTTTTTTTGTGACAAGTTTTGGTGCTTCTGCACCTGGTATTAAAACACCTCCTACCAACAAATCACATTCTGAAATTAATTTTTCTAAATCAGTTTCATCGCTTAATTTTGGTATTATAAGATCACCAAATTTTTTGGATAATTCATTCAGTCTTTTTTCAGATTTGTCTACTATGTGAACTTTTGCTTTCATGCCTGTAGCAATAATTGCTGCATTTTCACCTACAACTCCACCACCTAAAATAACCACATTTCCAGGATCAACACCAGGCGCCCCTCCTAAAAGAAGTCCTCTCCCTTTTTGGTTTTTTTCAAGGCAATGTGCACCTGCTTGAACTGACATTCTTCCAGCTACTGCACTCATTGGAGCTAACAAAGGTAATCTACCATTGTTGTCAGTTACAGTTTCATAAGCAATACAAACTGATTTAGAGTCTACCAAGCCTTTTGTAAGTTCTTTTGCAGCCGCTAAGTGTAAATATGTAAAAACAATTTGGTTTTCTTTAATCATTTTTACCTCACTTGATTGAGGCTCTTTTACTTTTACAATTATTTCAGAGTCATTAAAAATGTCCTCAGCTTTGTCTACAATTTTTGCACCAGCAGATTTATATTGTTCATTATAAAATCCAGCTTCAAAACCACCATTATTTTCAACCATTACCTCATTACCGTTTGACGTTAATATTTTAACACTGTCAGGAGTAAGGCCAATTCTATTTTCTTGGGACTTTATTTCTTTTGGGACACCTATTTTCATATAAGTGAATTAATTTTTTTTGCTTTTTGAGTAATTTGTGATCCCTGTTCTTAATTTATCTATTATTTCATCGATATGTTTTTTTTCGCAAATAAACATCGGTGCAATAATTAAACAATCTCCTGTTGCTTTAAAATTCACTCCAGCATCATAACAATGTTTAAAACATGTAAATCCTGCAGCTCCAGGTTTTTTATCCATTTTAATATCAATTCCACCCATCATTCCATAACCTCTTATATTATCTACAACATCTATATCTTTTAAAGACATCAAACCTTCTTGGAAATATGGTGCTAAATTTTTAGCTCTATTAAATATATCCTCATTTTCAAAGATATCTTGAACAGCTAATCCTGCTGCAACAGACACGGGTATTCCTGAGTATGTATAACCATGAAATAATTCTATAGAGCCCTTCGGTGATCCATCCATTACCGTATCATAAATTTCTTCTTTACATGCAACTGCACCCAAAGGACTTATTCCATTTGTTGTAGCTTTTGCCATAGTTATTATATCTGGTGTAACTCCGTATTCTTGTGAAGCAAATGGAGAACCCGTTCTTCCCCATCCGGTTATAACTTCATCAAAAATTAATAATATGCCGTGCTTATCACAAATTTCTCTAAGTCTTTGTAAATATCCTTTTGGTGGGACTAGTGTTCCTGTAGATCCTGCAATTGGTTCTACAATGCATGCCGCAATATTTTCTGATCCAAAGTTTGTACAAATTCTTTCTAAATCTTCAGCAATTTCAACTCCTGTTTCTGGTTGACCTGATATAAATTTATGTTCTGGTAAATGCGTATGTCTCATATGAACAACACCTGGCATCAATACACTAGCAAATGTTTTAACATTGTTGATCATTCCGCCGACTGAGGTTGCTCCAATATTCATACCGTGGTAAGCCCTTTCTCTTCCCACAAATCTAAATCGTTCCCCTTCACCTCTAGCTTTATGATAAGCTACTGAAATTTTTATTGCTGTTTCAACTGCAGTTGACCCGCAAATAGTATAAAAAATTCTATTTAAATTTCCTGGTGTATGTTTTGAAATTCTTGTTGCTAATTCAAATGATCCACCAAAGCCTTGTTGGAATGGTTGAGCGTAGTCTACTGTTCTTAATTGTTTTGTAATTGCCTCAATTATTTCTTCTCTACCATGCCCCAATGGATTACAAAATAATCCTGAACTTGCATCGATTTGGGTTTTACCCTGATGATTTTTTAAATAAACACCTTTTGCTTCAACAATTAATCTAGGGTTTGCTTTAAAATCTCTATTTGAAGAGAATGGCATCCAATGCTCATTTAAAGAATTTGGTATTTGTGGCTTTTCTGAACTCATAAAAAATTTTTAAATGTTATTATTACTCTTTCATAGACTAAAATAAAAAAATAGAAAATAATTTCTCTGCATTATAAGTATGTCATTAGGTGACATCAAATACAACTTAAAGTTGAACCCATTTTAGACATCTTCAAATCACCTATGATTAATGTGCTTACAAAATACGTTTACATACATCTAAAATTAAACTTAAATACAGTTAATTAAATTTAATTAAGGAGACAAAATGAAGAAACTAATTAGCTTTATTTTAGGAAGTATATTCGCTCTTAACTTATCAATTTCAGCTGCAAATGCTGCGGCAAATGAGGTGAGAGTTGCTTACTTTCTCGAATGGCCAAGTCCAAATTTAGAGGACATGCAAAAAAAGAATTTTGCTAAAGCACTAGGAGTTCCAGTAAAATGGACAAACTTCACTAATGGTGGAGCTATGACTGATGCAATGCTAGCAGGAGATATTGATATTTCATATTCTCAAGGTTTAGTGCCTTTTATTAATGCTGTAAAATCTAATGCACCTATCAAATTAGTTGATATTGCAATGGAATATGGAATGGGTGGTACTACTTGTGTTACATCAAACGCTTCTGGAATTACAAAAGCAAATGGTTCTGAACTTGAAGGTAAAAAAGTTGCTGTTCCTCTTGGAACTATGGCTGAATATGTATTCGATGAAAGTATGAAAGTTATTGGAGCTGATAGAAGTAAAATGGATATAATTCAAATGGATCCAGAAGAAGGTGCTGCTGCATTAGTAAGTGGTGATGTTGTAATGGCATGTTTATTTGGTGGAAATTCTATCAAAGCTGCAGTTGCAGTTGGTTCTAGACTTTTAACAGTACAAGAAGCAAGAGATGCAGGAATCTTAGGAATAGATATTACATCTGTAACTGACAAATTTATGAAAGAAAATCCAGGCATGCTTAGAACTTTTATAGAAGTAACTCATGAAGCAAATGACAGATATAGATCTGGTAAAAGCGATATGAACGCAATGTCAAAAGCTTCAGAAATGAAAGTTGCTGATATGAAAGAAACTTTAAGTGGATTTAAATTTCTTACTCCTGAAGAGACTAAACAGTCAATGGAGAGCGGTAATCTTGATGGTTTCCTAAAAGGTATGGGAACACCGGGCGGTGCCGTTGATACTAGTTTTTTACCTTTATAATATATAAAGAGTAAAACAAATTTAATAGGCGCTAATTATTTAGCGCCTATTTTTTTTAACATTAGTTTTATATAAAGTTATTTCTATGAGTGACTTAGTTTCCAAAGATCTAAATATGATTTTTAAAACTCCAAAAGGAGAAACTGTTCACGCATTAAAAGATGTAAATTTTACTTTAAAGAAAGGAGAACTTCTTACTGTTCTTGGTCCTTCAGGATGTGGGAAAACTACTCTTTTAAATATTGCTGCTGGTTTTTTGAGACCTACCTCAGGTTCTATTGTTTTAGCTGGCAATGAAATTAATGGTCCAGGAGTTGAGAGAGGAATGGTTTTTCAACAAGGAGCTTTATTTGAGTGGTTAACAGTTGCTGAAAATGTTGATTTTGGACTTAGAATGAAAAAAGAAGATCCAATAAAAACCGCTCAAAGAGTTGAAGAATGGCTAGAAATTGTAGGTTTAAAAGGGTTTGGCAACACTCCTACCTACCAATTATCTGGGGGGATGCAACAAAGAGTGGCTCTAGCAAGATGTCTAATAAATGATCCTGATTTAATATTAATGGATGAGCCCTTAGGTGCGCTGGATGCATTAACTAGAGAAAAAATGCAATCTTTGGTTCTTAAAATTTGGAAAGAGACAGGAAAAACTATCATTTTAATCACTCACTCAGTTGAAGAAGCTTTGTTACTTGGTGAAAGACTTTATGTAATGGCACCAAGACCAGGAAGAATACATAAAGAATACAATCTACCTTTTGCAGAATTGGGTTTAAAGGAAGATTTAAGAGAAATAAAAAAAAATAAAGAATTTTCATCTAAGCGCGAAGAAATATTATCCATGATTTGGAATATGGAAGAAGAAATTATGGGTAAAGAAAATTAAATGTTAACTCAAATAATAACCATACTTATTTTTGTATCCATAATAGGATGTATTATGTATGGCAGAAGATTAATCAAGACTGAAAAAGTTGATGCTGTATTTGGAAATCCTGAAAGAGCTAAAGGTGGAACTCATTGGGTTATTGTTGGAAGTGCTGCAATACTATTAGTATGGCTTTATTACTCTTGGGACATAGCAAAAGGTTTTTATCCAAAATCAGCAAACGAATTATGTCAGGTAGCTAAAATAAATGAATCTTTACTGGGATTGAAATATCAATTTCCAATAGAGGAACGTGAATTTAAAAGCACCTCTATAATTAAAATTGAAAATAAAAATCTTCAAAAAATTACTAATGAGATTCAAAATTCAAATGATCTTAACAATCAACAAAAAACAATTTTAGTTGATTTTATAAATAAAACTAAACAATTAATTCCTTTATTAACTAATGAGGATTTAATTGAGATGGATACTAAAATTAAAATAAGTAAAATGACCAATGAGATAAAACAATTAAGTTCAAATTTTAAAAAAGAAGATTATCCACTTGAAACAGAAGTTGAAAAAAGTGAACGATTAAAAACAATATCTGAACAAGGTAACTGGGGCATAACAACGGTTAGGTCAGGAACTGGTACAATAGAAAATACTATTGAAGTTCCGTTTGTTGCAGAAACTTCAAAAGGTTTAAAATTTCAAGCTGCTGCAGAGGATCTGAAAAAAATTAATGATAAATTTTTCAAATTAAGAAATCACAATCCACAGTTCAAAAGTTCAATTAAAGAACTGAAAGATGAAGTAAAAACTTATAGAAAAAGTTTAGATGATAATGAGGAAATTGCCTCAGATTACGCAAAAAATATAGTCAAAATTGCAAGAAGAATTGAATTTGCGAGCATTTATCCACCAAATGCACTAAATGAAATGCAAAAGGCGATTATTGAATTTGATGACCTTCAGGAAAAAGAACAAGCTGGTCTTAGATTAATTGATATAATTTTATTTCCAGCTGGAACAATTGTTGCTAGTGGGCCGAGTTGCTCAGAACAAGGCTCAGGAAGATGGTTACCTAAACCGTCAGATACATTAAATAAATTCATCCTAATGTCAAATCCAAATGTTGGATATAAAAATATACCTCTTCTCTGGATAGAAATGATTGATGTTAGTTCAATAATTGGATTTATTTTACCAGATTGGATTGCTGATATTTTACCAGGCGAATACCCTGTTCATACTAGTGAAGGTATAGTTAAAGAAAACTTTAAAGGTAAAGTTTTAAAAATTGTTACGGGTGATTTTAAATTATTTAATATCCCTGTACCTTATGGCCATATCTGGGACTCGTTCTTAAGAGTATTTTTAGGATTAGTTTTTGGAATAATTATAGGGGTTCCATTAGGTTTGTTTATGGGACTAAATAGATTTGCTAAAGGATTTTTTGATCCTTTGATAGAATTATATAGACCAGTGCCTCCATTGGCTTGGGCTCCACTTATTATTTCAGTACTTGGAATTGATAATACTGGAAAAGTATTTTTATTATTTATGGTCTCTTTATCAATTATGATTATTTCTGCAAGAGCTGGGGCATCAGGAACGCAACTGTCTAAAATTCATGCTGCTCACTCATTAGGTGCATCTAAAAGACAAATACTTCGACATGTGATATTTCCAAATTCTTTACCCGAAATACTCACAGGTATTAGAGTTGCGGTTGGAATGTGTTGGGGAACTTTAGTAGCTGCAGAATTTTTAGCTGGAACAACTGGTATTGGATTTGTTGAGAACGTTGCAAAAAAATATTTTCAATATGAAGTAATTTGGATAACAATTTTTATCATGGGAATGTTAGGGTTATTGTTTGATATTACTTTAAGAAAAATAATAGATAAAACTATTCCTTGGAGAGGTAAAGGTTAAGATTAAATTTTGTGAACTAAACCTTTTTGAAAAAACCAATAGCAGCACCTATAGTCGTCAAAAATCCAGCTAATGGTAAGATTGCAACTGCATATTTTTTTGGCATATAATTCTCTTTGAACTCAATCCCTTGCATACTAATTTCAAAATACCACATTTCCCAATACTTTCCTCGCATACCTTCTACAAGTTCAATTCCGTAAATAATTAAGACTACGCCAATTATCATAATCATAATTTTCCAGAACTGGCGTATGTATAAAGAAACTCTTTCTGGTAATTTTTCATAAATTAAATTTAAAGCTACATGTTCATTATCTCTAGCTGTCAGAGAAAGTGCTATAAACATCAACCAAATATTGCTTAATACTGTTAGCAAATCACCCCATACAGGAGGGTTATTAAAAACATATCGCATAGTAACATTATAAAGAGTAAAACCAACCATGGCAGCCAACAAGAGTGAGCACATAGCTTCCAACATTCGATGGACAAAACGATCTATGCTGTTCAAAAATTTCATCATTTCATTAATTACTCAATAAGTTTGGAAGAAACATTGTTAATTCTGGCACAACAAGAATAAAAAATAAAAGTAAAAACAATCCAATCAAATAAGGAATTAACGCGATAGCAACCTTTTCTAGACGGACTTGAGCTATTGTTGCTGAGGTAAAATAGGCAACACCAACTGGAGGTGTTACTGATCCTATTAAGAAACCAACTATCACAACCATAGCTGCTTGCACCTCTGGAAAGCCAGCTTGAGACATAACATTTACTAGTACTGGGCCAACAATGATAATGTTAACTGCTGAGTCCATTACCGTTCCAAGAAGAAAAATGAATAATATTAAAGCCAAAATAAATAATATGGGGGAATCTGCTAATCCTAAAAGCCAGGTTTCGAGATCACCAATTGCACCAAGAGAAGTAAGCAACCAACTAAAAGGTCCTGAAGCAGCTATTATAATAAAGACCATTGCAGAATTACGGAATGCCCGACGAAAAGCACTTGTACAATCTCTCCATTTGATAGTTCGATAAACAAATACACCTGTAAATAAAGCAACCAAAGCAGTGATGGCTCCAGCCTCAACAACCGAAGCTACGCCTCCCATTACTGAACCTACTAAAACTAAAGGGATCAAAAGGGCGAATGAAGATCGATATAATTCTTTACCAGCTCGACGTACCGAGAATGGTTCATCGCTACGCTCAAAGTTGTGTTTTACTGCAAAGTAATGATTGATTACCATTATCACAACTCCAATTAAGATTCCTGGAACAATTCCTGCTGCAAACAAAGATGCAATCGAAATCTCAGTTGCGTTAGCAAGGACAATCATCATGATACTAGGTGGAATGATCCCACCTATAGTGGAACTTACTCCTGTAACTGCAGCTGAAAATGCAGCAGGATAACCTGCTTTCTTCATTGCTGGTAAAACTAATGCTCCGACTGTAGCGGTATCTGCTACGACAGAACCATTCATGCCAGCAAAAAACATACTAACAAGTACATTTACTTGAGCTAACCCTCCTCTTATTCGCCCAATTAACGCCCTACTCAAAGCAACTAAACGGTCTGTAATCGTAGCACTTGTCATTAATTCTCCCGTCAACATAAAAAATGCAATCGCAGTTAATGGAACTGAGTCAATGGCGGTAAACATTTGACTTGGTATTAAAACAAGAGGTACAGCATCTGTTAGTAAAATATAAACAAATGGTATTAGTATTAATATAAAACCAATAGGAGCCCCTAATAAAATTAGAAAAAGGAGTACTACGAGTAAGATAATACTTTCCATAAATATTTATAAGTTATGATTTGATTTAGGTAAAGATCATCTAACTCTAATAATTGAGCTAAATGATCTTTACACTATTTTTTTTTTGAACGATTTACAGAGCCCCAGCTGCCTCTAACTGAGCTACAAATCCATCCATGCCTTGTTCCATAAGCACTCTTTTAGCTACCTCTGGTTCAAAAGTACCTTTAGCGTCTAGCCAAGCACCAATTGCACCCGCTCTCCACTTGGTCATTTCCGCTTCTGATGGTACATACCATTCTTTAGCAGATGCTTTAATTGCATCTTCACCATTCTTAATCCAAGCGTTATCTAACTCGTTTACTTTTTCCCCATAAGCATCAGCCGCCTCGTGTAACCATTTTCTCTGTTGGTCAGACAATGCATTATATTGTTTTGCGTCCATTGCTAAAATGTTTCCTGACCACATTCCACCGATCTCTGTGAAATACTTTGCAACTTCATGAAGTTTTGCTACATGTTGCCAAGGTGATGCTACATACTGGCCTTCAACTACACCTGACTGTAAACCTTGATATAACTGGCTCCAGTCATAAGGTGTTGGAGTTGCACCCCAATTTTTAACTAGCATGAACTCAACTGGACTTTTGGTAGTACGCCATTTTAGTCCCTTCATATCATCAGGTTCATGAACTGGTTTAGTTGCATTTCCAAGTTGTCTAAATCCACCACTTGAATATACAGAAAGACAAATATGACCCGCATTTTCAAGTGCAAGTTTACACTGTCTTTCAGCTAACCATTCATCTGATATTCTTTTTGCATCTTCCAGTGATTTAAAAATGAAAGGCAAATCAAAAATTGCTAACTCTGGTCCAAAGTTACCGTAGTTTGCAGTAGAACTAGTCCATAAAGCTATAAGTCCTTGATTGGCTTGTTCACCACATTTTTGCTCTGCGCATAAGCTTCTTTGATAATGTGGCTCAATTTTCATTTTACCACCTGATGCTTTTTCCATAGCTGGTATAAGCGCTTGATCTATAGCATCTCCAATTGGCATGCCCAATCTACCAGTTGTCCCAAGCTTAAGAGTTACTTCTGCATACGCAGCTTGAGCAAAGAAAGTAACTGCGATTACTGTAAGTAATGACTTACAAATTTTTTTAATAAACATAAAATTTCCTTTTAATTAATTGAATTATTAATATTTAAATTCAATTTGAGGAAGAAGTAAAACAAAAAAGAAAATTTTATTTTCAAAATAGGTTTACAATCAAAAGTTGTATTAATAATTATTAGTTAATCTATTTATTTTAGTCTAAAGGTGCCTTAGATTTAAAATTTAGAAATTAAATAAAACACAATTTATAGAAAGAAATTTATGAGCTCAGGAAATAAATATAAAACAATATCAAATAAACTAAAATTTGAAGGGAGAGCATTCATTAATGGTAAATATGTAAATGCTATTGATGGTAAAAAATTTGAAACAATCAACCCAGCAACAGGTCAAAAGCTTTGTGCTGTTGCAAAATGTAATCATAAAGA
Source organism: uncultured Pelagibacteraceae bacterium (assembly GCA_902526085.1). GTDB lineage: Bacteria > Pseudomonadota > Alphaproteobacteria > Pelagibacterales > Pelagibacteraceae > Pelagibacter. The sequence continues at coordinate 14,136 of CABZJN010000007.1, forward strand.
TGTTGATTTGGCAGTGAAAGTTTCAAGAAAAGCTTTTAATAGTGGAGTTTGGTCTAAAAGTTCACCTGAACATAGAAAAGAGGTTTTATTAAAATTTGCTGAATTACTCAGAAAACAAGGTGATGAAAATTCAGTTTTAGAATGCATAGATACGGGTAAACTTATCGCCGACTGTATTAATGAAGTTGCAAATGATGCTCCAATGCATTTTCAGTGGTATGGAGAATTAATTGATAAAGTATTTGGAAAAGTTGGCCCAACTGAACCATCCATTACAAGCTTAATTGTTAAAGAGCCAATAGGAGTTGTTGCTGGAATTGTTCCTTGGAACTTTCCTTTAATGATGGCAGTATGGAAAATGGCACCAGCTCTTGCAGCTGGTTGTTCAGTAATTATTAAACCAGCAGAAGATACACCTCTAACAGCTATCAGAGTTGCTCAAATTGGAAAAGAGGCTGGAATACCAGATGGAGTTTTGAATGTTCTTCCTGGTTATGGTGATGTTGGAGAGGCTTTAGGCCGACACAAAGATGTTGATGCAGTTTCATTTACAGGTTCAACTGAAGTTGGTGGTTATTTTTTAAAATACTCAAGTGAAAGTAATTTAAAACCTGTTGCATTAGAGATGGGAGGAAAAAGTCCGTTTATAGTTTTAGAAGATGCTAAAATTACAGATGATTTAATTGATAATGCTATGAATTCTGCATTTTGGAATGGTGGACAAAACTGCTCAGCGAATATGAGACAGATAGTTCATAAAAAAGTTAAAGATGAATTTTTAGACAAAGTTATTAAAAAAGTTAAAAAGCTGAAAGTAGGAGACCCTTTAGATTTAAAATCAAATATGGGATCTATGATTTCAAAAGGACATTTGCAAACCGTTGATGGATATATCCAAAAAGGGATAGATGAGGGTGCGAAACTTTTAACAGGGGGAGTTTCAAATAATAAGCAAAGGGGTTTTTATGCAAAACCAACACTATTCGATGGATTAAAAGAAAATATGACCATCGCTCAAGAGGAAATTTTTGGACCAGTGCTTGGTGTTTTAACAGTCAAAAATGATGAGGAGGCTTTAAAAATTGCAAGTAATTCGAAGTATGGATTGCATGCTAGTGTTTTTACTCAAGACATTAATAGAGCATTTCATTTAGCAAAAAGTTTGCCTTGTGGAACTGTATCAGTAAACACTTTTTCTGAAGGAGATATCAAAACTCCATTTGGAGGTTATAAGCAATCAGGTTCTCTAAGTAGAGATCAAGGTACTGAGGCTCTAAATTCATTTCTTCAAACAAAAACAATTTGGATAAGTCATAATTAATTGATGATCAAAAAATACAAAATAAGTGTGCCTAAAAGCACACTTATCGAAATTTATAAAAAAGTAAGAAACTTTCCTTGGAGTGCTGCACAAAATATGAATGGTTGGGAGTATGGAACCAATTTTAACTATCTTAAGAGCATATCGAAATATTGGATTAAAAAGTATAATTGGAAAAAATTTGAAAACAAAATCAATTCATTTAAAAATTATAAAACCAAAGTTGAAAATATAAACTTACATTTTATTTTTGAAAAAAGTAAAAATCCTAATTCTAAACCATTATTACTTTTACATGGATGGCCAGGAAGTGTAACTGAATTTTTAGATATCATTCCAAAACTTGCTCACCCAGAAAAATTTGGAGGAAAAATTGAAGATGGATTTGATATAATTGTTCCCTCTTTACCAGGATTTGGATTTTCGTCGCAAATTAAAAAAGCCTTAGGACCAAGAAAAATAGGAAAAATATTAAATAAATTTATGGTTAAAAACTTAGGCTATAAAAATTATTTCGTACAAGGTGGCGACTGGGGAGCAACTATTGCCGGATGGATTGGTCTTGATAGCTCAAAGAATTGTAAAGGAATACATATTAATTGCTTACCCCTTAGACACCCAAAAGGAACAAAAAATATAAAAGAGAAAAAATGGGAAAAAAAATTTAACTTTGATCAAATTATGCAAGAGGGATATAGAACTCAACAAGCTACTAAACCTCAAACCTTATCTTATGCAATGATAGATAGTCCTGTAGGAACAGCAGCATGGATTTTGGAAAAATTTCATGGTTGGTCAGATTTAAAAATGGGTAAGATTGAAAAAACATTTTCAAAAGATGAACTATTATCAAATATTATGATTTATATAATAACCAAAAGTTTTAATACTGCTTCTTGGATATATTTTGGAAGAAGAAAAGAAGGTGGAAGATCTTTTCCAAAAAATTTTAAAAAAATACAAGTTCCTACTGCAATAGCAATTTTTCCAAAAGAAATGTTAGAGTGGCCTCCAAAATCATATGTAAGTAGAATTTTTAATGTAAAAAGGTGGAATAAATTTTCAAACGGTGGACATTTTGCTGCCTTGGAGGAACCTAATATTTTAGTCAAAGATATAAGTTCATTTTTCAATAAAGATTTAAACAAACTTTAAATGAACAAAAACAAACTAAAAAAAATAATAATTGAAATTTTTAAAAAATTTAAACTTTCAAAAAAACACTCGGAAATATGCGCTGAAGCTATAATTAATGCAGAATTAGTAGGTGCACCTACTCATGGATTATCTAGATTAAAAATGTACTGTGATCGTATTCAAAAGAAACTGATTAATCCGAGACCTAAAATCAAACTAAATAATATTTCTCAATCCGTCACTCATATAAATGCCGATGACAGCATTGGTTTCGTTGCAGCTGACACAGCCATAAAAAAAGCTATAAAAAACGCTAAAAAAACAGGAATAGGACTTGTAGCAGTTAAAAACAGTGGCCATTACGGAATGTCAGGATATTACGCTGAACAAGCTGTAAAAAAAAATATGATAGCCTTAGTATTTACTAATGCACCTCCTGCTATAGCACCACATGGAGCTATAAAATCTTTATTTGGTACAAACCCAATTTGTTTTGGATCGCCGACTGGTTCTAAAGTTCCATTTATATTGGATACATCTGTATCAATGATTAATAGAGGAAAGATTAGAGTTGCATCAAGATCTAGTTCAAAAATACCTGAAGGTGTTGCTTTGGATAAATTTGGAAATCCAACAACAGATGCTAAAAAAGCACTTGAGGGTGTTCAACTTCCTATAGCAGGGTTTAGAGGATCAGGACTTGCATGGATGGTAGATATATTAAGCGGTGTTTATACAGGAGGTAATCATGGCGGTAAAGTTAAAGATCCTTTTGATGATTTTACTGGCCCACAAAATATTGGTCATTTATTTATTGTAATGAAAGCAAATTTATTTCAATCAAATTATAAAAAAAGAATTAAGGAAAATATAAAAAGAATTAAAAAACTTCCTAAATTAAAAGGACTTAAAGAAATATTATATCCTGGAGAAAATAAATTAAGAAGATATAAAAAGAATTATAAATCTGAGATTAAAATTCCTGAAAGTATAATGGAAGATATTCGTACTCTGATCAAGTAGATAGTATTGTTAACCTGCACGTCCTAAATAATTTACCATTATTACACCAATAACAATTAAACAAATACCAATTAATCCATAAATATTGGGTATCTGATTATATTTTAGCATTCCAAATAGCACGACGCCCGCAACTGTTAAACCGCTATAGGTTGAATAACTAAACGCTACAGGTATTACAGTCATTGATTTGGCCAAAGAAATCATTGTCACTGTCATTAAAAGAAGGCAAGCTATAGTAGGTGTAAGTTTTGTAAACCCATCGGAAATTTTAGCAAAACTGTTTGCGGCTATGCCAGTTGTTATTCCTAATGCTAAAATTAAATATCCTGCAAATGGTTTCATAAGAATATTATTAACTAATTATTGCTTTTTACAATAACTGATGTGTACTCATAACACTGAATTTTTTAAAATTAAAATTATAATTTGACTTAATTTGTTATGAAATAACCAACTATTCCTAAAGTGATAAAAATAGTAAATACCAAAGCTTTATCCTTTAAGTTTTCTTTATTTTCTTTATCTTTAATTTTGAGTTTAAGAGCACCAACATTTACTTTTAGAGGGGTATCAATATTTAAACCATCCGTTGATTGAGAAGAAATTTCAACATTTGGTGCTCTTTTTTGACTTTTTAATCTCATAAACATTACATTAAAACATATATTTAAATTCATGCTATTTAATGAGTGTCCGAAATGGGTTTTAAAAATTTTATTTATTGCTCAATTTAGGATCAAAAGTTTAAAATGGGTCTTCAAAAATGATCTACAGCAGCTCAAAATTAAGCGCATTAAAAATTAATAAAGTTATATCTCAAAATTTTGAAGAAATTGCCCCTATTTATTTTAAATTTTTATCCGAATGGATGAATTCATCTTATGAGAAGTTTCAAGATATAGAAAAATATATGATAATGCTTTATTTGATAAATAAAGATTTTGAATTTTATATTAACAATAAATTAGTTGAGAACTATGATGCTTTCTTTTTATACGATAAGTCTTTAGAGCTTGATCAAATTAATATAATTGAAATTTCAAAAAATTTAAATATTCCAAAAGAAAGTGTAAGGCGGAAAATTATAAATCTTGAAAAATTTGGTGTGCTACAAAAAATAGGTAAAAAAATATATATAGATAGATCTGCATATAAATTAATGCAACCAAAAAAAACTCTTCAAAATATATCATCTCTTTTTGCTAAAATTTTAGAACTTTGTAAGAAAGACGAATTAATAGTTCGTTCAATGAAAGTTGATGAAATTTCTTATAACATAAAACAAAATTTTACATATTGTTGGTATTGTTTTTATAATTTTATATTCGCTATAACTAATAGATGGAAAAATCAGGTTGGTGATTTAGAAATATTTTCTGTATCAATGGTTATAATGCTTCACTCAACAGTTTCTAATTCGTATTTGGTGAATGGATTGAATTTTTCTAAGTGGAAAAAAAATAAATCCAATATGGAAACAATTGGGGTCAATGCAATGTCAATTTCTGATATTACTAGTATCCCAAGACCTACTGTAGTTAGAAAATTAAATTATTTGAAAAAAAATAAGTATATTGCTGTAAATAAAAAAAAACTTTATAATTTAAATCTTGAAGATAAAGCTTTGAAAGAGACTACTAAAATACAAGAAAAAAATATTTTTTCATTATCCTGTTTTGTTTATAAAATTTTAAAACAGGTTAAAATTAATTAGATCTCCGTAAAATAAAAATTAAAGTAAAACCAGTTATATACATTATTAATGCATAGGCTGCTGTGGGAATGATATAACTGATATCACTAAATATTTGTGTAGCCACAAATATTGCTAATGTTCCATTTTGTAGGCCGCATTCAATTGAAATACATTTTCTTTGTTTAATTCCTGTTGCAGTTAATTTTGCTATATAATATGCAATTATCATCATTATTATATTTAGCAACAGAACTGCTAACCCAGCTTGTTTGAGGTAAGTAAATATATTTTCTCTCTCTTCAATCCATATTGAGGCAAAAACGATTATGAATAATAAAGTTGTTATCCTTTCAATAGTAGAAATGTTAGAGGTAATAAAATTTTCGGCAAATTTTCTTATAATCATTCCTAAAATAACTGGAACAGTCACAACTAATGCCATTTTAAATGCAATTCCGATCATTGTTATATTTGTTGATATATTTGAAATACCTAACAGATCTGCAGATTTGAATATTATAAATGGTACAGAAATTATGCTGATCAAACTTATGATTGCTGTTAATGAAATAGACAAAGCAACATCACCGTTTGCAAATTTAGTCATTACATTTGATGTGACACCACCTGGTGCAGCAGCAATAATCATTACACCTAAAGCTATCTCTATAGGTAAATCTAATATTAATACAATTATGAATGCAACTAATGGTAATAGTATTAACTGACAAATAAAGCCAACTAAGAAATCTTTTGGATAATTGATCACTCTTAAGAAATCACGCCCTGTCAATCCTAGACCAAGACCTAACATTATAAGAGCTAGAGCGATTGGAGCTATTTTAGTAACTACTTGCACTATTTATCCTTATATCAATAATAGTATATTAGTTTTTTTATTATTTTAGTATATATAAATCCAATGCTTTCAGATAAATCAACAGTTTGTCCTATCAATTTACTTGATATCGCTCACCAAAAAAGAGGAGCTAAAGCGGCAATTGTAAATGCAGGCAAAAGACTTCCCATGCTATCTGTAATGGACTCCGTGAAAGAAAAATTAATTATTCCCGTTTTAATAGGTGATGAAATAGAAATTAAAAAAAATGCTGAGGAATTAAAATTTGATATTTCTGATTTTGAAATAATAAATGAACCGATTGAAAATAACACAGCTAAAGTTGCTGCAAAGCTTGCTGGTGATGGACAAGTAAAAATAATTGTTAAAGGTCATATACATACTGATATTTTAATGAAAGAAGTTTTGTTACGAAAATATAATTTGATTGGTAAAAAAAGATTGAGTCATATTTGGCATATGACTTTAGACAAAGAAGATAAACCATTAATAATAACTGATGGAGCTTTAAATGTTAATCCAAATGTTAAAACAAAAATGCATATTCTGAAAAATGTAGTTGATTTTTGTCATAGAATTAATATCCCAAAACCCAAAATTTCTATTTTGTCTGCAACAGAAGAGGTTTTAGATAGCATGCAAAGCTCAATTGATGCTAAAGAAATATGTAAATTAGCTGAGAAAGAAAATTTAAATGCAGATATATTCGGCCCTCTTGCCTTTGATAATAGTGTATCGAAAAAATCAGCAGAGATAAAAGGCATTCAAAATATAGTAGCTGGAGACGCCGATGTATTACTGGTTCCAAACGTTGAAACAGGAAATGCCCTTGTTAAAATGATGATTTATTTCATGGGTGCATGTGCGGCAGGAGTGGTTATAGGAGGGAAAGTTCCTGTGGTAATTACAAGCAGATCAGATGATGCGACAGCAAGACTAGCTTCTATTGCTGCAGCTGTGGTAGCTTTGGACTAAATGAATATTGAAAAAAAAAATAATTAAATTAGGATTTAAACATGACAATAAATTATTTAAAAAAATCACCTAAAACATCTTCAACTGATGATACAAAAACAAGAGAGATAGTAGAAAATATTCTTAAAGATATTGAGAAAACAAAAGAAGAAGGATGTATCGAATTATCAAAAAAATTTGATAAATATGAAGGAGAAGTAATTGTTACAAGAGAAAAAATTGAACAAATTAAAAAAAATTTAGATCCTAAAACGAAAGATGACATTCAATTCTCTCATGAAAGAGTAAGAAAGTTTGCTGAAGCACAATTAAAAAATTATGGCCAAGATTTTGAGGTAGAGCTATCTGATGGTTTATTTGCTGGACAAAAATTAATTCCAGTTAATACGGCTGGATGTTACGTACCTGCAGGAAGATATGCTCATATTGCTTCTGCAGTAATGAGTGTTACTACAGCTAAAGTTGCTGGTGTTAAAAATATTATTGTTTGCAGCTCACCAAAACCAGGGGTTGGAGTTCATCCCGCCATAGTTTACACCGCAGATTTATGCGGAGCAGATGTAATAATGAATTTGGGTGGGGTTCAAGCTATTGCTGCAATGACTTATGGTCTATTTGGTAATGCTCCAGCAGATATGCTTGTTGGTCCCGGAAACCAATTTGTTGCAGAGTCAAAAAGAATTTTATTTGGCAAAGTAGGAATTGATCTATTTGCAGGTCCAACAGAAATTGCGGTTATAGCAGATGAAACAGCAGACCCAGAACTAGTTGCATTTGATTTAGTTGGACAAGCAGAGCATGGTTACAACTCTCCTGCATGGTTATTTACTACTAGTAAATCATTAGCTGATTATGTAATGAAAAGAGTACCAGAATTAATTGCTGATTTACCAGACTTACCAAGAGAAAACTCTGGTGCAGCTTGGAGAGACTATGGAGAAGTTATTTTATGCGATACAGACGAAGAAATTGCTAAAATCAGTGATGAATATGCTCCCGAACATTTAGAGATACAAACTAAAAACCTTCAATGGTTTCATGATAGATTAAAAAACTACGGATCATTATTTATTGGTGAAGAAACTACAGTTGCTTATGGAGATAAATGTTCTGGAACAAACCATATTTTACCAACAAAAGGTGCAGGAAAATATACAGGTGGTTTATTTGTCGGAAAATTTATTAAAACTTTAAGCTTTCAAAGAATGACAAAGGAATCAACCAAAGAAGTAGGTGCAGCGTGTGCTAGAATTTCAAGATATGAAGGTATGGAAGCGCATGCTCGAACTGGAGATGTAAGACTTAGAAAATACGGATTTTCTAACTAGTTTTAAACTCTAGAAAGTAATAAAATTGTAACTCCAATTACAAAAACAACTATACCTAAGACTTCTGTTAACTTTACTTTTTCCTTGAATAAATATTTTGAGGAAAAATAACTAAATAATAACTCAATTTGGCCAACTGCTCTTACAAAGGATGCTTGTATTAAGGTGAATGCATAAAACCATGAGAGAGATGCAAAAAAACCTCCAATGCCAATTAATATACAGTCGTATTTATCATTATATAATTTTTTAAACTCTTTTTTTTCAAAGACTAAAAGGTATATCGTTAAAATAATCGTAGGAATTAATAACCCAAAAAGTAAAGTTGATAATACTTTTTCAAAGTTTGAATTAAAATTTTCTAAAGATAAAGCAGCAGATCTAAAGTAAACAATACTAAGAGCTAAGAATAAACCAGATATTAGTCCAATTAATGTTGTTTTTGAAAATATGTTTTGTAGAAATAATTTTAAATCTTTAATTGATAAAATTATCACTCCTAAAGTTGATATTACAATTCCACTAATTCCTAATTTACTCAATTTTTCGTTTAATATTAAATATTCAAATATAGCAACTTGAACAACCTCCGTTTTGCTTAAAGAGGTTCCAACAACAAAGTTTGAAAACTTAAAAAGATATAATAAGACAAATGTAAAGATTACTTGAAAAATTGATGCCATCGTTACATCAATCAAAAACCCAGGTTGTTTTATCACCTCCATGAAAACAGAAAAGTCTTTAAAATATACAAAAAATAATATTATAGCCAAAGGTAACGCAAAAGAGAACCTTACATAAGTCGATGCAATAGTAGATACCTCTTTATTAATTTTTTTTTGAAATGAAGATCTTAGATTCTGAAAAAATGCAGCTATAATTGTAACAACTATCCAATTCATCTTAATTTAATAATGGTTAATCAAAAAAGGAAATTTAAATTCTACTTCCGTTTTCATCAAATATAAAAATATCTTTTGAGTCAAAATTAAGTTCGTTTTGAAAGTCAACTTGGCTGGATATTTTTGCGCTGAGTTCTAAATTATCATTACTCATGTAAACAATTTTCTCATTTCCTAAATTTTCAACAAGATCAACTTTAGGTTTAAATTTAAATTCTGAGTCATTTGAAACACTAAAATGTTCTGGTCTTATCCCTAAAAAATAATTTTTTTTCTCAAATTTGGTTTTTTGAAATGTAATTTCATTACCTAAAAAATTTATTTTATTATCTGAAACTATACTCTCTGAGTTTAATGGTAAAATATTCATTTTTGGTGTTCCGATAAACTGTGCAACAAAAATATTAGATGGATTATTATAAATTTCATCTGGAGTTCCTACTTGTTCTATATTTCCAAGATTTAATATCACTATCCTATCTGCAAGAGTCATAGCTTCAACTTGATCATGAGTTACATATATCATATTGGTTTTAATTTGACTGTGTAATTTTGAAATTTCTACTCTCATTTCAGCTCTCAATGCTGCATCTAAATTTGATAAAGGTTCATCAAATAAAAATATTTTTGGATTTCTTGTAATTGCTCTCCCGATTGCAACCCTTTGTCTCTGTCCTCCTGAAAGTTGTTTGGGTTTTCTCTCTAAAAGCTCTTCGATTTTTAAAATTTTTGCAGCTTGCATTACTTTTGTCTCAATTTCTTCTTTAGATTTTTTTTCAATTTTTAAACCAAATGACATATTCTCATACACATTCATATGAGGGTACAAAGCATAAGACTGAAAAACCATTGCCGTTTGTCTTTTCGAAGGGTGGAGATCATTTATTTTCTGGTCATTAATGAAAATTTCACCTTCGTCGATTTTTTCTAAACCTGCGATCATTCTTAATAAGGTAGATTTTCCGCACCCAGACGGTCCAACTAACACAAGAAATTCGTCATCCTTGCCCATTAAATTAAAGTCTGTAATTATTTTATTTGATCCAAATGATTTATGAACGCCAGTAAATTTTATATTAGCCATACTAAATGTCAATTTTTTCCAAAACGTCTACACCTATTTGTTTTAATATATGAAGTATATCAATTGGTACCCAATTTTCACGGATTTTCCCCTGATCATGATGATAAAAATCCATCACTCTCATTGTAATTTTCTGTTTAGTTGCATTAAACCCTAGCCAATCATTTGAGCCATAAACTGCCTCTATACTATGCCAACCAGCACATAAAGAGAATTTTCCATCACCTATTTCACAATAATGTCCCAGCTTATAATAGTCTCTATCAGTAAATGATCTTCTAAATGGTAATTGATGCATATCAATAAATCCTTCTAAAGATCTTGAAGTTCCTATCCCACATGGTCCATACCAAATCATTTTATCATGCCAGAATTCTTTTTGAGGATGGTCCAGCAATCTTTGTTTAAGTTCATCATTTGAAACATTTTCTTTTTCTGGCTTAAAATTTAAACTTCTATTCAATGACAAAGATTGTTTTAAATTTGAATTTGAGACTTCAATATCCTTTTCAAAAAAATTTACTCCATCAGTATTAATTGGAGGCATCCAAGCACCTTCTGGTCCTCTAGATGAATTAATTTTTAAATCACCACATTGTCTTAACAAATCTAAAACATCTAATAATATATAGCTCTCGATTATCTTATCTTCTTTTAATTCGTGAATTTCACAACATCTAAGATTTATCATCTTAAAATTTGGTTTTATCCCTAACCACGAATTCTTAAAATGACCTGATAGTACAGAGTATGATCCTACTAATATTTTATCTCTAAAAGCTCCACCCAGCACAATATGTTCTCTTCTCTCTAAATCTGGAAAAGCTTCTAGTAGAGGTATCCAAAGTTTATCCTTTAAATTTGTTAATCCAGTAAACTCATTTAATGGATAAAAGCAATTAACTTTTACGTCATTTACAAAAGCCTTCTCTAAACTTTTGTTAATTTCCTTTATTCCTAAATTTATAATTTGATTTAAATAACTTCTAATTAAATTTTTATTTTGTAAATTTTGTTCTGGTGAAATTACAATATCTTTAACATTTGTTTTAGTTTTAAGTCCTGTATCAAATTGCTCTATTTGCATGTGTATTTATTTATTGGAAATAATCGTGTAACACAATATTATAATTAAATATATGAACATTAGACTTGCTAGATTTCAGGATTTAACTCCTAGTAATTTGCCCTTTGTCGAAGGGAAATTAGAAGGTCACATTGAGAGAAAAAATTACTCAATATTGGGACCAGGTGTTGCAGAAGATGTAAATCAATCTATAAAAATATCAGAACCTCATGGATTTAACCTGGGTGCTGTTTCTGCAAAACCCTTAAATGGTTCTGGTCTTCATAGCCATTTAACTGCTGAAGTATTTATAATTTATTCAGGCAAATGGAGGTTTTATTGGGGTTCTACGGGCCAGGATGAAACAATATTAAATGCGGGAGATATAATATCTATGCCAACAAATGTGTTTAGAGGATTTGAAAATGCAGGAGATGAAGAAGGTTTTATTTTTGTTGTGCTTGGAGGAAACGATCCTGGAATTGTAACATGGATGCCTGATGTTCTTGAAAGAGCAAAACAAACTGGTATGGCACTCCTAGATGACAATTCTTTAATTGATTTAAATAGTGAAGAAATTCCAAGTGGTAGAAAGTTACTAGAACCTATTTCAAACCATGAAGTTAAAAAATATGATAATTATAAGCTAGAACAATTACAAAAAAATATATGTGTGGTCAGTAAAAGACTTAAGAATGAAAATAATATTGGGCATAATGTAAAAATTTCACATATTTTAGGAAACAAATTTCAAAGCAAATCAATAACACCAATAATTCAACAAAATACGGGTTTTAGCCTAACTACTTTTAAATCTAAAAATGGAAAAGTAAATAATTTAAAATTTGATAAGCCTACAATTCTTTTCTCTCAAAAGGGAAAATGGAAAATTGATACAGAAAATTTTGCTTATGAAATAAATTATAAAGATACATTTTCAGTTCCAGTAGGATCATATGTTAGTATACAGACAGATGGAAAAAGTGAGTCTCTTCTCAATTGTGTATCAAAAATATAATGAAAGGTTTTGATAAGAAATTTAAAGATTTACCTGACTTTATTTTAAAAATTACTGAGCAAATATGGGAAGGTAAAGATGTAGAATCCATTGGTGAGTTTTATACAAAAGATATACCCGTAAGATCTCCATTTGGTGTTACATATGGAAATAAACCAGTGATTGATGCAACTTATGCAACTTTGAGAGAATTTCCGAACAGGCAGTTGTTAGGCGAAGATGTTATTTGGAACGGAAATGATGAAATTGGATATCACTCCTCTCATAGGATATTAAGTAAAGGTACTCATCTAGGTGAGGGTTTTTATGGCAAACCTAGTGGAAAAGATATTTATTATAGAGTGATTGCTGATTGTGCATGTAAAGATAATCAAGTTTATGACGAGTGGATTGTCAGAGATCAAGGTGCAATGGTAAGACAAATTGGATACTCACCGAAAGAATTCGCAAAGATAATTATTGAAAGTGAGGGAGGACTTTCAAATGCATCCAAGTTATTTAACTTTGAAACTGATAAACATTCAAATTATGAGTCTGAGAAATATAAAAATGGATCAAAAGCTGAAAAATATTCGGAGATACTTAAAAATATATTTAATAATAACTACACATTTGAGGGATATAATAGAGCAGCCAATATTTTCTGGCCTGGCAATAAAATTGGCCATGGAAGAAAGGATATTATGGAAAAATGGAACTCTCTAAAAAAAATATTTTCCAATATAAAGTTTAGTGTGGAACATGTAGGTTTTTTAGAGGAAAAAGGACAAAACTCAAGAATATCAATTAGATGGTTTTTAGAAGGTATACACAGTAATGAAAGTAAAGATTATGGTAAAGCTTCAAATAAAAAAGTATTTATATTGGGAATTAATCATGCAGAATTTTGTTCTAACTCTATTATAAGAGAGTGGGTATTGTTTGATGAAATTGCTATTTGGAAACAGATATTACTAAATCATGGTTAAAATAAGAACTACTCATGTTGGGAGTTTACCTAGATCAAATGAACTCTCAAGCCTTTTAGCTTTAAAAGATAATAAACAAAAAATAAGCATAAAAAAATTTGACGAGGTTGTAAGAAATAATGTTTTAGAAGCTGTAAAAAAACAAATTAACACCGGCGTAGATATCGTAAGTGACGGAGAAATGTCAAAAATAAGTTATGCTACATATATTAAAGATAGAGTTAATGGTTTTTCAGGTGAGAGTGAGAGAAGAGCTCCAAAAGATTTAGATGATTTTCCATCTTTTAAAAAAAAACTTATTCTATCTGGTGGAACCCCAACTTATCAAAGACCTTGTTGCACAAGTGAATTAAAAATAAAAGATAATGTCTCAATTAATAAAGATATAATTAATTTTAAAGAAGCATTAAAAAAAAATTCTCATAGTGAGGGATTTATGAATTCTCCATCACCAGGGGTAATTTGTAATTTTCTGCCTAATAAATTTTATAAAAATGATGATGAATATTTAGAAAAGCTCTCAGATATTGTAAAATTTGAATATGAAAAAATCATTGACAGTGGACTGTCCCTACAAATTGATTGTCCCGATCTCGCTCTATCTAGGCATATGATTTACAAAAATATTTCAGAACAAGATTTTTTAAAGAGAGCAAATAAACATGTTGAGATTTTAAATAAATCATTAGAAAATATTGATCCATCTCAAGTAAGAATGCACATTTGTTGGGGAAATTATGAAGGACCTCATACTCACGATATTGGATTGAGTAAAATTATCGATATAGCTTTTAAGGCCAATGTAAGCAAATATTTGATAGAGTCTGCTAACCCTAGGCATGCTCATGAATGGGAGGTATTTGAGAGTGTAAAACTACCAAAAGATAAGATCATTATTCCTGGCGTCATAGAGTCCACAAGCAATTTTATTGAACATCCAGATGTTGTAAAACATAGAATTCTTGCCTTTTCTAGAGTAGTAGACCCTAACCAATTAATGGCTGGAACTGATTGTGGATTTAGCACTTTCGCTGGTTTTGGAAATGTTGATGAAAACATAGTTTACAAAAAACTAGAGTCACTTGTAGTCGGATCAAGACTTGCGTCAAAAGTGATTTAAAAATCACTTTTATAAAATAAACCTTAAAGATATAGTTTTGTTTAGAATAATTATAAACAACCTAAAAAGAGAGATAATATGAAAAAAATACTATTAACTTTATTGTTCATACTTTTTGGATCAACCGCATATGCTGATGGGCATTGCAGTAAACCAAGTGGTTCAATAAATATTTTAGCAAATGATTTTCCAGCATTAAGAACTTTTGTTGAAACAGCTAAAGGATGTAAAGGGAGTGCAGATTTTAAGGTTACTCACTCATCTGAGCATAACAAAATAGCTGTTCCTGCTTTAACCGCAAACCCTTCTGAGTTTTCAGCAAGAATTGCAGCTAATAGTTCTATCGTGCCTTTGATGAACCAAGATTTAATTAGACCTATGGATGATCTAGTTAAAAAATATGGAAAAGGAATTCAAGACTCACAATTAATTACAATAGATGGAAAAGTAATGGCTGTTGCTTTTATGGCAAACACTCAACATCTATATTATAGAGAAGATGTTTTAAAAGAATTAGGTATACCTGTACCTAAAACTTACGAAGAAGTTGTTGCTGCATCTGAAAAAATAAGAGCATCAGGTAAAATGCAACATCCTTATGCAGCTGCGTATAAAGCTGGATGGAATTTAGCTGAGGAATTTGTAAATATGTTCATTGGTCATGGTGGTGAATTTTTTAAAGCTGGTACTGCTGAGCCAAGTATAAACAATGCAAAAGGTGTAGCTACATTAAACATGCTTAAAAAATTAGCTAGTTTGAGTAACCCTGATTATCTTACTCATGACAGTGAAGCAATTAAAGTTGAATGGGAATCTGGAAAAGTTGCACTTATGACATTATGGGCATCAAGATCAGGAACTTTATTAGATGATGAAGGAGATGCAAAAATTACTGCAGCTACCAAATTAACTGGACCAGCAACTGTTGGTGGAGGAAATATTCCTGCTGCAACATTATGGTGGGACGGATTTACTTTAGCAAAAAATAGATCTGACAGTGATGCAGAAGCATCTTTTATAGCTCTAGCACATGCTGCTTCAAACAAGAAGATGGTTGCAGATGCAGCCGACCAAGCTGTTTGGTTGGTTGAAGGCTTTGTGCCAGGACCAAAATCTATTGGTGTAATTGAAGCTGTTAAAATGGGGGCAAAACCTTACCCAATGTTACCTCAAATGGGTTTAATGCATGGTGCATTAGGAAGTGAAATAGTTGAATTCTTGCAGGGAAAAGAATCTGCGGAACAAGCACTAAAAGATGTTGAGGCTGCTTATATAAGTAAAGCTAAAGAACAAGGCTTTCTATAAAATAAATATTTAAGTGGGGATTTTATCCCCACTTAATCGTAAATGCCAAATAAAACTTTTTTCTGGTTTTTTTTGCCAACTGGTTTGGCAATGATACTATTTATTGGGCTACCGATAATATCTACTGGTATTCAATCTTTTTATGCTCAACATGATCAAGTAGTAAAAGAAGTAAAAAAATGTGATCCTTTTGGTTGTACTGTTTCAATTGTTGTTGACCAAGAAGCAACATCCGTACTAAGAGATGAGAGGCCATTGGGAAAATTTAATGGATTTGGAACATATGTTGATAGAAATCATTTAGCAATTGAGCAAATATCTGAATTTTGGGATGAGACTGACACCCTTGGAGAATTTATTGACCAAGTTACAAATTTACCTTTTTACAAAGCACTTTTGTTTACTTTAACATACTGTTTGTTTGTAACTCCAAATGTCTTATTATTAGGCTTCATCATAGCATTAAGTTTAAATGCAATATCAAGAAAAATAAGAGGTCCACTAATATTTGGCACAATATTACCAATGATAGTTACCCCATTAGTTGGATCACTTGTTTTATTCTGGATGATTGATGCAGAGGGTATTATTGGTGCAAATTTACAATTAATGATGGAAGATCCATACCTATCATTGAAATCTTCTAGAACACTTACTTGGATAACAATAATAATTTATGGAATTTGGCATCATTCTCCTTTTGCTTTTGTAGTTTTTTATGCAGCTTTACAAACAGTGCCTCAAGAACCAGTTGAAGCAGCAATTATTGATGGAGCATCAAGATACCAAAGAATTAGACACATTGTTCTACCACATATTTATCCAGTTGTAACTTTTGTAGCTTTAATATCATTAATGGATAACTTTAGAGTCTTTGAACCAATAATTGGTTTTAGTGCTGAAGGAAGTGCACAGTCTTTATCTTGGTTAATTTACGATAATTTAGTTAATGAGGAAGTAATTTTATTTGGATCAGCAGCAGCAACTTCAATGATGACTATTATTGGAATTGCTATTTTGCTGGCACCAGTATTAATAAGAACATGGAAAGAATTTAGGACCGCTAGATAATGGAATATGGATTAGACAAAAGATCAAATGCGTTAAAAACATTTAATACAACTTTTATAATCATTTGGTTGTTAATTGCATGCTTCCCATTTATTTGGACTTTTTGGGGATCTTTTAAGGTAAGAGCAGATTTTTTTTCAAGAGCAGATTGGTGGTACGCAATTTCTGCATTTAATACTTTAATAGAAACTGGAGGACAATTTACATTAAATGCGTACTCTGAGGCTTGGACTGAGGGTGAGTTTTGGAAAGCTTCAAGAAATACAATAATAGTAACAGTCTTTGTAGTTACAATATCACTTTTCTTAGGAACATTAGGAGCTTACGCTTTATCTAGATCCACAGAGAGGTATGCGTTTTGGATACTAATTGCGGCATTAATTTTTAGAGCAATGCCACACATAACATTGGTCTCAGGTTACCTTTTTCCCTTTTTTGAATTGCAGATTTGGGGAATTTTGCCAACTACAATTGTAGTTTTAGTTGCAATTAATCAACCTTTTACTTTGTGGTTGCTCTATTCTTTTTTTAAAACAGTACCAAAAGAATTAGATGAGAGTGCATTAATAGATGGTTGTTCATACTTTCAAGCATTTAGATATATAATTATGCCAGTAATGTGGCCTGGCGTTATTACTGCTGGTTTGTTTAGTCTAATGTTAGCATATAATGATTTTACAGTAACAGCACTACTTCTAAACCAAGAAAATCATACAATGGTGCCCAAAATTCAAAGTTATCTTGGAACAAATCAACACGAAGGTAATTTGATGTGGGCAGTATCTGCAGTTGTTTCTGCCACTGCCCCTCTTTTTATGTTAGTTATGTTTTTCCAAAGACAAGTAATAAGTGGATTAACAACTGGAGCCGTCAAAGGCTAATGAAGATTAAAGCAGTTCTATTCGGTTCAATTGGCGCGATTGTTGAAACTTCAAATATTCAAAGACAATCATTTAACAAAGCTTTTAAAAAAAATGGTCTTGATTGGTATTGGACGAAAAAAATGTATAAATCAATGTTACAAAAACCAGGTGGTGAAATTAGAGTTAAAAAATTTGGTATATCAAAAAAAACTTTAGTGAATGCAAAACAAATAAGAAACTTAAAAACATTTATATTTAATCAATATTTAAAAAAGAATAAATTAAAACCACGTGCTGGAGTAAAAAATATTATTAAATTCTGTAAAAAAAATAGAATAAAAATTGGGTTTGTTACTTCTACAACTAAAAATAATGTTGATGGAGTATTTCAATCTTTAAAACACCATATCAAAAAAAACGATTTTGATTACATAGGTCATGATAAAATTATTAAAACCTTCAAAGATAAATCAGACATTTATAAACATTGCCTGAAAAAATTAAATCTTAGATCAAATAAATGTGTAGCTGTAGAAGATACAGAAATAAGTTTAAGTTATGCAAGAAAAGCAAAAATAAAGTGTATTGCCTTCCCGGGAGACTTTCACCTTACCGGGAAGTACAAAGATTCACTTATAAAAGTCAGAAGACTTAATCCAAAAATATTTTCTGATTTATAGTTGGTCTATTAAACCTGGTGCAATTTTCTTAGATTTTGAAGAAAATCTAAGTTTTTTAATAGCATCCAGGTTAGATTTGTCATCTCCAACCACCACAAAACCAATCATTCCCATATTTTTGTGTGGTGTACACCAGTAAGCATATATCCCAGGAACATCGAACTTATATTCAACATCCTTGTTATATTTTGATTTAAATTTACCTACTCCATCTGGCACACCCTTTTTTATGAATTCAACGTTATGTCCTTTGTCATTTGCTTTCCAAAGAACTGTATCTCCAGTGTTTACTCTAACAATTTTAGGCTCAAATACATTTGACTCTTTATCAAGCCTATTCAACATTTCCACTGTAACATCCGCACCTAATGCTATATTCGTAAAAAATGTACTGATTAAAATTATAAATGAAATTATAAATTTATTATTTTTTATCATAAATTTCATATATTATCTAAAGTTAGATAAACAATGTCTCATTGGTGCAACAAGTTGACACGTCTTTAACTTAAATTTTTTTATATGATTTATCAGCTCTCAGGATTGTAAAAATTATTATTATCAAAAATGGTATGCACAATATGTTCATAGTTTTCCAGCTCGTATAGCTTAGTACTACGCCTGCTGTTAAACTTGCTGTAGCTTGGACTGAAAAAACTATAAAATCGTTAAAACCTTGTGCTTTAAATCTCTCTTCTTCTCTATAATTTAAAACGAGCAAGCTAGTTCCTGATATGAATAAAAAATTCCATCCAAGTCCTAAAAAAAATAAGGCCAAAAGATAATTTATAAAAGTTTGATTTTGATAACTAAGAAGAATTGTTATGAAAAAAAATAATACGCCAGTGTACATAATCTTACTGTGACCATACTTTTTGATTAAATTTCCTGTAATTAATGCTGGTAGAAACATGCTGATGATATGAAATTGAATTACAAAACTAGTACTATTTAAAGACATCTTGTCTTGTATATGCATACTAATTGGAGTGGCTGTCATTAAAAAAGACATTACTGCATATGCAAAAGATGAAGATACCAATGCTTGTAAAAATCTTGGTTGAGATATTAGTGCTAAAATAGTTCTTCCTCTTGATATTTTTTTTTTATCAATAAATTTATTTTCTTTATAAAAAATTAAAAAAATTATTGATGAAAGGGTTAATAATGATAGACATAGATAAGATCCTACATATAAGCTCTCTGAAATTATATTTTTTCCTAGATTTGCTAAATTAGGACCCAGTAAAGCTGACAAAATCCCTGCAAAAAGTAATAAAGATATAGCTTTTGGGGCTTGTTTTTTTTTAACACTCTCAGCAGCCGCAAAACGATATTGATGGGCAAATGCCATTCCAAATCCAAGCGAGAAGCACGAAAATGAATATAAAATAAAGTTTTGTTTCATTACAGCGTAAGCTGCTAATAGTGCAAATATTGAAGTTGTAATTGATGATAATATAAAACCTTTTTTTCTACCGGTAATACTCATTATTTTAGAGGCTGCTATTATAAAAAGAGCAGTACCAACAATTGATAAAGACATGGGTAAAGTCGACAAAGATTTAATCGGGGTTATACTTGATCCAATAATTCCACTTAAAAAAACTGTTACAGGTGCAACTGAAAAAGCACATGCGTTGCTAGCAAATAGCAACCATACATTTTTGTTCATTAAGGTATTATACTCTTTTCTTACCTTGAACTACTCTGTCCAATATTAAGGCAACAAATAATATTGCAACGCCGGCTAAAATTCCTTGTCCAACATTTGCATATTGAAGTGCCTCAAGAACGTCTTGTCCTAAACCTTTTGCTCCGATAAGTGAAGCTACAACAACCATTGCTAAACTTAACATCACAGTTTGATTTACACCAGCAAGTATTGATGGAGTTGCAAGTGGTAAATCTACTTTTCTAAGGAGATACCATTTAGATGCTCCATAAGCTATTGCTGCCTCTCTGATAGTTTCAGGAACTCCTCTTAATCCTAATACTGTAAGTCTTACAACTGGTGTTCCGCCAAAAATCATTGTAATAATTACAGCTGCAACCTTCCCTGTTCCAAAAAATGCAATGACAGGAATCATAAATACAAATGCTGGCATTGTTTGCATAAAGTCCATTATTGGTCTTATCATTGAATAAAACCTTTGACGTCTTGCACAATAAATTCCTAAAGGTATTCCTATAACAATGCTCAAAATTGCTGCTGTTCCCAATAAAGCAAGTGTTGTCATAGCTTTAACCCAAAATCCCAAAAAACCCATGTAAGCTAAAAATCCTGCAGAGTATATCGCAGTTCTTATTCCTGCTGACAAAGCAGTTAAAACTACAATGGTAGTTATAATCACAATCCAAGGTGTTTTTACAAATAAAAGTTCTAAAAAATCAAGAACAGATCTAATTCCAATTGTAATTGCAGTAAATACTGCATCTCCTTTGATAACAGCATAATCAAAAATTGTTTCTACCCATTTAATAGATGTAAGTCTTATTTCTGGGTGAGTAGGAAAATCATTCATTATTGAGAAGAAACCTGGAAAGCTATAATGTATTACTGAAAAAAACATTATAATTATAGTAAAACCAACACTCAATAAATAATTTTTAGTTTTCATTCCAGGGTTAATCGTTTTATTTGATAACCATTCGGAGTATCTTTTTTCTAAAACTGTATTCGCTAATATTCCTTGAATAAATTTTACAAAAATCAATAATATAATTCCTGAAATAGTAATCCATATTGCTGAAGCCTCGATTTGCTGAACATCAACAACATATTCCTTCATTGCACCTTCAAGTGATTTAATTGCCCTCTCGTAGACTTCGACTTTATCTGGGTTGTTTTCTTTTGCTGCCTCTAATTGTTTGTATCTAAAATCGATAGTTGATTGAATTTTATCAATTTTTTCAACTGCATCTTTAGTGATGTTGCCAAATAATCCTCTAATAATTTGAACAACAGCAAATGTTTCCACAATTAGAAATGCCAAAGCATAATTCCATACATTTCTTATTCCAAACCATATTGGTCCAAACAGTGCTGCAAACAGGTTAAAAGAGAAAGAGTATGACGGTTTGCTACCAATTTTTTTAAACTCTTTGATATAGTAATCTGGATTTGAAATTACAAAATTTTTAATAAGTTCAGATCTTGGTAAATTTTTAATTTCCTTACTCATTATCATTTCCTTCAACAACTGCCTTTAATAGGTCTGATTGAGTAATAATTCCAACTTCAGTATTATGGTCGTTTACAACTACGATTGGTTTATCTTTTGAAACAGAAGTTTCAATAAGTTTGCTTAATATATCGTTTTCATTCACTTTTTCATTATTACTTAAATTTTCCCCAAAGTTTGTTTTATATTGCTCTATAGGTTGCATAATAGTTTTAGCCTGAACAACTTTTAATCTTGAAATTCCTTTAACAAAGTCTGCAACATATTCATCAGATGGATTTACAACTATTTCTTCAGGAGTTCCAATTTGAACCACTCTTCCATCTCGCATTATTGCTATTCTATGTCCAACTCT
The DNA here is from genome assembly GCA_902526085.1 of uncultured Pelagibacteraceae bacterium. Classification (GTDB taxonomy): domain Bacteria; phylum Pseudomonadota; class Alphaproteobacteria; order Pelagibacterales; family Pelagibacteraceae; genus Pelagibacter. The sequence goes on from CABZJN010000007.1 coordinate 36,095, forward strand.
TACAGCTTCATCTAAATCGTGAGTAATAAATACAGTAGTTTTTTTCATTTTTTTTGAAAGTTTAATAAACTCCGTTTGAAGTTGACGTCTTATAAGTGGATCAAGTGCACTAAAAGGCTCATCCATGAGTAGAAATTCAGGATCAGCAGCAAGTGCTCTTGCTAATCCTACTCTTTGTTGCATTCCTCCAGATAATTCATGCGCGTATTTATTGCCCCACCCTTGTAATTCAACAATATTTAAGATGTTATTTGCTACATCTAACCTATCGTTTTTACTTACGCCTCTTATTTCTAACGGCATTGCAATATTATCTAAAACAGATCTGTGGGGCATCAATGCAAAATTTTGAAAAACCATACCAATTTTTTTATTTCTAAGATCTTGTAAATTTTCTTTATCAAACTGCATTACATCCTGATTATTTATTAAAATTTTTCCAGATGTTGGTTCTAATAATCTATTAATATGCCTTACAAGTGTTGATTTACCGCTTCCAGATAAACCCATAACACAGAAAATTTCACCTTTATTGACATCAAACGAGACATCAGAAACACCAATTACAGAATTGTATTTTTCTAATGCTTCTTGTTTTGAAATTTTCTTATTTTGGATTGCATCCAATGCATCATTGGATGTATTTCCAAATATTTTCCAAACATTTTGGATTTTTATGGCAGCTTCCATAAATGGATTTTAGCTTAAAATTATTGAAAATGATACCTGGCAACTATAAGTCGCCAGGTATATAAAATTTAGTTTATCTAAACTACAGACCTAACCAACCATCTACCGTTGATTTATTTTTAGACATCCAATCTCTTGCAACTTCGCCTGGGTCTCTTTTTTGAACTGAAACCTCGAATGCCATCCAAGAAACATCATCTGCTGTAATCTGAAAATTTTTGAAAAATTCAACAATTGCTGGTGATTTACTTTCTAAAGAAGTTCCCCATCCGATTTGGATTTTTTTCAAAGCATCCTTTGAAGCAACATATGACTTTTGATACCAATCTGCATCTGCTTTTGGTTGTATCATTTTATATTTAGCTGGATCATATTTTGGTTCTTCCAACATAACTACATCTGCCATTCCCCAAATAGCGTGAGGTTTGTAACAATAAAATGCATAGCCCTCACCCTTTTTGATAGAGTCTAGAACTCTAGCATTTTTAACTGCCTCTGCAGCTCTTATTGGCTCTATACCAGCATCGTAGAGTTTATAATCTCTAAGTTTTACCTGGTTAACATTTGCTGAAGCCCATCCGTCTGCACCAATCCAAAACTCACCTTTTCCATTTCCGTCGCTATCCATTGCTTTAACAACTTCTGGTCTTCCCAAGTCTTCTATTGCAGTAATATTCATTTTTTTTGCAAATTGTTGAGAAACACAATAGCCTTGATTTCCCTCGTAAGGGTTTTTGCTTAATTGTAATGTTCCTTTTGGTACTAAATCTTTTGTATAAGCTTCTTGATTTGGTAGCCAAATGTCAGGATGAACTTCGATTTCACCTTTACTTCTATCAATTGCGCCATAGATCGCAGTATTGTTTCCTGGAACTAACTCGGCCTCACCACCCATTTTATCAACAACAACAGCTGCAAGTAAATTTGCGATTGCAGTTGCACCTGTCCAGCCAGGATCACCTATTTTTACCTTTTCAGCAAAACTTGAGGCTGGCACAAATAATGAAATTACTCCAGCCACAATAATTTTTTTGATTATATTCATATTTTCCTCATTAATGTTATTTTATATAATTAAAATCTAACTTTGTTTTAAATTTAGAGTCAACTTTTCTAATAAGCTAAATAGTAAAATCTGCTATGCAAAAGCCTAAAATGAGCGATTTAAATAAGAAAATCTTCAACAACTTGATTAAATATCTGTGGCTGTTCAAGATGTACATTGTGACAACAATTTTTAAATATTTTTAAATCACTATCAGGAATATTATTTTTTAGTGTTGAGACTTGTTCAAAATTATAAGATTTGTCTTTATCACCCCAAATTATTAAGGTTTTGTTTTTTATTTTTTTTAAATTTTCTAATCCATTCCAATCTCTCATAGCTATTAAGGCGTTACGTGCTGTTTCCTCAGATATATTTTTAACTGCATTTTCACATAAATAATAATTTTTAGCTTTATCTCCATCAACAAACCACTTTGGTGGTATTCTTTTTACTTGTTCCTTAATTCCTTCTTCACCCAGTTTTTTTATCGATGTATTTATAGGTTCAAATCTTCCTGGGATGTCACCAATAGGTCCTGTAGCGAAACAAACCAATTTATTAATTCTCTCTCCTGATAGATTTGCTATTTCTTGAACTATCATTCCACCCATCGAGTGACCCATTAAATTAAACTTATCAATATTTTTTAAATCAATTTGTTGGATAATAAATTTAGCCATTAAACTTATACTATTTAAAGATTGTGCATTAAAGCTTTCACCAAAACCTGGCAAAGCCGGTGCTATAATTCTAAATTTTTTATACAGATAATCTTTTTGGAGTTTCCACATTTCTGATGATCCTAGATATCCATGTACTAAAACTAGTGGATATCCTGAACCAATATCATCAATATAAATATCTTGCATAATTGTTTATAAAATATAGTTGTATATTGTAACTTTTAAAACAAAATTCAAAGTAGATTTATGATTGGTATTCTTGGAGGAATGGGGACACAAGCTGGTTTAGATTTTTGCAATAAACTTGCAAAGATTAATACCGGCAAACTTGATCAACAATATCCAATGTTTGTTCTATACAACAAAACTAACACACCAAAGAGACCAGAAAATTTAAAAAAATATTACAACGTCTTAAATGCTCTTGTTGAAGGCTGTAAAATGCTGCAAAAAAATAATTGTAAATTTATAGTTATGCCATGTAATACAGCACACTATTGGTATGATGATTTGAGAAAAAAGATTAAGATACCAATTTTAAGTATGCCACAAGAAGTTTATAAAGAAACACTTAAAACTTGTAAAAAAAATACTAAAATAGGTCTTTTATCTACAGAAGCAACTTTAGAGACAAAGGTGTATAGCAAATACTTTGCTAAAAGTTTTAATTTGGTGAGCCCTAGCAATGATTTACAAAAAAGTTCTGTGAACAAATCAATAAAACTTGTTAAGATGGGAAAAATCAAAGAAGCTGAAAAAGCTATTAGACCTGCTGTAAATTACTTAATGAAAATTAAATGTAAAAAAATAATTCTAGGATGTACTGAGTTACCAATCGCAATATTTGCTTATAAATCTTTTAAGAAAATAAAACAGTCTAAAATTTTTATTGATCCAAATCTGCTTGTGGCAAATATTTCAATGAAAAAGTATAAAAGAATTTAATTTAATCTCAGTTCTAATTATTATTAGAACTGAGATTATAAATTAATCCAAAATCCTTATTACTTTGTAGGATCTGGAACTTTTCTTAAGTAAGGCTTAACTGTTTCCCATCCATCTGGATATATTTTTTTAGCCTCATCATCTTTTACAGCAGGAAGAATAACTACGTCCTCACCTTTTTTCCAATTAGCTGGCGTAGCAACTCTATGTTTTGCAGTAAGTTGCATTGAGTCTATGGCTCTTAAAATTTCATGGAAATTTCTACCTGTAGCCATTGGGTATGTTAAATAAAGACCAATTCTTTTATCTGGTCTTACAACGAAAATAGTTCTAACAGTTTCATTATCTACTGCAGTTCGCCCCATTGAAGTTGTTCCGGCATCAGCTTCGAGCATGTTGAAAAGTTTTGCAACTTTCAAATCTTCATCCGCAATAATTGGATAACCTGGCATTGTTCCGGATACATCTTTTATATCCTCTAACCATTTTTTATGATCCTCAACCCCATCTACACTTAATCCGATTACTTTAACATTTCTTGCATCAAATTCAGCTTTCATTTGCCCTAATGAACCTAATTCTGTCGTACAAACTGGTGTAAAATCTTTAGGGTGAGAAAATAACACGCCCCAACTATCTCCAAGCCATTCATGAAAAGAGATATCTCCTTCAGTGGTTTTGCATTGAAAATCTGGGCACATACTGTTTATTTTTAACATTTAGTCTCTCCTTAATTATTATTTAGAATAATTATAATCAAGATTGATTTGGTATGCAAATTTTAATAGTCTTTTAATATGATATTTAACCAATTATTTGATCAAAAATCCTCAACTTATACATACATTATTTCAAGCGGAAAAGGCAGAGAAGCTCTAATAATTGATCCGGTTATAGAACATACCGATGACTATATTAAAATGTTAAAAAGTTTGGATCTCAAATTAGTTAAGGTCATTGATACTCACATACATGCTGATCATGTTACAGGTCTTAACGAGTTAAATCAAAGAACGAACTGTGTTCGTATAATGGGAGAAAATTCAAAATCTGAAGTTATTGATATTAAATTAAAAGATGATGAAAATATTAATATTGAGAATATTGAACTTAAAGCCATTTATACGCCAGGTCATACAGATTGTTCATATAGTTACTTAATGAATGATAGAGTTTTTACAGGAGATACTCTTTTAATTAACGGTACAGGTAGAACAGATTTTCAAAATGGTAGTGCTCATCAGGCTTATGAGTCATTATTTGGCAAACTATTAAAGCTTCCAGAAGAAACACTTGTTTATCCTGCTCATGATTATAACGGGAAAAAAAATTCAACAATTGGTAGTGAGAAAAGTAATAATCCTAGATTACAAGTTAGCTCAAAAGAGGAATATGCTGAAATAATGGATAATCTTAATCTTGCCAATCCAAAAATGATGGATATTGCAGTTCCTGCAAATCTAAAGGGATTAACGCTTAAAGAACTCTAAAATCAGGGGTATTATTAGTATTGTTTTTAAAAAATATACAATTATATAACTACTATGGCATGCAATAATATACACTGTAAATGTAAAGACTGTTCTTGTGACAGATGCGTTTGTAAAAAATGTAATTGCAAACCATCATCAGAAAACTGCTGTTGTAACAAGTAGTTAAATTTTAATAACTAATCTTAAATAAACATGAATGATTTTTTAGAGTCGATAATTAAAAGAGATCCTGCTGCAAGATCAAAGTTGAGTTTAATACTAACTTATCCTGGCGTTAAAGCTGTGTTTTTTCATAGAATTGCTAATTTTTTTTCAATTGCAAAATTTCACCTTGTTGCAAGAATAATTTCTCAGTTCTCAAGATTTTTAACAGGTATAGAAATCCATCCAAATGCTAAAATTGGAAAAAATCTTTTTATAGATCATGGCATGGGAGTAGTTATTGGGGAAACATCTGATATTGGAGATAATGTTACCATCTATCACATGGCAACATTAGGCGGAATTGCTCCAAGTATAAATTCAGACAATCAAAGAAATGTTAAGAGACACCCAACATTAAAAGAAAATGTAGTTGTAGGATCTGGTGCACAAATCCTTGGACCAGTTGTAGTTGGTAAAAATGCAAAAATTGGAGCTAATGCTGTTGTTACAAAAGATGTTCCAGAAAATGCAGTAATGGTTGGAATTCCTGCAAAAAATGTTGGAACTGCATCCGAAGAATTTAAACCCTATGGTGTTGCACCAGGAGGTGATACAAAACTTGATGTATGAAAACTTTACAAAATAATTTTGTCGAAGCAATAGGAAACACTCCTTTATTTAAATTAAAAGCCGCATCAGAAATTACTGGTTGTAATATTTATGGAAAAGCAGAGTACCTTAATCCAGGTGGCTCTGTAAAAGATAGAGCAGCTCTAGCATTAATAAGGGATGCTGAAGAAAAAAAATTAATTTCAAAAGGTGGAACAATTGTTGAAGGAACTGCTGGTAATACTGGAATTGGATTATGTCTTTTAGGAAATTCTATTGGTTATAAAACTATAATCGTAATGAATGATAATCAAACACAAGAAAAAAAAGATTTATTAAGAAATATTGGAGCTGATTTAAGGTTAGTTCCACCAAAACCTTATAAAGATGAAAATAACTTTGTTAAATATGCAGGAAGATTGGCTGATGAATTGAAAAGTAGTAACAATCACGGTGTAGTTTGGGCTAATCAATTTGACAATACAGCCAATTCTAAAGGTCATTATGAAACAACTGGGCCAGAAATATGGGAACAGACTGACGGCAAAATAGATGGTTTTGTATGTTCATCTGGTACTGGTGGTACAATTGCAGGGGTTAGTAGCTTTTTAAAAGAAAAGAATAAAGATATTAAAATCTATTTATCGGATCCAACAGGTTCCTCTCTTTATAGTTACATTGAAAATGGTGAATTAAAGAGTGAAGGTGGTTCAATAACTGAAGGTATTGGATCTAGTAGAGTTACTGCAAATTTTGCAAAAGCAAAAATTGATGGAGCATTTTCAATAAGTGATCATGAGTCTTTGCCTGTTTTATTTGATTTAATTGAAAAAGAAGGCTTAAGTTTAGGTACAAGTTGTGGAGTAAACATAGCTGGAGCAATAAGATTGGGTAAACTTTTAGGACCAGGTAAAACGATTGTCACAATTCTTTGTGACAAATCTGATAAATACAACTCAAAGATGTTTAATAAATCTTTTTTAAAAGAAAAAGGCCTTCCTTATCCTCACTGGATATAATCACGCATACCAGTACTGTAATAAATTCATTACATTTCAATCTTATAATAAAATTTAATACAAAAATAACAAAGGAGATTTTATGGACGTAAAAGAACAAATGAAAAAAGCATATGAACTTTTTAACACGGGTGATATGGAAACATTTTTTAACGATATGATAGATGACGATATTGTGTGGACATTTCCAGGGAAAGAAGGAGTTCACCCATTATCAGGAGTTCATAAAGGAAAACAAGCTATGATGGCAACAATGTCTAAAATTCCAGGAACGTGGCCAAATTTTAATTTAAAAATTATGGATATGATCAGTGAAGGAAATAAGATTTTTGTAAGAGTTCATGCCAAAGCTGATAACATGGATACTATGTTTGGACATTATTTTGAAATGAATGATCAAGGAAAAACTGTAACCATGATGACATTTGATGACACCCTTAGCATGTTCAATGCAATGAAAAAGTAAGGATCAATATGTCAATTTTAGAAAAACTAAATAAAGCAATCATGGAAAAAGATGGTGCAGCAGCTGGTGAGCTGGTGCACGATGACTACAAAATGTTTTCTCATCTAAAAGGTGAATATGTACACATGGGTAAAGCAGGCATGGTCGAAGCCGTAAGTAAAGGCATGATGAGTCCTGCTAAATATAGAATCCTTTTTGAGAATGATGAAATTGGTTTTGATCATTCATATGTTACTTATCAAGATGGAAATACTGAAGCTTTAATGTGTTGTTGGAAATTTAAAGATGGTAAAATCATTGAATTAGAAACTGGAGCAACAAAAATACCAAAATAACCATAAACTTATAAAGGAGTAAATATGGCTAGCATTGAAGTTAGAACTTTTGTCAAAGCAGACAAATATGTTGAGGCATACGAGTTTGCTGTGGTTTGGGTAGAATAACATGGTAAAAATGGTTGGTAATTTTGAGGTAAAAGACTGGTCTCATTGGAAAAAAATGTTTGATGAACACTCTGGACCAAGAGAAGCAGCAGGTATCAAAACTATTTACGTTGGAAATGAATTAGAAAATCCAAATAAGGTTCATATTGTGATGGAGACACCCGCTGCGGATACTATGCAAAAATTTATGCAGAATCCAGAGAATGCTAAGGTAATTGCGGAATCTGGCCATAAACAAGAGACAACAGTAATGAGTGTTTGTTCAGATTAAAAATAATAACAGAAAGGTAATGGTGAAAAAAATATATTTAATTATGATGTTTATAATATTTACAACATCAAGTTTTGCAGACGGTCATAAAGGAAAAATTGATCTTAAAGGTTTTATTGTTGGAGATAACAAATTTCTTACTGATAACGAGGGTAACTTTTTAACTTTTACTTACGATGGAGTTGGAGGAGTAATGGCAGTCGAAGGTACAACATTCATGGATAATGCTTCACAATATTGTCTTGGCGCAGGCACAATCCCAGGAAAGGGATTTGAAATGGGACACTGTAAAATAAACCAAATGGATGGGGATACTATTTTTACATACTACGAAATTCCACTTGGAGATTCAATGAATGGTACATTTAAATGTTTAGGGGGAACAGGAAAATATAATGGAATAGAATGTAGTGGCTCAACAGGGTACACACCAATTAACTCAGCCCAAGAAAATAAATTTGCCTCATCAATTTATTTTAAAGGTGAATATTCTTTAATGAAATAATTGAATAATCATTAGATTGATTTAAAATACTAAATAAAAAAAAGGAGAAAAAAATGGAAAAAGAAGTGTTAGTAATCGTAGATTTGAAAGAAGGAAAACTTGAAAAATTTATGGGATGGATGCAATCAGATGAAGGTATGAGTGTGAGAAAATCTGCAGCTCATCCAGAAAAAACTATAGGAGCAGTAAAGCCAGATAAAAGTGGCGTAATGTTTAAGGTATTTGTTCATAATATGGAAAAAATGAAAGAACTAATATCTGGTACACATCCAGTTGGAAAGGAAATTTATGATGAATGTGTTATCAAAATGACTGCCTGGGATTTGACTAAGGTTGAAATGTAATATGGCAAAATTTTACTTAATAGGCAAGATAAGTGGAGAACTAATGAAGAGAATGCAGAACGAACCAACTGCAGACAGATTTGCTTCTACAAAAAAGGTAACAGAAGCAGCTGGTTTAAAGCTTATTTCTTACGAGTGGGTTAGAGGTAGATTTGATGTAATCTCTTGTGTTGAAGGGGAATACGAACAAGCCGTTGCATTAAAGATAGCTTTTAAAAATTCTGGACTTATGGATGATTTAATGGTCCATGAAGTAATAGATTACAATAAAGCTTTCAGTAATGCTGCCAGTGCTGCAAAAACAGTCGTCAAGCCTGCTGAATAAGATATAATTTATTTAAAAAAAGGAGTAAATTATGAGTGCTTATGTATTATCGAGTATTAAAGTCAACAATCCCGATAACTATAAAGAATATGTCACAAAAGTTAAGTCTATAGTTGAAAAATTTGGTGGAGAGTACTTGGTTAGAGGTGGAGAGATGACAGTTATTGAGGGTGAATGGAATAATCCTAGATCTATTGTGATTAAATTTCAATCAAAAGAAAAAGCGATGGAATGGTATAACTCAGAAGAATACAAACCGATTAGACAGATAAGACATGATAATGCTGTGTCAAATTCTATAATTGTTGAAGGAATATAAAAATATTAAGAATAGGAGAAAAAAATGTCAATATTAGAGAAATATAGCGCTGCCCTAAAAAACAAAGATGAAGCAGCTATGAATGAACTTTTGCATGACGATTTCAAATTTACAATGCATAAATCAGGAAATACTTTAGGTAAAGCTGAAGTGATCAAATGGGCGATGAGCGGTGATATTAATCAAAGAGATACAAGAGTTGTATATGAAAATGATGAAGTGGGTGTACACCACGCATTTGTAACATTTGATGATGGAAATACTGAAGCAGTAATGGCAGTCTACAAATATGATAATGGAAAAATCATGAGTTTAGAGACTGGCGCAACACCAATGCCTAAATAATGAAAAAACTCATACTTTTATTTATTTTAATCGCCTTTAATTCGAATGCAGCTTCAATGAAGATGATTGGGTCTAAGGGTGATCCAAATGATGTTACAAGAGTAATAGAAGTAAAGATGTATGACAACTATTATGAGCCAAGTTCAATTCAAGTTAAAAAAGGTGAAACAGTAAAAATAATTGTTAAAAATTTAGGTGAACTGGTGCATGAATATAATATTGGCACTAAAAAGATGCATATTGAACACCAACCCGAAATGGCAAGATTAATTGAACACGAGATTCTTTTAGGCGACCGAATTGATCATAAAAAAATGAAAGAAATGTCTAAAAAAGATCATTCATTGGGCCATAAACACGCAAATAGTGTAATGCTAGAGCCAAATAAAACAGGAGAAATTATCTGGAAGTTTTCAAAAGATATTTCTTTAGAAATGGCATGTAATATTCCTGGTCACTACGAAAGTGGAATGGTCGGTCCTATAACATTTAAATAAATTAGAAAACTTTGTAGATATTAATTAAGGATATATTATTCTTTAATTATGAGTAATTTAACTGCTTACATAATTTTAATTATTGCAGTTGCTCTTGGTACAGCATCAAATGGTTTTGCCAAAGCTGCAAATGGTTTTACAATTTTTTTACCAAGTGTCTTTACAGCAATAACAATAGTCGCTTGCATGTATACACTATCATTAGTTATGAAAACCATTCCTGTTGGAGTAACATATGCTTCATTTGCAGGATTATGTATAGTAGCTACTTCAGTTGTTGGTATTTATAAATTTAATCAAATTCCAGACTTTTTTACAATTATAGGTCTAATACTAATTATATCTGGAGTTTTAATCGTTAATTTAGTTGGAAAATCAAATTAAATATTAAAGTTCATCTGGCAGATCATGCTTACCGTCATCTTTTAAATTGATCATATATTCTTTAACTACAAAATCTAAATCTAGATCAGAGTATAAATGTGGAAACATGTTGCCATCAGTTGATTGCTCCCAAACCAGATTTTTTAATTTTAGAGCATCCACTTTAAGAATTATTAAATTAGTTTGATTAACATAAAACTTACTTAGTGTTTGCTTGATCTGATCCTTGTCTGAAAAATGGATATAACCATCTTTTAAATCTAATGTAGTGCCTTTAAAAATATTATTTTGTTTTGCCTCACTCCACTCAGATTTTGTGCATATCTTGTAGACAAAATCGAAATTCATTTTATTTTAAAAAGTCGTCTACCTCTACTTGATAGCCTTCAACTAAACGATTTGTTTCATTTGCCATTCCAACTATAGCGATCATTTCGTTTATCATTCCATCTGTAGCACCTTTTTTTTTGGCAGCTAAGGAATGAGATTTAATACAATATTCACAATTGTTAGTAATTGAAACTGCAACATAAATAAGTTCCTTTACAGCAGGATCTAATTCACCTTTTCCCATTACTTGTTGTAATGATCTCCAAGTTCTTTCTAATGTTTCTGGACTATTAGCCATAGTTTTCCAAAAATTTGGAATTTCAGTTATTTGTCGAGCTTCTTTTATTTCATTAAAAATTTCTTTTACTTTGCCAGTTGCATCTTTTTCTTCAATTGGTTTGAACATCTTATTTCCTCCTATTTTTTGATTATGATATCACTCTTAAATTTTGTATACAAAATTTTTGAATAATTATTCATATCTTTCATATTTTCTTTAGCTTCTTTATCAAATTTTTCTAGCGCACCTTGTCCTAATTGATTTTCTAAAGATGATTTATACTCAGGTACGCACCCCCAATCATTTACTGTTGTATCCTTAATCTCTATGTGGAATTGGATACCATAAGCAATATTTTTATATCTAAATATCTGATATTTTGTCTCTTTTGATGAAGCAATTAATGCTACATCTTTATTTTTTTCTAATTCTTGAACCTCATAGGAGTGCCATTGTAATGATGTAATTTTTTCTGGAAAATCTGCGAAAAGTATATCTTTCTTTTTTTCATCCAAAAAATTTATATCCATCATTCCAATTTCAGGATTATTGGTTTTAACTACTTTTCCTCCTATTACTTCTCCCAATAATTGACACCCAAGACAGAAACCTAAGTATGGTTTATTTAATTCCACAACAAACTCTTTAATTTTTTTTTTTTCTTCAATGAGCCATGGATAGTCATTTTCCATCCAAGTATCCATTGGACCGCCCATACATAGCATTCCGTCAAAAAAATTTAAATTATTTGGAATTTTTTCACCTTCATCTAATTCAATTGTTGTAATATTAACTCCATCTTTGATCATTAAATCTTTTATATAACCAGGATCTTCAATTTTAATGTGTTGAAGAACAAGAATTTCCATTATTAAACGATGGGTTTTAGCAAACCTAATATTTCTTTATGAATTGTTTTATTGGATGATACCACTACATGTCCTGCCCGTTTTGCATTTTGATTGTCCCAAGTTGTTACAATACCACTAGCAGCATTAATAATTGGTATTAGTGGATGAATGTCCCAAATTTTATTATTACATTGTATGACAACATCAATTCTACCTTCACATATCTGAGCATATGATAATGCATCTGAACAAGGAAATTGTATTAATTTAAGAAGCTTTGGAATTTTTTTTTGTTTATTTAAAGAAATAGCTCCATGAAAACCAGCAGTTAATTTGATATCTTTAAATTTAACATTCTTGTTGACTGATATTTTTTTTCTTTTATTATTTTCAACAACATATGCAATTTTTGAAGATTGATTATAATAATATTTGTTTAACATAGGGAAGTTTGCCAAACCAAATATTGGATTGTCTTTGTAATTTACTGATATTAAATTACTCCAAGTAGGACTTCCTATAACAAATGACCTGGTTCCATCTATGGGATCAATTACCCAACTAAAATCACTTTTAGTTTTTTTGTAACCAAATTCTTCACCAATAATTTCATGACCAGGAAATTTTTTGCCTATCTTTGCTCTAATGAATTTTTCAAAAGCTTTATCGCATGTAGTAACAGGGTCATATCCTTTGCCAAGTAATTTATTGTTAACTTTAAAAGGCTTATTAAGTTTTTTAAAATAAAAATTTGTTAAATCAATTGCTAGTTGGTTCAAAAACTTTGGAAATTCATTATTTTTAATTATTAGATTGCTATCCATAATTCCAAATACTACTTAATTTCTCTTGATTAAAGATATTTTTTAATTAATGCTCAATTTTATGAAAATTGAATTAAATAATAATAAGGTTTTTTTTAGAGATGAAAATCTGAATGAAGAAATTCATCCTTTTTGGCTTAGAGAAAGAGTAGAAAATGTTGAATTATTGGATCAAAAAACACAGCAGAGACTATTTGATCCAAGTACAATGGAATCAGACGTCATTATCAAGTCAGCAATAATTGAAAAGGACCTCTTAAGCATAACTTTTTCAGATGGAATAGAAACTAAAATTGATATTAATAAAATAATTCGAGAATTTAAAAATTCCAACTCAATTATAAAAATTAAAGAAAAAGTAAAATGGACTTCTTCACTTAATAATGTAAAAAAATTTAATTTTCATGAGAATATTTATGAAAGTGTTGAAATGCATGAATTACTTGCTTCTTTTTACAAGTATGGATTTGCAATTTTAAAGAATGTTCCGACGCATGATAATTATTTAATCAGATTTGCTAACTCTGTGGGCAGTGTTAGAAGAACTAATTTTGGTGAACACTTTAATGTTTCATCAAAACCTAATCCTAATGATCTTGCATATACACCTTTACCTTTGGCTCCTCATACCGATAATCCATATAGAAATCCAGTCCCTTGTATTCAGATATTGCATTGTATAGAAAATGAAGTTACTGGTGGTTTATCTACGTTGGTCGATGGTTATACTGTTACAGAAGATTTAAAAAAAGACTTTCCTGAATATTATGAAATATTAACTAAAGTAAAAGTAAAATTTAAATTTATTGATAAAGATGTGATTTTAGAAGACTGGTCTGAATTAATAGAGCTCGATGAAAACAAGAATTTTAAACAAGTTAGATTTAGTCCTCGGCTTGATTACGTTCCGGTTTTAAAAAAAGAGGAACTAGACCTTTACTATAAGGCTAGAAAAAAATTATCTGATTTATACAACTCCAATTTCTATAGAATAGAATTTAAATTAATGTCTGGGGATTTAATAATGATGGATAATTACAGATTGCTTCATGGTAGAACAGAATTTAATCCGAATGAGGGTAAAAGATTTTTACAAGGGTGCTATATTGAATATGATAGTACTGATAGCAAGCTTAGACATTTACAAAGAAAGTTTAATATAAATTAATTTAACCTATGCTTTGTAAAAAAGGCATATACTCAAGAAGATAATAACCTAAAGCTTGCAACTGATTGGTAATCATTAGCACTCCTGTAATTAATAGTAGAGATCCACCAAACATATTTATCATCTTCATCTTCGCTTTTAGATTTTTAGAAAAAATCATAAATTTTTGTATCAAGTAACCTGATAGAACAAAGGGAATTGCTAGTCCAAGAGAATAAAATGATAAAAGACCAATTCCTTTATTAATACTATCTTCAGTTGAAGCGATTGCAAGAATTGATCCTAAAATTGGACCAATACAAGGTGTCCAGCCAAAACCAAAAGCCATACCAATCAATATTGAACTTATCATTCCAGTATTGTTATTTGTCTGAAATCTCTTCTCATAATTTAAAAACTTAAGATTTATGAGCCCTAATATTTGTAAAGAAAATATTATAATGATTATTCCAGCTCCAATTCTGAGTTGATAAGAGTTTTCTAATACTAAAGAGCCTAAAAATGTAGCTGTAGCTCCAAAACTTATGAATACAATAGAAAATCCGACTGCAAATAAAATAATAGGAAAAATATTTACAGTTTTTTTTTCAAGTAATTCATTAAGAGTTGATCCTGATATATATGATATATATCCTGGTATTAGAGGCAGAACACATGGAGATAAAAAGCTAAGCAAACCTGCTCCAAAAGCTAAAATAAATTCAATCATTATCCAGTATTTTTGATGGCTGCAGAAATACCCGCTATTGATGCCATCATTGCATCATTTAAATCTTTTTTATCTTTTTTATTTAAATTTCTTTTTAAAAGCTTATTCATCACTACTGCTTGTAAAACATTAAGGATTTCAGAATATATGTTTCTAATAATTGCTGGACCTCTAAAAATTTTTCTTTGTTTAAAAATTTCTTTTGGTGTTATTTGATCATTCAATTTTTTAACAGCATCAAATTGAAATCTTAATTTTTTTCCAACTCTGATAAGTTTATCATCAGCTAGGTTTTTTTCGTAAATTTTTGATATTTCTGGGTCTACCTTAGAAATTACCATGTCAAGCAAGTCCATTGTTGAATTAAAATAAGGCCAGTTTTTTTCCATATCAATAAGTGTTTTTTTAAATTTCTTTATAGATGAATATCTTAAGGCCTCAGCAGTACCTAACCAAGCGGGTAACATTAATCTAATTTGTGTCCAGGCAAAAACCCAAGGAATAGCTCTTAAACTATTTATATTATCAACATTTTTTCTTTTAGAAGGTCTAGAGCCAATTGATAATTTCCCAAGTGCCATATGAGGAGTTACGGTTTTAAAATATCTTATAAAATCTGAATTTTGATTTATGTTTTTTCGATAAGAACTTGTTGATATCTCAGACATACTTTGAATTAATTGTCTCCAAGTGTCTTTTGGTTTTGGAGGTGGGTTTAAAGTAGCTTCCATAACAGATCCTATATAACTGCACAGATTATACTTTGCTAAAGGCTCATAACCATATTTTTGCTGTATTACTTCTCCTTGATCAGTTATTCGAATTTTACCATTGACTGATCCAGCTGGTTGTGATCTCAGTGTTGCTTGTATCGGTCCACCACCTCTTCCTGCAGACCCTCCTCTTCCATGAAAAAATGTAACATCTATTTTAAATTTTTTAGCAATTTTAATTATTTCTTCCTGTAGTTTAAATTGATGCCAACTCGCAGAGAGCTTTCCAGCATCTTTACTTGAGTCAGAGTACCCAATCATAATTTCTTGCTTGTTATTAATATCTTTTCTGTACCATTTTAATGAAAAAAGTTTTTCCATTATTGGTTTTGCATTTATCAGATCATCAAGCGTTTCGAAAAGAGGAACTACTCTAAGTCTATTCTCAATTTTTGCTTCTTTTTGAAAAAACATGACTGATAATATATCAGAGGCCGAAGATGTCATTGAGATTACATATGCTCCTAAGCACTCCTTAGGTTGACTTGCTAATACTTTAAAAGTAGACCAAACCTCTTTATTTTCTTTATTTTTAAATTGAAAATTTTTTAATACATTTTTACTTTGCATTTTGTTCGATAAATAATTAATTTTTTGGTCCTCATCCCAAGTAGAATAATTCTGGTTTAGTTTTTTCTTTATATACTCTGCTAATAATTGAGAATGTCTTGAAGACTCTTGTCTTATATCAAGTCGTGCAAGATTTATTCCAAAACACTTAGCTCTTCGCATTAAATCTAATAAATCACCACTAGCTATATTTTCACTTTGGTTTTGTTCTAACGATTCTCTTACAACCCTCAATGGTTTTAAAATTTCTTCTCTCTCTAATAGTAGATCTTTTTCATTCAATGGTTTATTGTTTGCCAAGTAACCTTCTATTGCTCTATGTGTTTTTCTTAATTTATCCCTTAAAGGTCTTAGATAAACTCTATAAGGTTCAAATGTTTTTCCTGTGATTTTTAAAATTTTATTTGAACATTTTTCCATAGAATAAGATCTAATTAACTTTGTCATTGACTTCTCATAAAGTTTAGCGGCTTCCCATCTTGATAATAAAATTACCCTTTTTGTGACTTCTGCAGTTACAAATGGATTGCCATCTCTATCACCACCCATCCACGATCCAAACTCAATTGGATTAAAATTTTTGGGTAAACCTTTGCCCATATTTTTTTCAAATATTTGATTTAATCTCCTATAAACTTTTGGAATTGTATCCCACAAGCTATCTTCAATAATTGCAAGTCCCCATCTTGCCTCCTCTGCAGGAGTTGGTTTAGATCTTTTGATTTCATCTGTATTCCATATAATTGTGATTTCGTCAAATACCTTACGATCTAAAACTTTTAATTTT